>JAADJD010000041.1 GCA_013150955.1 Calditrichota bacterium
GCTTCACCACCTTGTAGGACTTCAGGCTGCCCTCAGCACCGCCTTCCCAGGACCATTCCACGCTCGCTCCACCCAGACCATCGTTGATCTTGGTCCAGAATGCCGGAACGATCGTTTCCAGGTCCCCATTCACCAGCAGGTTCGTTCCCTGGGCAAACAGCATCCCTGCCAGAACAAAAAGAAAGAGCAGGATACTGCATACTTTGAATAGATGCTTCATACTTACCTCCACGCTTTAATGAACTTTATGTTATTTAAAGGGAACCTCCCGGTTCTATCGATTTTCTGTGATAGAACAGGTGGATTCTCTCTCAATCAGTTCCACTGGAACCAGAATCTTGCGTGGCAGCTTTTTGTCGGAGTTCAGGATTTCGATCATCAATCGGATGGCCTGAATTCCCAGCTCTTCTTTGTTCACCCGAATGGTCGAGAGGCGAGGATCCACCGTCAGGTCGGCTTCCACGTCGTCAAAACCAATGATGGAAATTTCTTCAGGAACGTTGCGGTGCTTTTCCTTTAAATATTGCAAAGCTCCCAGCGCCATGGCGTCGTTGCAGGCAAAAATGGCATCCACATCCGGTGCTTTTGCCAGTAATTTTTCCATGGCCTGGTAACCACTGATGCGATCGGGATACGGCTCGTCCGTCACCACCCGGTTGTCTTCAAAGGGGATGTGGTTTCGCTCCAGCGCCTGTCGGTACCCCTGATAGCGATCGTAAATACTGGGATGATCAAAATCGCCCCCCAGAAAACCAATCCGCCGTCGCCCGCAATCGATCAAATGCTGGGTGGCCAGCATGCCGCCAGAGATGTTATCGATGAGCACCGCGGGATAATTTCCCCGGGGCGGATGGTAATCCACAAATACCACGGGAATACCCCGGGCCTCGATTAATTGAATCAGGGAATCGGGAACTTTACCGGCAAAGATTACCCCATCCACATTGCGTTCCAGAATAAAGCGGGGCAGCCGGGAAGTGGGCTTGAAATCCGGATGCACCGTGGTCAACAGGATGTAATATTCCAGTTCCCGGGCTTCAAATTCGGTTCCCAGAAAGATGCGCGTGTAGAACGGTTCGTGTCGGGAGAAGTGATCTTCGGTCAGGATAAATCCGATGTTACCCGTTTTGTGGGATACCAATCCCCGGGCGGCGCGCCGGGGATAATAATTTAATTCACGGATGGCTTTCAACACCCGTTGACGAGTGGATTCCGAAATACGGGGATTGTTGTTAATTACCAGAGAAACGGTTGAGATCGATACCTTCGCACGTTTTGCCACATCTTTTATTGTGGCAGACATAACGGTCTCCAGTATAGTAAAACGTTTTACCAATAATAAGGATTTTCCTCCGATTTGTCAAATTTTGTGCAAAAAAAGTGTTTCGATGGCTTATTCAGGTTTAATATTACCCAACATCCAGCCGCATTTTCTCCAAAAAATTAAAACGTTTTACCCATATTTACCGAATTTTACCCCATGCAGCATTGCCTTCGCGCGCTGGACGCAGCAACCCCATCCATTAAACCCAGATTATGCATTAGCCTACGAATGACACGAATGAACACAAATAAAAATAATCAAATACATTGGATCAGATCTGAATGAAAATGTATTTCGGGGTTTATTCGCAATTTTGTGGATATGGTTTGGTTTCATTCGCGCGATTCGCGGTTTCATGCATTATTTGGGTTAAAACTGGCTGGAAAAACGTTCAGAACTCAGGAAGGTAAACGAAAGACAAAAAATTTCACCGGAGATCGCCAATCCACCCGCGTGGCTTCCTCACGCAAAAACTCGCTGTCAATTTCCAGACTCCCCACCTGCCTCAGAATGCGATCGTGCAGCAACCGCTGGGCCTGGTAGTATCGCCACTCGGTCAGGGAAAAGAATTTGGCCAGGGAATCGACAGCCGGTGCGACTTTCTTCCCCTCACTCCTGGCTCTAAAATAGCGCCGAACCTCAGCGGGAACCGTCAGGGTGTCCATGATCTGATACAGACACTGCTGGTAAAGGTAATTTCCCAAAACCTCGGCCACCTCTTCACGTACCCGGGGATGACTCATCAACTTCTTCCGGTGGGCCTCCCGTAGCAAAAATTGATCGCGCACCCAGATACCCAGGTCATTGATCAACTGAAATCGAGTGCTGATGCGGCAGCGATTGGTAACCGGAATGTTCTCGATGTCGTTGAGGAAATCCCGTAAGGTAAACACCCCATCCTTATATTGAATGAGCGGCCGATCCAGATCTGCTGCCAGCGCCTCACGAAGTTGCTCCAGGAACGCATTGGTCAAATATGGCGTCTTCAGCCCTTCCACCGGACTCCGTTCATTCTGGCTGGATCGGATCGCGTGCCACAGCCGATTGAAGGTCTCATGCTTCAAACGAATCACCTTCGGCTGAAGTAAATCCTGGATGTAACGGGAGGCCAATGCCTGCATCTTGCGGATCCGCACCCGGCGTTCCAGGACGTTTTTCCGCGATTGAAAATCCCCTTCCCGGAGCAACGGATTTCCCCGAATGCTGTCCACCCGCAAAATGTGATATCCCCAGGGACTCTTAACCGGTGCCGAAATTTCCCCCGGCCGCAGCTCAAACACCTGCTCTTCCAGCGAACGGTACAAATCTCCGGCACGTACCCATCCCAGCGCCCCCCCGGTTTCGATCAGCAGCGAATCCCGAAACACCTCCCGTGCCAGCTGCTCAAACGTGGCCTCCCCCCGCACCAGTTGTCGCCGGGCCTGCCGGGCCTGCTGGAGCGTGGGGAAAAACAGATGGCGGACAAAAACCTCCTCATTCAATTTAACGTACTCCTGCCGCAACTCCTGCTCTTCCACCGCCACCTGCTCCTGCACTTCCTCGCGGAACAACTGCCGCAGCATGGCCTGGCGAATCTCCCAGGAAAAAATGGTTTTCAATCGGCCTGCCTTGAAAGCCCCCCGGGCCAGCGAATCCTGATAAAGCCACTTGCGCACCATCAGCCGCTCCAGGGACACCTGCAACGCCCCGGTGCCGGGATCCTCCCATTCCCCCAGCAAAGGATCCAGCTCGTAAAACTCACGAAATTCCTCCGCGGTAATCGTCAACCGATCCATGCGAGCGATTACCCGGGCATCCGTGGTGGACTCCGACTGCCGTCCACAACCTGCTGCCAACACTCCCAGCACCAGCAACGCCAATCCCATCGCCGTTTTAAAATGAATGAATCGCCTATGAATCCGAAGAAGGTTGTTCAAGATTTTGACCCGGCGCATTTTCCAATTCCACCCTAAATTAAATGGGGATTTAACCGACACCTAAATAGGTACCGGAACATGAAAGGAACACCCATGATTTTACTCCTGTCCAAGGACCCGCAGCTGACTCAAAAAATTAAAGATCACCTCAACCTGGAAGGCTTCGTGGTCGAATCCACCACCTCGTTTCAGGAAGCGTTAACCCGGTTGTACCAAAATAGCGGATACGAGAGCATCATGGTCGACTTTCTGTACGACCAGGATAATATCTTTGAAGTTTTTCGAAAATTCAAGCTGGATCCGCAATGTAAATACATTCCACTGATCTGCATCATTCCCCGCAACCAGCTGGCGCAGCAATTGATTGCCTTTGAAATGGGGGTGGACGACTTCATTTCCCGGGAATTCTCCATTTTTGAGATCCAGCTGAAAGTACGCTCCATCCAGCGGCTGATCAATCTCCAGAAATCGCTAAAAGAAAAAGATGCGCAGATTGAAAATTTTCAAAACATCACCCGCATTATCGGGACGCTGAACCATTATATCAACAACGCCCTTACCCCGCTTTATGCCTTTGCCCAGGTCTGCCGCCCGGACAACACCCGGGATGCGGAGCGATTAAAAACTCTGACAGAGCACACCACCCTCTTTATCTCGAAAGTCTTAAAAACCCTGCGCAACATGACACAGCAGGGAGAGTTGCGCATCATTCAGGAAGGCATCTACCGGGACATCATGTTCGACATCGAGGCGGAACTTCAGCGATTAATGGAAGAGAACATGGAGACCCAGAAACACCTCACCTCCTCCAGCGAATGACCTCTTTGTTTAGAAACGCGGCCAATCCCCGCTGACAGTCCGGCGTTTTACGCGCAGCAACGTTTTCCTGTGCCGCCAGTCGCAACCCTTCCTCAAGGGGCAAATCCAGCAGCCGATGGGTTAGCTGCTTGATCTGCATCATGGCGGAAAAACTATTTTGTTCCAGCAGTTCTTCCACAAACTGTCGGGATCGGGAAAATAACTCCTCCCCGGAAAAGACCGCATTTACCAGTCCCACCCGGTGCGCTTCGTCGGCGGAAAGGATGCGGCCGGTCATCATCAGCTCCTGCGCCACGTGAGGGGAAACCCTTCGGATCAGGTAGTTGGCAACCAGGGCGGGAATAAATCCGATGCGCACCTCGGTATAGCCAAATCTGGCTGTTTCCCGGGCGGCGGTCACAAAATCACACAGCGTGGCCAGTCCACACCCCCCGGCCAGAGCGGGACCATTCACCATTGCCAGGGTCAATTTTGGCAGTTCATACAGGGTTTGAAACAGCGTGGCCAGGCGTCGGGTATCTTCCAGATTCTCCTGATCGTCGTAGCGTGCCAGGGCTTTAAGGTAAGCCAGATCGGCACCGGCACAAAAGGCCTTTCCCGCACCGGTGATCAGCACCGCACGGATGCGATCATCCTCTGCCAGCTGCTCCAGCGCCGCGGTCAATGCCTGTACCAGCTCGGGATTCAATGCGTTTCGCTTTTCGGGGCGATTCAAGGTGAGAATCGCCACATCATCGTGGATTTCCTGCAGCACGTGGGATGCCATTCGCAGACTCCTCTCTTCAAACCTATCCTAAATTATGCAGTAGACTACGAATCACGCGAATGAATCCTAAAACCACATGTTCATCCAGGTATCATCCAATGGACTTTATTATTCGTTTTAATTCGTGTAATTCGCAGGCCATTGCATAATTGGGGATTATTTTGGTTTGTGTGAATCCGGGCAATTCGCAGGTCCAGGCAAAATCCGGGTTTACTGGAACGCATCGATCCCGGCACAACGGAATCCCCATCCGTTTTTAGCTCACTGTTTCACGTGAAACATAATCGCGATCCCGATGATATTTTTCCAGGTACACCATCAGCACCGCGATATCGCTATGACGCACACCGGAAATGCGCGATGCCTGTCCCAGCGAGCGCGGCCGGATCTGTTTCAACTTTTCTCGACTCTCCGCCGAAAGGGAAGGCACCCGATCATAATCCAGATCCTCCGGCAACACCCGGTTCTCCATGCGACGGAATTTCTCCACCAGATCCTGCTGCCGCTTCAAATAACCTTCGTACTTGGTGGAGAATTCCACCTGCGCCACCACCTCCCTGGGAAATGCCGCTGCATCCTCCATCAGGGCCAGCAAATCGCTCAACCGAATTTCGGGACGCTTAACCAGCTGCCGCAAAGGGGTGGACACCCGAATCGGCGCACTGCCCATTCGCTCGGCCAGAGGATTGAATCGCTCCGGAGACAGGGAATGATCCTGCAGATACCGCTCCAGCTCTCGAATCTGCTCCCGCTTGCGCAGCATCCGCTCGTACACCGGCTCCGGCAACAGGCCAATGCGATACCCCTTCTCCATCAATCGCAGATCGGCATTGTCCTGTCGCAGCAAAAGGCGAAACTCCGCCCGTGAAGTAAACATGCGGTACGGTTCCAGGATGGTCTTGTTGATTAAATCATCGATCAATACCGCGATGTAGGCTTCGGATCGATCCAGCACCAGCGGTTCTCGATCCAGCAATTTCAGCACCGCATTGATCCCGGCGATTAATCCCTGGGCGGCTGCCTCTTCGTAGCCGGAAGTTCCGTTGATCTGCCCCGCAAAGTACAGGTTCTCCACCAGTTTGGTTTCCAGGGTATGCTTGAGCTGAAAAGAGGGAAAGAAGTCGTATTCCACTGCATATCCCAACCGGATGATGTGCGCCCGCTCCAGACCGGGCACCGAGCGCAACGCAGCAAGCTGCACGTCTTCCGGCAAACTGGTGGAGAAGCCGTTCACATACACTTCGGGATTGTCAAATCCTTCCGGTTCCAGAAAAATCTGGTGCCGCCCTTTATCGGCAAAGCGAACGATTTTGTCTTCGATGGATGGACAGTACCGCGGCCCCACCGCCTTGATCACTCCCGTGTACAGCGGCGAGCGATCCAATCCCGCCCGTAGATACTCGTGAGTTTCCGCGGTTGTGTAGGTGATGTAACAGCTCAGCTGAGGACGATCGATTTTCTCCGTCTGGAAAGAAAACGGTGTGGGGGGATTATCCGGCACCTGTTCAATGACTTTCGAATAATCGATGCTGTCCCGGTGAATCCGCGGTGGGGTCCCGGTCTTTAACCGTCCGGTTTCAAACCCCAGTGCCCGCAGCTGTTCGGTTAATCCTTTAACGGCTTTTTCACCGGCGCGACCGCTTTCGAAATTGCTTAGGCCGATGTGGATGCGGCCGTTCAGGAAGGTGCCGGCACTCAGGATCAACGCACGACAGGGAATCACGCTGCCATCTTCCAACACGGCCGCCGCTACCCGGCCCTGCTTTACCACCAGGCCATTGACCGATCCCTCGATAACGGTCAAACCGGGTTGACTCAATACCCGTCGCTGGGCCTCTTTCATATAGGCCAGGCGATCGGCCTGGGCCCGGGGAGACCACACCGCCGGCCCCTTGGAGCGATTGAGCATTTTAAAATGAATCCCGGTGGCATCGATGATCTTGGCCATTTCGCCACCCAGGGCATCGATTTCCCGCACCAGATGCCCCTTGGCCAATCCCCCAATGGCAGGATTGCAGGACATTTTACCGATGGTGTCCTTGCGCAGCGTTACCAGGGCGGTCTTTAATCCCAGTCGCGCGGCCGCCAGCGCCGCCTCTATCCCGGCATGGCCTCCACCAGCGACGACGATATCATATATGGTGCTCATGGTTGTTTCCAGTGTTTCACGTGAAACATTGAATTACTTCCCGATACAAAAGTTACTGAAAATATGCCGCAACACATCCTCCGGGGTGGTCTCCCCGGTGATTTCCCCTAGGCGATCCAGCGCCACCCGCACATCCAGCGCCACCACTTCTTCCGGCGCACCCTGCTGCAGCGATTGCAATGCATTTCCCAGCGCCTCCACCACCGCCTCCAGAACGGCACGGTGTCGGGCGCTGGTGATGACCACTTCCTCGCTATCCCCCACATCCTCCTGGATCAATGCCTTTCGAATGGCGGCTTTCAGCGCGTCCAGTCCCCGCTCTTCTTTCACCGACAGGGTAACCAGCGGCAGCTCCAGTGCCCGCAACGGTTCCAGCGCTTCTTCCCGAACCCCCAGATCCGCCTTATTGACCACCAGCACAAATGGGGTTTCCTTACAGTGCGCCTGAATGATGCGCAGCATTTCTTGATCATCGGCATCCAGCGCGCGATGCCCTTCAAACATGGCCAGGGCCACATCGGCCGTCTTTAACAGCTCCAGCGTCCGCTGGATGCCCATCGACTCCACCTGATCCCGGGTTTGACGCACACCTGCCGTGTCCACCGCCTGAATGTAAATGCCATCCAGCTGCATCCCGGCCTCAATATAATCCCGGGTGGTTCCCGGCAAATCACTCACAATCGCACGCTCCTTGCCCAATAGCAAATTCAGTAAACTCGATTTGCCCACATTGGGTTTCCCGATGATTAACAGACGGGCTCCATTCTCCAGCAAACGCCCGTAAGCGTACGTCTTCAAAAAGGATTGGATCCGGTTCACCACGCGGGTTAAGCGCTCTCGTAATTGTTCCGGCGGGATAATCTCCAGATCTTCTTCCGAGAAATCCAGGCTGATTTCCAGCAAGGACAAACAATCCAGCAGTTCATTCTTGATGGCGGCAATTTTTTCCGAGAGTCGTCCTTCCAGGTGATGCAGCGACTGCTTTAGACTCTGGGAAGTGCGGGCATCAATCACCTCGGCCACCGCCTCTGCCTGCGACAAATCCAGCTTGTGATTTAAAAACGCCCGGAAAGTAAACTCCCCCGGTTCGGCCACTCGCGCACCCTGCTGCACCGCCTGCGAGATGATCCGATCGATGATCAGGGGATTGCAATGGCAACTGATCTCCACCACATCTTCACCGGTATAAGACGCCGGCGCCTGAAAATAAGTGACCACCACCTGATCGATCAGCTCGCCACTATCGGCGGCAATCAGATCGCTAAACACCGCCCGCCGGACATCCGCCTTGCCGATTTTGCGTACCAGCAATCGATTGACAATGGCCAGACTGTCCTGGCCACTGAGTCGCACAACCGCAATGGCTCCCCTGCCCAATGGCGTGGCCAGGGCGACAATGGTGTCTTTTTCGATGTATTTCATCGATGCACAATATTCGCATTTGCTCTTCTACTTCTTAGTCCGCTTGCGGGATTTCGGTTCCGTTTTGCGCTTTCCTTTGGCAGCGGGGGGAGCGGCCTTGGCAGCCGGTTTCTCAGGCAGCCCATTGGGATGCATCTTCTTCTTGATCATGTTCGTCTGAATCATGCTCAGCACATTAAATACCGAGTAGTAGAGATTCAACCCCGAGGGCAGCGAATAAAAGATGAACAACATGAACACCGGCATGATGTAGACCATGAATTTCTGTTTGGGATCGGTGATGGTCATTCGTGACTGCCAGATCATGGTCAGGGCCATGAAAATGGGCAGCACGTGGATGTTGTCCCCAATGAGCGGCAAGTCCACCCCCAGATACAACTTGTCCGGATTGGAAAGATCGGTGATCCACAAAACAAACGGCTGATCACGGAGCTGAATGGTCGAGCGGAAGACAATAAACAGGGCAAATAACAATGGCATCTGTAGCAGGGTGGGTAGACATCCTCCCAAGGGATTAATGCCGTGCTCCTTGTAAATCCGCATCAACTCCTTGTTCATCCGCTGGGGATCGTGCTTGTACTTCTCTCGAATTTCGGCGATGAGTGGCTGGATATACTGCATTTCGCTCATCGACTGGTAACTCTTTTTGGTCAGCGGATGCAGAATGATTTTGATAAGAATGGAAAAGATGATAATCACCAGCCCGTAATTGGGAATGACACTGTGCAATAATTTAAAGGCCGGTAAAATAAGCAGACTGATGGGACGAAACAGGCGCTCGTACCAGTCTTTGTTCATCACCAGGATTTGCAGATCCACTCCATATTTCTTCAGCACATCGTAATCCAGCGGGCCCAGATAAACAGTGAAGGTATCGCGTACGGATTGTTCCGGGGTGTAGGGCATATCGATGGTGCAGGAAAAATATTTATAAAGGATGCCGCCATCGTCCACCCCGCTGGCCTTCAGCATGGCGCCGTAGGTTTCGTCGGGATTGGCGGGAATCAACGAGGCCAGAAAGTATTTATTTCGAATGGCCGTCCAGTTGACCCGGCCATTAAAATCGGCCTGCTTTTCCTCCACCTTGCTGACATCCAGATCCTCCAGCTCTCCTGCCATGTACACGTATGCGCGCGAGAAACTTAAATCATCCCGAATATTTTCCTCGGTGGTTGGCAATCCATTTTCCCAGCTAAACAAATACCGGCGATTGATCACGTAATTTTGCAATCCCTCAAAATACACCACCACGTCCACGGAATAGCGATCATAATAAAAAATCATCTTTTTGACGATCTTGCCGCCCGCCACCGGCAGGTAGAATTCCACCTCGGCGGTGGGATTGTTCTCATCCAGCACAATGTTGTCGTGATCCGGGAATCGCACAAACGCTCGATAATCACTCAAAGAAATCACTTTACCATCGCGATTGGTGAACTCCAGCTCCAGCCCATTATCATGGATCAGGTTCACATTACCGCCAAGATAGTACTTGTAATGTTTGAGCTCCCAGTGTATGGGATTGCCGCCTTTTTCATTGCTTAACACGGCAATCAAATATTGATTTTCCACCCGAATTTCTCGATAGGTGGTATCCTGACGAATGACGGTGATTTCTTCCGGCACCGTCTCTTCCACCGGTTCAACCTCTGCGGTCAGTTGCGGCGCCTCTTCCGGCTCCGTGCGCGTAAGCGCAGAGGTGTCCGCCACCTGGGTGGTGTCCTGAGCCAGCCGCTGTTCCGGCAATGGCCGATCGCCCATGATCAACCGCTGATAGTAAGGCATCAACATGGTGATGAGAATGATCAAAATAATGCCGATGAGAGTTCGCTTATCCATTGTTCCTCTTTTTTATGTTTTCTGGGACGGGATCAATGCCTCCGGGATGAAACGGATGACACTT
Source organism: Calditrichota bacterium (assembly GCA_013150955.1). GTDB lineage: Bacteria > Calditrichota > Calditrichia > RBG-13-44-9 > J042 > JAADJD01. Next base: position 10,300 of record JAADJD010000041.1, read on the forward strand.
TGCAATTCGTTTTATGGATAACCATCCACCGCGAATAGCCCCATGTTTCAGAATCGCCTCCTGCGCGTATTCGGAACATGAGGGATAAAACCGACAAGAAGGTGGAAAAAAGGGTGAAATGGCCAATCGATAAAATTTGATTAAATAAATGAACAGATATTTCATAGTGATTTTTCTACCAGTCGCTTAATTTCGTCCTGCAATTCATGAAACCGATCGTGAAATCGCTTGATGTAAATAACCGTCAGACAATTTTCAAACCATTCGGGATGCAAGCGATAAATTTCACGTATCAAACGCTTCATTCGGTTCCGCTGAGTGGCCTTCCCCAGTCGCCGACTCACCAACACGGCAAACCGCCGCTCTTTTGCAGGAAAGGTATATAGATTGACATATTTTCCCGAACGCCGCAATCCCTGATTTAATACCTGCCGGATTTCGGATGGTTTCTTCAGGATGAGGCTTCGGGGCAGTCCAAATCGTTTGGTTTTAGAGTTCATCACTGACGGTCAGGCGCCGACGTCCCTTTGCGCGACGGCGTGCCAGCACTTTTCTCCCGGCTTTCGTCTTCATGCGGGCACGAAAACCATGTTTGTTGCGACGTTTCCGATTGTGGGGTTGATACGTTCGCTTCATATATCCTCCTTGTTTCTTTCATTTTAAAGCTTGGCAATTAAATAAATTTTCATGGTCAAGTCAACATCATCCGATTTTTTCAAATTGCCATCTAAAGGCGCTTTTCTAAACGCTTCCGGGATCGTCCCCCCAAAATTGGTGTTGTTTTGAATGACCAATTGCTTTCAGGAAGATTTGGGCATTGGAAATTCAGGAAAACCCCGTTATTTTTACATGCTGGCACAATCGGGCTCCCGAAGCCACTTAAATAAGGAGCTCTGTTTTCCGGTTCGTTTGGACAGGTGAATGGAGCCGGGATGAAAATCCCATTGCATCTTTTTACGGAAACAATTATTTTTTAATAAAATAGAGGGTATTTATGGCGCGGATTGTCTCCTTCATCATCCAGAAGGGAGGGTGCGGAAAAACCACCACCACCGCCAACACAGCTGCCTATCTGGCCATGCAGGGTTTCAAAGTCCTGGCCGTGGACATGGATCCCCAGGGAAACCTCACCCAGCATTTCGGGTACGATACCGACCAGCTGGATGACACCATCCTCAAATTGTTTTTAAATCAGAAATCCTTTGAGGAAGTGGTGTTAAAACGCAGTGACAATCTGCACCTGCTGCCCAATAATATCGAAACCGCCGGATATGAGCTGACCATTTACAAATCCCTGGCAAAGGAATATTTGCTGCGCGACGTCCTGCATCCCATTTCAAATGCCTATGATTTTATTTTAATCGATTGTCCCCCCAACCTGGGCATTTTCTCCCTGAATGCGCTGGTAGCGTCCACGGAGTTCATCCTGGTGGTGTCCCCGGAATTCTTCCCCATGCGCGCCATTAAACCATTTTACGACACCTATCTGATGGTCAAGAAAAAACTCAACCACACCCTGCAATTCAAGGGGGTTTTGATGACCATGTGCGATTTTCGCACCCGGCACAGCCAGGAAGTCCGCAAGATTCTGGAAAAGAATTTCCCCCACAAACTGTACAAGGCCTACATCCGAAACAACGTGTCCCTGAAAGAAGCCTCATCCGTGGGACAGAGCATATTTGAGTACGATCCCCAATCCACGGGGGCGTTCGATTATCAGAATTTCGTGGAAGAGTTTATCCGGGACTACGAAAGCGTTCAGCAAAAACGCCGGTATTATGATGAAAAGTTCAATCAGCTGTCCGAAGAAGAGAAAAAAGAAATTTTACACTTTGCGCGACAAAATCTGAGCCAGTACGTTCGCCATAAACTGGATGAAATGGAAAATGCCCGGATTCTACAGGAAGCGTTGATCATCGAACGGAATCGAATCCTGGAAAAACTGTTTCCTTATCGCCAGCATGCGTATTCCAGCGAGTCCAAATCATGAAATCTGTTGCCCTGATTTTAATCGTGTGGTTAACCCCCATACACGCCGCTTTTGAATTTAGCGGAAAAACCCCTTATGCCGTGGCGCTGGGGGGGATTCCGGTGGCCACCAATTTTTCCGCTGCAGGGTTCTGGTACAATCCCGCCCTTTCCGCCACCGCTAACTTTTTGCAGGCCCAATTTAACTATGTGATTCCCTACGGATTGCGGGATCTATCGGTGGGGAGTGCCCTCATCACCGTTCCCATGGGACGATATTATGCCGGGCTGGGATTGAGCAGCCTGGGGAACAATCTGTATCGGGAAAATCTGATTTCTTTAAACCTTTCACGGGCGTTTTACCAGGGACGGTTGTACATCGGCATCAATCTCCACGGCTACCTGATCAGCGTGGCCAATTACGGCAGCCAGAGCACCTGGGGATTGGACGCGGGTTTTCGCTATCGCCTTACCGATGCGGTTGCCGTGGCCGGCGTGGTCACCAATGTGAATCAACCGGAATTGTCTGGAAATCCCGAAGAATTGCCGCAGGCCTCCCGTCTGGGAATATCCATTCATCCCTTCGATGCAGTGATTCTTCATGCGGCCATCGAAAAGGATGCCTGGTTTCCTCCCCAGCTGGCTTTCGGTATGGAGTATCGGGTAAATGCTCATTTGACGCTTCTCAGTGGATATCGCAGCGAAGGCACCCAGCCCAGCGGGGGCATTCAGCTGGTCTGGAAACAACTGGAAATAACCTACAGCATGCAATATCATTTCGAGCTGGGATTGACCCATGTGATGGGGATCGTCATTTCCGGGAAATAACATCGGAATAAGCAAGAATAGTGAACGGGTTCCATGATCCTTCAATCCATTCATAAAACAATGGCTATATTCTCCGTCTGGCTTCTGCTGGGGCTGCTGCTGGTAGCTGGAAAAGCTCCGGCCCAGCAAAGCGCCTCGGAAATCCGCAAACAGCTGGAAACCATTAAACGGGAAATTGATCGCCTGCAAAAGGAATTGCAGGCGGCTGAAAAACAACTGCAATCCGAAATTGCCATTGCTCAGAATCTGGACAAGCAGATTCATCTGGTCAATCAGGCATTACGGTTACTGAACAAAGAAATTTCCCGGAATCAGAAACGCATCGGCGATCTGGAACGGCAGATCCGCCAGGTAAAGCATCAACTCCAGACCCTCACCCGCCTCTTCGAAAAGCAGATTGTATTTGCCTATAAATATCAGCGGGGATTGGAATACAGCTGGTTGCTGGGATCGCAGAATTTTCATCAGGCGTATGTGCGTCTGCGCTATTTCCGTCGGGTCTCTCAAAGCGCACGTAACGTGTACAATCGCCTGGTGGATAAGCAAAAGGAACTGGAACGCCTCCAGGGCCGGTTAACGGCCGAGCTGGCCGAAAAGGAACGCCTGGCAAAAGAAAAAGCGGGTGAACAGGCTGCTCTAAAAGAAAAGCTGGCCGAACGGCGGCGCATGATTCAAACCATTCGCAACAACCGCAGCCTGCTGGCCCGCACCCTGAAACAGAAACGACAGAACTACGAACGCCTGAAAAAACTTATTGCCGAACTGGAACAGAAACGGGCCACCCGAAAACTTCATCCCCAGACTCAGCAAAAATGGGAACGGATTTCCGGCAGTTTTGCCCGCCAGAAAGGGAAGTTGAACTGGCCGGTTCGGGGGAAAATTTTACACCCATTCGGACGCTATAAAAATCCCCAGTTGAAAACCGTTCTGTTCAACACCGGGATCGATATCCGCGCCCCGAAAGGTGCTCCCGTTCGCTGTGTGTTTCCGGGTGTGGTTACCATGATCACCTATTTGAGCGGCTTTGGAAATACGGTAATCGTCGATCATAACGACGGGTACTACACCGTTTACGCGCATCTGGATGACATTCAGGTAACCAAATTTCAATTTCTGGAAGCCGGAGATGTGATTGGTACGGTGGGAGAATCGGGTTCTCTGGAGGGGCCCCTGCTTCACTTTGAAATCTATGGGGGGAAGAAGCCGCTCAATCCCCAGAAGTGGCTCAAGCGATAGCCCCGGTTGCCAGTCGACCATTGGCCGTCAGCACAGTTTTCCAAACATGGGATCAACCCGAGCATTTGGCCCCATCGGAAGGCTTCGCGGCCTGCTCTACTCGCATTCCCCACGCAAAGGCCTGAAAGTCTGTTATACTTTATGGGAAAGGATTCATTTCAATCCCGTGGAACCAAATCCTCCACGCGTTTTTCCGGCAAAATCCGGACTGTCCTGCTCATCCCATTCAATATCGGGCAGGGCGTTCTTTTCGAAAATGATCTGAGCAATGCGGGTTCCCTTCTCGATGATCAGGGGTTCATCATTTTGGGGATTATGGGGATTGTAATGACGCACCAGAGCAATTTTCACTTCGTCTTCCGGGCCACAGTAATCTTCATCCACAATGCCCACATCGTTTGCCAGGCTGACACCGTATTTAACCGCAAAACCGCTGCGGATAAAAATTTTAAAATAATATCCGGGTGGCGATTCGATAATCAGCCCCGTGGGTACCAGCACCACTTCTCCCGCGCGAACGACCACCGTTTCCGCCGCATAAACATCCAGTCCCACCGATCGGGACGTCTTCCGTTCCGGAAGGGGCACACTTTTGTCTTTCCGATAGATACGAATCTTCATATATTGACGGCTCCAGTTTCTTCAATCGACTCAATAAAAAAGTTGCGCATGAGCGACTCCGGATACAAATGATTTTTCCAAAATCCAGACCGATTCTCTTCGTCACCGCCCTGTCGTTTGAATCACAGGCCGTGCGTTCCGCTCGCCCCTTCTGGCAGGCCGTCGCCAACCATTCATCAAGGACACTCTTTCAACATGCGCAGCTGCCACTTTATCTGGTGGAGGTGGGGCCGGGATTTCGCCTGGCTGCCGACTCATTCCGCGAACTCCTGCAGCAACTGCGCCCGCGGTGGCTGATCAATCTGGGCATTTGTGGTAGCCTGGCGCCACAAATGTCCTGGGGGCAAACCTACCAGATTCAGCGCATCCAGGCCACCCGGTGCCTCCGGCCACTGGAAATCCCTGTGGAACCCGCTCTCCAGCCCCTTTTCCCACCGGCCAATCTGCTTACCTCCCATCAGCCAGTGTTAACGGCAGCACTACGGGAACACCACCTGCAGCAAACCGGTGCGGAACTGGTGGACATGGAAGCCTATTACATCGTGGAAATGGCACAATCCCTGGACATCCCGGTGCTGGTTTTAAAAACAGTCTCGGATTTTGCGGATGAATCCAGCCTACGGATCCTGAAAGAACGTCGATCTGCTTTGCGGCAGTCGCTGGTTCAAACAGCAAAGCGCCTGATCGCCTTCCTCTTCCCGGAAGAGAAATAAGCGCGGATTTTAACCAGATTATGCTTTAGACCACGAATTGTACGAATTAACACAAATAAAAACAATAAAATCCATGGGATTAGATCTGGATGAAAATTCGTTTCGAGTTTTATTCGTGGTTTTATTAATATTTTTTGGGTTCATTCGCGTGATTCGCGGTTTAATGCATTTTTTGGGTTTATTATTTTAGTTCGTGTGAATTCGTGTAATTCGCAGGCAATTGCATATTCTGGATTAAAAAGCGTCTCCGGCCATTGCAGCGACCGGAGACGCTCATCTGGAACCTTTCGGAAACGTCTGACTTCCCCTATCGATCTACCCCCGGAAACGTCCCCGGTAGCATGATGGGAAGCGGCTGCCCGGCATGAAGCAACACCTTCCGCATGAATTCCCATTCGTATCCGCTGAGGGCGGAGGCGTTCGTGGAAATGGGGGACAGGGCATCCGGATTGAACCACCCTTTGTGGCGCGGATATTCCACCAGCTCAACTCGCTGATCGTCGGGAATTTTCGCCAGTCTTCTGGCCACACGAATGGCATCCTGAAGGCCACCAATTTCATCCACCAGCCCCACTTCCTTTCCGTCCAGCCCCGAATAAATCCGGCCTTCGGCAATCTGGCGCACCACCTGAGTGGGCATGTGGCGACCACGGGCGACCTTGCTTACAAACTGATCGTAAATGCCTTTGATCAAGGTCTCCATGCGGCGCCATTCCTCCGGCGTAAGGGTACGAGCCGGCAAAGAACCGATGAATGGGATGCTGGCCCCAAATCCCAGATCGGCATGTTTTCCCCGCTGTACATGATCGCTGCTCAGGCCTATCTTTCCGGTAAACGATTTATCGTAAAACCACCCCCCAATGACCCCGATGGAGCCAGTAACGGTATTGGGGGCTGCCAGGATCTTATCGCCATACATGGAAATCCAGTACCCGCCGGAACCGGCCACCTGTCCCTGAGACACCACCACCGGCTTTTTCTCCTGACACTTGCGAATGGCTTCGGCGACCACATCGGAGGCCATGGGATCGCCACCCGGCGAATCCACCCGAAAGACCACTGCTTTGACGGTTTTATCCTGTGCCAGCCGATGAAATACCCGCTCTAACCAACGGGCGCGGATCCCGGTGTCCATATCGCACACACCCAGGGCATAAACCACGGCAATTCGTGGAGGTTGCCCCCATTCGGGGTTGTAGGCCTGCCGTTTTTCCACCAATTTCACCGGAAGGTGCCGCAGTCGCTTTTTCAGGCGATCCTTCAAATAATCCTCCAGCCGGCTCCAGCGCAGCAAAGTGTCCACCAATCCTACTTCCAGCGCTTCGCGGGCCATGACAAACCCCAGGCTGTCCACAATTTGATCAAACCGGGACTCGGTAAATCCCCGGGAGCGTACCACATCCGCCCGAATGGTCTCGTACCAGTCGTCCACATACGCCTGGCGCTGTTCCCGATCCGCATCGGACATGGATTCCCGGGAAAAAGCTTCCAGCGCTGATTTGTATTTAAAAAATCGCCATTCATCAAAACCCACTCCCAGCTTCTCCAGCAGATGCTTGTAATACGTCCGCCCCATCACAACACCGGCCATGTCAATAGAACCCTGGGGATCCATCAGCACATGATCTCCCACGCTCGCCAGATGGTAGGTGGTTAATCCTGCATAATCCAGATAGGTAACAATTTCCTTTCCCGCCTCCCGCGCATTTTCCAGGGCGGTGCGAATTTCCCAGGCCATTTCGGGGGTCATTTGCATCCCGGACAGATTGACGGCAATGACCCGAATGCGGGGATCGGCAGCAGCGGCCCGAATCTGCTGCAATACATCCATAAATCGGGGAGAATCATCACGGGGAAAGATGAGATATTTGAGATAATCCATCCTGCCTTTCAGACTCAGGGCGGTGTAGGCCGAACGCTTCTGAAAATACGAATCGACAATGCCCGGTTGAAATCCCCCGATGCGAATCCCATAAAACCGCGACTCGGATTGGCCACTGCTGGAGATCCGGGTACCACCGATAAATCCTCCCACCACGCCGAGATCCAATTTCAATCCAACGGTGAATTGTTTGTTGTGAAAATACCGACCCACCAGATGAATTCCGGATGCCAGCTGCAGGGCCGTTCCCACACTCCACAGGGCCTGATCCAGATCTCCGGGATTTTCCAGAGCCAGATCCCCAAATAGGGTAAATAGCGGTTTTCCCAGGGGACGAACGGCCATTTCCACCAGTCCTGCTCGCGATGCGGATTGCACCCCCCACTTGGCGACCAGCCCCGCGGAAACAAATTTGTTTGGCCGCAGGATGAAGCCCATGGTCAGGTGTCGGGGCAGGGAAGATGGGGTCGTCCCCGAATAGGTGGTGTACGCCAATCCGTAGGCCAGGCTTTTCCGTCCTCCAGAAAAGCCGTAGGTGTATTCGTAAAAGGCGCGATTGCCATCATCCTGGCGAACAACGCCGAAAGCAAATCCCCCACCGGCGGAAAAAAATCCCCAATTGGATGCATTCTCCGCCAGATTTCCTCGATTTCCCCAGAAAAAGCGCATTTCGAATGGCCGGGTAAAGAAAGCATTGGCGGGATTCACATATCCCAGAAGCCCATTCTCGAAGGCCGCAGGGGGCGCCAGAAGATAGCCCGGCTGGTACAATCGGTACAGCAATCCATTCTGCGCGAACAGGGCCGGAATGGCTCCCATGGCCATAAATAGCAACACCCACATCTTGCAACTTCTGTAGAACGGTTCCCTCATTGCCATCCTCCTTCCATTTAGATTTGTTGATCTCCTATTACGCAAATCCCTTTCCGTTGGTTTTCAAGAAAATGACCATCTGCTACTGGCTGGCATCCCTCCGACCGGGAAATCCGCCAATCTCATGAATCCGTCCGTTCCCCAACAAGCCCTTTCACTTCGCGCCCCAAACCATCTTACACTCACTCATTTTTTCCACCAGGAGCTTGCCGGGCGGGTCACAATTGGGATCCACGCGCCAGCGAGATGTGTCAAATTACTCAGGATGGTAAAATTTCAATGATCCGGCATGCTGAAACCCCGGGCCATTCACGTGCCAGCACACCAATGCATGCGCTCAGGATTCCCTTCATCCCAAATGATGCACGAAACCGCGATTCCCGTGAATGAATCCTTGAAATATCTACAAAATCGCGAATAAACCGCAAAACAAATTTTCATCCAGATCGAATCCAGGGTATTTTACCTAAATTGCGTTAGACCACGAATCACGCGAATGAATTCGAAAAAAACAACAAAATAGCGAATCTATCCGGGAAAACATTTTTCATTCCGATAAAATCAAGTGCATTTTATACCAGATTAAGCAATAGCCTACGAATTACACGAATGAACACAAATAAAACCAATAAAATACATTGGATTGTGTCTGGATGAAAATGTGTTCCGTGTCTGGATGAAAATGTGTTCCAGGGTTTTTTCGCGATTTTGCAGATATTTTTTGGCTTCATTCGCGTGATTCGAGGTTTATTGCATAATTTGGGTTTATTATTTTTATTGGTGTTCATTCGTGTCATTCGTGGTCTCATGCATAGGCCGGGTTTATTCGGGGTAATTCGCAGGCCACGGCAAAATCCGGGTTCAATGCGATTCTTCGGATCCAAGAAAATGCACCATTGCCCAGCTCCACCCTTCCGGACCAATTCCAGGAGCCCGCACAACGGCAAGGGAATCGGGTACCGGGATGTACTGCCCATCCGGCCGCTGCACCAGAATGGGAACATCCACCACCTGAAGCAAATCCAGGTCGTTTGGGCTATCGCCAATGCCCATTGTTCGCCAGTTGCGATGGGGCCACTCCCGCTGGTAGGCGGACTTCAACAGTAACGCGGCCTTCCCCTTCCCGGCCATCTCTCCCAGCACATGCCAGAACCGCCCCCCACGGACCAATCGCAGTCCCTGCCCGGCCAGTTGCTTCTCAAATTGGAGTCGCTTCCGGGCATCATCTTCCCAGAGAATGGGCTCTGATGACCAGCGCTGTCGGGCCAGCCGCGCCTTTTCCACGGGAAGCCCGGTGAGTCGAGCAACTTCCTCATCCGAACAATCCGAAAATCCCCGAAAACGGTAACCGTTCTCCCGACGCAGCACATTCAGCGTGTTCACAATCGTCTCGTAGTCCGGACCCAGGAGGCGAACCCGAAATGCGTCCCACTGGTGATCCAGGGGTAATCCCCGAAAATATCCCTCCGGCACCGCAATCCCGCTACCATTTTCAAAGATCACGGGATGGCGAATTTCCATTTCCCGCTGGAGTTCCCGCACCTCCGCCAGCGTCTTGCTGGTGGAAAAGATTAGCGGTATTCGCTTTTTGCGAACAATCTGCAAACCCGGACGGGCCGCCTGCCAGGAATAGGTGTGGTGATCCAATAAGGTCCCATCCAGATCGGTAAAAACAATATAGGCAACGTCCAGGGGTTGCATACGAAATCAATTATTCCTCTTGCATTCCATGTAGGGGCCATTTAAATTTGCGCACGCTAAAAAGGAAATTTATCTATGGCACGAGTGAAAGAGAAGAGAAAAGTCGGAAAAAAGCCCTACGCGTTCCCGTTGAGCCGAACGAACTATTTGATCATCGGGGCGGGGATACTGTTGTTGATCATTGGTTATGTGTTCATGAGTTTACCGGATGATCCCGATGCGTTTTTATCCCGCACGCTGGCGCCGATCATTCTGGTGATCGCCTACCTTATCGTTATTCCCATCGGGATCATGTATCGGGAACGGAAAGAAAAAACCGCATCTCAAGCGTTAAAATAACACCGGATGGGCGGTTAGCTCAGTTGGTCCAGAGCGCCTGCCTTACAAGCAGGAGGTCAGTGGTTCGACTCCACTACCGCCCACCAGTTCCCTCAAGATCTCAGCCTTCTTTCGGAATTTTCCACTCCACAACCACTATTGAACAGCCTGGTGAGACGGCTTTCCTCCTTCCGGCAAATCGATGGGTACCCGCATTCTTGATAGAACCACAGATTGGCCAATTCTGTAACCCATCGAATGTTAAGCCCGGTAACCGGTATTACTCGTAATACGAAAAAGCCTGGTCTGGCTGAAAAAAACAATCACTGGAACGAATGATTCTCTGCCAGGGGGAAATCCAGCTGCGCTGGAAAATTTCCTTTATTTGAGTATTCCTACCTGGGCATTAAACGCCTCAATTTGCCGATCGATTTCTTCCAGCCGATTTTGTTTTTCCATCCAATAGTCCGGATAATCGTACCACTGCGCATCCAGTTCTTCCACGGACTTGCCCTGCTGCTCGATCCAGGTAAAATATTTTAAATTGTGAATGCGCTTCCGCTCGTAATACCCCAATTCCATCACGAAATCGGTGTGAATGCCCATGAGGTAGCGATGATAATCCCGGATGGCATCCTCCCGGGTATAGGGACCAAACTGCTCTCGCATCTCTTCCAGACGGCTGGCGTACAGTTCCATGGAATCCGTGAACACCGTGAACACGGCATCGCGTTCGGTTAACTCGAAATATTTTGCAAACTTAATGGCGGCAACCAGATTGCCCACCCCGGAAATACCAATGAGCGGCAGCTGCTGGATGTCCTGATCGCTCAGTCCCTGAGCAGCCAGATAATCCTGCCCCGCCGGTTCGTTAAACAAACGAATCAGGTGCATGGGAAAATGATCGTCCACCGCAATAACCACGTCGGTATTGCGCACGTTGTGGATCCAGGGCACATGTTTGTCTCCAATCCCCTCAATGCGATGACTTCCGTACCCGTTTAAAAGCAGGGTAGGGCATTGCAGGGCTTCGGCTGCACCGATGCGCATCCCGGGAAACCGCTCCTTCAGAAAATCGCCGGCGGCAATTGTTCCCGCAGATCCGGTGGCCACCACCAGGCCCGCAAACCGTTCGCGATCCGAAAGCTGCTGATGCAGCACCTCCTCCATGGCCCGGCCGGTGACGTGAAAGTGCCACAAATAATTGCCAAACTCTTCGAATTGATTGAAAATGACGATGTCATCCCGGGTGGCCCGCAATTCCCAGCATTTATCGTAAATTTCCTTTACGTTCGACTCGCTCCCCGGAGTGGCGATGACCTCCCCGGCAATCGAGCGAAGCCACTCAAACCGTTCCCGACTCATCCCTTCGGGCAAAATGGCAATGGATTCGCACCCCAGTAGTGCCGAATTGAAAGCCCCGCCGCGGCAAAAATTCCCCGTTGAGGGCCATACGGCCTTCTGGGTAGTGGGATCAAACTCCCCGTTGACCAGTCGGGGAACCAGGCATCCAAAGGTCGCCCCCACCTTGTGGGCTCCCGTGGGAAACCATTTGCCCACCAGCGCAAATATGCGGGCACGCACTCCCGTTAATGTGGAAGGAATCTCCAGAAAATTCACGCCTCCGAAAAGTCCACCGTGAGATACAGGTTCGTTCTTCCAGCTCACGCGGAACAGGTTCAGGGGATTTACTTCCCAGAGACCCACCTGCTTTAATTTTTCCCGAATCGTTTCCGGAATGGTTTCCGGATTCATCAGCTGTTTGAAAGTGGGAATAACAATCCCTCGCTCCCGGGCGCGTTGAATCGCTCGCTCAAGAAATTCCTTTTTCTGCTGGCTCATGGTTTCCCTCTCCAGTTATCGGTTTCGGATTTTTGTCTCTTCCCGCCGCCGTAACTCCCCCACCTCCTCTAATTCTTCACAGCCCCTTTCAGGAACAGGGTGAGTGCTGAAATCACACCTTTAATGCCCTCTCCACGGCGGCCAGCGAATTCTCGATCCGAATCGGGCTTTGCCTGACCGCCTGGAACACTCCATCAATATCCTTCAACCCGCTGCCGGTGATTTGCACCAGTACCGTGCTGTGGGAAGGGAGTAAATTCTCCAGCACCATTTTCCGAAGTCCCGCAAATGCGGCCGCAGCAGCAGGTTCGGCCATGATTCCACCAACCCGCGCCAGTAGCGCCATGGCTTGGCGAATGGCATCGTCTTCCACGGCAATAAACCGCCCGCCGGACTCCCGAACGGCTTTTAGCGCCTTTACCTGATCCCGGGGAACTCCCACCGCAATGCTGTCGGCAAAGGTACGGGGTTCCACCGGTTCTACCGTGTCCTGCCCTTTTTCCCAGGCGGTGACCAGCGGTGCACTTCCCGCCGCCTGCACCCCAATCAATCTGGGCAGGCGATCAATAAACCCCAGATGATAAAAATCCCGAAATCCCTTCCACATTCCCTGAATGATGCACCCATCCCCCACCGGCACAAAAACGTAATCGGGCACCTGCCAGTCCAGCTGTTCACAAATTTCCAGTGCCGCCGTCTTTTTTCCTTCTCCCAGATAGGGATTAATGGCCGTGCTGCGATTGTACCAGCCCCACTTTTCAGCGGCCTGCATGCACAGATCGAAGGCCTCATCGTAGGTGCCTTCCACCTGCAACACCTTCGCGCCGAATAACAACAGCTGGGCAATTTTTGCCCGGGGTGCATGGCGGGGCACAAAGATCACCGTCTCCAGTCCGGCCAGCGCGGTGAATGCCGCCCAGGAAGATGCCGCATTTCCCGTCGAAGCGGCGGTAACCACCCGCGCGCCCCTCTCCAGAGCCTTTACCACGCCTACGGAGCTCGCCCGATCCTTGTACGAGGCCGTGGGATTCCGGCTATCGTCTTTAATCCATACCCGCTTCAGCTGCCATTCGCGTTCCAGCGTCGGGTTGCGATAAAGGGGTGTCCATCCTACTGAAAGGGGCAGGATCCTTTCCGGCTGGTCGATGGGCAATACCGGTAAATAACGCCAGTGGGAATTTTCACGGCTGGCTTTCAGATCCTCCCGGCGAAACCGTCGACGCACCGTCTCCAGATCGTACACCACCTCCAGCGTTCCCCGAATGGGCCCGCAGGCCGGGCAGGTGTAATCCACTTCCTGTTTATCATACGCGCGGTGACAGGTCACACATTTCAACTGGATTTCTGCCATTCCGACTCACGCCTTTTCGTTCGGTTTTCCTTCCACTTCCATCGATCGCCATCTCCCGCGGCTCGAATCCCGGCAAAATTTTCTGGACGTTTCATTCCTGGCAGTAGCGATCATTTCTATTGCGCTCGCACCCTCAACTTCTTCGGTCGAATGCGCAGGGGCAGTTTATACCGGCGGATGCCATCGTACTGGCAGTAGGCATTGGCCACCGCGGCGGCGGTGGGCACCAGGCCAATTTCCCCCACCCCTTTGGCACCGTAGGGGCCGTGGGGATCGGGAACTTCCACGGCGACCACTTCAACCCGGGGCATTTCTTTTGCCCGCAAAATTCCCAGCTTCCGCAAGCGGGTGGTTTTGGGCACTCCCTTCTCCAGCACCAGTTCCTCCGTTAACGCATAGCCCAGGCCCATGTGGATGGCCCCTTCGATTTGCCCTTCAAACAGATTGGGATTGATCACTTTACCCGCATCATGGGCAGCAATTACTTTTTCCACCTCGCCATCATCATTCAGGATGACCACCTGGGTGGCGTACCCGTACGAGTAATGGGTGATGATTTCCTCCACATCGGCACCCGGCTTGGTGGTCCAGTCACACCGCCATTCGCCCTCGTACACGTTGCCGACCAGCTGCTCCAGCGGTTGCTTTTCCAGGTCCCGTTTCAATTGTTGACAGGCATTCAACAATGAATTGCCGATGATCGATGTGGCCCGGGAGGCGGTGGTCATTCCAGCGGGGGCTTTTGCAATGGTATCGACGCGCACTTCCACAATGTCCGCCGGCAAACCGGTCTCCTGGCAGAAAAACTGAACCGCCATGGTGTGGACTCCCTGTCCCATCTCGGTCCACCCATGGTGAATGATGACCCGATCCGGGGCCTGAATCTCTATTTTCACTTTGCCTTCATCCGGCATGCCATTTCCAATTCCGGTATTTTTGATGCCACAGGCAATTCCGGCATATTTGGCGCTGTAAAAGGCATCCTTCACCGCCAGCAGGGCTTCGCGCACCCCGCAGGCCGCCTTAATGATCTGCCCGGTGGCGGTCATGCGTCCCTCCGTCAGCGCATTACGGTAGCGAAATTCCCAGCGATCAAATCCCCCCAGCTTGCACAATTCATCGATGCAGCTTTCGATGGCAAAGGTTACCTGATTGACCCCAAATCCGCGCATGGCGCCACAGGGAATGTTGTTGGTGTAAACGGCTCGACTGACAATGTCCACGTTGGGAATATGGTAGGCCCCGGTGGCGTGACCCGCTGCCCGCTCCAGCACCTTCATGCCCACAGAGGCGTAAGCGCCGGTATCTCCGATGATGCGGGCCCGCAGGGCCGTCAAATTCCCCTCCGCATCGCAGGCCAGGGTGTATTCCATTTTCATGGGATGACGCTTGGGGTGCATCCGGATGGACTCGTCCCGTGTGAGGGTGATTTTCACCGGCTTCTTCAGCAAATGGGCAAACAAGGCCGTGTGGCCCTGAACAGACAAATCTTCCTTTCCCCCAAATCCCCCTCCATTGGAGACCAGAATCACCCGGACCTTTTCCCGGGGCAGTCGCAGCAATTGGGCAATTTGCACTTGATCGTCATACACGCCCTGGCCCTGAGAATACACCCGAAGTCCATCGCCTTCCGGAACGGCCAGGCAACTTTCCGGCTCCATGAATGCGTGTTCGATCATCTGGGTCTCGTAAACGCCGTGGGTCACATGGGCGGCCTCTTTCAGCGCCTGATCCACGTCACCGCGCTGGATGACGGTTTCGGAAAGCAGATTCCCCCGGGGATGAATTGCCGGACTCTCCGGCTTCAGCGCCTCTTCCGGATCAGTGATCGGCTCCAGCACCTCGTAAGTGACCCGAATGGCGGCCACCGCCTGCCTGGCTGCATCTTCCGAAGTCGCCACCACTCCGGCCAGCACATCGCCCACGTAGCGGGTCTCTTCTCCCTCCTGAATCATCAGCGGCCAATCTTTGACAATGAGGCCGGTGAAGCGTTCTCCGGGAATATCTTTTGCGGTAAACACCCGCACCACCCCGGGAATTTTGCTGGCAGCATCGGTGTCAATCCGAATCACCCGGGCACGGGGATGATCACTAAATTTCAATGCCCCGTACAGCATACCCGGCACTTTCATATCGGCAATGAAGGGCCGCTGGCCAAGGACCAGCTTTTCCGCTTCATATTTCGGGTAGGACTGCCCCACGCCCGTCTGCCGGGGCATTTCCGGCAGCGAGTCGCTCTTCTGTTTCAGCTCCGCAGCATATAAAATGGCGTCCACAATCTTCTGGTACCCGGTGCAGCGGCAGAGATTGGGCGTTAACGCCTGCCGAACCTTTTCTTCATCGGGCCGGGGATGATGATCCAGTAACACTTTTGCCTGCATCACAAAGCCCGGAATGCAATACCCGCATTGAACCCCTCCTTTTTCCACAAACGCGCGGGCAAAAATGCGCTGCAGTTCCGGTTCCATGCCCTCTATGGTGATCACGTTTCCATCCGCCACTTTCTTCATGGGAGTCACACAGGAAAGCACCGCCCTGCCATTTAATTCCACCGTACAGGCACCACAGGCCGCCTGTGGCGAGCAGCCGTCCTTAGGCGAGGTGATCCCCTCGATTTCCCGCAGGTACCTCAACAACGAAAGATCCGGGTCCCCGTCATAAACCCTTTCCTGACCATTTAACCAGAACCTCATGGGACCTCCTTTCCTGCAATTTTTACTGGTAAAATTAAACCTAAAAAATTTTACCCGAATAGCAACAAAAATTTGGGAAAAAATGGGGGAACGCTGCGTTCACGCTGGACGCGATCCCGTGCCATTTCCGGAACATTTTCATGAGCAGGCTCAGCCGGCCGTCACCGGATGCATCGCCGAAAAACCCACCCGGAAGGTTGAATTCCCCTTAAAAAATCCCCAATTTTAGGGAAGCCAGCAACACGTTAAGGAGGCCAACATGAAAGTCATCTTAAATTTCACGGTGGTCCCCATTGGTGTGGGAACCTCCCTTTCAAAATATGTTGCTGCCTGTGAGAAGGTGATCACGGAAATGGGGCTGAAACATCACCTGCACGCGAACGGCACCAATGTGGAAGGTGAATGGGACGAGGTGTTTGCCGCCATTAAAAAGTGCCATCAGGTGCTGCACGAGATGGGCGTTCCGCGGATCCACACGTCCATCGAACTGGGCACCCGGACCGACCGGCCCCAGACCATGGAGGATAAGGTAAAGAGCGTGCAGGAGAAGCTGGGCTGAATCCCGCCTCGGAAATCCCGGAACACGCACACTTTCCACGCCCCGGCAGGCTGTCGCTGGCTCGGGAGCCTGTCGGGCCCTAAACGCCGGGTGAATCGCTACCGGGAAGCCAGCAATACAATTGCCGGGTAATTTGCCGGATCGTTTAAAAATCCCTGCAGAAGGGTTTTAAAAATGTGATACGGTTCCAGCGTCAACAAAACATCCCGATTCCCTTTCACCTGCCAGTTGATTAATTGATCGGTAGCATTCAGCCAGATCTCCGCATCGCGGGTCTTCCAGTAATAGGTTTTCTTTTCCGGATCAAACCGCAGCAGGTATTCCTCCCCATTTAAGCGCCCCTGCAACGAATACCGATCCGGGAAATAAAATCCATCATATTTCCGGAATTTGCGATAGGTTTCGGCATTCAGGAAAAATCGTGGCTTTTCGATGAACGGACCGCCATGCTCGGGACAATAGGTATCGCAATTCCCGCACTCATTGCACCAGTCCGCAATATTGGCAATCTGAAATGATTTCTCCAGCTGAAAGGTTCCACTGGGGGAATATTCCAGATGATCCCCGGAAATGTGATACTGATGCACCGTACGCTCTCCCGGCTCCGAAGGGATGGCAAAGTTGGCCGCGTTGGGACATACGGACAGGCACTTGTTGCAGGTTAAACAATCGAACAGTGAAAGGTGGCTATCCACTTTTGGTGGATTCTTCTGATTCCGCGAATAGTGATATCGAGGATCCTGTACCAGCTGCGAGACGTACCGCTCCATGTTGGCCATTCCCGCTGCCGCAACGGTTTGCTCCTCATTCCCTTCACTCGACCGGAGAATGTAGTCCTGAATGGTGTTGACCCCCAGGGCTTCCATTTCTGTTTTCAACTGCTTTAAATAATCGAACAATCGGGTGTAGCCACCGGTTTTAAGCAGATCGGTACACACAGTAATGGGTGTCAGGTGGCAGCGAACGGCATCGGCGAAATTGTATCTGGAGATTCCCGCCGAAAAGGAGATGGGGAATTGGTCGCCCAGCGCCCGGCGGAACCGATAGGCCGCATGCATGGCCAGGACATGCAGCGGGGTTCCCGACAGGTACATGACCTCGTCTTTGAAAAAGTCCTGATTGTTTTTTACCACCAGGGTATTGGTGAATTTGGCCCCAACACGTTTCCCATGCTGCCGGGCAAACACCTGCAAGCGTTTCATCATATCCACCGCCTCGTCAAACTGCAGATCGTGCGCAAAGGCCTGTGGATCCAGTTCCAGGTAGGAGTAACCCAGCTGTTCAATCAGTATTTCGCGCACCGCGTCATATCCCAGCAGCGTGGGATTCATTTTGACAATGACGTGAAAGCCCTGTTCCGCAATCAGGTACTGGACAATGGATTCGATCTCGTCCCGGGGACATCCGTGGAAGGTGGACAGGGTAACGGAATCCGCAATGTACGGATCCACGGGAAATTTCCGGAATTGGGAAAACTCCGGCGAAAGCGATCGCAACATGGTCTCGATTGCGGCCGAAGCATCCCGCATATGGCGAAGCCACTGGCTCACCCGATCCGAGGTGATGCCCTTCAGATCGTAACCCACGGACACATCGAATATGGTGCGGTAAAACGGAGAGCCTTTGGGCACCTCCAGCAACTCCATCTCCTCGATCAATTTAATGAGTACCCAGGCAGTAACGTATTCCTGGTAAGATTCGTCCAGGGTCAGTTCCTGAGACCATTCCACATTAAAGCCGATGTTTGGTGCGTAAATGCAGGGGCGGGGAATCTCCAGCCGATCCAGGACTTGCACCGTCTTTAGCTCAATGATTCGGGCGCCCCCCAGAAATGCCAGCACAATATTTTGCGCCAGCTGGGTGTGGGGACCGGAAGCGGGTCCCAGCGGCGTGGCAGCCTCTTTCTCGTGGAATGGAACCGAAAAATCATACCCTTCAAACCCGGTAAAGAATTTTCGGCGGGGATAACCGTAAATGCGCTGATGCGCTCTCAATTCGGAAGTGATTGCCTTCAAATGGGTTCCCAGAGGAATGCCTTTCAGCTCTGCCATCGCCTGCTCCGTTTTTTATTCCATCTTTACAAAGATTTTCCCGAAAATCCAACGGGAATCTCCACTTCCCGGAAAAAACTGGCGTCGGGAGGCGGTGAATCTCCCGGCGTGATTCCCCGTTGGAGGTACCTCGAACCGTTTTCCCATACATCCCTATGCACCGGAACGATCAGCGCGTCTGATAAAACCGTTCCCATACCCGCCGCGCCACGACGCGTGCTTCGTAGGCAATCTTCTCCTCATCGATGTGAAGCAATTGCCGGTCGCGCATAATCACCCGGCCATTCACGATGGTCGTATTTACCGGCGCATCAATAAAACCAAACAGAAAATGTCCCCAGATGTTGTCCGGGGTCAACTCGGTAGGTGCCCAGTAGTCCAGTAAAATCAGGTCTGCCAGGAAACCTTCTTTGACCTGCCCCACCGGTTGCCCGGAAATTTCCCGGTAAATCCGGGGATTGTTTTTCCAGGCCATGGTCTGGATCTCCTCCCACCCAAAATTGGGATCCTGCAGGGCATGCTTGTGCAACCAGGCCGCCATGCGAACATCCGCCTTAACATCCGGCGTCATGCCATCGGTACCGATGCCCGCAATCACCCCTCGATTCAATAATCCCAAAATATCCGTTCGCCCCACCGCATTGTTCATATTGGATTGCGGCTGGTGGGCGATAAATGCTCCCGATTCGGCCAGTAGATCTTTCTCCTTTTCATTCAGGTGAATGCAATGGGCGGCGATTGCCCCCGAAGTTAACACCCCGCTGCGCACCAGCCGTTCAATGACGCTTTGCTGCCCATATTTCCGGAAGGTCTCTTCCCGATCCACCGCATCCTCCAGCACATGAATATGGCACCCCCGATTTAAGGTTCGGCTCAAATCCACCGCCGCTTCCAGGGTATTGTCATCCACCGTAAAAGAGGCGTGCAGTCCCACCATGCCATCAAAGGGGTGGGATGGATCGTGCTGGCGTGCACGCTGACATTCCCTGATATAGCGCTCGTTCTCCCGAAGGCCCTGCTGGGCAATGGCCCTGCCATCGCGATCGGAAACCTCGTAGCACAGGATGCCGCGTAATCCCACCTGAGCCAGTGCCGCTTCGATTCGATCCAGGCTGCCATCCACCGCATGGGGACTGGCATGGTGGTCGATAAATGCGGTCACCCCGGCCTTTGCCGCACCAATCGCCGGTAACAACGCACTGAAATACACCGCTTCGGGATCCAGCGAACGATCCAGGCGCCACCACAAAAATTTCAGAATCTCAGCAAAATTTCGCGGGGTTTCAGGCAGCGCCAGTCCCCGGGCAAAGGTGCTGTAAAAATGCATGTGCACATTCACCCAGCCAGGCATCAGCAGGCGGCCCCCGCCATCCAGGACGGGCAAATCGGCATACGCCTCCCGCAACTGTAGTTCGGAACCCACGGCCACAATCCGATTCCCTTGAATGGCCACCGCCCCGTTCCGGATAACCCGATTTTGTTCATCATTGACAAAAATTTCCACATTGGTAATCAACAGGCTCATATTGCCCCCCACATTTCAATTGCAACCATCAACCATATGGACAGAGGTCATCCATTATAAACCCAAATTATGCTTTAAACCACGAATTGCACGAATGAACGCAAATAAAAATAACAAAATACAATGGATTTTATCTGTATGAAAATGTGTTTCGGGATTTGTTCGCGATTTTGTTTGTGTTTTTTGTTTCATTCGCGGGATTCGCGGTTTAATGCATTTTCTGGGTTTATCTGCTGGCTCCTGTTTTTCAGGGTACCATCCGCATCCGTTCTGCCCTGTCTGAATTTGAAACGATAAAATAGTGCCTGGAAGGAAAGATTCAAAATTTAAAGGGAATTCAACAAAACTTTTCCCGACTCACGGGCGGCAGGGATTTGCTTTCCGGATCCCGGCCCCCCGCAATTTCAAGCCTCCCTGCACACCGGGGACGTTTGTGTGAAAAATTGGTTTTGATTGACACAGACATGGTCGGAACGCAGGCGGTCGTTCAGTGAAATGAGCGATTGGCGGCTATGTTGCCCACGATGGGTGGGAAAAAAGCAGGCCATCAGCGCCCCCCACATGCTGATGACCTACCCTCCGCTACCCTGTAATACCTACATTACCCGCAAGCGGATGTGACATTCGGGTGCTCCGTTCAGCATACACTGGGTTTCGCTTACGGAAATCCGTTCGCCAAAATGATTGGCCACTCCCCGGGCAATACCTTTGGCCAGGGCACACATCTTTCGGGGCGAAGCGTAAACCAGCAGCAACTCACCGGGACTGATCCGCTGGCATTTCAATTCGGCCGGTCGGGCTCCCGGATTTTTCATACGCACCACCTTGTGAATCACTTCTTCGGTATTCTCAATCAAATCCAGCGTTTTCCAGTTGGGCTGCACCAGCGCTTTGTACATCTGAAGCAATTGCGGCGCAATGAATTGCCCAAACTCTTCGAGAATCACCGCCGGCGATTTGTGCGTGATCCGGGCAGCTGCCTGCACCAGCGCTACCGCTTCCTGATCGGGATATTCCTGGATGGCCATGTAAATCCGATTTCCCAGTCCGGCTTCTTTTAACAGACGCTGCCAGGCCCCCGGGCCAAGGGAATGATCCACAAACTTACGTAATTCGGAGAAAACGATTCCATGCATGTCTGCACCCCCACTTTTTTCTGAATAAAATCGGATCGGGGAGTAAAAAACTTGATAAAATTTTTGTAAAAATTTAGTAAAATTTCCTTATTTTGCATTTTCATTGATTCCAGATCCCGCATCCGCTGGCGCATGATGCGAATCCAGGGCAGACAATGCCTTTCACCCAAACAACGCCTTAAACCGCGAACTACGTGAATGAAACCAACCCAGATTATGCATTCGCCTACGAATGACACGAATGAACACCAATAAAAATAATAAAATGCACTTGATTCTATCTGGGTGAAAATGTTTTCCCGGACATATTCTCTATTTTATCCCAGATTATGCAATAGCCTACAAATCACGCGAATTAACACAAATAAAACCAATAATATGAATTGGATTGTGTCTGGATGAAACTGTGTTCCGGGGTTTATTCGCGATTTTGTTGATATTTTTTAGTTTAATTCGTGTGATTCGCGGTTTCATGCATTATTTGGGTTTATTGATTTTTTTCGAATTCATTCGCGTGATTCGTGGTTTAGTGCATTATTTGGGTTAATTGATGTTTATTCGTGTAATTCGTGGCTAAGGCAGAATAGGGGATTAAACCCCAGGCTGTAAATCCAGGAATGCTATCTGGATGAGGAATTAAGGTGGGTCTTCTGAAATTCGGCAATTTGCAGCCGCATGGGCCTGCCCTGCCCCCCGCGCCGAATCATGATTATTTCCGCCAGCACGCTGATGGCAATTTCTTCCGGAGTCAGGGCACCGATGTCCAGTCCCACAGGCGCGTACACATTTTCCAGTCGAGAAGCCGGCGTGCCATCATCCCGCAAATGCCGCAGGATCATGAGAATCTTTCGCTTGCTCCCCAGCACCCCAATGTAGCGGGCCGGGGTCGCAACCGCCGCCTGAACCGCCCGGTCATCGTAACGATGCCCCCGCGTTGCCGCAATAATGAACGCATTCCGGGGCACATTAAACTGGCGCAGGGCCTGATCATACGGCGCCACGTAAATCTCGTCGGCTTCGGGGAATCGTTCCGGGTTGGCAAATTCCGCCCGATCGTCGATAACGATGATGCGAAAATCCAGATGTCGCGCCAGGGAAGCAATGGCTTTGTTCACATGCCCACCTCCCAGCAGAATCAAGGTAACCGGGGCGGTGATGCCTTCCAGAAAAATGCGCGCCCCATCCTGTGTATCGATTAATTGATTTTCCCCGTAAGGTGCCAGCTGCCGGGCCCGGGCAATCACCGATTTGTCCGGCACCGGAAATGTTCCTTCCCCCAGAACCGTTCCATCCATGCGAATGATTACCTTCAGCCCAACGGGCAGATTCGTCTTCCCTCCATCAACCACGGTGACCATTGCAACCGGTGAGTCCCCTTCCAGCGCGTTTTCCAGCTCCGACAACATCCGGGTGGACACATGGGGAGATGGGAAGGGTTCCAGCAGAAACCGCATGGTCCCCCCACACACCATGCCATCCTGTGCGGCCAGCTCGGCATTCAATGTATGTTGAACCGTGCAGGCCGTTCCCCCTTCGGCCAGCAATCGTTTGGCCCGGTACCACAAATCCCCTTCCACACACCCACCCCCCAGCGTGCCGACAAACGATCCATCCGGGCGCACCAGCAATCGGGCACCCGCCTTCTGGGGGGACGATCCCCGCGTCTCCACCACAGTAACCAGCACACAGGGCTGCTGACGCTTCAAACAGGCCAGCCACTCTTTCAACACCGTTTGTTTCATGATTCCGAATCCGATTGATGATCTTTGTTTTGAACCAATGAGGTGAACGGGAATGGATCCTTCGATGCCCTTTTGTCCCTACAGCGGAAATGTCCAGAGCGGAGTCCCATGCAACGCCTTTCCCTTGCGTCGGGCCTTACTTTCCTGCGGAGCTCGTCGCCAGCACACGGGATCGCAACCGGGCAATTTCTTCCCGGTGCAGTTCCATGAGCACGCGTTCCGGAGTCAACGGCGCCCGGAAGGCATAGTCCTCCCGCGGGCGAAACGCCTGCATGGCCTGCCGGATGGCAAAAAACACCCCTATCCCATACATAAACGGCGGCTCACCAACCGCCTTATTACCGAACGGGCCTGTGGGCTCATCCGCATTTTCCAGAAAGGTAACCTCTAAATCATCGGGCATGAAATACACATCGGGCAGCTTGTAGGTCGCCAGCGCTCCAGACAGATTCCGGCCATTTTCGTCGAACACCAACTCTTCCACAGTCATCCATCCCAGTCCCTGGGCCAATCCTCCTTCCACCTGGCCCAGATCGACCCGTCGATTCAGCGGCCGTCCCAGATCGTGCACAATCTTCACCGCATCGATGGTATACGTGCCTCGCAGCGCATCCAGGGTTACTTCCAGGATGGCGGTACCGTAGACGTGATAGGCAAACGGCCGGCCCTTTTCCTTCTGCTTATCGAAATAAATGCCGGGTGTGGCAAAAAATCCATGGGCCGAAAGACTCACCCGCTTAAAATAGGCCGTCTGCACCAGCTTTTCCCAGGTCCAGCCGGTCTCGCTCCCCCGGTAAAAAATTTTCTCATCCTGAATGGTAATGGATTCCGGATCGGGGACATTCAACTCCCTGGCCACCAGGGGTTTTAATCGGGAAAGAATTTGCTGAATGGCCAGCAGAGTGGCATTTCCGTTCAGCACGGTGGTGGCACTGGCGGCACTGGGGGACATGTTCGCAATGCGGGTGGTGTTGGTGGACTCCATCTTAATTCGTTCCAGTCGAATGCCCAGTGCCCGCGCAGCAATGGTGGCAATGTTTGCGCGCAGTCCCTGCCCCATCTCCACTCCGCCGGTCGAAATGCTCACGCTGCCATCCGTGTACACATGCACCAGGGCACTGGCCTGATTCAAAAACGTGGCGGTAAAGGAGATGCCAAAACAGATGGGCATGACCGCCAGGCCCTTCTTTTTATGAAAATGAGATTGGTTAAACTGCTCGACCCGCTGCTTCCATTCGGAAAAGCGGTACACTTCCATGGCCGTGTCCCAGGTTCGGCGTGCGCGGCAATCCGTTGCCCGCTGCCCGTATGGGAACAGATCATTTTCCTTCAACAGGTTTTTCCGCTGAATCTCCTCCCGCGGCATGTTTAACGCCTCGGCGACCCGGGCAATGGCAGACTCCATCACGAACATCCCCTGGGGTCCACCAAAGCCCCGAAACGCGGTAAACGGTGGCAAATGGGTCCGGCAGGACACCGCAAACAATCGCACATTGGGAATAAAGTAGCTGTTGGTGCTGTGAAAGAGGGTTCGTTCCAATATGGCGGGCGAAAGGTCCGCAGCCGCCCCCGCATTTTGATAATGCCGCACCTCGAAAGCCAGGATCCGGCCATCGCGGGTTACCCCGATTTTAAAATCGGACTGATAGGGGTGGCGCTTTCCGGTCATGATCATGTCTTCTTCCCGGGATAAAACCAGCTCCACCGGCTTACCGGTATGCCAGGTGGCCAGCGCCACCAGACAGGCCCATGCCGTTGCCTGATCTTCCTTTCCACCAAAACCACCGCCCAGTCGCAGCACGTCTACTTCGATGAGATGATTGGGATAACCCAGGACCCTGGCTGCATGGCGCTGCACCGCGTAAGGGCTCTGGGTGGAAGAATAAATGCGGATTGCTTTCCCCTCAGCCGGGACCGCCCGGGCCCGCTGGGTTTCCAGATACACATGCTCCTGTCCGCCAATTTCACAATGGCCTTCCAGAACCAGATCGCATTGCTCCCAGGCTGCCTCCACATCCCCCAGCTGAAACACCCGCGGGGTGCCAATGATTTCTCCTTTCTCGTACGCTTCCCGGGGATCGGTAATCACCGGCAGATGATCCACCTGCAGGGAAATCCGCCGGGCCGCTTTACGCGCCTGTTCCGCATGGGTGGCCACTACCAGTGCAACGGGCTGGCCAATATAAAACACCTCCTCGCTGGCCAGCAATTCCTGATCCGGAATCAACGGACCGATTTGATTTTCTCCGGGAATATCTTTTGCCGTCAATACCGCAACCACGCCTTCCATTTCCAGTGCCGCAGAAACATCCAGCTGGCGGATACGCCCATGCGCTACCGGAGAGAAAAACACCGCTGCGTGAAGCATGCCCTCCGGTTGGGGCAAGTCGTCCACATAACGGGATTCCCCCCGGGTATGAAGTTCGGGATCATGGAATGGCATAATAGTCCCTCACCTGCATTTTTTCCGGAAAAAGTTCCGTAAAATGGGCAATAATCAATTGCCGGGTTAAAAGCCGCTTGTAATCCGCACTTCCACGGATATCGCTGATGGGCGAAATTTCTTCCATCGCCTGTTCGATGGCCCCTTCAACGGTTTCAGGGGTACAGGGCCTGCCCACCAAAAACCGGCTGGTCTTTTCCAGGTAGAGGGGAATTGGCGCCACGCCTCCCACTGCCAGCGCCGCTTCTCGAATGATGCCTGCTGCATCGCAGCGCAGGCGAATGGCACTGTTTACCGAAGCAATATCCAGTGTCCGCCGCTTGCTCACCTTTTCAAAATGAATCTGACACTTTCCAACAGAAAGCGGCAGGCGCACTTCGGTCAGAATCTCACCCGGCTGTTTGTCCAGTTGTTTGTATCCACGATATAATTTCCGCAACGGAATCACCCGCTGCTGTCGGCCTTTTTGCATCACCACTTCTGCATCCAGGGCCAGCAGCAGAATGACCCCATCGGCGATGGGTGAAGCGTTGATGATGTTGCCACCAATGGTGGCCCGGTTGCGAATCTGCAGGGAAGCCACCAGAAACATGTACTCCTGAATCCGGGGAACCAGCTTCTGCACTTCGGGATGATTGCCCAGTTCCTCGAAGGTCGTCAGCGCCCCGATACGCAAAAACCTCCCCGCGCGTCGGATGCCTTTCATCCGGGGGTAGCGATTCAGGATGTGCACGCTGGCTTCGGGGAGCATCTCCCCGCGCTGCACGTAAATATCCGTCCCCCCGGCAATGATCAGGCGCTCCTCCGATCGCCCATCGCGGGATACGGGAGGTGGAATCCGACGTAACCGTTCGGGCATTTCCAGAAAATACGCTGGCAACCAGCCATGTTTTACCAGTTCCTCCACGCCGGTATGCTCGCCCACTATCTTCTTCAAATGCAAATAAGCGTCTTTCAGGGAACGGTATCCGGTGCACCGACACAGGTGGCCGCTCAACCAGCGCTTGACGCCATCAGCGGTAATGGGTTGATCCGTTTGCATCAAATAGCCCGTTAACGACACCACAATGCCCGGGGTGCAAAAACCGCACTGGGTGGCACCTTCCTCCACAATGGCTTTTTGAACGGGATTCAAATAGGGCAGGTTTAATCCCTCGATGGTAACCAGATGTTTTCCATGCAATTCTCCCACCGGCATTAAACAGGAGGTCACCGGTCGATATACCACGTCGTCGCCCTGTAATTCTCCCACCAACACCGTACAGGCACCGCAATCCCCTTCCTTACAACCCTCTTTTGTGCCCACCAGCCGCTGTTTCTTACGGAGATAATCCAGCACCAATAAACCGGGAGGCTCGTTGCAGCGTATCTCTTCGTTGTTTAACCAGAAATGGAGCTGTGCCGACATGGCCAATTCCTCATCATCATAATCAAAAGGACTTTTGAAAACAGGACACTTCTTTTACCGCCGGGCTCACAAAGCCAGCTGTCCAGACCTGTCCGGAAAACTGCTTCCCCAATCACAATCCGCGATCTACCAGGGAAAATAACACGGCGATTCAGGGAATGCAAACAGATTCAGGGGGGAACGGGGCATCCCCTGGCGAGGGAAAATTTAGTTGTCTTCTTCCACGGCTTTGTACAGCAAATCGTAAAACTCCGGTATGGCGGAAATGACCCGACTCCAGTTGGGGATGAGAGGTACTTCCATGGGATTGGCCAGGAATTGTTCTCCGGCAATGATGATGCTGCGGATAAACACCTCGATGGTCTTTTCTTCCTGGTGACGATCAAAATGCAATCCATTGATCTTTGCATCATAATAATACTTTTCCAGAAAATCGAAGGCCGTGCGCAGGTAGGTCGCCTTGATGGTGCGGAAGAACTCCTCGGAGAATACCACACCCATGCTGGCCAGGGTACGGTAGATGGATTTGGCGATGTCAATGGTCATCTTCGACAGGCCGGCATTGGGATCTTCCTCCGACAGCGGCTGATGCTTGTGGTCAAATTCGTCGGCGATGTCCACCTGGCAGATCTGTTTCAGGGCATAATTTCGGTAGACTTCGGACAGTACACCCACTTCCAGTCCCCAGTCGCTGGGGATGCGGATGTGTTCCAGCACATCCACGCCCATGGAAAACTCGCCCGCCAGGGGATAACGAAAGCCATCCAGAAATTCCAGATATTCCAGTGTCCCCAGAATTTTTTTCAACGACCGCACCAGGGGTGTTACAAACAGCCGGGTAACCCGTCCATTTAACCGATCGGTGACCCGGGCATAGTAGCCCTTGCAAAATTTGATTCCGAAATTGGGATTGGCCACCGGGTAAAACAGGCGGGCCAGCAGGTGACGGTTGTAGGTTAGAATATCGCAGTCGTGAATGGCCACTGCGCGGGATCGCCCAGCGGATAAAATATATCCAAAGCAGAACCAGGCATTCCGTCCCTTACCCGGCTCCCCGATGGACAGGCCGTGATGCTTGAGCAAATCGTGCAGCTTGAGCATATTGGGACCATCCTGCCAGATCACCCGATGGGGTTGGGGCAATTCCGCGAAGAATTTTTTGGCATACTGAAATTCGCTCTTGGTGGCCCGATCCAATCCAATCACAATTTCCTGGATATATTCCACCTGTCGCAGTTCTTCGATGATCTTTGGCAGGGCGTCACCTTCCAGCTCGGAATACAGGGTGGGCAATACCAGGGCCATGGGCCGCTTGCGGGAAAAACGCTTCAATTCATTCTCCAGCGATTCCAGCGGTCGGTGCTTCAGTCGATGTAAGGTGGCGATCAATCCATTCTGAAAAAAATCCGCCATCTTGCCCCCCAAAGATGGTTTTTCCATTTACCGTGAAAGTCCCATGGTAAAATATACAAAAATATCTCCGACGAATGTAGCGAAAGCTCAGAATTTGTTGGCACCTGGATAATCACCGGAGAGGGACACCTGTTCCAGGCGGTCAAGCGAGCTTACCGGGGGATTTATCCCAAATAATGCGCTAAACCACGAATCACGCGAATGAATTCGAAAAAAATCAACAAAATGATAACATATCTGGGAAAATTTTTTCATCCAGATAGAATCAAATGCATTTTATTATTTTTATTGGTGTTCATTCGTGTAATTCGTGGTTCTAATGCATAATCTGGATAATCTGGGTTTATTCTTCAACGCTTTCGTTTCCCGCGATGGAGAACGGCCGGGAATGGAGGTTGGGATGGGAGCCGAAAGTGTTCGCAAGGTGATTCAGGGTGGCGATGAGCTCAGCAAGGGTATCGGCCTGAAACAACCGCTGCCACCAGGCTGTCGGAATGGCGAAATTGTCCAGGTACCATTTTAAATGCTTGCGAAAGTTCCGCAGCACCTGCGCCTGGGGTCGATACTGGCATTCCACCCGCAAATGGCGTTTAATAACGGCCACCACCCCGGTCATTTCGGGATCTGAAGACACCGGCAGACCGTTGAATGCCTCGCTAAGCTGTTGGAAAAGCCAGGGCCGGCCCAGTACCCCGCGACCAATACCCACGCCATCGCACCCGGTTTTCCGCATCAGGAGCAGGGCATCGTCTGCCGTCCGCACATCCCCATTCCCAATAATGGGAACGTCCCTCACCCGTTCTTTGAGTCGGGCAATGGCTTCCCACCGGGCATTGCCGGAATACAACTGCTCCGCCGTGCGGGCATGGAGGGTGATGGCAGCCACCCCTTCCGCTACCGCAATCTGTCCCGCCTCCAGATAGGTCAAACGTTGCGCATCCACTCCCATTCGAAACTTCACCGTTACCGGAACGGCCCCCGCTGCCCGAACGGCGGCGCGAACGATCCGGGCAAAGAGGGGGAGGTTTAACAGCAGGGCCGCCCCACCACCCTTTTTTAACACTTTGCGCACCGGACATCCAAAATTCAAATCCACGTGATCCACTCGATGTTCCGCCACCAGCAACCGAACGGCCGCTGCCACCTCGCCGGGATCCGTCCCATACAGTTGGATACTGCGCACCGCTTCATCAGGGGCAAATCGTGCCAGCGAAACGGTGTACGGATCCCCTTCTACCAGCAGACGCGCGTGTACCATTTCCCCCACAAACAATCCCGCTCCAAATTCCGCGCACAGGCTGCGAAAGGCGGCATTGGTCACCCCGGCCATGGGGGAGAGCACCACGGGAGGCCAGATGCGAAGGGGGCCAATCGCGAGAGGTAAATACCCGGGTTTCTCGTTTCCATTCTCCATAAACAATAAAATAACGCCCGCGGGAGACCCAAGACCAGAGAAATGAAAAATTTTGTCCCCCTGAACCGAATGGGTTTTCAATTTTTCCTTTATTTTCAGGGTGGGATTTACGATAATCCGGTGTTCCACAGGAAACGATTCAGGAGGTGGCGATATGGACACACTGAAACAGGCACAGGCCATTGAACCCGAACTGATCACTTTTTTGCAGGACATCGTTCGCATTCCTTCCCCCAGCGGTGAAGAAGCCAGAGTCGTTCAGCGCATTCGGGAGGAGATGGAAAAGGTGGGATTCGAAGAAGTGAAAATCGATGGTCTGGGAAACGTGATGGGGCGGATTGGAAGCGGCCCCCGGGTCGTGGCCATCGATGGTCACTGCGATGTGGTCGACGTGGGCAACCCCGACCTCTGGACGGTTGAACCGTTCGGGGCGGAGATCCGGGATGGCAAATTGTACGGACGGGGAGCCTGCGACCAAAAAGGGGGGGTTGCCAGCGCCGTTTACGCCGGAAAAATCCTTTCCCGGATCGGCGTTCCCGACGACGTGACCGTCTGGGTGGTGGCAACCATCATGGAAGAAGACTGCGACGGGCTTTGCTGGAAATACATCATCGAGCAAAAGGTGATCGAGCCCGAACTGGTCATTCTTACCGAGCCCACCAATCTGAATATTTACCGGGGTCACCGGGGACGCATGGAAATAAAGGTGCAAACGTCTGGAATTTCTGCACACGGCTCAGCCCCCGAAAGAGGTGATAATGCCATTTACAAAATGGCGCCCATCATCCAGGAAATCGAACAACTGCATCCCCGCCTCAAACACGACAATTTTCTGGGCAAGGGAAGCGTGACCATCTCCGACATTCGTTCCACCGCTCCCTCGTTGTGTGCGGTGGCGGATTCCTGCACCATCCATCTGGATCGACGCCTTACCGCCGGCGAGACCATCGAAAGCAGCCTGGAAGAGATTCGCTCCCTGCCCGCGTTTCAGAAAGCGGGAGCCCGGGTGTGGGTCCCCGAATACCGGCGGGAAAGTTACCGGGGAACCGTCTATCCGATGCAAAAATACTATCCAACATGGGTCCTTCCACCCGATCACCCGGCACTCCATACGGCCATTCGCAGCTACCGGCAATTGTTTAAGACCGATCCGGTGGTGGACAAGTGGACGTTTTCTACCAATGGAGTGGGGATTATGGGATTGTTTCAAATTCCCACCATTGGGTTTGGTCCGGGGAACGAAATCTACGCCCACGCACCGGATGAGCACATTCCGCTGGAACATCTGGCTCCTGCGGCAGCCTTCTACGCGGCCTTCGTTCACGAATGGAGTAGAGGGGAATGAGAATACCGTCCGGGCAGATGTTTGCATTCCGGCAGGGAATGCCCTTAAATTAAGCCAATCAACGATGCGATGAGCAAAATGTGGAGGGATGCCACGGAATCGATTTTCTGAAACCGTAAAACGAAAAGGAGGCGAGACATGATCGGACAGTTAAAAGGGCGAGACTTCATTTCCACTCAGGACTGGAGCGACGAAGAGATTGAGCTGGCCTTACAAACCGCCAAAGAATTGAAATTCATGTTTAAGAACAACATTCCCCATCGCTATCTTCCCGACAAAACCATTTTCCTGATGTTTTTCGACAAATCCACCCGCACCCGCAACTCCTTCGAGGCGGGCATCACCCAGCTGGGGGGTCACGCCCATTACATCGATGTTAGCACGTCCCAGATTGCCCACGGGGAAAGCCCGAAGGATACGGGAATCATCCTTTCCTCCTACGGACATGCCATTGCTATCCGACACGATCTGGTACCGGGTGAGGGGAACAAATACATGCGGGAGATGGCCCGCTGGGCCGATAAACCCGTCTTTAACATGCAATGCGACGTGGATCATCCTTTTCAAACCCTGGCGGATCTGATGACTATCCGCGAAATATTTGGCGAGAATCTGCGGGGACGCAAGATCGTGGTTTCCTGGGCGTACGCGCCCTCCTATGCCAAACCAATGTCGGTACCTCAGGGACTGATCATGCTGATGACTCGTTTTGGGCTGGATGTGACCCTGGCACACCCCCCGGAATACAAGTTAATGGACGAACCCATGCGCATCGCCCGCGAAAACGCTGAGAAAGCCGGGGTGAAATTCGAGGTAGTGGATGACATGGATGCCGCCTTCGAAGGGGCGGACATTGTGTACCCCAAGAGCTGGGGCATTGAGGAATTGTTCGACCGACCGGAAGAAGCGCTGAAAATTGCCAAAAAATATCAGGACTGGATTTGCGACGAACGCCGCATGAAGCTGGCCAAAAAAGAGGCCATTTACATGCACTGCCTGCCAGCAGACAGAGGATATGAAGTGACCGACGCCGTCATCGATGGTCCGCAGTCGGTGGTTTATCAGGAAGCCGAAAACCGTTTGCACACGGCTAAGGCAATCATGGCCCTGACCATGTAAACATTGCCGCCCGATAGTAGACGGCCCGTGGCATCGCGAGTAAGGCGGGCGGCTCTCTCGACCCGGCAGAAAAGCCGGTGAATTTGTTGTAAAATTTTACCACATAAACAGGTGGAAACACAGATGCCCAACACATCCCGGGTAACGTTCGATTTAATCATCCGCAATGGTACGGTGGTAACCTCCCGGAACACGCAGGTCATGGACGTGGGTGTCCGGGAGGGCAAAATCCAGGCCCTGGAACCGCATTTGTCTGCCCGGGCAAAACAGGAGATTGACGCCACCGGCCGTCTGGTCTTCCCCGGGTTTATTGATGCGCACACCCATATGGGCATTCCCATAAAAACCACCACCTCTGCGGACGACTTTTCTTCTGGCAGTCTGGCCGCCGCGTTTGGGGGAATAACCACCATTATCGATTTTACGGTGCAGGAGAAGGGGCAATCCCTGATCGATTCCCTGGAAGAACGCATCTCACGGGCACGCGGCAAAAGCTATGTGGATTTTCACATTCACGTGAATGTGACCGACCAGCCGGAACGGTGGTTATCCCAGATTCCCGAAATCATTCGCCGGGGATTCCGTAGCTTCAAAACCTTTTCCACATATCGGGAAGCCGGCATGATGGTCACCTGGCCGCAATTCCGCACCATTATGGAAGCCGTTTCGGCCGCCGGGGGACTGGTCATGCTGCATGCGGAAGATAATACCGTGGTTGAAGAGGCCACCCAAAAACACCTTGATGAGGGGCAACTGGAACCGATCTACCACGCCCGTTCCCGCCCAGCATCCGCCGAAGCCCGGGCCATTGAACAGGCAGCCCGGATCGCCGGCGAGCTTCAGGCTCCGCTGTATATCGTTCACCTGAGCAGCGCTGCCGGTTTAGCGGTTGCCCTCAGGGCAAAACAAGGCGGCGTCCCCCTCTTCATCGAAACCTGCCCTCAGTACCTACTCCTGGACAAAAGCGTTTATTTAAACGAAAATGGCCATTACTTCATCACCACGCCCCCGCTGCGAACCCGCTCTGACCAGCAGGCCCTGTGGCAGGCCCTTTCAAACAACCAGGTGGATGTGGTGGGAACCGACCACTGTCCTTTCACCCGGGAACAAAAAGAAATGGGCCAGCGGCAATTTCACCAAACTCCAAATGGCCTACCGGGAGTGGAAACCCTGTTCCCGTTATTATACACCTACGGGGTTCAGACCGGGCGCATGACCCTGCAGCAGCTGGTTCAGGTACTGGGGGTTAATCCCGCACGGATTTTTGGACTGGAGCATCGGAAAGGGGACATTCG
Source organism: Calditrichota bacterium (assembly GCA_013150955.1). Classification (GTDB taxonomy): domain Bacteria; phylum Calditrichota; class Calditrichia; order RBG-13-44-9; family J042; genus JAADJD01. Next base: position 43,776 of record JAADJD010000041.1, read on the forward strand.
TGTGGGACTGGACGCCGATCTGGTTATCTGGAATCCCCGGGAGACCACCCGGATTACCGGACAACACCAGCATGGACGAGCCGACTGGTCTCCTTACGAAGGCATGACAATTGCCGGAAAGCTGGAATGGACTCTGTTGAGAGGAAATGTCCTGGTTCACAATGACCAACTCATGGCCTCTTCTCCAGATGGCCAGCTCATTCCAGCGAAATCGGAAATCTCTTGAGCAGATGATCCAGCTTTGTACCTGGACTCGAAAATGGATCCCGTGTAATCGAATGATGAACAACGAAGCCTTTTACAACGATTCCACTTCAACAGTCAGAATATCGGGCTTCCCGAAAGGATGGGCTGGTTGAGGCAAACAGCGGATCATCAATCAATTCCAGAGGAAAGGTTGTGAAAACGGCCCTCATTTCAATCGAGGCGTACAATATTTTTGTGGCTTATCGGGAGGGAGCATCTCCCCTTCTGTGCTTCATCCACGGGCTGGGATGCGATCATAAGCATTACGGTGCCGTCTGGGATCATCCGGCCATGGCGAACCATGCCATTCTGATCCCGGATCTGCCGGGATACGGCTTCAGCAGCAAATTTCCCGAAATGGATTACTCCCTTAATAAAATGGCCGAATTGCTTCACCGTCTTCTTCATCTGTGGACATCGGATTCGGTGGTTCTGGTCGGGCACAGCATGGGAGGCGCCATCGCTCAGCTCATGATCCAGCAAAACCCGCATCCCATAGCGGGATTTGTTAATGTGGAAGGCAATCTCATCGGCGCCGATTGCACATTCAGCCGGAAGGCCAGTCAGGTGGACTTTTCCACCTTCGCTTCCCTGCGTTTCCCGGCGCTTCAGCGCGCGTACGAAAATCACCCCTACGGCCGCAGTTTAAAACGGAGCCTGGCACACACCTTTTATCAGCAAAGCCAGGATCTGGTACAATTGTCTGATAGCGAAACGCTGCTGAATCATTTTCTTCACATGTCCTTACCGCGGGTGTACGTGTACGGGGAGAAAAATCGTTCGCATCCGGTACTCCCGCGTTTGAGCACCGTCTCCAGAATCGAAATCCCAAATAGTGGCCACTTTCCCATGCTGGACAATCCTGATGACTTCTTTGCATCCATTGCCCGCGCCGTTGCCAGTTTTTAACCCGGATTTTGCATTAGCCTACGAATGACACGAATGAACCCAGATTGTTCTTTAGAACCACGAATCACACGAATGAACACAAACAAAATCAACCCAAATAAAGCGTTAAACCACGAATCACTCGAATGAATTCGAAAAATATCAACAAAATAGCGAATATATCCAGGAAACATTTTCATTCAGATAGAATCAAGTGCATTTTATTTTACCCGTTGTGCGAATTAGACAATCCAAACCGTTAAAACGGTTCTATAACTTATTGTTACTACAGGAGTTGCCCACCCAGATAAATCTGGGT
>JAADJD010000020.1:0-206065 GCA_013150955.1 Calditrichota bacterium
TTAAAACCACGAATTACACGAATTAACACCAATAAAAATAATAGAATACACTTGATTCTATCAGGATAAAATGTTTTCCCGGATATATTCGCTATTTTGTTGATATTATTCGAATTCATTCGCGTGATTCGTGGTTTAACGCATTATTTGGGTTCATTCGCGGGATTTGCGGTTTAACGCATTATTGGGGATAAAATCCATTGGATGATATCTGGATGAAAATGGGGTTCCGGGATTTATTCGCTGTTTTGTTGATATTTTGGGAATTCATTCGCGGTCTAATGGATTATTTGGGATAAACTGTAAATTAAAGTGGCTTTATCCTGACGGATTTGGGAGTCGAGAATGCCACGAATCCACTTAAAGAAAAACAAAACATGAGCAGAGGATCCCTTGATCGACCTGTTGGGGCAGTGAGTCCCCAAAATGCTGCCGCTGGATATTCCCCCTGATGGGATTAATGTTGCTTCAGGAAATTAAAGGATTCCTATTAACATCTTGACTTTACTTAATTTAATATCTAATTTTGGAAAAATATTTAATAATGGGAGTCTTTCATGAACAGATATGTTGCTTGGTTGGGTATTTTGGGGTTGTTTCTGGGCATGCTTTTCCTGGGTGGTTGTGCGGCGTCCCGTCCACCGGCAGATGAGGAATATGTGATTGAGGAAGAGCAGACTGGACAGGAAGACGACTATGCCGAAATTGAAAAATTGCTGGGAATCTCCCGGGATGAAGAAACCCAGGAAGGCGCAGCGGGAACGTCCCAGGAGGGAGAGGATGACCTGATGAAATTGTTGCAGGCCGATGAAGCCGGTCGCACGTTATCCGAAGAATCCACCGCCGAACCGGCCATGCCGGAACGCGATCCCCGGCTGGAACAGTTACAACGGCAGGTAGAAAACTTAAACAAACAGGTGATGGAGCAGAAGCGGATCATTGCCGATCTGAAAGCGCAGCTGATGATGAAGGAAGAAGAATTGCGCAAGTACAAGAGTGGTGAAGCCGGTTTCACGGGAGCCAGCAAGCGATTTGCGGCCAGCGGTGGATACGGGGGAATGGCCAGTGGCGATTATGAAGCCGAATATGCACGGGGACTGGAATTGTTTAAAAATCGCCAGTATCGAGATGCCATTCAGGTGTTTGAGTCTTTGCTGGCGCAGGATACCCGTCATCCTCTTTCTGATAATGCCCAGTACTGGATTGGCGAATGCTATTTTGCCCTTCGTGACTACCGGGCAGCCATCGTGGCATTCGAAAAGGTCTTCACCTTCAAACAGTCCAATAAAAACGATTATGCCCAGTACAAGCTGGGGTTGTGCTACTACAATCTGGGAGACAAAAAACGCGCCCGGGTGGAGTTCCAGCATTTGATTGATAACTACCCGAAATCCCCATTGGTGGAAAAGGCCCGGCAGTACCTGATGAAGCTGTAGACGGGAACTCAACGGTTAATAAAAAGTCTTGATTTTTGGAAAACGAGATTATAATTTTTGCGCGATCTTTTTGGGAAGGGCGGTTAGCTCAGTCGGCTAGAGCGCTGCGCTCACATCGCAGAGGTCACTGGTTCGAGTCCAGTACCGCCCACAAGTTGAGGAAACGAATGAAGGGTCGACACAGGAAACGGGTTTTTTCGAATTTTCAGGTAATGGGGACAATAGCCTCTGGAAGTATTTCCAGAGGCTATTTTTTTATGTACCAGAAAGGAGAACAGGCTTCATGACGGCTCCGAAGGTAAAAGCGGTGATTATGACGGAAAAAGATATGCAGCGGGTGATCGACCGTTTGGCCCTGACCATCCTGGAAAAGAACCGGGGAACTGAAAATCTGGTGATTATTGGCCTCCGTACGCGAGGGGCATTCCTGGCCGAGCGACTGGCCCGCAAGATTCAGGAAGTTGAAGGTGTGGAAGTTCCCACCGGATTTCTGGATGTGACCCTGTATCGGGATGATTTTCGTCAGCGACTAAAACAGCCTTCGGTGGAGGTGACCAACATCCCCTTCGCGATTGATGAAAAAAACATCGTGCTGGTGGATGACGTCCTGTTTACCGGACGAACGGTGCGTGCAGCGCTGGATGCGTTGATGGATTTTGGTCGCCCGGCACGAATCTACCTGGCTGTTCTCATCGATCGGGGACATCGGGAAATGCCCATTAAAGCCGATTTTGTGGGGGAGGAAGTCACCACATCCATTGGCGAAGAAATCAGCGTGCGCATGAAGGAGGTCGATGGAGAGGATGCCGTCTTACTGGTGGAATCTCCCAAAATCAACTGACAGGAATCATGGAAAGCCCAGTGTTTCGTAAGTGCTGAAAATTTGAATATCCTTGTGAAGACGATTGTAGATCCAACATTGACGAAGCGCTGGGTTTGGAGGGGTGATGGATTACCAATGCGGATCGGTTATCAATATCAATCTTTTACGGATGGGGAAAACAGCTGTATCAGGATGCCGTTCGAGAATGCTTTTAAATGGCCTTTTTCATTAGTGGATCGTCGCAACGGTTAGGTATTGGGGGATGGAATTGTTCGAACGAAAGAAAAGGTGGAGTCACCATGGCCTTTGATCGGAAACATTTGTTGGGGATGGACGGGGTGACACGGGAGGAGATTCTAACCATTCTTGACACGGCGCGGTCTTTCCGGGAAATCCTGGAACGTCCCATTAAACGGGTACCCACCCTGCAGGGCAAAACGGTGGTGAATCTGTTCTTTGAGCCGTCCACCCGGACGCGGATATCCTTCGAGCTGGCAGAAAAGCGGCTATCCGCAGACATTATCAATTTTACCGCCAGTGCCAGCTCGGTGAAGAAAGGCGAGACGCTCATCGACACTGTGCGGAACATCGAGGCCATGAAGATCGACATGGTGGTGGTGCGCCATTCTTCTCCCGGAGCGCCTCATCTGCTTACCCGCGTGGTGGATGCCAATGTGATCAATGCCGGGGATGGGGGCCATGAACATCCCACACAGGCCTTGCTGGACATGATGACCATTCGGGAAAAATTGGGAACGTTGGAAGGCATTACCGTGGCCCTGGTGGGCGATATTTCGCATTCGCGGGTGGCCATGTCCAACATTTACGGCCTGCGCACGATGGGAGCCCGTGTGCTGGTGTGTGGGCCATCCACGCTGATCCCAAAAGAAATCGAACGCCTGGGGGTGGAAGTGTATTACAATGTGGACGAGGTGATTCCCCAGGCCGATGTGCTAAACATTCTCCGTTTGCAGCTGGAACGGCAACGCAAAGGGCTGTTCCCCAGCCTGCGGGAATATCACAATTACTTTGGAATCACTCGCGAGCGTCTGGAAAAAGCCACGCGCAAACTGTTGATCATGCATCCCGGCCCGATGAATCGCGGGGTAGAAATTTCCAGCGATGTAGCAGACAGCGATCATTCCGTAATCCTGGAACAGGTCACCTACGGGGTGGCCATCCGGATGGCAGTTCTGTATTTATTAGCAGGAGGGAAAAGTGAAATTAACTAAAACGGTCATCATCAGTCGCAAAGCCTATCAGGCCGTTCCCGAACAGTTGCTTTTAAAGAATGGCCGGATAATCGATCCCCAACGTCAGGTGGACGAGCAGGCAGATATTCTCATCGAGAACGGGGTGATCACCCGGGTGGGAATCATTGATGACAGCACGTTTCCGGGACAGGTGATTGATTTAACGGGCAAGATTGTTTCCCCTGGCTGGATGGACATGCACACCCATCTGCGTGAACCGGGGCGGGAGGATGAGGAGACCATCGAAAGCGGTATGCTGGCTGCGGCAAATGGGGGATTCACCTCCGTGTGTTGCATGCCCAATACCCAGCCACCAATCGATACCCAGGAAATTATTCAATATATCAAGGATCGGTCACGGAATGCGCTGGTGAATGTGCATCCCATTGCGGCCATTACCAAGGGACGGGAAGGGAAAGAATTAAGCGAGATCCTGGAGCTGGTGGAACAGGGGGCGGTGGCAATTTCCGATGATGGCAGCCCGGTAATGAGCGCCGAAATTATGCGCCGTGCACTGGAATATTCCCGCATGGTCGATATCCCGGTGATCGGCCACGAGGAGGATATCACCATGACCGAGGGTGGGGATATTAATGAAGGCTATACCTCCACCTGCCTGGGACTGGGTGGCATGCCGACGGTGGCCGAAGATATCATGGTTGCCCGCGACATCATGCTGGCAGAATACACCGGAGCACGCTTTCATGTGGCACATGTGTCTTCCGGAAAGTCCGTGGAACTGATCCGTCAGGCCAAAGCAAAGGGCATTAAAGTCACCGCGGAAGTGACACCCCATCATTTCAGTTTGACTGAAGAAGCGGTGCGTTCCTTCGACACCAACACCAAAATGAACCCTCCTCTACGGACGGAAGAAGATCGCCAGGCGCTGCTGGAAGGACTGAAGGATGGCACCATCGACGTCATTGCCACAGACCACGCACCCCATTCCTGGGAAGAAAAGGAAGCGGAATACAAACGGGCTCCATTTGGCATCATTGGGCTGGAAACGGCGCTGGGAGTCAGCCTGACATACCTGTATCATACGGGAATACTGAGCCTGCCACAGATCATCGAAAAGTTTGCGGTGCATCCCTACCGCATTTTAAATCTCCCGCAACCAGCGATTGAGCAAAATGTCCCCGCCAATCTAACCATTTTTGATCCGGAAGCGGAATGGGTGGTTCAGGAAGAGAAATTTTTATCCAAATCCACCAATTCACCGTTTATTGGGCATCGGCTGAAGGGGAAACCATTTCTGGTCATTCACAATGGGCAGCTGTTTTTCTCCACGTTGTAACCGGTTGATCGGTCATCGGGCTGCCAATCTCTCCGATGTTGACACCCTGACATAATTTTTGGCAGGCTGGCAATGAACCCGTCTATTTAACCGAATGGTGTCCTTCTCATCCAGATTTTGTAATTGCTTGTAACTATTGATGTTAGAGGGATTGGTTTGTTTTTGGCACTAAATTTGTAGTTTAATTGGGCAGATGTCAACAAAGGAGGTGAAACCTATGTTCGAACGGAGATTCCCTCAGTTTGGGCCGGAATTTTTAAAAGAATTTCACGAATTCCGGAACCAGTTGAACGAGTTGTTGAATAGCGTGTTTAGCGAAGATGTGCAGCTGGCCAGTCGAGCCATGCATCCGGTGGTGGACATCATCGAGAACGATCAAAATTACACTTATTTTGTGGAAATTCCCGGTGTGAAAAAGGAAGATATCAAACTGATGGTCAAAGATGGTACGCTTTATTTGTCGGGCGAACGGAAAGAGCCCAAATTCTCCGGCAACTATCAGAAAATCCGGGAAGAATTGCCTTACGGGAAGTTTCAACGCGCCTTACCATTGCCCAAAGATGCCGACATCGATCGGATCAATGCCCGTTACGAGGATGGGATTTTGTTCATTACCGTCGATAAAAAAGAAGAAACGAAACCGAAATTAATTGATGTGAAAGTTCAATAATTTGACGATAGAATAAAGGAGGTGAAAACAATGGTCGATCAGGTAACGGTAAAAAATACGTCTGCAGATGTCACCGGGGTTGAGGAGGTTAAGAAAATAACCTATCGGCCGGCAACCGATATTTACGAAATGGCCGACCGATTTGTCCTGTTACTGGAGATGCCCAATGTGAAGCGGGAAAGTCTGAAAGTGTATGTCAAAGATGGGCAGCTCCACATTGAAGGGGAAAAACGCGGCTATTCCCATGGTGAAAAATTCCTGCTGCGCGAAAGTAAAGATGTGCGGTACGAGCGAGTTTTTGAATTAGGCGAAGATATTGATACGGACTCGATTTCTGCCCGTTATAATCAGGGAATTCTGGAAATTTCCCTGATGAAAAAAGCCGGTGAGCAGATCAAGGAAATTCGGATTCAATAAACAGGAGGGGGAAGGCAATGATTTTACGAACGGTGAATCGGTGGATCGAAAAACTTCGCAAGGATGAGGGGGGTCGGGAGGCGCATCAACAGGAATTTATCCAGAAGCTGCAACGCAATTACAATGATGAGAAGATTCTGGCACTGGAGCTGGAGGCTGAAGCGCAGTTGCTTCCTTACGACCATTTAAAACAGGAGGTTCTGGAGATTGCCCGCAAGGAGCACGAACATGCTCAAAAAATTGCCCAGTTGATCCGGGAATTGGGTGGCGAGGTGGATACCCGAATTGAATCGTCCTATCAGGCCAAACCGGATGGCGAGTTTACGCAGTTGCTGCGGGTAGAAAAGGAACTGGGTGAGCGTTTGATGGAGGAGGCAAATTGGGCGGAGGATTACGGTTTTCTGCATCATGCGCGGGTGCTCCGCGAACTGGATGCGGAACACCACATGAATATGGAAAACATTGAACGCGTCATTATGAGAGTAAACGCAATCGTTTAAAAATTGGAAGAAAAGGAGGTTGATAATATGGCGAAAAAAATTATTGGAATCGATCTGGGTACCACGAACTCAGTTGTAGCTGTAATGGAAGGTGGGGAACCCATTGTCATCCCGAATGCAGAGGGCAGTCGAACCACTCCATCGGTGGTGGGCTTTACCAAATCGGGGGAGATTCTGGTCGGTGCACCAGCAAAACGACAGATGATCACCAATCCCGAAAACACCATTTATTCTATTAAACGCTTCATGGGGCGTCGGTACAACGAGGTGCCGGAGGAAATTAAAATGGTGCCCTACAAGGTTAAGAAAGGGCGCAATGACCTGGTAGTGGTAGAAGTGAACGGCAAGGATTACACGCCACAGGAAATTTCCGCAATGATTTTGCAAAAGATGAAACAAACCGCGGAAGATTATCTGGGGGAAAAGGTAACCGACGCCGTGATTACCGTACCGGCTTATTTTAACGACAGTCAGCGGAAGGCTACCAAGGAGGCGGGTGAGATTGCCGGGCTGAACGTATTACGGATCATTAACGAGCCGACGGCGGCATCGCTGGCGTACGGACTGGATAAGAAGAAAAATGAAAAAATTGCGGTGTACGACCTGGGTGGGGGTACCTTCGACATTTCGATTCTGGAAATCGGGGATGGTGTGTTCGAAGTCAAGGCAACCAACGGAGATACCCACCTGGGTGGCGATAATTTCGATCAGCGACTGGTGGATTACATCGCGGATGAGTTCCAGAAAGAGCACGGCATTGATTTGCGGAAAGACCCCATGGCACTGCAACGGTTGCGGGAAGCTGCTGAGAAGGCCAAAATTGAATTGAGCAGCACCTTGCAAACCGATATCAATCTACCATTCATCACAGCGGATGCCAGTGGCCCGAAGCACCTGCAGATGACCATTACGCGGGCCAAGTTCGAACAGCTCATCGAAGATCTGCTGCAGAAGACCCTTGGGCCTTGCGAAATGGCCCTGAAAGACGCGGGACTGAGCCCGTCCGACATTGATGAAGTGATCCTGGTCGGTGGGTCGACCCGGATTCCGCGTGTCCAGCAGCTGGTGAAGGAATTCTTCGGTAAGGATCCGCACAAGGGAATCAATCCGGACGAAGTGGTGGCGATTGGTGCGGCCATTCAGGCGGGTGTGCTGGCTGGTGATGTGAAGGACGTCCTCTTGCTCGATGTTACCCCGTTGTCCCTGGGAATCGAAACGCTGGGTGGGGTGTTCACCAAGTTGATTGAGCGCAACACCACCATCCCAACCCGCAAGAGTGAAATTTTCACCACGGCAGCGGATAACCAGACGCAGGTGGAAATTCACGTGCTGCAGGGTGAACGCGAACTGGCAAAGGACAACCGAACCCTGGGCCGATTTATCCTGGATGGCATTCCACCAGCACCGCGGGGTGTCCCCAAAATTGAGGTCACCTTCGACATCGACGCCAATGGCATCTTACACGTTTCCGCCAAGGATCTGGCAACCGGTAAGGAACAGAAGATCCGCATCGAAGCCAGCAGCGGTTTGACGGAAGAAGAGATTGAACGCATGATCAAGGATGCCAAGGAGCATGCGGCCGAAGACCGCAAGCGTCGAGAACTGATCGACGCCCGAAACGCCGCCGATGCGTTGATTTATCAGACCGAGAAGAACCTCAAAGAATATGGCGACAAACTGGATGCCGCCATGAAAAATAAAGTGGAAGCAGCGGTGAATCGCCTGAAAGAGGCCATGAAGACCGATAACATAAACGAGATCCGATCGGCCACAGATGCCCTCACGCAGGTCTGGAACGAGGCATCGTCCCAGCTGTATCAGCAGGCGACCTCGGAACAAACCACGACCGGTGGAACCGGTACGCAGGGACAGGCAGCCAGCGGCGGTGGCGAAAATGTCGAAGAAGCCGACTTTGAAGTGGTCGACGACGATAACAAAGAAAAATAACCCACAGAAAAGGAGGGGAGCCATCCCCTCCTTTTCAATAAATTATCTGAAGCGAAATCCGAAAGAGGAGGTGACATTGGTCCATGTTCTATCGGGATAAGGAAAAACAGGAAACGACTTCCGGCGAAGAGAAAAAAGTGAATGTGGAATTTGTGGAACATCCAGATGAAAAGGCCGCAACGGAAGCGCCTTCGAAAGCAGAACCCGTAGCCGAAGCACCGGAGCCGGATGTTCAGGAAAAATTGAAAGCCTACGAAGAGAAAATCAAAGAGCTGGAAGAAAAAAATCTTCGCCTGTTGGCGGAGTTTCAGAATTACAGGCGGCGGGTTGAGAGGGAACAATTGGAATTAGCGGATTATATAAAAGGTGAGATTTTCAAGAAGTTGTTGCCGGTTCTGGATGACTTTAAAATTATGATGGAAAAGGCGGTGGCCGGGGAGAATGAAAAGAGCGTGCTGGAGGGTGCACGAATCATTTACGAAAAATTGAAGGGCATCCTGGAAAAAGAGGGGCTGGAAAAAATCGAGTCCCTGGGCGAGAAATTCGATCCCGAAATCCACGAAGCCCTCATGACCCGGCCCACTGAACAGAAAGAAGATCATGAGCGTGTCGTCGAAGTGTACCAGGAAGGGTATCGGCTGAAAGAAAAGTTGTTAAGACCCAGTAAGGTCATTGTAGGAAAATATAGTGGTGGGGAGGCAGAAGGAAGCGATTCCCGATAAAAGTGCTGCTGCCGGCATCGGATCTTCATAAAGGTTAAAGGAGGGACCTTTATGAAGAATTATTACGCGATACTGGGTGTGAGTCGGGATGCGACCCTGGATGAGATTAAGAAAGCCTATCGGGAGTTGGTCCGGAAATATCATCCGGATGTGGGCGAAACCTCGGATGTGGAGCGGTTTCTGGAAGTGCAGGAGGCGTTTGAAGTTTTAAGTAGCCGCGAAAAGCGGCAAGTGTACGATGAAAAGATACGGCAGCAGGAACGACGTCGAATGTCCCATCTGGAAGGAACGCTGGAACGTTTATTTTCGGATCTGGAAATGTTCTTACGCGAATTTGAGGCGTTACGCAGGGAACGGGAATACGCAGAACGCCGGGTATCCAAATATTACCTGCCAGAAGATCTTGCCGTAGAAATCATCCTGACGCCGGAAGAGGCCAAGAGCGGTGGAAATCTGACGCTGGATGTTCCTATTTACACTGAATGCCCTTCGTGTGAAGGCAGCGGTGTGAGTTTTCCATTTCGGTGTTTCCATTGTGGCGGTAGCGGTCGGGTTGAGCAGAAAAAGGCAATTAGCATCAAGGTTCCCGAATTGTATGGGGGACGCCAGAAGTTTAAACTGGATTTGAGCCAATTTGGCATTGAAGGGGAATTGACCATCTTTTTCAAAATCACCTATTATTAAATGAAAGGGGGTGAGGAGGATGGTCGAAGCCTGGATGGCCCATAAAACCATTATCATTATCTTTGTCGCTTCCATTCTCCTCGGTGTGGTGATCGGGTTGTGGTGGGGACATCACACGGTACGTGCTCCTTTTCGAGAACGTCGGTTACAGAAACGAACCCTTTGGCAACGATTGCGCTGGACGTTTGATCATCGGATAAAGCCGGTTCTGGCCCACCGTTAATGAGTGCTGCCCCCGTTTGCGGGGGCAGTCCACCATCTTTGCAAATTGATTTTTTTCATCATCGGGCTTTTCTCTTCAAATTGGACATTAAACCCATAAACCGCGAATCACACGAATGAACACAAAAAATATCAATAAAATCACGAATAAACCCAAATAGTGTATTTAACCGCGAATCACACGAATGAATTCGAAAAAAGTCAACAAAATCGCGAATATATCCGGGAAAACATTTTCATCCAGATAGAATCCAGTGCATTTTATTATTTTTATTGGTGTTCATTCGTGTCATTCGTAGGCTAATGCATAATCTGGGATAAACCTCGAAGCGAATTTTCATACAGATCTAAATCAATGGATTTTATTGTTTTTATTTGTGATAATTCGTGCAATTCGTGGTTTAAAGCATAATTTGGGTTTAATTCGTGTCATTCGTAGGCGAATGCATGATCTGGGATAAAAGGAGAAAAAGGGATTCCAAATACGGATTAGAAAAAAGATAGATTTTGTTTTTGGAATTTTGGCGGGTTTTCACTACCTTCTAATGAATGAGGTGAATGGGAACATCCGGATTAAAAAAATAATTTGTGATGGGAATAACGGAATGCATTTGGCTGATTCGCCAAATTTGGGAATCCATATTTTGATATATGGGGTGGGAACTGTATATTGAGGGAAACATCGGCGCCACGGGGGAGGCGAAGATTTATTCAAAAATTGAAAAAGCCCTTGAAAAATAATTTTAGTTAAATTAATATTTATTTATAGGTTAGATTTTATCTATTGACTTTGTTTTCCGTGTTCTTTAAATTCCGTTAAACTAAAGTAATGAGGTAGCTCCTATGTTAGTATTAACAAGGAGGTTGGGAGAGTCTATAAACATCGGTGATAATATCAAAATTACCGTTGTGGATATTGACGGCAAGCAGGTCAAATTAGGAATAGAGGCACCCAGAGAAATTGCCATCTTCAGGGAAGAAGTGTATGAACGCATTAAGCAGGAGAATTTACGGGCGGCTCAAGCAACCTCCGAAGAATTAAAGAAAGCCGCAAAAATCTTTAAGACGGACGAGAAAAGCGACAAAGAAAAGTAGGACACCATCTCTTGATGGTTCTGGCCCTCCGAATTTTACACCACATGGGAAATAGTCTGTTTATCTCTTCCCTTGTGTATATCGTGTTCCTTTTACAATTTCAGGAAGAAACCTTTTTAACCATTCGACTGGTTTCCCTGTTGTTTTATATTTTTACCGTACCGGGATTAATCCTGGTCTTTATCACCGGCATTCTCTTGATTGTATATCAAAATTACGTACTTAAAGAAGAAAACTGGTTGAAGCTTAAAGGGGTTTTTACTTTGCTTATCATGCTGGTCATTATTCTGGTTTTCTTCCCGGAAATGAAATCCGTGATACGTGCATCGGTGTCTCCAGAAATTGACGTCCACACCGGCTGGCTCACTGTACTTTGCCTCGGGTTCTTTTTTCTGGCCATAAGCAATATGGCCATTGCGTTCTCACACCGGCAGCAACAGCCTCATTAATTTTTTTAAACCTATCTACAACAAAAGAGGTGGGGAGGTATTCGGGAACTAATCGGCCCCACATGTTTTAATTCAAATAATGCATGAAACTGCGAATCACGCGGATGAACCCAAAAATATCAATTAAATCGCGAATAAACCTCAAAAAAATTTTCATCCAAAAACATAATCCAATGGATTTGATTATTTTTGTTCTGGTGAATTCGTGTAATTCATAGGTGAGTGCGTCATCCGGGTTGAATTCGGATCTTCCGAAATCAGTAAGCATAAGAAATTTTAGAATTTAGTAAAGTGGAATTTTACAATTTTCTTGACAACTTTTTTGCCCATCTTTAAATTTGGTGTCTGAATTTTGCGAATTTTATTTGTTTGGGGTGTAGCCAAGCGGTAAGGCACCGGGTTTTGGTCCCGGCATTCGGAGGTTCGAATCCTCCCACCCCAGCCAGGGGTAAATCTTTGCAAGCATCGCGCTTGCTTTTTTTAATATAAGTTAAACAAGGAGAGGTTATGACGGTTGTAATAGAAGCCCGCAAGAGAGATCTGGTTGGAAAAAAGTCCTCCAAAAAATTACGTCAAAAGGGATTGGTGCCGGGTGTGTTTTACGAAAAGGGGAAACCCGCCGTCCACCTGGTCTTCGATAAAAAGGCATTGCAATATTTCATGTCCCATGCCCATGGTCTGGTGGATATTAAAATCGAAGGTAAAAAAGAACCCCTCAAATGTGTGTTAAAAGATGTTCAATATCACCCCGTCACCGATGAGGTGATCCACGTGGATTTCCAGGGCGTTACCATGGGCGAAAAGATTTCCGTAACCGTACCGCTGGTGTTACGGGGAACCCCCCAGGGTGTGAAGGAAGGGGGCTTGCTGGAGCACATGATTCGTGAGCTGGAAATTGAATGTCTGCCCAAGCATTTGCCCGAGCAGCTGGAAATCGATGTGAGCAATCTGAAAATTGGGGATGCCCTGCACGTTAAAGATCTTTCCTTCGAGAATATCCGGATTTTGGACGATCCCAATGAAGTCATTCTGGTGATTGAGGCGCCGCGTGTCGAAGAAGTGGTCGAAGAAGCGGCTGCCACCTTTGAAGAGGAAACGCCTGAACCCGAAGTCATTACCAGCAAGAAGGAAGAGAAAGAAGAGGGTGAATAGAACCGTTTTAGCAGGGATTCGATTGGCTCAAATTGAACAGGATCGCGCGTGTTTTTAATCGTTGGCCTTGGAAATCCCGGCCCCCAATACGAAAATACCCGGCACAACGTGGGGTTCATGGTAATCGATCATTTATCCCATAAATTTCGGATTGCTTTTGAGCAAGGGGAGGGATTGTTTTTGCAGGCCTCTACCGATTGGCGGAAACATCGGGTTGTTTTTGTGAAACCTTTAACGTACATGAATCGCAGTGGCATTGCCGTAAAACAGGCAGTTGATTATTACCAGATCCGGGATTATTCCCGATTGTTAATTATTCTGGACGATTTACAATTACCTTTTGGAACGTTGCGAATGCGTCCCCGGGGAAGTGACGGGGGGCAGAAAGGTCTACGCTCCATAATCCAGTTTCTGCAGACGGAAGAAATTCCTCGTTTGCGAATTGGTATTGGAGATCACTACACCGATGCCAGTGACTATGTATTATCCCTATTTACTCAAGAAGAACAACACCATCTGCCGTTTATTTTGGATCAGGCCGCGGAGGCCGTCCAGGTATTTATTTCAGATGGTATCGAAAAAGCAATGAATCGGTTTAATCGAAATGTGCTGATAGATAATTAATCATAGGAGGGTTGGCGTTGTCATTACAAATCGTGTGGTTTACCCTGGGAGCTGGGATTGTTGCCCTGTTATTTGCATTCTGGAAAACCAGCTGGATTTACAAACAGGATGCTGGTGACCAAACCATGCAACAGATTAGCTCCTACATTCGCGAAGGAGCCATGGCGTTTCTGCGACGGGAATATTCCGTCCTTTCCGTTTTCGTCCTGGTGGTCGCATTATTGTTGTTTATCAGTAATAAAGGCGTGCTGAGGCTGGTTGCATTGTCATTTATTGTGGGCGCATTTTGTTCAGGACTTGCGGGATTTATCGGGATGCGTGTTGCCACCGCAGCGAATGTACGAACGGCCAGCGCCGCACGGTCCAGCCTGGTCAAGGCGCTTCAGGTGGCCTTTTCCGGTGGATCCGTCATGGGAATGGGTGTCGTGGGTCTGGGGGTTATTGGTTTAAGCAGCCTGTTTCTGGTTTACACGCGCGTGCTGGGAGTAGCGGAAACGGATCTGCATTTGTTAAACGATGTGATTCTGCCCATTATTAGTGGTTTTAGTCTGGGTGCCAGTTCCATTGCTCTGTTTGCTCGCGTGGGCGGAGGCATTTACACCAAAGCGGCGGATGTGGGAGCAGACCTGGTCGGAAAAGTCGAAGCCGGCATACCTGAAGATGATCCCCGGAATCCGGCCGTGATCGCTGACAATGTGGGTGACAATGTGGGCGATGTGGCGGGAATGGGAGCAGATCTGTTCGAATCCTACGTGGGTTCCATTGTGGGGTCCATGGTTATTGGCGGCTTGATTGGAATGAATGCGGTGTTGCTTCCCCTGGTTCTGGCGGGAATGGGCATTCTGGTATCGGTCATCGGCACCTTTTTCGTCCGTACCCAGGAAGGGGGAAATCCGCAAAAGGCATTGAATCAGGGTACGTTTGGTGCAGGCATTTTAATGGCCGTTCTGGCTTATTTCCTGATTTATCAGTTTATTCCAGAATCGTTTGTGCTGGGAGGAACGGAATATACCCCGCTGGGTGTATTTCTGGCGTTAATCGCAGGCCTGGTGGCCGGGATTTTTATTGGATTGGTGACGGAATATTTTACATCGGATTCTTATAAACCGGCACAGGGAATTGCCCGTGACTCACAGACGGGCGCTGCAACCAATATTATTGCCGGTCTGGGTGTGGGCATGTTATCTACCAGTATACCGGTATTGTTGATTGCCTTTGCCATTATGATCGCTTATTTCGAGGCCGGGTTGTATGGAGTGGCCATTTCTGCACTGGGAATGCTGGCAACGACGGGTATTCAGCTGGCGGTGGATGCATACGGTCCTATTGCCGATAATGCCGGTGGAATCACCGAAATGTCCCACCTGGGCAAGGAAGTCCGCGCCCGAACCGACAAACTGGACGCCGTGGGGAATACCACTGCGGCTATTGGAAAAGGATTTGCCATTGGTTCCGCCGCATTAACAGCCCTGGCCCTTTTTGCGGCTTTTCGCAAAACCGCCGGGGTAACCACAATCGACATTACCAATCCCAAGGTCATGGCAGGATTGTTCATCGGTGGGATGTTGCCGTTTCTGTTCAGTTCGATTGCTATTCGGGCCGTGGGACGGGCGGCATTCAATATGATTGAAGAGGTGCGCCGGCAGTTTAAAGAAATCCCTGGCCTGATGGAGGGCAAGGCAAAGGCCGATTACGCCCGCTGCGTGGACATCAGCACGGCTGCCGCCATTAAAGAAATGATTTTGCCCGGCACTCTGGCGGTGGTTGTTCCGGTCGCCTTCGGCTTTTACGATAAAAACATGCTGGGTGGTCTGCTGGCCGGGTTGACCGTATCCGGTGTATTGCTGGCCATTTTTATGGCCAATGCAGGCGGTGCCTGGGATAATGCCAAAAAATATATTGAAGGCGGACATTACGGTGGTAAAGGCTCCGATGCCCACAAAGCTGCCGTGGTGGGCGATACGGTCGGGGATCCGTTTAAAGATACCGCCGGCCCATCTTTGAATATTCTCATTAAGTTAATGAGTGTGGTGGCGCTGGTGATTGCGCCGCTGATTAAATAAAAAATGGTTGTTTGCCGCGGGCAAAATCGCTATATTTTGCCCGCTTTTTAAATAAACCATGAACCATCCTGTCCTGCCCGTCGAGGGTAGGGCCAAAAGACCAGAGGAGGAGTTATGGAAAAACTGTATTGTACCATCTTTGTGGTGGACATTTCCCAGAATCCTGAGGAAGTGGAAACCGTTTCCAGCCGTATTCAGCAGCTCATCGAAGACCACGGTGGCATCATCAAAAAAATCAATCGCTGGGGAAAACGGCGTTTGGCCTATCCCATTCAGAAAAAGACCCACGGTTATTACGTGGAAATCGAATTTACGGCCAACAGTCGCCTGAATATTCCCTACACGCTGGAGCAGGAATACCGCATGAATGATCGAGTCTTGCGGTATTTGACGTATGTGGTGGACAAGAAGGAATTGATCCAGCGGGCCAAGAAGGCTGGAGAAAAAGCCAAAGTGGAAGCGAAGGCTGCGGAGGCGAAGGCGGCGGCGGAAGCCGAAGCCAAGGCCAAAGCGACTGAGGAAGAAAAGAAGGCAGAAACCGCTCCTGCGGAAGCACCGGCAACAGCATCCACAGAGGAGACGGCCGGGAAGTCGCAGGCCGATAATGGCCAGAAGGCCACAGAGGAGGCTGCTCCGGTAGCCGAAACTAAAGAAGCTTCGGCGGAGGTTGCCGAAGAGAAACCGTCCACGGATGTAAAAGAAGAGAAAGAAGAAAAGTAAAATGAGAGGATTATACAACATGTTGCGCGGAAAGAAAAAACGCATTTGCCGTTTTTGCGAAAATGGCGATGTCTTTATTGATTTTCGTGATGAAAAGCGGCTGGTTCGTTTCCTTACCGAACAGGGAAAAATCGTTCCACGACGGACGTCCGGGAATTGTGCTCAGCATCAGCGACAACTGGCACGGGCCATTAAACGGGCTCGCCACCTGGCGCTGATTCCCTTTGTCTCGGATATACCACGATAGTTTTCGGGAAAATTGAAAAGTACAGCGAGGGGAATTATGAAAATTATTTTGCGTGAAGATTTCGAACGTCTGGGTAAGGCTGGCGATATAGTGGATGTGAAACCGGGGTATGCCCGCAACTACCTGATTCCCAAACAGATTGCCTATCCCGCAACGCCAAGTTATTTGAAGATTCTGGAAGAAGAACGCAAGCAGAAACAACAGCGCCTGTTAAAGGAAAAGAAACAGGCAGAGGCAATGGCCAAAAAGCTGGAAGATGTGTCGGTCACCATCTCGGTTTCTGTGGGTGAAGAAGACAAAATGTTTGGCTCGGTAACCAGCCAGAACATCGCCGATGCCTTAAAAGAACAGGGAATTGAAATCGATCGGCGGAAAATTGAACTGGAAGAACCGATTAAGGAGCTGGGCATTTACTCCGTTCCCATTCGACTACATCCGGAAGTGGAGGCGAAGATTAAGGTCTGGGTAGTGAAGGAATAATTTTCCGCCTGATTGATTGTTTAACGACGAGCGCCTGTTTTTAACAGCAGGCGCTTTTTTTATTTTCCCTGGCCCGGGATGGGGTGCCGGGAAAGGCTGAATGAAAGGGAATTTTGGATTTCGGATTTCGGATTGCGGATGTCGGATTTCGAATTTGGGATTTGGGGGGAAATTTACGGGGTAGAGGGCTGGGTGTGTGTTCCGGGAAGCGGGGCGATTGGTGGCATCAATTTGCCCGAAGGGCAAATAGAGGGTAGCCCCATGCATCGCGTGGGGGACACAAAGCACAACCCTCATTACCCCTGTTGCCTGAATGGCAACGATTACCAGGAGCCCTGATTTGGGAATGGGGTTTCGGATTTCGGATTGCGGATTTGGGGGGGATTTTCCGGGTGGGTGGATTGGTTTAGGTTAAGGGTGGAATGAACTGGTGGGTTTTCTGGTGAAAGAATTTTGCCCGAAGGGCAAATAGAGGGTAGCCCCACGCATCGCGTGGGGGCACAAAGCGCAACTCTCATTACCCCTGTTGCCTGAAGGGCAACGATTACCAGGAGCCCTGATTTGGGAATGGGATTTTGGATTTCGGATGTCGAATTGCGGATTGCGGATTTGGGGGGATTTTCCGGGTGGGTGGATTGGTTTAGGTTAAGGGTGGAATGAACTGGTGGGTTTTCTGGTGAAAGAATTTTGCCCGAAAGGCAAATAGAGGGTAGTCCCACGCAGCGGGTGGTAATGGGGAAACTTTTCATTTCCAATTGAATAGATTTTCCGTAACTTCTCTCGTAATTTATAATTGGTGGCTTTAGGGAGCACGGATCTTTCCATGCCAGAGGACAAATCGTTCTACATTGCTCAGGTTGTGGTACCGATTCCAATTGATCGTCCGCTCAGTTACTCCATTCCCGCCGAGTGGAATGAGGAAATTCGCCCGGGTATACAGGTCGTGGTGCCGGTGGGGAACCGATATGAGGCAGGGATTGTGGTGGATGTCATCCCGGTATCTGCCGCATCAACTATCGAAAAGGACAAATTAAAACCCATTGCCGATGTGGTCTCCCTGGAGCCGTACGTCTATCCGGACGTAATGCGTTTGTTGGAGTGGATATCCCAGTATTACGTGTGTCATCTGGGGGAGGCGTATCGGTTAATTCAACCGGCCTCCAATCTGGAAAAGAGTCGCCTGGAAATCCGCCGGTTAAATGCCGGGCTTCCCGAACGATTGACCGCTGTGCAGAAGGAGATTCTCGCGGTATTGGATACGGAAAGCTGGTTTCCAGTGGAGGCTGTGGAGAACATGCTATCCCGAACAAACCTGTTCTATCACATACAGAAATTGAAGCGGTCGGGTCTCATCGAAACGCGGTATCGGGTTCCCCGACAACGCCGCATCCGGAAGATTGAGAAACGATATACACTGCGAACGGAATCGGAATGGCCGGAGAGCATTCGTGAAAAATATCAGGATCGATCCTCCAAAAAATACCAGGCGACCTTTCGGTTGCTGGATTTTCTTCGGGGAAAAGAACCGCTTTCGATCCGACAATTCCAGGATGCCGGCTTTTCCCCGGCACTGGTGCGGCGGCTGGCCGCTGAAGGCGTGCTTTCAATTCAGGAAGTCGAAGTACCCCGGGAACAATCGGTAATCTTTCAGGAGGAGGGCACTGAAATTCGATTAACCGACGAGCAGCAGCGGTTCATTGAAATGGTGCGTCCATATTTAATTGAGAATCCCGATTATCAGCCATTTTTATTGCATGGGATTACCGGTAGCGGAAAGACTCAGATTTACATCGAGCTCATCCGGTTGACACTGGAGACCGGGCGGCAGGCCATTGTCCTGATCCCCGAAATTGTGCTTACCCCCCAGACCATGGCCCGCTTTTATCGGGTATTTGGCGATCGCGTGGCGGTGTTACACAGTCGATTGTCCCGTGGCGAACGCCTGGAAGTATTGCAGCGGATCCGGGAAGGTCAATTTCAGGTGGTGCTGGGGCCCCGATCGGTCATATTTGCCCCTTTCCCGCGGCTGGGACTGATTGTGGTGGACGAAGAACACGAAAGCAGTTACAAGCAAACCGACGCAACACCGCGCTATCATGCCCGTGACGTGGCGCTGTATCGGGCGTATTTGAACCGCATTCCCATTGTTCTGGGTTCGGCCACTCCCAGTTTCGAGAGTCTGCACAATGCTCGAATGGGGAATTATCAATATTTTCATCTGTCGCAGCGGATTCATGAACGAAATTTGCCACGCACCGTGCTAATCGATTTGCGGAACGAATGGCGGCGGATGGAGAGTCCACCCATCCTGTCCGAAAGTCTAAAATTAAAAATCGAGGCACGATTGATCAGTCGGGAACAGATTATGCTGTTGCAAAATCGGCGGGGATTTGCGCCTTACATTCAGTGCCAGGAGTGTGGATTTGTTGCCCGTTGTCCCAATTGTGACATTACGCTGACGTTTCATGTAAGCGATCGGCGGATGCGCTGTCATTATTGTGGCCACGAGGAAGTCGCACCCGATTTTTGTCCCAATTGTCAGGGCATCGATTTGTTGTATCGGGGAGTGGGGACGCAGAAGATTGAGCAGGAAGTGTTGACTGTTTTTCCTCATGCCCGAACGCTGCGAATGGATCAGGACACCACTGGCGGGAAATACGGACATGCTCGCCTTCTGGAAAAATTTCGAAATGGAGAGGCGGATATTCTGATTGGTACGAAGATGATCGCCAAGGGGCTGGATTTTCAGCGGGTTACGCTGGTGGGAATTATCTCCGCCGATCAGGGATTAAATTTCCCGGATTTTCGATCGTCTGAAAAGGTCTTTCAGCTGCTGGTACAGGCAGCCGGGCGTGCAGGACGTGGCGCTGCTGGGGGGGAAGTGGTCATCCAGACCTACGATCCTCAGCATTACATCTTCCAGTTTCTGTCCATGCATGATTATCTCAAATTTTATGAACGAGAGATCGAAACGCGGAAAACGCTAAATTACCCGCCTTTTTCTCGTCTGGTGTTGATTCGGCTGGTGGGAGAACGGGAAGATCTGGTCAGAGCGTATGGTAAGGTGATCGCATCGTTTTTAACGGAACACAAAAAAAACCGTCGCTACGTGGTGCTGGGGCCGGCTCCCGCGCCGCTGGTGAAGATTAACAATCGGTTTCGTTACCAAATTTTAATTAAGCAGCCCAGGGAAGAGGATCCCTCGATGCATTACGTGCGCCATTTAATTCGGGAGAGTATTTATAAAAATCCGGACGTGCGAAAATGGCCCGTCGAAGTTCAAATCGATGTGGATCCCGTTGAAATTCTGTAAGATACAGACAAAGATGCGTGAACGTCCTGGGAGGTCGGATGAAGCACGTTAAACCCAGATTATGCATTAAAACCACGAATTACACGAATTAACACAAATAAAATTAATAAAATAAATTGGATTGTATCTGGATGAAAAACTTGTTCTCATGATTTATTCGCTTTTTTGTGGATGTTTTTTGGTTTCATTCGTGTGATTCGCGGTTAAATGCACTATTTTGGTTAAATTCCAGTGGAAGGAACGCGGGAAAATGTTACTGCTTGTGGCGGCAATCGGTTTGTTTCTGGCCAGTGGGGACGCACCAAATCCATCGACATGGGGCGGTTCCTATCCGTTGCAGTTACAAAATCCTTTCCTCTCCAATCCCGAGTGGTTGCAGGGAGCATCTCTGGGAGCTGTGGCACAGTTGTGGGCCTGGGAGCATCAGCGGGAGTTTCGGCAGCAGTTTTCTGTGGTTTATGCCGACTCGCAAACCCGGCATTTCTGGCAGACGAATGGCACCCGGTTCACTTCTCGAAACATGCTTCCCCGGTACGTTTATTACGCCTTTCAGCCACCGCAATTCCGGGTACCGCAAAACGTTCGCGAATGGATTCAGTTACGGATGGGACGGGAACGCTATGTTTTACAAATTTCGCCGGTGGAGCTGGCACTCATGGCCATTCGGCTTTATCATCGTTATCATCTGCGCTTCCACCCCCATACGCAAAATATTCCCTGGGATCAGCTGGAGGAAATGGATGTCCAGCTGTTGAAGGGGCTCTGGCATCGAGGCGTACTGGAGATAACCGAATGGTATCGACGCGTTCGGATGGAAACCAGAAAGCATGGGTTGACCTTTGCCCAATTTAAAGAACGCGTATCGCGGTTGAAGGCGCTGGGTCTGGTACGGGAGTGGGAAAAGGGGAATGAAGTTCATTATCAGACCACGGTGACGCGAGCGCAATTTCGTTTTCAGCTGGAAGAACAATTGCAGCTGGTCGATGCCGTTGCCCGGCGGGATCGGTTTCAAAAATTGCGACGATTGCAGAGGGTGTTGGAAGAGTAAAAAGCGTATTTTCAGGAATGTCAAAGCGTCCCTTACGCGATGCGTGGGGCTCCCCCCTCTTTGCCCTTCAGGCAAGTTGCCACCACCGATGTCACCGCTTCCCGTAATATAAACCAAAACAATGTGTTAAACCACGAATCACACGAATGAATTCGAATAATATCAACAAAATAGCGAATAAATCCCGGGAAACATTTTCATCCAGATAGAATCAAGTGCATTTTATTATTTCTATCCCAAATCATGCACAAAACCACGAATCACGCGAATGAATCCGAAAAAAGTCAACAAAATCGCGAATAAACTCTATACCACATTTTCATCCATACACAACCCAATGCATTTTATTGGTTTTATTTGTGTTAATTCGTGTAATTTGTAGGATATTGTATAATTTGGGTTTATTGGTGTTAATTCGTGTAATTCGCGGTTCTAATGCATAAGCTTGGATAAACCCAGCCCATAATTCTGAAAAATTTCCCCCTAAATCCAACATCCAAAATTCGAAATCCGCAATCCGAAATTCGAAATCCGCAATCCGAAATCCGAAATCCAAACAAATTCATTCCCCATTCGCATATCGGTTTTCTTTTGCCTAATTTGATAGGAAAAGGAAAAAACCAGGAGTCCTGGAATGCCCGAATTACCGGAAGTAGAAACTATTCGGCGGCAGTTGCAGCAGCATTATCGAGGTGAGCAAATTCATCGTCTGGAGGTGCATACCCCAACATTGTTAAAAAATCTCTCCCCAGAGGCACTGGTGGAGGCCGTTACCGGTAAAACAATCCAGAATTTCCGCCGCCGGGGAAAATTCCTGATCTTCGAAATCGATCATCAGCAGCTGGTATTTCATCTGGGAATGTCTGGCATCTTTGTTCAAGACGTGCACCAATCACGATATCCCCGGCATATTCACCTGTCGTTTACGTTCAGATCGGGGAAGCAGCTGCACTACCAGGATGTTCGCAAATTCGGCGGTATCTGGTGGTACCGGACACCTCACCACTTTCCTGAATTGGGGATGGAGCCATTATCGCAAAATTTTACTTTAAATAAGTTCAAGAAATTACTACATTTAAGGCGAATGAATATTAAGCGTTTACTAATGGAACAATCGATCATTGCCGGAATCGGGAATATTTATGCCAACGAGATGTTGTTTCAGGCGGGAATTTCCCCCCTGCGCCGCAGTGATACGCTGTCTGTTGATGAAGTGCGGCGGTTGCACCGGGCCATTCAGGACGTGTTAAAGGCCGCCATCGAACGGTTTGGAACCACCTATTCAGCGTATCGAACGGTGGAAGGGCAAAGTGGGGAGAACCAGAAATTTCTTAAAGTTTACCATCAACAGGGGCAGCCATGTCCCCGTTGTGGAAAACCCATTCAAAAAATCGTGCTAAATGGTCGATCCACGTTTTATTGTCCGGGGTGTCAGAAATGAGATCTTCCATCATCGCATTGATTACCGATTTTGGTACTGAAGATGGCTACGTGGGCGCCATGAAGGGGCGCATCCTGACCCTGAATCCATCCGCTCGCATTGTGGACATTTCCCACGAAATTCCGCCATTTGATGTTCGCAGCGGGGCATTCTGCCTGTTTAACAGTTATGCCTATTTCCCGGAGGGTACAATTTTTGTAGTGGTAGTGGATCCTGGAGTGGGAACCCGACGCCGTGGATTGGTCTTGCTGAGTGATCGACATGTGTTTATCGGGCCGGATAACGGCGTGTTCAGTTTAATCCTGAAAGAGGAACGCGTCCAGGCGTTTCGGATCCGGGAGGAGCAGTTGCCCGGTGAAATATCTCCCACCTTTCATGGTCGGGATGTATTTGCGCCACTGGCTGCCTGGAAGGGAGCCGGGCAGTCCATCGCCACCTATCTGGAACCTGTGGGGAATCCCGAATCGTTCTGGGAAGATCCGAAAGAACTGGATGCCGGAAAGTGGCAGTTGCGGGTGTTGCATATCGATCATTTTGGCAATATCATTTTGAATTTGCGCCGGAAGGATCTGCCCGCATCCGGTGCGAATATCCCCCGAAAACTGGAAGGGAAAGATTTTGTGATTCAACGATATTTAAAGACGTTTGGTGAAGCTGGAGAGGGGGAACTGGCCATGATGTGGGATAGTTCGGGATTTTTGCAGATTGCGCGGAACCAGGGACATGCGGCCGAAACACTGGGGGCTCGGGTCGGGGATCCTGTGATTCTAACCCTGGGCGCCTCATCGAAATAACAAATCGAGTTGATTTTGTTAAAAATACGTCGTTTTTTAATATCGAAGGGTGTCATCGGTTTGAATCGCTTAATGAACTCTTCCTTTTGCCTCAAAAAGATTAGGAAAGAGGACGGGGAAGCAGAGGCGCTATGAACCAGTATGACAATAAAAAGAATTACAAGGCCATGGTGGCCGTGACCTTGCTGGCCATTTTCCTGTGGTTCATGGTCAAGATGAGCAAGAAATACGATTATGCCATCGATGTGCCGCTAAGGATTGTGAACACCAGTCCGGAATATTGCCTGAAGTATCCGGTGCCCGACACGGTTAAAGTGGAATTTACTGGAACGGGAGATGCCCTTTTCCGGCTTCAATTTTATCCCGTGGTGTATCAGATCGATTTGTCCGATGTGAAAGAGCGGATTGTCATGGACATCACCCAGCATCCGGAATATGTTCGCTTTCCGGAAGATCTTTCAGTGATGGTAAAATCCATTATTCGCCCACAGCAGATTGTTTTCGAAATGGATCGATGCCAGGAAAAGACCGTGCCGGTGCGTCCGGTTTATCAGGTTAAAACCGAGCCTGGTTTTACACTGGTAGCGGTTAAGCTGGAACCCGATACCGTCCGCGTCCGGGGGCCCATGACGTACGTGGACACCTTAAGCCGGGTTTACACCGCGCGGGTGGTGGAAAACGACGCCCGTCTATCGTTTACCCGAAAGGTGGCCATCCAGAAGAGTGGCCAATTTCTGGCGGCGTACGAGCCGGAGCGGGTCGATATTCATTTCGATATTCAACGGCTGGCCGAAAAGGAGATTACCAACGTTCCGGTCGAAGTCATTCACGTCCCATCTCAGCTGGAAGTGATTCCTCTGCCGTCGTTTGTGACGTTGTACATTAAGGGGGGTGAAAAGATTCTGGCCAATGCGCGGGCACGGGATTTTCGGGTGATCATCGATTTCCGGCGAGACTGGAAAGGTGAGGGGGTTAAGATCCCGGCCCGGATTGAAACGGATCTGAATATCCTGTATGTGGAATCGCGTCCATCACAATTTGAATTGTTTGTTCAGCGGAAATAATCTTCGTAAATTTTTGGATTCACAAATGAAAGAATGGAATGGAATCGATGAAAATCCTGGGCATTGAAACATCCTGCGATGAAACCTCTGCCGCGGTGATTGCGGACAACCGGGTGCTGTCCAACGTCATTGCCTCTCAGGCGGTTCACCTCCAGTTTGGCGGCGTGGTGCCGGAATTGGCCTCGCGTGCGCATGTGCGGAAAATTGTCCCCATCGTTAAGGAAGCATTAAAGGAAGCCCGAGTGTCGTTGACGGATGTGGATGCCATTGCGGTGACCCATGGGCCGGGATTGATCGGCGCGTTGCTGGTGGGGGTGAATTATGCCAAGGGATTGGCCATGGCCCTGAAAAAACCGCTGATTGGGGTGAATCACCTGGAAGGCCATATTTATTCCAATTTTTTAACACATCCAGAGCTGGAGCCGCCGTTTCTGGTATTGCTGGTTTCCGGCGGGCACACCATGTTGTTGCTGGTGGAGGCCCATCTGAAATACCGTTTGCTGGGGCAAACGCGAGACGATGCCATTGGCGAGGCGTATGACAAAGTGGCCAAATTGCTGGGATTGGGGTATCCCGGTGGGCCGGTCATTGATAAGCGGGCTCAGCAGGGCAATCCGGAATATGTGACCTTTCCCAAAGGTCTGGCCCAGGATGAGTCTTTTGATTTTAGTTACAGTGGATTAAAAACAGCGGTGGCGAATTTTTTAAAAAGCCTCTCATCCAGGGAAATTGAGCACCATATGAATGACATCTGTGCCGCTTTTCAGAAGGCGGCAGTGGATATTCTGGTGGAGAAAACCATTCGAGCGGCGCGGACGTTTCAAATTCGCCGGATTACCATTGCCGGCGGGGTGGCAGCCAATTCCTATTTGCGTTCGGAGATGGCCCGGCGAGCCGCGGAATATCACCTGGACATTTTTGTGCCGGAATTTCAATACTGTACCGATAACGCTGCCATGATTGCCCGTGCGGGATGGCAACGCCTCCAGGCCGGTTTCCAGTCTGACCTCTACCTGAACGCATTTGCGACATTACCATTAGGAGAACCGCTTCTTACCCATGCTGGATAAATTATTCCTGAAATTAATCTGGCCCACCTGGACGCTACTCCTAATCATTCTGATCGTGCTGGGTGTCAGCCTGCTGTATTACTATCGATCGATTCCACCCGTTTCGCCGGGTCGACGGAAGCTGCTCATTACCCTGCGCGCATTTTCATTATTGTTGATCAGTCTGCTTATCCTGGAGCCCCGATTGCACTTGATCTTTACCCACAAACAAATGGCTACCGTGGCCGTTCTGGTGGATAATTCGTCCAGCATGCAGGTTGTGGATCGTGATGGGATTCGCGGCAGGCAGCTCACGCAGGCATTGACGACGATCCAGAAGCAGTGGGAATCAGATTCGTTGCGGGTGCGTTATTTTCGGTTCGGCAAACACCTTCAATCGTGGAAGGGCGATTCACTCAGGTTTGACGAAGATGGCACCAATCTGGCTCTGGCCTTGCAGCAGGTGGTGGATAGTCTGGCCGGGGAACATCTGAAGGCCATTGTGGTACTCAGCGATGGCATTGTGACCGAAGGCGCCGATCCTCAAGTGGTCGTTTCTCGATTACCCATTCCCGTGTTCACGGTGTTGATTGGCGATTCCACCGTACCAAAGGACGTGGTCTTGCGCAGTGTCCGTACCAATCGGGTCAGTTACCGGGGCCAACAACTTCCGGTGGAATTGATCCTCTGGCAGAACGGGTATGATGGTCAACGGGTACGGATTCGACTTTACCGGGGGAACAAGCGGGTGAACGAAACCGTGGTGCGCCTGGGTCAATCGGGTTTAGAGCAAAAGGTTCAGTTCAATTTTACACCGAATCAGGTGGGGGATTGGCAGTATCGAGTGCGCGTTCAGGTGCTGGAAGGAGAGCTGACGGATCGCAATAACGAGGCCTTTTTTTCTCTAACCGTATTGAAGGATCGTTATCAGGTGCTGGTGTTCACCGGCGTACCGGATTTTGATCGCCATTTTTTGCGATTCGTGGGAGATAACCTTAGTACTTTTCAATTTCACTTTTACACTGAAACCCGCGATGGGCGTTTTTACGAAGGTGCACTGCAGACCTCGAGATTGGATTCTGCCGATCTCCTGGTGTTTCACGGATTCCCGACAAATCAAACCGCGGTGGCGACCATCCGCAGAATTTTTAACGTGGTTCAAAAGCGAAATCTTTCGGTGTTGTGGCTGGTGAATCGCCACCTGGCTGCACAACGTTTAAGAGAATTTCGAGATCAGTTGCCGTTTGACATCCCCCCCGCCGGATTGACCCCTCTGCCCGGTAGCTTTGCACATTTAACGCCGCAGGGGGAAATGCATCCCCTGACGCAACTGGAAACGGATCCGGTACAGAATGCCAGGCTCTGGGCGGAGCTTCCGCCGCTGGAAGTGTTTCGTGGCCTTGGAATTCCGCAGAGCGCCCGTGTGCTTTTGACGGCTGTACCGGGCAGATCCGCTCGGGAAGCCCGGAAAAAGGGAATCCCCCTGTTCTGGGAGGTGCGGCAGCGGGGCCAGAAACAGGTTGTCTTTTCAGCGGCAAACTGGGGATTCTGGCACTTCCAGTTGCAGGAAGACCCGATTCGAGACCGGTTTTTTATTCGGTTTATGGAGCAGACGTTTAAGTGGTTGGTCATCCGGGAGGATTTAAACCTTATCCAGGTCGTGCCGGATCGTCCCATCGTAAATCTGGGAGAAGCGGTGGTGTTTTCCGGTCAGGTGCTGGATGAATTTTATCAACCGGTAACCGATGCCCGCGTATTTCTGGAATTGACCGGAAAAGATTTTTATTTGAAGGATGAGTTGATGGCCGATGGAAGGGGGTTTTACAGTCTCAGTTTACCCGGCATCCCCATTGGGGAATATCGGTACCAGATTACTGCCGAACGGAATGGCCGATCGCTGGGCACCCGAAGCGGAACCCTTTTGATTCAGCCATTTTATCAGGAATTTCAACAGACTGTGGCCAACAGTCATTTGATGCGCCAGCTGGCACGCATGAGCGGTGGACAGTTTTTCCTCCCGGATAAACTTCCCCAACGGCCTGAAAACATCGATTTAACCCCGCGAACCCGTTATGCCTCGGTGGAGAAATATTTGTGGGGACTGTGGTTCTGGTTACCGTTGATTATCTGCTTACTGGCAACCGAGTGGTTTTTACGCAAGCGCTGGGGAATGCTTTAGCCGGCGCCTACCGTCGCCAACTGCCCACTGCCAGTTGCTTACTGGAAGATGGGGGTAAAGCCCGCGCCTACCGTTTTTGTAGCCCGACTCTCCAGAGTCGGTCGTCCTGCAAAGCAGGACTTGTGCTTGCTTCCAGATTTACCCAATTGCGCAATCGCGCGGGCATAAAGCCCGCGGCTACCATTGCTAACTGCCAACTGCCTATTGCTTACTGGAAGATGGGCATAAAGCCCACGCCTACCGTTTTTTGTAGCCCGACTCTCCAGAGTCGGTAGTCTCCTTCCGCGAAGAGGAAGGAGACTTGGTTTATTTTGCAGCAGATTATTCCTATTTTCCATGGATTGGCCGGTTATCCCGCGGGCATAAAACCCGCGCCTACCAGACGTCTGCCATTCTATTTTCTGGGTAGGCGCAGGCTTCATGCCTGCGCATTAAAATGTAGCCCGACTCTCCAGAGTCGGTCGTCCTGCAAAGCAGGACGTGTGCCTGCTTCCAGATTTACCCAATTGTGCAATCGCGCGGGCATAAAGCCCGCGGCTACCATTGCCAATTGCCAACTGCCCACTGCCAATTGCTAACTGGAAGATGGGCATAAAACCTGCGCCTACCGTTTTTGTAACCCGACTCTCCAGAGTCGGTCGTCCTGCAAAGCAGGACGTATGCCTGCTGCCAGATTTACCCAATTGCGCAATCGAGCGGGCGTAAAGCCCGCGGCTACCATTGCTAACTGCCAACTGCCTATTGCTTACTGGAAGATGGGCGTAAAGCCCGCGCCTACCGTTTTTGTAGCCCGACTCTCCAGAGTCGGTCGTCCCGCAAAGCGGGACGTATGCCTGCTGCCAATGGATTTTATTATTGTTAGTGTTAATTTGTGTTATTCGTGGAATTCGTGGTTTAATGCATAATCTGGGTTGAAATAGAAAAGGGATGCGAGTTTTCGCATCCCTTTCTTCGCTGCGGGACAGGGACTCGAACCCCGACTACCAGGGCCAGAACCTGGCGTCCTACCATTAGACGATCCCGCAGTCAACGCCCAAAATTTATCGGTTCTATTCCCGCATGTCAAGAGAAAGAGTAAATTTTATTGAATGATCTCCACCAGATCGTCAATCAAACGGGCGAAAATTTCCAGGGTCAACTGAGAGGTGATCTTCTCATAGCGCTTTTCGTCCATGGAATACTGGTACCGCTGAAAGTGGATTTTTACCCCTTCGTCCAGCACAATCTCGTAGAAATATTTGGAATTCTCCTTTTTGTAAGGCGGATAACTACGCAATTGCGCCCGTTTGGACATGCGATCGATTTCGATCAATTTAAAATCTTCCAGGAGGTAGGTGATGCGCTTCTGAATCGCATCCGCCTGTTGTTCCAGGCGCCGATTAATTTCGTCCACATCCAGAATGGGGGATAACTTCTGGATGGAAATGTAATCCACCACAATGCCGTATTTATCGATGTCTTTGAATTTAACCTGAAACAACAGATCATCTTCTTGATGCTGAAGCACACTGAATTTATCCTTCTGCTTGATGGTGATCTGCTTTTGCTTGGCCTCCTGAATTTTCCGGATGATCAGGTCGGAATATTTCATGGTGCCTCACCTCGCGTTTTTAGTTTTCGGAAATCGTCTGGTTACGAAATTCCCGTCCATCGAAACTGATGATCGTCGCCTTTTCATTCACCACCGTTTGAATGTGTACCGGTCGTTTCCAGATTTTATATAAATTGGCAAGGGTGTCTGTGGCGTAACCCGCATCCAGCTCAATCCCTTCGAAGTGGTGCATCAAATACAATTCGTTGCGATTCTTGTAATTCGCATCCACCACCGATATGATTGGCTGCCCCATGTTGGTTAGACTTTGTAACAATCGTTTCTTGATCATATGAAATTCCCGCGACTCGATCTCGTATCGTTTATTTTCTTTATTATATGCAAAAGAGAACAATTTGTGTTCCCGTGCAAAATCTTCGGTTAAAAAGGTATCGATGAAGGTCACATCGT
Organism: Calditrichota bacterium; assembly: GCA_013150955.1. Lineage (GTDB taxonomy): Bacteria > Calditrichota > Calditrichia > RBG-13-44-9 > J042 > JAADJD01. The sequence continues at coordinate 29,692 of JAADJD010000020.1, forward strand.
TATACAATTTGCGCACTTCAAAAATTTTCTGGCGCCCCAGTCCCAGTTTCTTGTCCCAATTTTTCTTTTCTCGATAATCGGTGCATTCTTCCCATTCTTTGCCAAACTGCCCCTTGTTCCAGCGTTCTTCGATATCCTTAAACAGCAGGTAGCCAATACGGTAGGGATTTAGACGTCCCGGATGATTGGCCACTGTGCCCGAATGGTGATCGGCATAATCCAGCACCTCCGAAGGTTTCAGGGCTTTCTGGGTCATGATGGTGGAATGCCAGTAGGTTGCCCACCCTTCATTCATGATTTTGGTCATCCCCTGGGGGGCGAAGTAGTAGGCTTCCTCCCGGATAATTCCCAGCACATCGTATTGCCAGTTTTCTAATGGTGCATGTTCCAGCAGAAAGAGGAGCACATCCCGCTCGGGTTGAGGGGGAAACGGTTTGATGTCCTGCTTTTCTTTCTCGTCCATCTCCTTGATTTGTGCTTCGATAAATTCCGGGGGATTGATGAATTTTTCCATATACTTTTTACTGCGCAGTCGCTTGATGCGCGGCCGCTGATCATTCTCATTGGTCGATTCGCTTTCCTTGCGCCGTTTGATGTACGGGGAGTGGTAATCGATTAAGTTTTCCAGGGACAGGCAGATGTCAATAAAATTCTCCACCGTATCCAGTCCGTACCGATCGATATAGCGATTGATGCGAATGGCATGATTGGCCATTTCATCAATCATTTTGCGATTGGTATGAGAAAAATAGAAATTGTTTTTGAAAAAGTCGCAATGCGCGTACACGTGCGCCATGACCAGTTTCTGATCCACCAGGGAATTGGATTCCATCAGATAAGCATAGCAGGGATTGGTGTTAATCACCATTTCGTAAATTTTCTGCAGGCCGTAGCGGTAACCCTTGGACAGCTGGTCGTATTCCATCCCGAATCGCCAGTGGGGATAGCGAATGGGAAAACCCCCATAGGCAGCCAGCTGGCTCATGGTGTCATAATCCACCAGCTCGAAGATGACCGGGAAGAAATCCAGCCCGTATTCGCGGGCGTAGCCCTCAATTTCGGGTTGAATGGCCAGTATATCTTCTTTGGTAATCATTTTCCTTTCCCCAAAAAATCTTTGATCGAATCGTAAATCGCGTCTTTATCCGGGATATGAGACAGGATGACCTTGTCATGTTCTCCGAAATAATCTTCCAGATAATCGTAAAATTCACCGCTGCCATAGGTGCTTTCCACCTGTCCGTAGCCAAACATATTTACCCTGGGCAGAATCTGAGATTCCAGAATCTCCACGCAATATTGATTGTCGTCCCGTGACCAGTTGTCGCCGTCGGAGAAATGGAAGGCGTAAATATTCCATTCCTCCGGGGAATAGTCTTTGTCGATGATTTTGCTGCACAGTTCGTAGGCGGTGGAAATGACCGTTCCGCCATTTTCCCTGACCGTAAAGAATGTCTCGCGATCCACTTCCTGCGCCTGGGCGTCGTGAATGATATAGCGGGTCACGATGCCTTTGTACTGGTAGTGCAACCAGGTGTCGATCCAGAACGTTTCCAGCCGAACGATTTCCTTTTGCTCGTCCCACATGGAGCCCGACACGTCCATCATATAGATAATGACCGCATTACTTTCCGGGTGGGAAATGGTTTTCCAGGAGCGATAGCGGTAGTCGTCCCGGATGGGGATGATCTTGGGCTTTTCAATATTGAATTGCCCGGATATCAGCTGGCGTTTCAGCGCTTCCTTGAAGGTGCGTTTGTGGTGGCGCAGGGATTCTGGCCCCACCCGGCGAATGCCGGTGTAGCGATCTTTTTCGGAGACGATTTGCTTTTTACCCCGCGGCTCGATGTTGGGTAGCTCCAGTTCCTCGCCCAGTATTTCGGCCAGTTCTTCCAGGGTCAGTTCTACTTCTCGAATGTGCTGTCCGGGCAGATTGCCGGCCTGGCCAGCCCCTTCTTCGCCTTCGCCCTGGGTTAGCGGATCGCCGGGTTCGCCGTCACCCTGACCCACACCGCCCTGGCCGTTGTCCCCATATCGAAACCGCGGCAAATCGATCTGGGGCAGGGGAATGCTGATTAAATCCTTCCCCTTGCGCCCGATCATTTCGCCATTGGAAATGTATTTACGTAAGTTCTGCTTGATCTTGCCCTTGATGATCTGCCGAAAGCGATTGTAATCATTCTGCATGTTCATTAACATGGCTCGCACCCTCTTTATTCTTTGAGGTCTCCCCGGGCAAAGATGCTGGCAACGTAATTCAGCACGTCCGTGGCGCAGGTTTCGCAATAGCCGTAATGTTTAATCAAACGACTCTTGACCACATCAATTTTCTCCTGCGTTTCTTTATCGACCACCGAAGAAACCAGGGTGGACAGTTTGATGCTGTCCTTTTGATCCTCAAACAGCTTCAGTTCCAGTGCCTTGGCCAGTCGTTCGTTGCTGTTCCACTCGAATTTTTTGCCTTCCAGGGCCATGGCACCAATGTAGTTCATGATCTCCCGCCGGAAATCGTCCTTGCGGCTTTCGGGGATGTCGATCTTTTCCTCAATGGAGCGCATCAGTTTTTCATTAGGTTCCTCGTCTTCGCCGGTGTATTTGTTCTTTACCTTTTCCTTTTGCACATAGGCTTTAACGTTGTCGATGTAGTTATAGAACAGCCGCTTGATGGCATCCTCGTCAGCGCTGATGGCCCGCTGCACTTCGTTCTTCACAATGTCCGTATATTCCCGCTTAACCACGCCCAGCAGTTCCCGATATCGCTTTTTCTGTTCTTCGTTGCTGATCAGGCTGTGATGATCCAGCCCGCTTTCCAGTTCGTTCAGCACCATAAAGGGATTCACGCACGGCTCTTCGGTGTCCTTCACCAGGGCGTTGGAGATTTTGTCCTGAATGTATCGGGGCGAAATCCCTTCCAATCCCTCGCGTACGGCTTCCTTGCGCAATTCGCGCACATTGTCCTCGGTGTAGCCCGGAATCAGCTTACCATCGTACAATTTCAGTTTCTGCACCAGGGTCAGATTGGCCTTCTTGGGCTCTTCCAGTCGAGTCAACACAGCCCACATGGCTGCCATCTCAATGGTGTGAGGCGCAATGTGTTTGCCGCGAATTTTCTCGTTGTTGAAATCCTTTTTGTAAATCTTGATCTCCTCGCTCCACTTGGTAATGTAGGGGATATCGATTTTGACCGTTCGATCGCGCAGGGCTTCCATAAATTCGTTGTTTTGCAGTTTCTTATATTCCGGTTCATTGGTGTGGCCAATGATCACCTCGTCAATGTCGGTCTGCGGAAACTTCTTGGGTTTGATTTTGTGTTCCTGACTGGCACCCAGCAGGTCGTACAGAAAGGCCACATCCAGCTTTAATACCTCGATGAATTCGATCAAACCGCGGTTGGCAATGTTGAATTCCCCATCAAAATTGAATGCCCGCGGATCGGATTCGGAACCGTACTCGGCAATCTTTCGGTAATTAATGTCCCCGGTGAGCTCGGTAGAATCCTGATTCTTTTCATCTTTAGGTTGAAAAGTGCCAATGCCCACCCGGTCTTTCTCCGAAAGCAAAATGCGCTTGACCCGTACATGTTCCAGCACCTTTTTCCAGTCGCCATTGTAAATATTGCCCAGTTCCCGATAGATCTGGCGGCAACTGGGGCACAGTTCGCCTTCCACCTGGTAAGTCAGCGCTTTGTCGCCAATCAGGTCTTTCAGGAAATCGTCCCGGATTTCCTGCGGTACCAGGTGCAGCGGTTCTTCGTGCATGGGGCAGGGTACATTTTCCCGGGGCGAGTTTTCCGGATCGGTGAAAAACTTGGGGATGTTGATCCACTCGAAGGAATACAGCGCTCCTTCGGGGGTGCGGGAGTAATACTCCAGCCCCTTCTTCATCAACCGTACAATGGTGCTTTTGGAACTGCCCACCGGGCCATGCAACAGGATAACCCGCCGTTCCGGCCCATAGCGGTAGGCCGCGGCCTTGATGATGTTCATCAGGCGCATCAGATAGGCGTCCAGTCCATAAATGGCATCCTTGCCGTTCTCAATGGGATCGTCAAAAAATTTATAGTGGATGATCTTCTTGCGGGAATCTTCGTACTCTTCGGTTCCGAACGAGACAATCATGTCATACAACCGCTGGAAGCTGGTTCGCAGCACGGCGGGATTTTTGCGGACAATCTCCAGGTAATCCTCAAACGTCCCGCTCCAGTTGAGTGCTTTGAACTCCTTGTCAAAATACTTCTTTTGAATGGCATCCAATACATTACTTGATGCTGCCATGATTCATACCTCCTGATAAATATACTTCACCTATTATTTATTATCAGATCCGGTTGTTCGGGACACGCATCCCGAACCAAGTTCATTAAATGAATTTGGATTTTAGAATAGGGCAGGAAGTCGAGAAGCAACTAACGGAAGCGCAAAAACTTGATTCGCTCCAGGTTCCGCCAATCCGTATTCTGTCTGCGTAAAACCCGGTTGTTTTCGTGAAGATGATTTCCAACAATCCCTGTTTTCGAACACCTTCAATCCTCATTTCGTAACATCCATGTTATGAATATCTTTCCAAATTCAGTTAAAAGTATCGACCGATCTTTCAACCGACTTTAAAATTCTACAGGGCAACATGGAAACTTCCTCCTCCTTCATGACCCTGACTTACTCTCAAGCCTCCATCCAAAATTTTATCATCTAATTTAAATACGATGTGATTGATATTCAAATTTTATTTTGCAGATTTTTAAAATTTTTTCGGACAGGCTAATCTATTGAAATTCAATGAGTAAGAAAAAATATCGTTCGGTTGTGTTCCCCTTTTCCGGGCGTTATCTTTCAGTAAACCAAGATAGGGCGGATGCATGTTAAAGGAGCGGTTGCAACAGCAGATTCCTCGATGGCGTCAGGAGATGCAGACGTTGATCCGCCATCATGGTGCGGTCACCGTCGATGCCGTTTCGGTGGAACAGTTGTATCGCGGCATGCGAGGCGTGCGCTCCATTGTGTGCGATACATCGTTTGTGGATCCGCAAAGGGGATTGTTCATCCGGGGGCGGCACATTTCCGAATTAACCGAGCGTCTGCCCGAGGAGATTTTTTACCTGCTGTGCAGCGGGGAATTGCCGGATGCGTCGGAACTTCAACAGCTGCAAAATGAATTGCGTTCCCGACAACAGGTTCCGGATTACATCTGGCAGATGGTGCGTCAGTTGCCCGGAGACAGTCAGCCGATGGCCATTTTTAGCCTGTGCTGGCTGGCCATGGAGCATGAATCGGTGTTTTTACGGGAATATCGCAGGGGATTGCCCCGGGAACGCCACTGGGAGGCAACTCTGGAAGATGCCCTGAACATTCTGGCAAAAGCCCCGGTGATTGCAGCGGGCATTTATCGATTGAAATATCATCAACAGGAGCCCATCCCGCCCCGATCGGATCTGGATTGGGGAGCGAATTACGCCTACATGCTGGGACTGGATACCGATCTGGAAGTATTTCAGCAGTACATCCGCAAATACCTGATTGTTCATTCAGATCACGAAGGGGGCAATGTTACCGTAAACAGCAGCCGGATCGTCAATTCCGCGTTATCGGATCTGTATTTTAGCATTTCGGCTGGCATTAACGGACTGGCCGGACCCATTCACGGGATGGCCAATCAGGAGTCGGTGCAATTTGCCCAATCCATCTATCAGCATTTCCACGGCATTCCGACCGATGTTCAACTGGAACAGTACATCTGGGATTATCTGGATCAGGGGAAGATCATTCCCGGATTTGGCCATGCCGTTTTACGGGATCAGGATCCCCGTTTCCAGGTATTGCATCGCTTTGGCCGCGAAGTCGGCGTTGATAATGCCCTGTTTCAAATCATCGATGCCCTGTCCCGGGTGGTACCCCCCATCTTAAAAAAGATTGGCAAGGTGAAGGATCCCTACCCCAATATCGACGCCATTTCCGGTGTGCTGCTGTATCATTTTGGCATGACGGAAATGGATTATTATCCGGTTTTATTTGCGTTGGCTCAAATTATGGGGATCTCGGCACAAATCATTGTGAGCCGTGCTTTGATGCTTCCCATCTTTCGGCCACGATCGGTGACGACGGAATGGTTGAAGCAGCATGTGGAATCAATAGAGCAGGGGAAGACAACAGGGAAGTAAAGCCCACCGATCTCGCGAATTTCTCAAATTGGATGGGGATTCGTATCAGGACACCAGTTTCCACAAATTTTTCCCGCAAAGTGCATTATCCTAAATATTGCATTAAACCGCGAATCACACGAATAATCACGAATAAAAACAAACTATTAGAAGATGATATTATCCCAAATAAAGCGTTAAACCACGAATCACGCGAATGAATTCGAATAATATCAACAAAATAGCGAATATATCCCAGGAAACATTTTCCTCCAGATAGAATCAAGTGCATTTTATTATTTTTATTGGTGTTAATTCGTGTAATTCGTAGGCTACTGCATAATCTGGGATTATTGTAGAAAAAACGTACCGGTTCTTAAACAAATAATGTTACGTGAACCGGTTGATTATAATTGGATTAAATCGCGAATGAACCTCGAAACGAATTTTCATCCAGATATCATAAAATGGATTTTAATATTTTTGTTCGTGTTCATTCGGGTAATTCGTAGGCTATTGCATAATCTGGGTTAAAATTGCAAACCCACTTTTCGCGCCCACTCCTTGAATTCTTTCAGCTGTTCCGGGGTCAAATGCTGTGGGACGGTAATGTGAATACGCACGTAATGATCTCCCTTGCCCGTATCGCTTTTAATGCCCATGCCCGGTAGACGGAAAATTTTACCGCCGCTGGTACCGGGTGGGATTTTTAATTTCACCTTTTTCCCGTCCACTGTTCGCACTTCGATTTCGGTGCCCAGGATGGCCTGAGCGATGTTAATGTAAGCGTTGGAATAGATATCGTTGCCTTTGCGCTCGAATTCGGGATGGGGCGCCACATTAATGCGTACGTAAAGGTCTCCCGGTTCACCGCCACCGGGGCCCGGTGCGCCTTGTCCGCGGATCCGTATCCGTTTTCCACTTTCGATGCCCGGTGGAATTTTGATCTTTATTTTTTTACCGGTGCCGGAAGTGATAACCGTTTCTCCACCGTTGGCTGCCAGTTCAAAGGGAATGGTGATTCGGGTTTCCACGTCCGATCCCCGTGCCGCGCGGGTCTGGGTTCGCCCAAACAAGTCTTCAAAATCAAAATCGCCTCCGAACAAATCCTCCATGCCCCGCGCCCGGGAACGTCCCCCAAAGCCAAATAAGTTGCTAAACAGGTCACCAATATTATCAAAGCCGGTACCTTCGAAATGAACCCGGTAGCCACCTGGCCGCTGGCCTTCAAAGCCAAACCCACCCTGACCCATAAACGGATTTTTCCGCAACATATCGTATTCGCGGCGTTTTTGCGGATCCCCCAGCACACTGTACGCCTCGCTGATTTCCTTGAAGCGTTCCTCCGCTGCTTTGTCTCCTCCGTGACGGTCGGGGTGGTATTCTTTGGCCAGCCGCCGATAGGCTCTTTTTATTTCCTCATCGGTCGCGTTTTCGCTCACACCCAGAATTTTATAATAATCCTTTTTCGGATCCATCCTGATCACCTACCTTTCCGCCTCGGTGGTCGCTTCGGCAATGGCTTCTTCTTTCTTCCTGGATTTGTGGTTGCGACTGACTTTTCGATTGCTCAAAGCGTATTTCACCACATCTCCCATTTTCTTCACAAAGATAAATTCCATTTCCTTTTTCACCGGCTCCGGAATTTCCACAATATCGGCCTCGTTCCGTTCGGGCAGGATCACCTTTTTGATTCCGGATCGATGGGCCGCCAGCACCTTTTCTTTGATCCCGCCTACCGGCAGGACTTTGCCCCGCAGGGTAATTTCCCCGGTCATGGCCACATCGTTGTTCACCAGGCGACCGGTAAGCAACGAGAGCAAAGCGATGAAGATGGTCACCCCGGCCGATGGGCCATCCTTGGGAATGGCACCCGCCGGTACGTGGATGTGGATGTCGTACTTTTCATGAAAGTTTTTCTCGATGTTGAATTCCTCCGCATGGGCCCGAATATAGCTCAGAGCCGCCTGGGCGGATTCTTTCATCACCTCACCCAGTTGACCGGTCAGGATCAGTTTGCCGGTGCCTTCCATTTTGGTGGCCTCGACGAACAGGATATCCCCGCCCATTGGCGTCCAGGCCAGTCCCGTTGCCACGCCGGGTTCATCAATCCGCTCGGCCACCTCGCTGAAGAACTTTTCCGGGCCCAGAAACCGGGGCACCGCGTCTGCGGTAATCACCGATTTTTCTTTCTTGCCCGATGCCACCTCCTTGGCCACTCCACGACAGATCGCCGCAATCTGCCGCTCCAGGTTCCGCACACCGGCTTCCCGCGTATATGCCCGCACAATACGGTGCAGCGCATCGTCTTTGAATTCAATCAAATCCGTGCTCAATCCATGCTCCTTGATCTGCTTGGGCACCAGAAAGTGCTTGGCAATTTGCACTTTCTCCTCTTCGATGTAGCTGGGAATTTCGATGATTTCCATTCGATCCCGCAGTGCCGGGATGATGGTATCCTGCATGTTGGCCGTGGCGATAAACATGACTTTGGACAGGTCAAAAGGGACTTCCAGATAGTGATCGCTGAAGGAATGATTTTGTTCGGGATCCAGAACCTCCAGCAGGGCCGCCGATGGATCGCCACGGAAATCGGCACCTACTTTATCGATTTCATCCAGCATGAAGACTGGATTGTTGGAACCGGCTCGTTTAATGCCCTGAATAATGCGTCCCGGCAGCGCCCCGATGTAGGTGCGCCGGTGACCCCGAATTTCGGCTTCGTCGCGGACGCCTCCCAGGGAGATGCGCACAAATTTTCGGCCCAGTGCCTCGGCAATGGAACGTCCCAGAGAGGTCTTGCCGACGCCAGGAGGCCCAACAAAACACAGGATGGGGCCCCGCATGTCGTTCTTCAATTTGCGCACCGCCAGGTATTCCAGAATGCGCTTTTTCACCTTCTCCAGGCCGTAATGATCGGAATCCAGTTTTTTCTGAACCGCTTCAATGTCCAGATTATCCACTGTGCTTACCTTCCAGGGGAGATCGATCAACCACTCCAGATAGGTGCGGGAGACGGTATATTCTGCCGACGCCGGATGCATTCGCGATAACCGATCCAGTTCCTTTTCGGCCACCTTTCGGACTTCATCCGGCAGATCGGCTTCTTCCAGGCGCTTTTTCAGTTCGCCCACATCGGAGGTTTCCTCATATTCGCCCAGTTCCTTCTGAATCGCCTTCAGCTGCTGGCGCAGGTACATTTCGCGCTGGCTGCGACTGATCTCATCCTGTACCTCCGATTGGATCTTTTTGCCCAGTTCCAGGGTCTGCAGGTATCGGTTGAAAACATAGGTGACCTTTTCCAGGCGTTTTTCCACATCGAAGATTTCCAGAATCTCCTGCTTTTCGTCTACCGGAAGATTGGTGAAGGCAATGACCAGATCGCCCACCACGGCTGGCTCACGGAGATTGGAAATCATGGCCTGATGTTCGGTGGTGATTTCCGGTGCCAGATCGGAAGCCTTCTGAAACAGATTTTTCAGATTGGTTGCCAGCGCCTCAATTTTCAGGTCGTCTTCGGGATAGGTTTCAGAAATGACCTCGATTTCGGCTTCGAAGAACGGTTCGGTTTGCACAAACTTTTTAACCCGGAACCGGGAAATGCCCTGAATGAAAGCACTTTTGCTCCCATCGGGCAAATCGATTACTTTCAAAATACGGGCTACCGTACCCACGGTGTACAGATCTTCTGGCGTGGGATCATCGATACTGCCCTCTTTTTGGGCGATGACCCCGATCAATGTATTTTCCTTTAGTGCATATTCGATCAGCCGTAATGATTTGGGTCGCCCAATGGCCAGCGGAATGAATTGATGGGGGAAGAATACCGTATTCCGTACGGGAATAACAGGTAAAACTTCCGGGATGTGAATTTCTTCCAGATTACGATTTTGCGTCATATGGCCTCAACCCCTTTCTTGTTTTAGTCCATGTATTCGATGCGAATGCGACGAAATGGTTTGTGCAAGCGGCGAATTTGCCAGGCTACAACCAGGATAACCAATCCGACCACGATAAACGCCGATGCAATCAATGCCACCAGGATTTCTGGTACCAGAATAATCACGATGCCTGCTAAAATGAAGAACAGCCCGGTGATGAAATAGTTCCACCAGGCGCGATCGTCTGCGAAAAAGATATCGAATAAATCTCGCATGCAATTCACCTCCTCTGTAAAAGAATCCTTGCGTGGATTATTTTTGCAAATTCAATGCCACTTGCCTGGTCGATGGGTATCTCATTAAATAACAATGGATTATGCGACAATTTTTCGATCCCCTCGGGTTGTGCCAATATGTCCCGCTCACGGATGGAGCTGGCAAAGTGGCATAAACTTTCCGGCCCCGATGCCCTATCCCCGGATGGTGTCGGATACCGACCGGGACTTCTTGAAATAGTCGTTCGATTCCCCCGTCCCTTGATGAGGTTTTGGATGAGGATGGGAGAACCGATCTTCTGGTATTCAGGCCCAACAAACGGGTGAAGGATTTTTTGATTTTTCCGTTTATTTAGTGATTTGAACAACCTAACTTAGGCCAATACGAACGATGGATGCCATGGAACATTATCGGCCGCAATTTCTGGTTGTTGTCAGGATTTTGAATGGGTTTCTGCTGCTGATTTCCCTGCTGGCTCTAATTTCCCTCATTGCAGAATACGGTTTTTACCTGTCCCCCCGGGAAGAAGCATATTTACATTTGCTGGATATCTTGATCGTCTGGTTTTTTGTTTTTCAGGCATTAATCAAATTTGCGGTGGCCATCGACCACTGGGAATATCTCAAAGCCCGCTGGTTTGACCTGCTGCTGGTGTTGTTCATCCTGTTACAAAGCGTTCTGCTGATTCGCCACATGGGACTGGATTTCTTTCAGGAAGTCATCCAGAAAGGCGAGGTGGCCAAGATCACCAAGCTATACATTGTGGCGTTTCAGATTTCGCTGGTGTTTACCTTTATCATCCAGGCGGTGCGATTTAACCAGCGCATTTCGATGTTACGGTTGCATCCCGCGCAAATCCTGCTGGGAAGTTTTTTGATCATCATCCTGCTGGGCACCGGTTTATTGCTTTTACCCCGTGCGGTTCAACCGGGACATCAATTATCCTTCCTGGATGCATTGTTTACCGCCACCAGCGCCACCTGTGTTACCGGTTTGATTGTGGTGGATACGGGCAGCTATTTTTCCCCCATGGGTCAGCTGATCATTTTAACCCTCATTCAAATTGGTGGACTGGGATTGATGACCTTTTCCTCGTTCTTTGCGCTGATCCTGCGCCGCAGCATCTCCCTGCGCGAAAAATCCATGTTGCGGGAAATTCTCAATTATGAAAACATGGGATTGATCGGCAAACTGTTGCTGTACACAATTTTATTTACATTTGGTTTCGAGCTGGTGGGGGCTGTTCTGCTGTTTTTCGGGATGGCCGAGGTGCACCCGGATCTGGGCATGCGAGTTTACAGTGCCATTTTCCACAGCATCTCCGCGTTTTGTAATGCCGGATTCTCGTTATATTCCACCAGTTTGATGGCATTTCAGCAGAATTACCTGGTACTGGGCACGGTAATGACCCTGATAGTGCTTGGCGGGCTGGGATTTCCCGTTTTGCTCAATCTGAGTGGCATGAACCTGCGGCCTTCCACCGGACGCAAGCGCATTCTGTCGGTTCAGACCCGTATTGTGTTGTTTGTTTCCGGAGGATTGATTTTACTGGGCATGGGATCCTTCCTGCTGTTTGAATCCGGCAATACATTACGGGGTCTGTCCTGGTCGCAGCAATTGCTGCACAGTCTTTTTCAGTCCATCACCGCGCGAACCGCCGGGTTTAACACCCTGGAAATTTCCCATCTGGCATTGCCCACCGTTCTGGTGTTTCTGGTATTAATGTTTATTGGCGCATCACCCGGGTCCACCGGAGGAGGCATTAAAACCACCACCGTAAGTATTTTAACGGCGGGTGTGTTTGCGGTAATTCGAGGTAAGAATCGTTTACATCTGTTCAAGAAAAATATCCCTTTTACAGTGCTGAACCGAGCGCTGGTGGTGTTTTTGTTTTCCCTGCTGTTCATATTTGTATCGGTATTGATTTTAACCGTGGTGGAACAGAAGGATTTTGTGGACATTTTGTTCGAAGTGTTTTCTGCATTCGGAACGGTGGGATTATCACGAGGTATTACCCCTGAGCTAAGTGCTCCCGGCAAGTTCATCATTATTTTGCTGATGTTTTTTGGCCGTCTGGGAGCCTTGACCATTTCGCTGGCCATTACCGCTCCCCGGGAAGTGGTGCATTACGATTATCCCCGGGAAAATGTCATGGTGGGTTAGGGAACGGCGCTGATCACTGGCGAATGGGCATGTAAGCAATCCAGTTCCGGTCGCGGTGCCCAAAGTCAAATTGATTGGGATGGAGCATCTCGGCCAGCATTTCCAGGGATTCCACCAGACGGGGCCCGGAGCGGTTGAAAAATTGATTCCCATCGGCAATGAAGACCCTTCCGTTCTGAACCGCCTGCAGCTGTGCCCATTCCTCACGCGTGGTCAATGTGGGCATTTCTTTTAGCGTCTGGTCAATGGTAAAGCCACATGGAACAATCACCAGCACGTCGGGATCGCAATTCAGGAGTTGATCGAGCGAAATGATCGGGGAATGTTGTCCCGCCTGAGCCAGCAAATGTTTCCCGCCTGCCCGTTCCACCAGCTCTGGCATCCAGTTACCCCCGACGATCAATGGATCCAGCCATTCGATGCTGACGACCCGTGGCCGATTCGGGCACCCCCTGGATTTTCGATGAATGGCGGCCATGCGCTGTTTTAATTGGGCCACCAGCCTTTCCCCACGGTGGGGAACGTTCAGGGCCCGGGCGACCCGGTGGATGTCTTCCCACACATCGGACAGGCTGACGGGATTGAGCGGAACAATCTGCGGTCGGGAAGACACCAGTTGGGCAACCGCCCGTTCTACTTCCGGAAGACTTACCGCACAAACCTCGCACTGAATCTGGGTGACGATCACATCGGGACGGAGCCGGTTCAGCAGATCCACATCCATCCGATACACGCTTAAACCCTCCTGCGCAATGGCCCGAACCCGCTGGTCAATGTCGTAGCTGGTGCCATCGAGCTGGAATTTCGGGGAGGTGCACCGGGGTAAATCCCGAATGGATTCCGGGTAGTCGCATTCGTGAGAGATCCCCACCAGATGATCCTGCAAACCCAGCGCACAAACAATTTCCGTGGCGGCGGCCAGCAGCGTAACGATTCGCGGATGGGCGGTCATTTCAATCCCCGGGATTGATGATTTTAAATTGCTGAATTCCCTAAAGTCGGTTATATTTTACGTATGACCGAAAAGGAGCTGCAAGCATGAAAAATCATTTTCTGGTAATTGGGTATTGGGTCATTGTACTGGGTGTGCTGGTCGGGGAGCGGGCTTTAGGAATGACCCCGCAGAGCACGCAACTGGACACAATTGTTGCCGAAGGACGGTTTATTATGGGGGACAACGATACCCGAACCGAGGCGCGGCAGTATGCCATCCTGGATGCCAAGCGAAAGGTGATGGAAAAGGTGGGGACGTTTTTACGAAGTTACTCGAAGACCGAAAATTTTGTCATGACCCAGCAGCAGATCGAAACCTTTTCTGCAGGATTTATCCAGACGGAGATCATTGAGGAGCGAACGGAGCCGGTTGGGGAAACCATGGCCGTGGTGGTAAAGATTCGTGCCATTATTGATCCCCGGGAGGTACGGGCGCGCCTGGCCGAATTTCAGGAGCAACCGGGACATGCGGAAACCCTGGCGGCCCTGCAGCAGCAATATCAGGCTCTGGCAGCAGAACTGGATTCCCTGAAGCAGAAGGTGTCCCCACCATCACCGGCCAGATCCCGGGTGAAAGATCATCCACCTGGTGAACAGCCGCAGGTCGCTCCCCTGGCCATGGCCGAAGAGCGTTCCCGAAACTGGGAAGAGATGAAAAAAGTGGAACTGCTGATTCAGCTGGTTGCTGAATCCAATCGGCGAAAACCGGATTTGCAGCGCATGGAAGAGCTGCTGAATCGCCTGAGTGCACCGGTGGCCGGCAGGGATATTATCAACGGATATTACGGAATTGCTTTATTTAAAAATGGAAAGGTTCGAGAAGCCATTAATTATCTGGAAAAAGCCGTCCGGGCCAGACCTGAGCCACCGCCCCGGGTAAAGCGTCCACGCATTGCCCGCATGGTCAGGGATCGATTTCAAAAAGAACAGGCCCTGTTTCATTATTATCTGGCCCGCTGTTACAGGCAAATCGATCGACCCCGGCTGGCCATTCGACATCTCAAAATGGCCCAGCGCCTGGATCCCAAAAATCCCCAATACCGTGAATTGGGGTTACCCCGTTGAGCATGGGAAAAACCTTCGGGATGACAGCCATTATCCAAATTTATCCGATTTCACCCATAGAAAAAGGAGTCCAGATTGCCGGTTGATTATTGGAATCGCCCTCAACTCAACTCCAATCCATTGAACCGCTCGTCCTGGCGGCGGATTCTCTTCACAGTTCTGTTTCCTTTGCTGGTCTATCTGGGATGCCATCCCGGAGCTACCCGAAAGACCACCCCCGTTTTTGTGTTCGATCGACTGGAAGGTGCCCGGGTGGTCATGGATTCCACTCTGGCACCCGATCCGGCCATCGAGCAATATGTGGCGCCTTATCGGCAGCGATTGCAGGAGATGATGTCCACGGTGATTGGGGAGGCGGCGGAGGATCTGTTTCGGGCCCGACCCGATGGCCCGTTAAATCGCTTTATTGCCGGGGCCATGCTGGAGCAGGTCAAAAAGTACACCGCCGATACGGTTCAAGTGGCGGTAACCAATATTGGAGGGATTCGTGCCAATATCACTGCCGGGCCCATTCGACTGGGAAAAATCTACGAAGTGTTACCATTTGAGAATGAACTGGTGATCGTGGAGTTAACCGGCGAACAGCTATTGCAACTGGCACGGGAAATTGCCGAAGTAGGCGGTGAATGCATTGCCGGAATGACCCTGTATGTACGCGGCCGCGAACTGGTACGGGTGGAACTGGATTCCGGCCCCCTTCGCGACGATCGGGTGTACCGGGTGGTGACCACGGACTATCTCTCGGCGCCTGGCCGGCAACGGCTGGGGACGTTATCCCGCGGAAAGCGCATTTTTCTGGGGATAAAGCATCGCCAGGCCATCATCGACGCCATTCGGGAGCGTCAACAACGGGGTGAGCCCATCCGCGATCCCGGGAAGACAAGGTTTATTGAGGTTGCAGAAAATGGAAATTCAAGGGGATAACATGAAACGACGGGAATTCTTAAAGACCACCGGAGCGGCAATATTGGGATTAACGCTGGGCATTGGCTGGAAAGAATGGCTTTACGCCGATGACCTGTTCCGCTTAACCCTGTTACAAACCAACGACACGCATTCTCGCATTGATCCGTTCCCCCCGGACAGTGGCCGCAACGCCGGTCTGGGAGGCATTGCACGCCGGGCCACGTTCGTCAAGCAGGTTCGTCAGGAAAATCCCCACACGCTGCTGCTGGATGCCGGAGATGTTTTTCAGGGAACTCCCTATTTCAATCTCTACCGGGGGAAAATCGAATATCACACCATGAGTTTGTGTGGCTACGATGTGGTTACGCTGGGGAATCATGAATTTGACAACGGCGTCGCCTCCCTTTACCAGGCGATGGAATACGCCCAATTTGAATTGGTGAACTGCAATTACCAGATGGACGGCACCCCGCTGGTACATCGGGTAAAGCCGTATGTGCTGAAATCGCTGGGAGAGATCCGGGTGGGAATTACCGGCGTTGGTGTGCGTCTGGATGACCTGGTTGCCCCGAAAAACCGGGAAGGCATTCGTTACCTGGATCCCCGTCCCATTTTGAAAGAGATTGTGAACATCCTGCGGTATGATCATCGGTGTGCCCTGGTGGTGGTCATTTCCCATCTGGGGATCGATGGGCGAGGGGATCATCCGGGCGACCGTCAACTGGCGCGGGACGTGGAGGGCATCGATTTTATCGTTGGGGGACATTCCCATACATTCATGCAGCAACCCGAAGTGGTGCGTTCCCCTTCCGGGCATCCGGTGCATATTTTTCAGGTGGGCTATGGGGGAATTTATGTGGGGCGCAGCGATCTGTTCTTCCGCAGGGATAAGCTGGTGGGGGTGTATTCGTCGGTCATTCCCATGAATGCCTCCCTGGTACCCGATGAATCCGTCCTGGAACATCCAGTAGAATTCATAGGCCGGGTGGGATGAAGCCGTGCTTACCCGCGTGCTGATCCCGCAAAGGATATGGGATTTATCCCAAATAATGCATTAAACCAGGAATCGTGCGAATGAATCCAATAAATATCCACAAAATCGCGGATAAACCCCGGCACATATTTTCATCCAGATATTACCAAAAGGCTTTTGTTATTTTTGTTTGGTGTTCATTCGTGGAATTCGTGGTCTAATGCATCATCTGGATTTATCGAGTAAGGTTCATGGTTGAATGGAATTCAGCAGCAGGAGTTTTATGGCAGTCGATAAGCATCGTATGGTAGAGGCGTTGTTGCCCATTTTGCAGGGAGACGATCGGCACCCGATACGATGGTTGCACCTGTGGGGTGAACCTGGAATGGGAAAGACCCATATTCTGAATCGCGTGTTACCCACGATGGTTTCCGAAGAGTGGCAGCTATTGCGGTGGAACGCGACCTTATTTCAGAAGAATTATCCCTGGTCATTCATCCGCTTAATGCGCTGGCTGAGCCGATTGTACCCGGACAATCTGCAGAGATTTGTACAGCACCTGCCGGGTGGATACCGCCGGTGGATGGGCGCTTTCCTTCAACAATTGGAAAAACAGCCAGAAAATATTCTGGAGACCATTGGGGAGCTCCCGCAGGTGGTGTTCTGGGTGCTGTCCGGGATTCTAAGACAGGGAAAATGGTTGATCTTACTGGATGATATGGAATCCACTGGATATGTTTCATTGGATTTTTGGGAACGGTTTTTTCACCTTCTTCAAATGCTGCCATTGCGGATCGTTACCGCAGGATGTGAGGAAACCATTGCGATTGCCGGGCGCAAACCGGATCACATTCTGTCCATTCCACGATTATCCCTGAAAGAATCGGAAGTTTTACTGGGGCAAATCCATCCCACGCACCCCATTAATCTGAGGCTGATCAACAATTCCATCTATTTGAAATCGCGGGGCAATCCGCGCCAGCTGTTGTATCTGTTCGAGGCCTATTTCCGTCCCCTGTGCCATTCGGATCCAGATGCATTGCTGGATCCGGAGCAATTGAGAGCGCTGCGGATTTCTGCCGATCCTCAGGAAATTTTTTCCCGGATTCTGGAACAGCAATCGGAAGCAGACGTTCGGGTGCTCTCTCTGCTTGCCCGATTGCGCGATCCCCTTCCTGAAAATGTTTGTAAAAAGATTTTTTCCAAAGAAGAATTTCAGGCGATCGAAACATTGGTGCGTCGCGGGCTGGTGCAAAAGGAAAATCAACTGGGACAAACGGTGTATGGGTTGCGGGATGCGTCCTGGAAGGGCTTTTTACGGCAGCACACGGAGGTGCCCTGTCTTTCCGAGGTGTTGTCCCACCTGACCGGGGAGCAGGTGCTGGAGGATGGCATGGTGCAGCGGTCGCATCTTTTTCTGGAAGCGGAGGCGGCGGAGCAGGCGGTGTTGCAGGCTTATCGGGAGGCAAGACATTTCCAGGCCCTGGGACAATCAGAGCGGGCACTGGATCGTTATGCATTTGTCCGTCGGAATCGGCAATATTTGCCGGCGGAGACCCATCCGGGATACCGCGTTCTGCAGGAAATGGGGCAGTTGCAAAAGCAGCTGGGGTTATACGATAACGCATTCGACACCTTGCGGGAGGCGCGTGAGCTGGCACCCCGCGATGACCCGCAATTGTATTTCCGCATCACGCTGGAAATGGCGGCAACCCTGCTGAAGATGGATGCCTATTCCGAGGCCCGGTATTTAATCCGGGAAGTCAAATTTCAAAAGATTGCGGATGCGGAAACGCGTATTTGGGCCACCCTGCTGCTGGGGGATCTGGAGTATTACCTGGGACACAGGGCTTACGCCCTGCGGCATTATCAAACGGCGCTGGAGATGATGGAGCAGGGAAGTGGCACAAATATGGCCGAATCGCTTTACGTGCGTCTTCGCGGGATGCGCCGGGAATTGTCTCCACAGCAGTGGCTGTCTTTCCTGTCTCGTTTAAAACAGGTAACCCCTGTAAACTCTCCCTTATTGGCGACCCTGCTTTATGAGGAGGCCAGGAGCTATCTTGGGCAATACGATTATTTACGGGCATTGCCGATCGTTCAAAAAGTTTGTCGCAGGGGTCGGTCAGGGCTTCATCCGATTTTTCGAGCACGGGTTCAACAAACGCTGGCGGATATTTACGCATATTTTGGAAAGTGGCATCTGGCGGCATCCCACCTGCGACAACTGGTTGAATCGGGGCTTCTGGAACAGCATCCTGAATGGCTGGTACAGGCCTGGATCCAGCGGGCGATTGTCTACAAGGAGATGGGGCAGTACGGTCGGGCGTTCCGGGCGCTGGAAACCGCAGCCCAGATGGCACGCCGCTTTCGACAATTGCGGGCCGAATATGAAATCCGCATGCACCAGGGGCACATTCAATTGCTGGTGCACAATCCCATGGCCGCGCATAGCGAACTTCAGGCGGTTCATCATTGGGCCGAAAACCAGCATGATCTGGAACTGATGGTTCCCGTGCAGCTGTTTTTATCCATGTACGAGATGCAGCAACAGCGATTTGACAGAGCCAGCGGGTATCTGGAGCAAGTTTCGGCATTGCTGGATGAGGATAGTGATGTGTTTGACCGATTGAATTACCTGTATTACGCTACTGTTTGTGCCCTGCAGCAGGCGAAGGTTTCGGAGGCCAGGCAGTATCTGGACACATTTCGTCAGCTGGGCGAGGCCATTCCTAAATATGCCATACTGAGCCGCTATTTAACGGGCTGGATGTTACGACTGGATAATAAATCGCAAGAGGCGAAAGTCCAGCTGACACACGCCGTTGAAGAGGCGCAACGGCGGGATATGCCCCATCTGGCACTTCAGATTTATCGGGAGTTGCTGCTGCTGGATAGGGATGTGGTCGGCCATCGCGAACGGCGGGAGTGGATTAAAGCAGCACGGGCGGTGTATCAGGAGTTATTGAGGCGAATGGACGATCCCATTTTGCAGCGACAGCTGGAGGAATCCAGCGAGCTGGAGTTTTTTCAGCGGCAGTTTTCCCGCGGGATGAAAATGCGGTGAGTTGTTTGGATTGCGGATTTCGAATTTCGGATTTCGGATGTCGGATTTCAAATTTGGGGGCAAATTTCCGGGATGGAGTGCGGGTTTATGTTTTGGGAGGTGGGCCATTGGTGGTGGCAATTTGCCTGAAGGGCAAACAGAGGATAGCCCCACGCAGCGCGTGGGGGACACAAACGGCAAACATCATTACCTCTGTTGCCTGAAGGGCAACCAGAAATGGTTCTGGATTTCGGATTTCGGATTGCGGATTTGGGGGCAAATGTCCGGGGTGGAGAGCGGGTTTATGTTTTGGGAGGTGGGGCCATTGGTGGTGGCGATTTGCCCGAAGGGCAAACAGAGGGTAGCCCCACGCAGCGCGTGGGGGACACAAACGGCAAACATCATTACCTCTGTTGCCTGAAGGGCAACCAGAAATGTTTCTGGATGTCGGATTGCGGATTTCAAATTTCGAATTTCGGAAGTCGGATTGCGGATGTGGGGGCTTTATGCGCTTTCGGGGTGGTGGCGGTTATGGGGATATCCGGGTTAATCTTTGCCTCAACTAATGCATTAAACCGCGAATCACGCGACGGCAACCAAAAATATCAATAAAATCGCGAATAAACTTCGAAACGAATTTTCATACAGATCTGATCTAATGTATTTGATTATTTTTATTTGTGTTAATTCGTGCAATTCGTGGTCTAATGCATAATCTGGGTTTAATTTGGCCTTAAAACAGCTCCCGAAAAACCAAAATGGAGGACGACCATGCGTTTTGGACTGGACGTTTCCGTGCAAACAAAAATAAACCAATCGGCGGTTTTATTCTTGCATGCATTTCCTGTGAATCAGGACATGTGGGCGCCTCAGATGGCTGCCTTGCGCAATGCCGGTGTGCCGTACCTTGCGTTTGACTATCCCGGCATGGGGGCCAGTCTGCCCTGGCCGCACACGCCGACTATCGGGGATTATGCCGATCTGGCCTATCGAGTGGGACGTGAAGCCGGGATCGATCAGGCAATTGTGGTGGGCCTGAGCATGGGGGGATATGTGGCATTGGCGCTGTTTCGTCAGCACCCGGAATTTTTCAAAGGATTGATTCTGGCAGACACCCGGGCAACGGCCGATCCTCCCGAAGGCAGACAGCGGCGCTATCAGCTAATCCAGAAAATTCAACAGAGTGGGGATCTGGACGAAATCATTCAATTTCATATTGAAAAATTTTTTACTGCAGAAACCCGTCAGAAGCGACCGGAACTGGTCATTACCGCCCGGCGATTGATGCAGCGGGCGACCAATCAGGGCGTTATCCATGCGCTACAGGCCATGGCAGAGCGTCCAGATTCCACAGACCTGCTTCCCGGAATGCACTTTCCGGTGCGGGTGATTGTCGGCGAGGAGGATGAGTTAACAAATGTTGCCGATTCGCAAAAAATGATAGAGAAATTGCCGCAGGGAGAACTGATCACCATCCCCGGAGCAGCGCATTTGAGCAATCTGGAACGCCCGGATATTTTCAATCAGGCCCTGGTGGACTTTGTAAAAAGTCTTTAACCCAAATAACGCAGTAAACCACGAATCACGCGAATGAAACCAAAAAATATCTACAAAATCGCGAATAAACTCTGGACCACATTTTCATCCATACACAATCCAATGCATTTTATTGGTTTTATTTGTGTTAATTCGTGTAATTCGTGGTTCTAATGCATAATCTGGGTTTAATTCGTGTAATTCGTGGTCTAAAGCGTAATCTGGGTTTAAAGGAGATTTTTTGCGATCGGAAAGGCAGGGGAATTCAAATCATGCGGCCGTTTTTTAAAAAACTTCCAGGTATCCGGCAGAGAATGGAAACCCTTCAGCCGGTGCCAGCATCTGCCGGGGGCACGATGCTGGCTGCCCGTTACACAATTTCAATATCAATGACCATGTCTTCTTTGATATCAAATTCCCGTTCGCGTTTCTCTTCCAGCTCAATCCGATTGATCTTTTCCACCAGCATGCGGAACCGGGTTTTATCGGCATTGGTGGCCAGCAGGCGCCCTTCCACGTTCACCGTACCGCGACGTTTTTTATCGTAATAGGCCACCAGGATGGGGTCGTCTTTCTCCAGGGCGGATAGAACTTCTTTGAGGGCTTCAATATCCTGGGATTCTTCGATGATGGCCGTATCCTCGGCCTCTTTGATTTCGTTGATGTCACCATCGTCGTAGCGAAATTCGATGGTGCCACCGCCCCGTTTGGCAAAGACCACGGTCTTGGTACTTTCCTCGATCAGATCCCGCTCCACATTAACGATCTTACCGGTAAAGCCCTCTTCGGTAATATCCAGGATCTCCACAATGATGGGGATATCGTCGATCGTACCATCGTAGCCAATGCGCAGAATCTCCACCACTTTACCCACACCGGCCTGCTGGATCTTTCGTTTCACCTCCTCCGGAGGCATGGCACCGGGACGCAATTGCACCGCGGTAGCGGATTTGCGTCCGAACAGTTTCTTAAAAAAATGCGCTTTTCGCGGGGTGTCCCATCCAGGAATTCCATCATTCCATTGGCGGTAGTACGTTCTCTTCTGCATACAGGCCTCAAGTTTTTAAATTCACTCGATTTATTGGCGGAAATTACTGGAAAAAATGGTGTAATGCAAAATTATTTTTCCAGAATATTCATTTTTTGGACAAACATAGCGTGGCTCCCGACAGCTGATCCACCGGGCGCCTTCACCCTGATTGTCTGTTTGCAATGGAACATATTCTGCGGTGGCATGACCGGAATGGCCAGCTGCCGGGGAGCGTATGCTGCAAATGCGGTTAGATTGAATTACCTGTTTTTAACCCAAATAATGCACGAAACCACGAATCACACGAATGAATCCAGAAAATAACCACAAAACCGCGAAAAAACCTGAAACACATTTTCATCCAGATACAATCCAATGGATTTTATTCGTGTGAATTCGGGTCATTCGTAGGCTATTGCTAATCTGGGTTTAAAAGAGATTCGTGCGTCTTTCAAGGTCGGGTGAATCGTCTATGAAGACCATGGAGAAACGGGGCTGGAGGCGAAAGGAGTGGGCGATTCACCCGGAATTCTACTTTTTTCCCTGTTTTGAACCGGGGGAGTTGTTAATTTTGGTGGGTTTATTTGAGGAGGTTGAATGGAATTTCAGCTGGAACACACCGATCGGCGCACGAAGGCACGGGCGGGTCGCCTGAAGACGGATCATGGAGTGGTGGAAACGCCCATTTTTATGCCGGTGGGAACGATGGGAACGGTAAAAACGGTTTCTCCGCAGGAACTGTGGGATGTCGGTGTGCAGATCATTCTGGGCAATACTTATCACCTGTATTTGAAGCCGGGGCTGGAGGTGTTGCAGCACTTTGGGGGGCTTCATCGGTTCAATGGCTGGGCGGGCCCCATTTTGACCGACAGTGGCGGATTTCAGGTTTACAGCCTGGACGAGTTGAAAACCATTCGGGAAGAAGGGGTGGAGTTTCGGTCGCACTGGGATGGTTCCCGGCATTTTTTTACGCCGGAAAAAGTGGTGGACATTCAGCGCATTATCGGCTCGGACATTTTGATGGTGCTGGATCAGTGCATTGCCAACCCATCGGATTACGAAAGTGCCCGTAAGGCGCATGAGTTGACCATCCGCTGGGCCCGGCGATCACGGGAACACTTCCTGAATACCCGGCCTCTTTATGGATACCGTCAGTTTCAGTTTGGCATTGTACAGGGGGGCATTTACGCCGATTTGCGCAGAGATAGCGTGTCCCGCCTGGTGACCATTGGTTTTGAAGGCTACGCCATCGGTGGGCTGGCAGTGGGCGAAGATCCTGCCACGCGAAACGAGATGACCGATGTCTGTACCAACGTCCTGCCGGAATCCGCTCCCCGTTATTTGATGGGCGTGGGAAAGCCCGAAGACATTCTGGATGCCATTGAGCGGGGAGTGGACATGTTTGACTGTGTCATTCCCACCCGGAATGCCCGCAACGGTACCGTCTTTACGCCGACCGGAAGACTGGTGATTCGAAACGCCACGTTTAAAATGGACACCCGCCCCATTCAGGAGGATTGTCCCTGCTATGCCTGCCAGCATTTTACCCGCGGCTACATCCGGCATATGTTTCGGGTCAATGAAGTACTGGGCCTCCGGCTGGCAACCATTCATAACCTGTATTTTTACATGAAACTGGTGCGGGACGCCCGACAGGCCATTCTAAACGATCGGTTTGCTGAATTTAAAACCGCATTTCTGGAGCGGTATTATCAGGGGGAACCGCCGGAATAGGCCATCCATTGCCAAACAATCCTCCCCAATTCGATTTAGCCCAGATTGTGCAATAGCCTACGAATTACACGAATTAAAACGAATAAAAATAATGAAATTCATTGGATGATATATGGATGAAAATGTGTTTTGTGGTTTAAAATGTGTTTTGTGGTTTATTCGTGATTTTATTGATATTTTTTTGTTCATTCGCGTGATTCGAGGCTTAATGGGTGAGTTGGGATAACCCCGTTTATCAGGGCATTTGGGTTTAATTTTACCCGTTGTTTCTACAATGAATATTCCGTAAATTTTTCGCCACTAAACTTGAAAGGAGAGCAAACGTGATCGAAAGTCTTTATGCCATGGCCGGTGGTGGCGGGGCTCAGGGGAGTGCCAATCCCTTTTTGTCTTTTTTACCCCTGTTGTTGATCCTGCTCATCATGTATTTTCTGATTATGCGTCCGCAGGCTAAAAAGCAAAAAGAACGCGAACGCATGCTGGCATCCCTGAAGAAAGGGGATAAGGTGGTCACCATTGGTGGCATTCATGGAAAGATAATGGGTTTTAAAAATAACGATCAGGTGCTGGTTTTAAAAATCGATGATAATGTAAAAATTGAAGTGGATCGCACGGCAATTGCCAGTGTGTTGAAGAGTGAATCAAAGTAAGCTGGACTTTATGGCTGTATTACCAATCGTGAAATTGGGGCATCCGGCCCTTCGCAAACGGGCAGAAGCTATCCGCCAGATAACGCCCGAGCTCAAACAGCTGGTGGCCAATATGATCGATACCATGCGGGTGAATGAGGGCATCGGTCTGGCTGCCAATCAGGTAAATGTCCTGCAGCGGGTGTTTGTCATCGATCTGAGTCTGGTGGACGAAAACCAGGATGCCCGGGCTTACATTAATCCCCGTATTCTGTCCCGGGAAGGTCGCGAGGTCATGGAAGAAGGATGCCTGAGCATTCCAGAGGTGAGGGCCGATGTGGAGCGGGCGGCGACCATCCGGGTGGAATACCAGACCCTGGACGGAAAAACGGTGCAGGAAACGCTGGAAGGCCTGGTTGCCCGGGTTTTCCAGCATGAACTGGATCATTTGAATGGGGTGTTGTTTATTGATCATATCACGCCCATTCAACGCAAATTGATTGAGCCGCAGCTGAATAAAATCCGGGAGGCCAATTCAATCCTTTGAACGGACTGCGCGTGGTGTTTATGGGGACGCCGGAATTTGCTGTCCCCTCGCTTCGGCATTTACACCATTCCCGACATACCATTGTGGGTGTGGTTACCCAACCCGATAAACCCCGGGGAAGGGGGCAGAAAGTGACCCCTTCTCCGGTGAAACAATTTGCCCTTGAGCACCATTTGCATCCCATCCTGCAACCGCAGAAGCTGAAGGATCCCGATTTTCTGAAATCCCTGCGTGCCCTGGGGGCCGACCTGTTTGTGGTGGTGGCCTTTCGAATTTTGCCCGAAGAAGTCTTCACCATGCCGCCGAAAGGTACGGTGAATTTGCATCCATCCCTGTTGCCGCGATTTCGCGGAGCCGCGCCCATTCAGTGGACGATCATCCGGGGAGAGCGGGTGACCGGGGTGACAACCATTTTCATCCGCAAGGAGGTGGATGCGGGCAACATCATCCTGCAGCGGGAAATTCCGGTGCCGGAGGGCGCCACGGCGGGAGAGCTGCATGATCTGCTGGCTGAGGAGGGGGCTCGCTTGCTACTGGAAACGCTGGACGCCATCGAGGAAAATCGCGTTCGGGTGAAACCACAGGATGAACGACTGGTAACCAGCGCCCCCAAAATTACCCGGGAAATGGCCCACCTGAAATTTGACCAGCCAGCAGATCAGGTGCGAAACTGGATACACGGGCTTTCGCCGGTACCGGGTGCCCACGCCTTTTACCGGGGACAGCAGGTCAAATTCTATCGCGCGCGGGTGGTGAATCGGGAAACGGAAGCCGGCGCCCCGGGCGAAATCCTGAAAGCAGAGGGAAGTGAGCTCTGGATTGCCTGCAAACCGGGCATCCTGGCAGTTGAGGAAATCCAAATGCAGAATCGGAAACGATTACCGGTGGAAGCTTTTTTACGGGGATTCCCTCTGGCTCCCGGTGAACGCTTCACCTGATGCGGGCAATCTTCCCGTTCCAACCAATCACTCTGGTGAGAAGGGTATGCTGGCAAACAACCCGGAAAATTTGTGGAATGGCATTTCCGATCGCTGGGTGTACGCGGTTATTCTTTTTCTGGGGATCTTGTTTTTTTATCCTTCCCTGCACATCGATTTTCTGAGTGACAACATTCGACACATTCTTTCTGCCCGCGACGAGCTCGGGAATCTTCGGGCACGGTACTACCGACCCGTTGTGGTGGGCACGCTCTGGCTGGATTTTCTGATCTGGGGCCCGCGCTCAATGGGATATCATCTGACTAATCTGATCTTTCATTTGATCAACACCCTTCTGGTTTTTCATCTGGGGAAGCAGATATTCCGCCAGCGGTGGGTGGCCAGCGGTGCCGCTTTTCTATTTCTGCTGCTGCCCATTCATGGCATTTCGATCTTCTGGATCTCCGGGCGTACCGATCTTATCATGACCACGTTTTATTTATTGAGTTTGCTAACGTTCATCCAGTGGCACGAAGAAAAAAGGCCTTTCTTGCGCGCCATCTCACTGCTGGCGTTTGGCCTGGCGCTGCTGTCAAAAGAAATGGCCGTTTCCCTGCCGATGGTGCTGGTGGGATTTCTCCTGTTACAGGCCGATCGGCCTCTGGGTGCCTTTCGATCCGCTCTCATCCGCACCGCCCCTTATTGGGGACTACTGGGGGCTTTTTTTGCTTTTCGGATTGCCATGGTGGGTAAAATGGCCGTTGTGAATCCTGAACATGCCGTTCTCAATCCCGTAGCGTGGGGAAAGCATCTGGCCATTTACTTCGGATTGCTGGTGATTCCAGGCTTCCATCGGGAAATTGCCGAAGTGTTCGGCCGGTATCCTGCGCTGCTGGCGGTGGCAACTATGGGGAGCCTGGGGGTGTTGCTCTGGCTGGTGCGAACGTTTTATCGGGATCGGCAGATGCTCTTTGCGCTGGGATTTCTTCTGTTAACCCTGCTGCCGGTTATTCGCCTGGTGATGCGCTGGTACCTGTATCTGCCGTCGGTGGGATTTTGTTTGCTGGTAGCCAGGGTGATCTGGAAAATCCTGCAATCCCGACGGCGGTGGCTGTTTGGAGTTGCTCTGGCGCTGGTGGTAATCGTTTACGCGGGATTTTTGCACGCGGAACAATCCCGCTGGATCTCCGCAGGCCAACTGGCACAGGATTTCTCCGATGCCGTTTGTCAGCTGGTGACGACCCGGCAGTTACCCGGTGTGCTGTTTACCTATGTTCCGGCCGAGTTGCAGGAAGTCCCGGTGTTCATGTACGGCATGTTAAAATATTTGAATTTTAAACTGAAGTATGTATTTCACCATCCGGATACCATTCGGGTGGGCATTTTATCTCACCTTTCAATGCAACACCCGATTGCCTTTCCCTGGCTGAATTATTCCCCGGACGTGCCCGACCGCCTCTCGCTAACGGTACGGCCCGGAGAGGCATTTTTTATTTTTCCAGCCAATCGGGACATCTGGACGGGAAAACGCCATCCGGTGATAGGGGATTGGGTGAATGACGATTACGGTCGGGTAAAAATCCAGCAGCTGGATGAACTGGGACGCGTCACGGCGGTTCAGATCCGCATTACCGATCTCACCCTGCCGCTGGTACACTGGGATGGCGGGGCGATGCGGCTATTACGACCGGCCCTGAGGGATAACGGATTGTCTGGAACCAAAAAGAATCGCAATTGAGGAAAGCCCATGATGTTTATGATGCCGGGGATGCACCGGGTAAAGTTCCGGTTGGTTAACCTTCTCATGAAGTAGACCCGTGGACGTTGAATATTAACCCGGATTATGCAATAGCCTGCGAATTACACAAATTAACGAGTAGGAAACCCAGATTATGCATGAGAACCACGAATGACTCGAATGAACACCAACAAAAATAATAAAATGCACTGGATTCTATCTGAATGAAAAAGTTTTCCCGGATATATTCGCTATTTTGTTGATCCCAAATTATGCACTAACCCACGAATCACACGAATGAAACTAAAAAATATCTACAAAATTTCGAATGAACCAGGGAACACATTTTCATCCAGACACCATCCAATGCATTTTATTGGTTTTATTTTTGTTGATTCGTGTAATTCGTAGGCTATTTCTTAATCCGGGTTGATTTTTTTCGAATTCATTCGCGTGATTCGCGGTTAAACGCCTTATTTAGGACTAACGGGATAGCTGCTGTTCCCCGGAGCGTTCCACAAAAAATATCCGCAGTTTGTTTTCTGCCAGTTCGTAGTGGTTGATTTGGTAATATTCCAGAAAACGCGGCAGAAAGTAGTTTCGCCGCTGATTTTGAATTTGAATGACCAGTTCATCTCCGAATTGATTGACCTGTAAATCCTCCTCCTGAACAAACGGCAGACGAATAACCAGCTCAAACTGCCGATCGTTCTTCACGATCTGGTAGGTGGGTTCGTTGTAGAATACCTGCGTGGGATCGGCGTCTCCGTAAATCTGTTGTCCCACGGTTTCCAGCAGATCCACACCAAACACTTCCTCGCGCAAATGGGGCACCTTAAAAATGGGCAGGGGAGAGAAGCTGCTTTCAATTTCCGTTAAATATTGCGATTGGGCCTGAATGTACCGCGCCCACTGGGGGTTTTCCTGTAATTCGTCCGGGAAGATGCGGTTGACAATCACGGCATCCACCCCGTAACCATACAGCTGCAGATAGGTGAATGCCCGTTTGGCTTCCTGAATGACCATTTTTTCGGGATTCATCACCAGGCGGACGGAGCTGATTTGCGAATCGCTGAGCACACTGTGGATGTTTCGCAGTTTCTCGAACAATTCCTTTAGCTCCCGGTATCCTTTGTCCAGCGGTATGCCGGTGGTTTTGCGAATGCCAAATCCCACGGTCTGGAAAATCAGGCTCTGAAAGGGAAAGGCTTTGGTTAACCACCATTCGGTGACCTGTGGCAGCGTTAAAAAGGTAAGGGTTTCTCCAGTGGGGGCACTGTCCACGATGATGAGGTCGTACTCATCCGAATGGTAAAAAAGATCCAGCCAGAGCAGCGCCGATGCCTCACCCATGCCGGGAATGGCCGCCAGCTCCTCTGCGGCAATATCGTGCACCCCCTGCCATTTGAAAACCATCAGTAGCAAATCCCGAATGTTGCCCCAGTATTTTTTCATGGAATAGTAAAGATCCACTTCCTGGGCATGCAGGCGGGGGAGAATTTCCACCGGTTCGGGTCCAATGGGGTGATTCAGCGCATCCGACAGACTGTGGGCGGGATCTGAGGACATGACCAGTGTCCGGTAGCCGGAACGCGCCGCCCGAATGGCGGTAGCCGCTGCACAGGTGGTTTTTCCAACCCCTCCTTTTCCGGTGAATAGTAAGACCCTGCTGGCCATTCAAAAAATTCCTTTTTTCATTTAAGTTCAGGTTATGCAATAGCCCACAAATTACACGAATTCACACAAACAAAAATAATAAAATCCAGTGGATTCCACCTGGATGAAAATGGATTCCAGGGTTTATCCGCGATTTTGTGGATATGTTTTGGATTCATTCGTGTGATTCATGTTTTAATGCTTTATTTGAGTTAAAAAAAATGGCCCGGGGCACTCCCGCGGGCAAAGATTTTATGTTCAGGATTCCCACACTTCCAGCTTTTCCAGCAAATATTCTTTGTTCCGCTCGAAAATTTTGGCCTGTTGCTGAATGACTTCCTCGGCTTCTTCGTTGGTCATTTCCGCCACTTCCCGACAGTACGTACCCACGCGGCCAAAATATAGTGGCGTGATGATATCCACCAGTCGCCGACGATTCCTCGACCACGACTGGTAAGTAAAAATGAAATCGTACAGAATTTTGCTCCACAAATCGGCGTCCAGGGTAAGCCCCTTGCCAGCCTTCAGGTCTTCGTAACACTTGGTCAGGCGATTGAAATTCTCCAGAGACAGAACAGTCTCGTACAACGGACGGAAATACTCAAAGCCATCCCGGAATTCGTGTTCCATCTTGCTCAGGGTGACTGCTACCGGTGGAATTTTCGGGGTTTCGCGCAGATCATTCACCACATCCACGGTGACCGTTTCATGAATGTTCTTCCAGTAACTTTCATATTGACCAATCAGGTAAAACAGGGTGCTGACCACCTGTTGAAACATGGGTCCCAGATCTTCGGCGGGATCTTTGGGATCGTGAATTTTCGCCCCCAGATGCGCCTGCATCACCCGGTAGCCTTCGGCAATGGCGCTAATGGTCATCCAGATATCGATTCCGAATTTGGCCACATCGGTGGTCCAGACGTCCTGTTGTGCGTAGAACGTGGCCAGCAGCCCGCTGAACCCAAAATCCCCCCCGATGGGCTGACGAATGTCCTTTCCGAACAACGCCCGCGTGATGGGGTACACGATGTGATTGGTGATGGTGCCATCATACTTATGGCGGGCATACAGCGGCGCCACGAAATCCGCCTGCCGCTCCAGAATGGGTTTGGTGAGCAGGTAAATCCAGTCCGGTTGAATGCTGCGCAAATCGGAATCGACTACCGCACAGGCATCTGCCTTGCACCGGGAAGCCAGCTCGAAAATGGCCCGAAATGAAGTGCCTTTGCCCGGTGTGCCCCGGTAAATGGTGACCTTTCGGTGAATGCCCTCGGGAACGCGGGCGCTTTCGGCGGTTTCCCGCGTATCGTCCAGCGAACCACCATCCGAAACCAGAATGGCCGTCTTCAGGTCGGGATAAAATTCCTTCAGTCCCTGGCCAACCGTCTCCACCACATTCTTGATGGTGTCCTCGTTGTTGAAGGCGGGGATTCCCACCAGAATGTCCAGATCCCCAATGTCTTTAATCCACTGGAGCACATCCTGACGCAATGCCGAAGGGTAATTCTTGAAGCTTTTCATTTCACCATCCCGATTTTATCGGTTAACATGTTGTGCCTGCCCTGGATGACACCTTCCCTTATCCCATTTCTACACGACAGCAACCGCAGGGATTCCACTGGACTCCCGGACCACGCGCTGAATATTTATAAATCAACAGCAGAAGTTGCAACTTGTCAAGGCCAATCCGAAATTTTTCAGTTAGTTTAAATGATTCAAACGTTCAGATGTTTCATGCATCTGTTGAAATCGCGCTGGGGTGTTACCGCCGTTAACGAGCGTTTGCGGCAGGAGCGGGCACGTGGCGGCGTGCGTTTCGGGATGTTATTTGCGAATGAGCAGGATTTTACCGGCGGTGGTGATACCGTCTTCTGTGGTAACCAGATACACGTAGATGCCGCTGGCGACCGGATCGCCGTTTTCGTTTAAACCGTCCCACTGGGCCTGTCCCCCCTGGACCTCCTGAAAATTATCCGGATCCAGGGTACGCACCAGCTGCCCGTCGACGGTGAGAATTTTTATGTGGCTCCCGGAAATCAGGTTGTAGAAATACAGGCGTTCCTGCCCCCCTTCGGTAACCAGAAAAGGGTTGGGCCCCACCGAAACCCGATCCAGATTTTCGAACGTCCCCACAAATGGATTGCTGCGGATGATGGCCAGCCCGGCATCCGTACTGACGTAAACATCGCCATTGGCTTCGTCCACAAAAATGCTGTGGATGGCCTCGGAGGGCAGGTTGGCGTAGAAAACATTGTCCCCGGCTTTGTCGCTGGCCATGGGCACAATGTGGATCCAGCTGGAGCGATCAAACGGCGAACCGCCCGCCCGTAAAATGCTGATCCCCTCGTTCGTGGCAAACCACTTGTTGTTCCGGGAATCCACAAAAATGTCTTCAATTTGCAGGCCAATGGGCTGATAATCTTCCCGAAAATCGAACAGGCTGCCGTTGAGATAGGCATTCAGGCCTAATCGGGTTCCAATCCACACGTAGCCGTCCTGATCCGCAGCAATGGAGCGGGTGAAGTTGCTTTTCAGGTTATCCACCTCGGCAATTTGATGAAAGATCATTTCCCCGCTTTCTTTCAACCGGATCTGCAGGGCCCCGATGCGCTGGGTGGCGATCCACAGGTCTCCAAAAATGTCCTGCGTTAACCGATACAGTTTGTCGGAGTGCAGGCCGCCCAGGGGTTGAGCAAAATATTGCCAGTTGTTTTTATCTGCAATGTGTACGGGGTCAAATGCCGTGCCCCGAAACCGCACGATGGGCAATCGATTAACCGCCTCGCTGTTCAAAATCCAGATGCTGCTGCGCTCGGTGTCCAGCAGCATGTCGGTGATCACTATGTATTTGGGATTGGGAATCACACCCGCCAGCAGATTGCGGAACGCTTCTGGCGCGATCACTTTCAGGGTGTCCTCTCCCTGTGGCGTGGTAATCCAAACCCGACCGCTGTCCGAGTTATTGTTAATCGGATAAAAATTCAGGTCGGGATCAAACACCGTAATCCCGCCACCCCAGGAACCCACCCAGATGTTCCCCTGTTCATCTTCCATGATGGAATTGGTGGAAGACATGTTTCGCCAGGTTCCCGGCCCCAGAAATCGCAAGTTGTACCAGCCATCGCTGCGCTTGATGAACAGGCCTCTCTGCCGGTCGCTGTCGGTTTTGCCCGATGTACACCAGAGTCGTCCCTGGCGATCGATGTAAATTTTGCCCAGAAAGTTGTCCATGGGGCCGTCAAAAAACAGCCGGGTGTTTGTTTGCGGAAAGTAAATACCCCGATCCACCGCCGACAGCGACAGCTCACCGTTGGCATCAATAAAAAAGTTGGTGATGAATCCCTGCTGATGATAAAATTGCAGGTCGAAAGTTCCGTCCTGTAACTGGTAAATGCGGTATTTTTCGGCGACCCACACCTGATTTTCCCGTACCTGCACGTGATAGAGATTTCGTGTCAGCAAGCCTGCATGGGTGACCGAAAGATTGCCATTGGTGTAGGTGACCAGTCCTTCGGCAGTAGCCATGAATAGTAACGAGTCGCTGGCCACCAGATCCCGAACCCGATTGGAGGGGAGGCCATCCTCGCGGGTCATTCGTTTCCAGGATGAGGCCGATTTGAGGTTGAACTTAATGTAATTCGAGGGAGCGTAAAACACCCCTGCATCGCTGCCCAGCCAGATGTGTCCCTGAAAACGGGTAACGGCAGAAAAGGTGATGTCGCTCAGACCGAAATTTTCAAAAAAATCAATGAATTGGTAGCGGTTTAAATCGGGCAGATAGGTGTACACGGCCACGAGATCCCGGGTCAGCACCCACAGGGTGTCGTCCACCGCCAGCAAATCCACAATTTCTTTCCCTTTCAGGCTGATGTCCGTTACCGGTGTGCCAGTGGACAGATCCAGAAAGCCCACCATCCCATCCAGGGTGCCCAGGATGATCGTCTTTCGGTGATCCCGGGTGATGCTGGTAAAACTCTGGGAAAAGAAACCGTCTCCGGTGGTGTACACCCGTGGTGGGCCATCCGGCAATGGCATGATGATGAGGCCACCGGTGGACGCCGCAAAGAGGGTGTCATTTTCTATCACATATTCATTGATATCGTTAATATCGGTGATAATATCGATTTTGAAATTGACGGCCAGTAACATCAGGGGGAGGCATCCAATCAGAAGGGGCAGCAGAAGCGCTCGGTTACGCATAAAGTATCCTGCATTTGGTTTCCATCTTTGCGATTCCCGAACCCGAGGAATCGAACGGTTAATACAGCAATAAATTAATTTATATTCTCAACGGCGGTTTAGCAAAAGAGAAATTTTCTTTTCGGCTGGATGCCGAGGGAGTGAGTGGAAGTCCGGAAAGTATGCCGCTTTCTGGAATGGGCGATCGGGGCATGGAGCAGGGGAGAGGGGGATTGCATGGCTGTAAAAACGGCAAATGATGCAGATCGTCATTCGAATCCGGAAAGAAATAAAAAAAGCATGCGGGAAATGACAAAAATTGTGTTACCTTGGTGGGATAAATGACTCAACCAATGGACAAATGAAATTAACGATTGGAAGAATATGAAGGAACACACACGATTTGCGGATCTGGGGATCTCGCCGGACATCCTGCGCGCTCTGGATCAAAAAGGGTTTGTGGAACCCACACCCATTCAGCAACAGGTCATTCAGTTGCTGTTTCACCAGCGTCGGGATTTAATCGGGCGAGCACCCACGGGAACCGGAAAGACCGCCGCTTTTGGCATTCCCATCATCGAAGGCATTCGGGAGGGAAGTCCACATGTCCAAGTAATTATCCTGGTACCGGTCAGGGAACTGGCCATCCAGGTGGCCGAAGAATTTAATTCGCTAAAAGGGAAAAAGCATCTGCGCATCTTTCCCGTTTACGGTGGCCAATCCATGGAATTGCAGCTGCGGTTACTCAATCGCGGAGTGGATATTGTGGTGGGCACACCCGGACGCATCATCGATCATTTAAATCGGGGAAGCCTGGATCTGTCCCGGGTGGATTTTGTGGTGCTGGATGAAGCCGACGAGATGTTAAATATGGGATTCATTGATGATGTGGAGCGCATTCTCTCCCACACCAATCCCGAACGAACGACATTGCTGTTTTCCGCCACGGTACCACCGGAGATTCGCGCCATTGCCAGCAGGCATATGAAGGATTACCAGATGGTTCACGCAGAAACGGAAAAAATTACGGTGGATTTGACCGAACAGGTGTATTACGAGGTAGCCTCGCGGGACAAGCTGGAAGCCCTCTGCCGAATTATTGAAATAGAAAGCGATTTCTACGGATTGGTTTTTTGCCGCACCCGTGCCGATGTGGATCAGGTGGCCATGCAGCTGACAGAAAGGGGATACCACGCGGAAGCCCTGCACGGGGATATCTCCCAGACCCTGCGAGAGAAAATCCTGAATAAATTCAAGCGAAGACGTCTGAATGTTCTGGTGGCAACCGATGTTGCTGCCCGGGGGATTGATATTTTGAACCTGTCCCATGTGATTAATTATTCGCTGCCTCAGGATCCGGATTCGTATGTGCATCGCATTGGACGGACGGGGCGTGCGGGACGTCCTGGTAAGGCCATTACCTTTGTGACCCCGGAGGAGCGTCGTCGCTGGGTGATGATTCAGAAAAAGACCCGAACGCGTCCCCGTAAAGAGACCCTGCCTCGCGTCAGGGACATTCTGGCGGCAAAGCGGGAGCACATTTTACAGGAGGTTCGCGAAAGCCTGATGGGAGATATCGAAGAGAGGTTTTTGCGCATGGCGGAAAATCTCTTACAGGAAAATGTTCCCGAACGGGCGCTGGCCGCGGTATTGCAACAGGTCTATCAGAATGCCGTGAATGCAAATGATTTTGAACCGCTGAGGGGGTACCTGTCCCAATCCCGTGAAAAACGACGGTTATTCATCGCCCGTGGTAAAAAGGATGGATTTACCAAGAGGAAGCTGGTTCAGTTCATCCTTTCGCGCGCTAATGTGGACGATCGGAAGATCGATAACGTTCAGGTGTTTGATAGTTATTCGTTCATCACCGTGCCGCCGGCGGAAGCCGAACATATTTTACGGCGTTTTCGGGAAAGCAAAAATGGTCGTCGTCCCCTTGTGGAACTGGCAAAGCCGGAAGAAAGTAACCGGCGATTCAAGCGCAAGGTGGGATGATGAATGCTGGCCAATCCCGGGAGGATTGGCCGTGGCGATAATGGTTATTTGAGGGATGCCATTAAGTTGGCCATCTCCAGTGCGGATAGAGCCGCATCCCAGCCTTTATTTCCTGCCTTGGTGCCTGCCCGCTCAATGGCCTGTTCCACCGTGTCCGTGGTAAGCACCCCGAATGCGATGGGCACCCCGGTTTGCAGGGAGGCCTGGGCAATGCCTTTGGACACCTCGGCTGCCACATAATCGAAGTGCGGTGTGGCGCCGCGGATCACTGCGCCCAGGCAGATGATGGCATCGTAGCGTCCGCCTTCAGCAATCGTTTTGGCCACCAGCGGGATCTCGAATGAGCCTGGCGCCCAAACGACCAGAATGTCCGGATCGGCCGTTTCGTGACGGCGAAGACAATCCAGGGCACCTTCCAGTAATTTACGGGTGATGAATTCGTTAAATCGGCCGACCACTATGGCAAAGCGCTTTCCTTTTCCGCTCAACATGCCTTCAACAGTTTTGGGCATTTCCGGAATCTCCTTTCGTTGACCTTGCATTACGTTTTAAACCGCGAATGATTCCATTGCACACAAAAACAGCAAGAACACGCTGTAATTCGTAGGCTCATACATAATCTGGGTTAAAACTTTCTGAATAGCTTCATCTGCAAATCGAGTTCGTGTGCCAATCCAGATGGATGCTTCATCACCGCATTTTCACTCCAGCCCGCCGTTTCGGAATACAGTCACTGCTTCTCTTCCTTAACCCCTGAAATTGATCGGCCATTCCGCCTGTCAGTCCTGATGATGGGTATCCAGGAACAGCAGGTGTCCCAGTTTCTCCCGTTTGGTACGCAGGTAGCGTTCGTTAATGGGATTGGGTTTGATGACCACCGGAATGCGTTCCACCACAGTCACGCCGTACCGCTCCAGGTCGTTCATTTTCCGTGGATTGTTGGTCATCAGGCGTACCCGCTGTACCCCCAGCTGCTTGAGCATCTGAGCGGCAAACCAGTATTCCCGCAGATCGGGTTTGAATCCCAGAATTTCATTCGCTTCCACCGTGTCCCGACCTTCCTCCTGCAGGCGATAGGCCAGGATCTTGTTTTTCAGCCCAATGCCGCGCCCTTCCTGGCGCATGTACAACAGCACGCCTTTGCCGGCTTCTTCGATTTCCGCCATGGCAAAATGGAGCTGGTTCCCACAATCGCAGCGCTTGGAGGCCAGGGTGTCTCCCGTTAAACATTCGGAATGCACCCGAACCAGCACCGGATCCTCGCCCCGTACATCGCCTTTGACCAGCGCCAGATGGTATTCTTCGGGATTCATCTTGCTTTCGAACAAATGCAGGCGGAAATTGCCGTAATCCGTGGGCAAATGCACGTTGGTGACTTCTTTAATGAGCACTTCCGTCTTCCGCCGATATTCGATCAAATCGGCGATGCTGACAATTTTCAGCCCGAATTCGCGGGCAATTTCCTTCAGGCGGGGCAATCGGGCCATGTTGCCATCGTCATCGATGATTTCGCACAGCACGCCCGCCGGTTTTAATCCGGCCAGTCGGGCCAGATCTACCGTGGCCTCCGTGTGGCCGGGACGATTCAACACGCCCCAGCGATCGGCAATCAACGGAAAGATGTGACCGGGACGGGCCAGATCGTCCGGTCGGGTGCGTTCGTCGATGAGTACCCGGATGGTCTGGGCCCGATCATACGCGGAAATTCCGGTGGTGGTACCCTCCACCGCGTCCACGGTGACCGTGAAGGCTGTACCATGCAGCGCGGTGTTCTGGTTGACCATGATGTTCAATTTCAGCGCCTGCGCTCGCTCTTCGGTAATGGCCACGCACACCAGCCCGCGACCGTACTTGATCATGAAATTAATGATTTCCGGAGTCACCTTTTCCGCGGCCACAATAAAATCGCCTTCGTTTTCCCGTTCCTCATCATCCACCAGGATGAGTACCTCGCCACGGCGAAGCGCCTCCAGCGCCTCCTCTATGGGAATGAATATATCGTGATTTCGGTGATTGTTGGACACTGCTCAATAACCCCACTGTTTTAGTTTTTCTCTGGTTAACGAAGAATCCTTCGAAAAGGTGATCAGGCTTTCGATATATTTGGCAATTAAATCCACTTCAACGTTTACCAGATCGCCCACTTTTTTATGGGACAGATTGGTGACACTGGCCGTGTGCGGAATGATGTTAATGCCCACCCGATTGCCTTCCAGCCGGGCAACCGTGAGGCTGATCCCGTCGATACAGATGGAACCCTCCAGAATAACGTACTTGCGCAGGGAGGCGGGAATTTCGATCTCCAGGTAGAAATTTTCCCCGCGCTTTTGCCACCGGGTGATGGGCGCAGTGGCATTGACGTGCCCCTGCACAAAATGCCCACCCAGCCGGCTGCCCACCTGCAATGCTCGCTCCAGATTGACTTTTTGTCCCATCCGCAATTGCGAAAAGGTGGTCTTCTCCAGTGTTTCGCCCACGGCCTGCACGGTAAACGCGTTCTCCGTCCGGCGAATCACGGTTAAGCAAACGCCATCCACGGCAATGGAATCCCCGATGGCCAGATCGGATAGTACCGTGTCCGCCGAAATGGTCAATTCGATTCCACCGGGAATCGACGTTAGCTGAACGATTGTTCCAACTTCTTCAACGAGTCCTGTGAACATTCCAGAACCTCTGCCAGTTTGCCAAATGTTGCCTGAATATCGCGATATCCTTCAATTAAAATTTGATGTCCCACCGGACGGAAAGTCACATGCTGCAGACGAAATGCATCCCGAAGCCGTTCGATGTGGAGATCCTGGATGGCCTCTTTGCCGGATCCAATCAAAATGGGAGCGATGAAAACCGATAGTTTGTCGTAAAGTTGTTTCTGAACAAACCGGGTAAAAATTTTGCCGCCGCCTTCTACCAGCAGCGAGGTGATTCCCTGGGATTTTAGAAATTCCAGCAATTCTCCAAGATCGATAAATTCATTGGAATTTTTGTTTAACACTTCCACCCGAATGCCTTTTTCGGAAAGGAACTGACGGCGCCCGGAATCGGCATCCGGCGAAGTGATGATGATGGTTTTTTCCGCGTATTCGTCCTGCAACAGATGCGCCGTGTCTGGAATCCGCAGATGGCTATCCAGCACGATGCGATACGGTTGCCGCCCGTTTCCGATGCGCAGGGTCAGGCGCGGATTGTCCGCCAGCACGGTGCCAATGCCCACCAGAACGGCATCTGCCCCCCGGCGCATTTCCTGAACCAGCTGTCTGGCAGTCTCATCGGTGATCCAGCGGGAATCGCCGCTGCGGGTGGCAATGCGGCCGTCCAGTGATTGGGCAATTTTTAAATGAATGAATGGGATACCCGTTTGAATAAACTTAAAGTAAGCTTCGTTCAACAGAGTGGCCTCCCGGGCCAGAATACCGGTCTCCACCTCGATGCCGGCTGCCCTTAATGCCCGAATGCCGTTTCCACTGACGTAGGGATTGGGATCGATGGTGGAGATGACCACCTTGCGAATCCGCTCCTGAATGATGCGATGCGTGCAGGGAGGGGTTTTCTTGCCGGGAATGGTATGACAGCAGGGCTCTAAGTTGCAATATAGCGTTGCCCCCGCCACCGGTTCGGTGGCGTTTTCAATGGCTCGCACCTCGGCATGTTTGTCGCCATACCGCTCGTGATATCCTTCGCCGATGATCCGGCCATTTTTTACCAGAACAGCGCCAACCATGGGGTTGGGGGAGGTGTATCCCCGCCCCATTCTGGCCAGCTCCAGTGCCCGCTGCATAAAAACCGTATGCTTCACCACCACGACTCCGTCTCATTCCATGACTCGGGGCACTGTTCAGGGGGAGTTGATGCGGGCATGATGTGATCCACCCTCGCTGGCCGAGGGCAAAATTTACCAATCATGCCGATCTTCTCCCATCCGGACTATACCGTCGGCACCGGAATTCCACCGGTTCAGTCCCCCGATTGGGGGAGTCGCGGGCTTTCACCGCCGGTCGGGAATTCCCCGCATACGCGAGGTCACCCTGCCCCGAAGATCGACCTGCATAATTTATTTTTTCACAAGAAGTTTTGCAAGGTATTTTTCAGATCGGAGCTGCCAGCGGCCATCCCTGTCCGCTTACCATAAACCCAGATTATGCATTCAACCACGAATTGCACGAATGAACACAAATAAAAATAATCAGATACATTGGATTCGATCTGAATGAAAATTAGTTTCGGGGTATATTTGTTATTTTGTGGATATGGTT
This sequence comes from Calditrichota bacterium, assembly GCA_013150955.1. Lineage (GTDB taxonomy): Bacteria > Calditrichota > Calditrichia > RBG-13-44-9 > J042 > JAADJD01. The sequence continues at coordinate 69,339 of JAADJD010000020.1, forward strand.
TGGTATCATTCGCATGATTCGCGGTTTAAAGCATTATTTGGGATAAATACGCGCGACCGTTCAGGTGGTGTAATAGGTGAGCAGGAACAATACCAATCGATAGGTCTGGGTGATCAAAAGAATGAAAATAGGCAGGAATAACGCCCGTATCCCATTCAGCCACCGGGATCCATTGTAAAATGTGTTAAACGCCCGATAAAAATAAATGAACAATGCCAGATAAATGACCGCTGAAAAGGCCAGTTCCATGGCGGGTCGAGGGGTGGACAGGGCCAGTCCCACCCGGGGCATCAGAAAAACCAGAAACTGGAGCAGGGCGATCAAAACAATCAGAATGTACACCATTAAGAAAATGTAAAAATGAAGTGAAAACACCAGATGTTCAACGAAATACCGGCGGTGCTTCCAGAACAGTAGTTTTAAGACCAGTGCCAGCAGGGGAATCATGAGGAAAATCAGCGTACGGGCGTACGTGCTGGACTTCTGATTGTAAACGGCTTCGTACGCATCGTAGGTGGTTTCCCGGGAAATGATTTTTTCTTTGACCATGGACAGGGCAAGAGGGCTGTAAGGCATTTTCTTGATCTGGGTGATCAGTGGGGTATTGAAGCCGTTGGCATTGGTAAGCGGCTGGATAAAAAAGTAAATGAAGTTGGCAATGAGGAACATCTGCACCGGATTTAAATAGGGGCGTCGCCGTCCGATTAAATAGTCCCGGGAAAGCCACCCCGGTTTCCGAATTAACACATAAAACGTACTCCAGAATCGATTGTCCACGTGTGTGATTACCTTCAGGACATTTCGTAAAAAGTAGAGTAGAGAATACTCCTGCGGATCAATGACTTTTTCTCCGCAGTGTGGACAATAGGTGCCTGTGAATGCCGAATTGCAGGTTACACAGGTCTGTTGCTGGTTGTTCTTTCTCATACTAAAGCCTGGAAGCCTGGTGATTCCACTTATTGGATTAATCAGGAACGATCGGCCTGCTTAATCCCGGATTTTGCTTGAATCTACGAATTTCACGAATTCACCCAAACAGAAATAATAAAATGCCCTTGATCAAATCTGGGTGAAAATGGGTTCACCGGTTTCTTCGCGATTTTGTGGACATTTTTGGATTCATTCGTGTGATTCGCAGTTTCTTGAATAATTTGGGTCAAATAGACCACACCGCTTATTTCAGCAATTTTTCCAGTGTGGGAATCAGCTGCTCGCCACGCAATTCCAATTCCGTGGCCAGAATGGTGCCATCGGGGCCGACCAGTAGCGGCTTGGGAATACCCCGAACCTCAAAGGTACGCGCCAGTTCGCTGTTAAACCCGCCTTCTACAAATGCGTGCAGCCAGGGCATTTTCCACTTTTTCTGCCGGAACTGGTTGACCACTTCCGGTGATTTATCAAACGACAGGCTTAGAATGATAAAGTTTCGATCTTTAAATTTTTCGTATGCCTGGTGCAGGTAAGGCATTTCCGCAATACAGGGGCCACACCAGACCGCCCAGAAATCCATTAAATAGTACTTACCGCGAAGCTGCTCACTGGAGATGACCGTTTTACCATCCAGGGAGGTGACCCGAAATTCCGGCACCAACTTCCCGACCTGTATCCGGCGATCGGGATTGTATTTTGCGATGTAATATTCAAAAATCGGATATTGTCGATAATTCGTTGCCAGCTTCTGGTAATAACGCTGGAAGGTTGCGGCATCGCCTTTCTTTTTCGCGTCAAGCATTTGAACCAGGATCGCCGTACCGCGAACCAGCTTGAAGGGATTTTGGGTTTCGAAGGCGCCCAGATCAATGGGGAGATCCACTTCACGGGCCAGCCTGTCCAGTTCAAAAAGAACGCCATAATTGAAAATCCAGATGGGCGATTCAGGAGATAACAGGCGAACGGATTTCTCCAGCAGGGCTTTGTCTCCTGATCCGGACATCGCGAAGGCGCCTATGGTATACAACGCGGCCAGGGATTTTGTCCACTCAAACGAACTGGCACTGGCGATCTCCCAGATCTGTTTGATGAAGGGGCGCATATCATACGTGAACGGAGGAGAATCCTCGTCTCGGGTTTCCAGATATGCCTTCTTTTTCTGGAAATAATCCGAGCGAACTTTGTCGTAAAGCTGGGTGATCTGACTCATTTCCACAATGTACTGGTGATTCGGATCCACCTGCAACCACGGATCGCGTTCGCCCCGGTAGCGTGGGAACTTACCGGGATCCACGGTGATGGTAACGGTTTCTCCCTTTTTGGTATAGAGCAGCGAGTGAAAATCGCCACCGCCATCATATTCAAAGGCGTCTGCCTGATGACCGTTGATGCTGCGTTCCTCCTCCAGAAGCCCCAGCAACTGGTACCCGATGGTATCCGCGGGCGCCGTTAACTGATAGATCCAGCGATTTCCCTGACGGGTCATGGGTTTGGCAGATTCGAACCGATATTTGTTCCAGGAGCCGATGATGCGCACCTCAGCCGGATCTTCCAGATAATCGTAAGGATACAGGGTGACGTTCAATTCAATGGGTGTGGGGGATTCTTCAAGGAGCAGGGGAATAATCCGGGATTGATGATCCACCGCGGCAAAAGTGATTATATAGCCACCATGGGCAGGCAGTTTAACCTGAAACTGCCCCGTTTCGGAAAGCGTTAGATGGACGATCGGCTTTGGTTCCGGGGCGTCCCGGTTGACAACCTCGACAATCGCTTTCTTGAACGGTTGATTTAAAGCGGATACGACCCGTCCTTTAACAACAACTTCGGCCGGAATGTTCTGGGCAAAAATGAATGCCATGAATAAAAGAATGGCACGTTTCATAACTCCCCCCAAGTTTTTATGGGTTGCTTAAAAGCAGAAAAAATGTTAGAGACCTATTGTTTACCCTTGCGATGGGTGTTTTCCTGGAGGTATTCCAGATTGCGTGGATCGTCCAGAACGCTGAATGGGGCGGGATTGTAGCCAAATACCAGCTCGACAAATCGGTTTAAGATAAACGCGGTTGCACCCCAGATCACGTACTGATGGTAATAATAAAAATAGACTGGATAGCTGACCCCCTGGTAAGTGCGTTTTTTCATTTCAAAGAACCGATCGGTTAGGAAGATGTCCAGGGGAATTTCCAGCAGTTCGGCCACCTCGTCCCGATTGGGATGGGCCTGATAAGGATAGGGCATGGTGGCCACAAAAGGGGTGACCAGAAAATTGGTCACCGTCAAAAAATCGTCCAGTTCTCCCAGGATGGTGAATGCGCTCCCCGGAATACCCGTCTCTTCCTCCGTTTCCCGAAGGGCAGTTTCCAGCAGACTGAGATCCTGAGCCTCGCGGGCACCTCCCGGAAAAGAGATCTGTCCCTTGTGGTGCTCCACCGTCTCCGTGCGCAAGGTTAACAGCAGAAAAGGGCGATTGTCTTTGTTAAAAATGGGCACCAGAACCGCTGCGGATATGGCTTGCGAAGAAGCGATTTTACGGGGCGTGTACTGGGAAAGAACCGCGGTGATCTTTTCAACGGTGTGTGAATAGTCCATGATCTTTTATTTTTATGCCTCAGACATTGCAATTTAAAACATCCATGCCACAAAATGCAGTGCTTTTTTATTTTGCCGATCGGGATACCTGTACGGGGATGCCCTCAGAAAGTTGCTGTTGCCTGGTGCGGTTAATCCAAATAACGCATTAACCCAAACAATGCATCAAACCACGAATCACGCGAACGAAACCCAAAATATCTACAAAATCGCGCATAAACCCTGGAACATATTTTCATCCAGATGCAATCCAATGTATTTTATTGGTTTTATTTGTGTTAATTCGTGTCATTCGTAGGCTAATGCATAATCTGGAATTAAACCGCGAATGCATCATCCGGGTTTAACGGAAGGGGACGTCAGGGGAGGGGGTACAAAAAAAGCCCGGTAAATCCGGGCGATCTGGTGCTGGCGGCGGGACTCGAACCCGCACGGGCGTATGCCCACTACCCCCTCAAGATAGCGTGTCTGCCAATTCCACCACGCCAGCATCCATCGTTTCGTTTCCTGAATGTTTTATTCTTGCGGTGGTTGTTGGGTTTCCTGATCGCCGGGTAATGGGGCAACCGGTACTGGCGATTGCTGCATCTGCTGGGTTCGATTCAACTCTTCCTGCAAGATCCGGGTGGCATCAATCCCCCGACCGCGTCCAACCAGGTTGATCAGGATGCTCAGCAACACGAACAGAATGCCCAGAACGGTGGTGGTTTTCTGTAAAAACGAGGTCGCCCCACGGGGCCCAAATACAGCCGCTCCACCCAGTCCACCAAAGGAGCTGGCCAGACCTCCCCCTTTACTGGATTGCAGTAAAATGGAGATCACCAGCAATATACAGGTCAACACAAAAAGGATAATCAAGAAAGTGTACATTGACGTCGCATCCTCCTTAAAATATTTGTTTTCAGGCGGCATAATTTATAGCCACCCCTGTACCATATCAAGTGAATTTTATTTCTACACCAATGTTGGGTTGCCAGAGAAAGGGCTCCAGAACGGCGTTTTCCTGAGGAGGATTTCTGGTAATAAACCCGGATTATGAAATGGCCTACGAATTACACGAATTAAAATGAATAATCCCAGATTAAACAATAGCCTACGAATTACACGAATTATCACAAATAAAACCAATAAAATACATTGTAGTGTGTCTGGATGAAAATATTTTCCCGGATATATTCGCTATTTTGTTGATTTTTTTCGAATTCATTCGCGTGATTCGCGGTTTAATGCATTAATTGATAATTTTTACAGATCCGATTTTGCAATAAATGGATGCCTGCGGAAGGGCACGGTAAATTCGCCAGAATTTTTATTAATCTGGAGCAGAATCAGCAACCCGGAAGCAGGGAATGCGTTGCCATGGAAATGATCAGGGGCCCGTCGTAAAAAGAAACAACACTTTGCAATCCTTGCGGATATTTTTTAATATAGCATGCCATCTATTTTAGCTGATCAAAATCAGGAGCAAGGATATGTTTCAACACATAGAAAAAATTCGACAGGCCAAACAGGAGTGGCTGAAAAAGAAGAACGAAAAATCGTGCGATTTGAATTTCAAATTTGTGACCGCTTCTTCGGAACCTGTGGAATTACTGGCTACCCCGGCGGAAATTAGCGATATGGATTATTTCCGGGATTTAAATTTTCCCGGGGAATTTCCCTACACACGGGGAATTCACTATAACATGTACCGCGGTAAGTTATGGACAATGCGCCAGTTTGCCGGATTCGGTACTCCGGAAGATACTAACCGGCGATTTAAATATCTTCTGGAGAACGGTCAGACCGGCCTGTCCGTGGCCTTCGATCTGCCCACGCTGATGGGACGCGATCCGGACGATCCCCTGAGCGAAGGGGAGGTCGGGAAGTGTGGGGTGTCGGTGGCATCGCTGCGGGACATGGAAACCCTGTTTGAAGGCATTCCCCTGGATGAAGTCAGCACCTCCATGACCATCAACGCGCCGGCGGCCATGTTACTGGCCTTTTATCTGGCGGTGGCCGAAAAACGGGGCATTCCCTTTAGCAAACTTCGGGGCACGGTGCAGAACGATATTTTAAAAGAATACATTGCCCAGAAGGAATGGGTGTATCCCCCGGAGCCATCCATCCGGATTATTGTGGATATGATTGAGTTTTGCACCGAGCATGTGCCTCAGTGGAATACCATCAGCATCAGCGGGTATCATATTCGGGAAGCCGGTTCCACTGCGGTGCAGGAGCTGGCGTTTACCCTGGCGGATGGCTTTACCTACGTGGAAGCCGCGCTGGCCAGGGGATTAGAGATCGATCGGTTTGCTCCCCGACTGTCCTTCTTCTTCAATTCCCATAACGACTTTTTTGAAGAGATTGCCAAGTTCCGGGCGGCGCGACGTATCTGGGCCAAGCGCATGCGGTATAAGTACGGGGCAAAGGATCCCCGCAGCTGGAAATTGCGCTTTCATACCCAGACCGCCGGATGCACCCTCACTGCTCAACAGCCGGAAAACAACATTGTTCGCGTGGCCTATCAGGCACTGGCAGCGGTGCTGGGCGGTACCCAGTCCCTGCACACCAATTCCATGGACGAAACCCTGGCACTTCCCAGCGAAAAGGCGGTGAAGATTGCCCTGCGTACCCAGCAAATCCTGGCGTACGAGACCGGTGTGCCGTACACCATCGATCCCCTCGGTGGCAGTTATTACGTGGAAATGCTCACCAATAAAATGGAACGGCAGGCAGAAGAATATTTCGAGAAAATTGAGCGTCTGGGCGGCGTGGTGGCTGGCATCGAAAAGGGATTCTTCCAGCAGGAAATTGCCAAAGCCGCCTATCAATATCAGCAGGAAATTGACAAAAAGGAACGCATCATCGTTGGGGTGAACGAGTTTGTGGAGCCGGATGAGAAAATCGAAATTCCCATTCTACTCATCCCGGAAGAAGTGGAGAAGCGCCAGATTGCGCGGGTCAGAGAATTGCGGGAAAGCCGGGACAACCAGCGGGTACGTGAAACTTTAGCGGAGTTAAAATCGGCCGCCGAAGAAAACCGGAACCTGATGCCCTATTTAATCGAATGTGCCAAGGCCTATTGCACACTGGGCGAAATGGTGAATACCCTGAAGGACGTATTTGGTGAATACGAAGAACCCACAGATTTTTAGGAGTGGCATCGGCGGAGCCGGGGAAAAATCGGAAAGATTGTCCAATCCCATCATTGCCGGGTATAAGGCAGGATTGAGAAGCGATAGGAGCTTCGAAGCCCTGAAACTATCGCACAAACAGCAGGAGATGGATTCCCGGTTTTAGTGAGCGCCCCCCATTCTCACTACGGATAAATCACCGAATTCGTGAAATCGGCGGGGTAAGGACGATCTGGGATCTGTGAACAACATACCCCGCAAACACTCCCAATCCATTGGTCACATTGCTGTAGATCTGTACCGGGTCGGAGAAAATGCTTTCTCCGGTATTTTCCTGTAGAATAAGCGAACGTTTGTACTTGAAGAACGCTTCGCTGATGCTCATGAAATTAATCTGCAGGGTGTATTCCGTCGACTGCTGAAAATTCACATAAAAATACAGCGACAGGCGATAGGTTTTCCCATCAAAAATGGCGTCCGAGAAGAGTGCCTCCACATCCTCAAAGGTGTTTTCAACCACAAATTGCGTCAAATACATTTCTCGAAGGAGCATCGGATCCCTGCTGTAAAAATAGACCAGATAACCCTGCGAGTTGTTTTTCGGAAAAATCGAAAGCCCCAGATTGTAGTAATTCTTTTCTTCGGGGGGATCGGAGAACTCCAGATCCAGATAGACGGTGCTTTCCGGTTCCCCGAGTTCGATGCGAAAATCCACTTTCTTCAAAGGTACCGGGCTGGGGATTTGATCGCTGGCCGTGACCGTGTCATAACCAGCAGCGGAAACCCGAAGGGTGTAACGGGTATCTTTTTCCGGACGAAGGGTGGGGTGGGTATACCCTTCATTGTTGGGGATTAATTCCGCAAGCCGGGTGTTGTTGGCAAATAACTCCACTGTTGCATTCGCGATGCGTTCGATTTTTCCTCCCGTTTTCATACTGACACTGTTGTACACCTGTACCTGCCAGGGGGCGTCGGGTGTAAAAAAACTGTAAACCACCAGCTGGGGGGTATAGTCGGGCAATTCAATGTCCACGGGTTGTTCACAACCCGGCAGGATTATTAGCAACAGAAAAAATAGCCAGCCATGCCGAAATCCAGTCATCTCTCCTCCCTTCTAAAAAGCGATGCTTAAAGACAGCGATGGGATTAACGGAAACAGGCTCACCTGCTTGGGGATTCCCTTTAGACTGGGAAAATCCTGATCCACGTAAACAAAAGCGGCATTTTTGCGGTTGTAGAGGTTGTAAATCGAAAGCGTCAGACTGGATTTGCGGGGATCTCCGGTTGGATAAAACCGCAGGGTGACATCCAGCCGGTGGTAAACCGGGAGTTGAAATCCGTTGCGTTTACTGTAAAGATGCACCGTTCGCGTCATGTACCAGTCAGGCTTTACACCGGGAATTCTTTCGATGACCGTGTAGGTGGCAATGGGAAGCGTGGCGCGTTCCCCGCTGCGAATGATCCAGGTGAATCCCGTCTCCCATTTCTTCCCCAGCCGTCGGGTGAAGGTAATGGCCAGGTTATGGCGACGATCATACTTGAATGGAAAGGGCTCCCCATTGTTGATCTCGTCAAACTGGCGGTTTGCCCAGGAAAGGGTGTAACTCACCCATCCAGTGGATTTGCCCTGTTTCTTTTCGATGAACACCTCCAGACCATACGCCTGGCCGCGTCCCACATAGACGTAATCTTCCCAGCTTTCTTTGGCGCGAGAAAAAATGACACCCGGTTTGAATTCCAGCACGTTGGACAGCGTTTTGTAGTAACTCTCCAGAGAGAATGTCCAGGCTGCCGAGGGTTGGTGTACCATTCCCAGCACGATCTGGTGAGCATTTTCAGGTAGCGCCCGTGGAGTTGCTGGCATCCACAAGTCCGTGGGAAGACTGATCTGATTGTTGGTCAGCAAATGAATGAATTGTTTGACCAGGCTGTAAGAACCTTTCAGGCTCCAGCCGGGACGAAAGCGATAGGCCATGGAAATCCGAGGTTGCAATCCCTGGAATGTGCGTTTTTTTATCCGATAGGCATCGTAGCGGAGTCCGGCATTCACTCGCAATTGCTCGTTGACTGTCCACTCGTCTTCCAGATAAAAGGCGGCCTTCCAGACGGGCGTCAGAAACAACGATTCTTTCTTCAATTCCGGATCCACGGACTGCTCAATGTCCCCACGAATGTTCAGGGTTCCGGTATTAAATCGCTGGGAGAGCACTTCGGTACCAAACCGCAGGAAATGGGCGGGATTGGGCGTATAGTCCAGATCCATTTTAAAGCTAATGTCCTCGATACCTGTGGAGTATTTGATGGAGGCGAACAAATCTTCATCTATATCTTTGATAGAAAATCCGGTCGCAAATTCATAGCGAGAAAAGAGTAGCATGATGTTGGCGAATAGACGTGGGGTAAAAATGTGATTCCAGCGCAGGGTGCTGGTAATGTTGCCCCAGCCAAAGAAATAATCCAGATTGAACCCGGAATTGTCCTGATAAAAATAGAGTTCGTCCTTCCCCCAGTAGGTGCTTAAAAAAATGCGGTCTCGGCTGGAAAAAATATGCTGCAATTTCGCGTTCACATCGGTGAAGTAATAACCGGGGACGCCTTCTTCCCGGGAAAAGAAAGGGCGGAGCAGCAAATCCGCATAAGTCCGGCGAGCGGCGATCATGAAAGACGTTTTCTCCTTTTTCAGGGGGCCTTCCAGGAAAATCGAGGATGAAATAATGCCCAGATCGATCTTCCCGGAGAACTGTTTCAGGTTCCCGTCTTTCAGGCGCACATCGATCACCGAGGAAAGTCGGCCACCGTATCGTGCCGGGAATCCGCCCTTAATAAAGCGAACGCTTTTCAGCGCCTCGCTGTGAAAAATGGAGAAGAAGCCGAATCCGTGAAAGACGTTGTAGAGGGTGGCATCATCCAGTAGCACCAGGTTTTGATCGGGACTACCGCCCCGGACGAAAATGCCGCTGGTACCATCCATTCCCGGTTGCACACCAGGCAGCAACTGGATGACCTTTAATACATCCGCTTCACCTAAAAGGGCGGGAATTGTCCGGACTTTCAGTACCGGAATGGTAATTTGACTGGTTTGGGGTTGGCTCAAAATGGGTGGCTCGCTTTCTGCAACCACTTCAACGGCCTCTCCGGGCAGGGGCACGGGATGCAGAGAAATGGTCAATTCCAGATCCTGATCCAGGTAAAACCGCAATTCCCGGGTTTGATATCCCAGATAACTGACTACCAGTAAAACCGAATCCCTGGGATGAACCAGGCTAAAATAGCCGTAGCCGTTGGTCGTTGTGCCCAGGCCATTGCCGGGATTGTACACATTGGCACCGATGAGTTTCTCCCCAGTTTCCGCATCCACCACGTACCCGCTGATGGTGGCCGTTTGGGCCCATAGCGCGCCAACCAGAAATAGCCCCAACAGGATAATCCCGGGGATGCCAGGTGCCCTGAGGGCGGACTTGCACCCGGAATTCATAAAGATATCCCCTTAATGAATGAGAACCCGTTTGAAATAACTTAGTGTGGAAAATCTGCTTAAAAAAGAAATATTTTCTTCAGGTGTTGATAAAATTTACCCACGGGAAATCCTACGACGTTGTAAAAATCGCCTTCTATTTTTTGAACGAATATGGCCGCCCCTCCCTGGATGGCATAAGCTCCGGCCTTGTCGAAAGGTTCTTCCGTTTGCAGGTACAATTCGATTTCCGGGTCGGTGAGGGGGTAAAAGGTTACCCGGGTGCTCTCGTGATCCAGAATCTCTCCTTCGGAATAAAAGAGTGCCAGGGCGGTGATGACCGTGTGGGTGCGTCCGCTGAGTTGGCGCAGCATTTGTCTCGCCTCTTCCTGGTTCCGCGGTTTTTCCAGAATCTGATGATCAATGGTCACCACCGTATCCGCCGCAATGACCAGATCGGCCTTTTCGCGCTGCCAGACGACCAATCCCTTTCGATAGGCCAGCTGGCGCGCGTAGTCCACCGGATCGCTGTAACGGGTAATGGATTCATCAATTTGCGCCGGGGATACGATGAAATGAAGTCCCAGCTCCCGCAAAATGGTAATCCGTCGGGGAGATTGACTGGCCAGAATAATTTTTTTCCCGGTAAGCTGGCACAATTCGGTCATAAAGTCCATGATCGCGTTCTCCACGTTTTCATGTTCCCACATAGATGGCGTAAATTCCAACCAGCATGTCCAATTTAAGCAAGTGGCTTAACCATTCCAGCTGCTGATGCGTGCGCTTTTCGGACAAATAAAACAAAACCAGTAAGACAACGGGGAATATTCCCAACATGATGACCAGAAAATAATCAAAATCATAATAGTGGGTAAAATAGGGCAGCAATGTCAGAAAAAAGAGGAACAGAAAATTTCCTTTGGTTAACCAGATGGCCCGCCGAATGCCAAAGCGAATGGGAAAGGTACGCGCCTGGTTCAGTGCATCGCCCTTAATGTCCTGAATATCCTTTATGATTTCGCGTCCCAGATGAAAAAAGAATGCGAAGAGTCCGGGATAAACCGCTTTGAGAGGTTGATTGACAGCCACCGCTCCATAAATAAACGCAGCTGCAGTGGACAGACTGACGGTGACGTTGCCGATGAGGGGCATTCGCTTGAAGCGGGCACTGTAGACGAAGGTCAGGGCAGAAAAGATCACGGCCATGGAAAACGCCAGTGGATTGATCCACAGGCTCAGCAAAATGCCGGCGGCGTATTCCCCAGCGGCAAGGATCGCCGCTGTTGGGGGCGAAAGAGCGCCGGACGGCAACGGGCGATCCGGACGGTTAATGCGGTCAATGGCCACATCAAAATAATCGTTGATGGTGTTAGCGGCAGCGGTGATCAATGCGCCGGAAAGGCAGGCCAGGGCAATCTCCACATTCCACAAATCCGTTTCTGTTATAAACGCGCCAACGTATATGGAAAGTGCCGCTATGGCCACATTCAAAGGGCGGGATAATCGAATGATTGCACGCAGGGTTTTCATCGGTTTATTCGTTCGTTTACGGAAAGGAGAAGTTAAAAAAGGAATTCCAATCCACAAAATATCAATTTAAATTTGGTGTAAATCGAAGATTTCCAGTAATCGTGCGAAATTCGTAAAATGAAATTATATTTATCTTTGATTTAGGTCATTATATCGGAATACGGAAAAAATTATAATTTGCCATTCATAAAATGAACGCACGGAGGCACATGGCACACTACGATTACCGGAAAGTATTTTTCCGTAGACCGTTCTGGACAGAATTAAATGTTTTGTTTTATCGGATTCTGATTGTCGTCGCTGTGGGAATTTTCCTGGTCGTGGTACTTTCCATCCGCTATTTTGATCGATTGCCCCCGCATGTGATTCACTCCAAGGTGAAGAAAACCTACATAAATTACATCGTGAATATTTACCAGAATTTACCGGCTCCGGAAGAAGAACCCGTAACGGAAACCCTCGATGTGGACTTGCTGCCCCTGACGCCGGCACCAGAAAGGGAGGATCGATTAGTGGAGCCGCCTGCACGAAGTGTGATTGAAGAAGCCGTGGCCGCGGTTGAGGAAACGATGACCGAAGGGATGGGGGCCACTCCTGCTGAGCCGGTTGATCCCTCCATTGTCGCCTTATTGAAGAGCACCGGTACCTCTCAGGAGATCATTCGCTCCGCCATCGAAAGCAGTCCGGGACTTATTCTGCCCGAAGAAACGCCGGTGTACACACCCATTGCAACCTACCGCCAGCGGGCCGAAGAGTACGAGAAAGGGGTGGAACGTTATTCGCGGGTGACCATGGAAAAAATTCAGGTGCCGCCACCGGAATTCACCGACTTTGAAGTGGTGAAAGGGGTACGGGATTACGAGCAAACCCTGATGGTGGCCAACGGCAATAAGTACCTCATCAAATATTGTATCGATAAATACTATCGGCATGATCCTTCCGTCCGTGGAAACATTGTGGTGAAGTTTGATATTCATCCCGAAGGCTACGTGATTCCCGAAAGCATTCGCATCGTACGCTCCGACATCCAGGATCCCCGCGTATTGCGTTGCATCAAACGCACCATCCGGCGATGGCGAAATTTCCCCCGCGTGGCCTACGAAATGGGAGAATATACCATCACCCAGAAATACATTTTTTAACCCAGGTTGTACCTGCAATCCGAGTGATGTATTAAACCGCGAATCCCACGAACAAAATCAGATGTTGCATTTGCATACGAATGTCACGAATTAAAACGAATAAAAATAATCCCGGATTATGCGTTAGACCACGAATGACACGAATTAATGCTAATAAAATTAATGAAATACATTGGATTGTATCAGGATGAAAATGTGTTCCGGGGTTTATTCGCGATGTTATTGATATTTTTTTTGGATTCATTCGTGTGGTTCGTGGTTTATCAAAATTCCTGAGCGAAGGGATTGGGGAGTTGGGGTTACTCCTGGAAATACTGACGGATAAAATCTGCCGATTTCAGCGTATTCAATTTATCCTGGTATTCCAGAATGATGCCCTCCAGCAGAGGACTGGTCTTCCGGATAAATTCAAAAATCCGATCGTAGGGAATGTAGCCCTCCCCAAGCGCGCGAAATTGGTGATGTTGCTGGGAGTCGTCTGCAAAATCCACCAGATGCAAAAGGATGGAATACCCTTTCTGGCTAAAAAAATTGAGCAGTTGAAAGCACCAGTTGAGCGCTTCCTGCTGGCTAAAACCACATTCCCGATGAAATAATCGAGGGATATCCAGCACGGGGAAAAGGTAGTGGCGCCGCGCGGTTAACAGGGTGAAAATGGCCATGTACTTTTTCAGGTTCTTCTGTACATTATCCTTTCCGGAACTGGAAAAATAGTTTTCCAGATAAATGCGAATCGGTTCAGGAGGGTGGTTCTCCAGCGTTTGAATCAGCTGATCCACCGGAATGGTTTCATCAAAATGGATAATGTAATTGGGATAGGTTGTGGTGGTCAAAAACTGATGCAGCTGTTGAAAATACGGAGAATGGACGGCCTGCGGCGATAAAAATCCATGAGCATGAAAATAGACCCGTTGAAACTTTGCCTCGAATTGCTTAATTTTTTCCAGCAGCGGGATATCCCGAATCAGGTTCTCATTCAGGTAAATCTGTGCTGTTTCGAATTGCTTCTGGGTGGCAAATTCCAGCGTATCCAGAGGATCAAAATCAAAATTTGCCGAAACGGAATTGGCAACGCCAATGGGGACTCTTTTCATGCGAAACCGTTCCTTTCTTTTTGAAGAAAATACGGAATGTTGGAAATTAAATTCAAATAAAATATATTTCCCGCAGATGAGAAAACCCGACATTCACCACAAAAAAGGATGGCGTTAGCATGAAAGAACGGATTGTACTATCCATGGATCATGGAGAATATCTGGGCACGCAGTTGGGTTGGAAAGTCATTTTGCGATTTGAGCATAAAGATACCGGCTTTGGTCAATTCGAGGGGCAATTTACCTTTTACACCACGCGTGCCACCAGCCTGGAACAGGCCGAACGGGAAGCCAAAGTGGAGTTTCTGGAATATATTAAGGGATTGTCCCGGCGATTGGAACCGTTGAGACAAAAAATTTAGAGGCAAACCGTGATTTCTCGTGTCCTATCCGCAGCCCTGATGGGCATTGACGCCTATCTGGTCGAAGTCGAAGTCAGCCTGGAACAGGGATTATTTAGTTTTGCCCTGGTTGGACTGCCCGACTCGGCCGTGAAAGAGAGTCGAGAGCGGGTAATGGCAGCCATTAAGAACACCGGCTTTCAATTTCCCCAGAAACGGGTGACAGTAAATCTGGCGCCGGCGGACATCCGAAAAGAAGGTTCCAGTTACGATTTGCCGATAGCCATTGGCATTCTGGCGGCTTTTGGAGTGGTTGCCGAAACGCGATTGGCGGATCATTTGATTCTGGGAGAGCTGGCACTGGATGGCACTGTGCGTCCCATTCACGGGGCGTTGTCGGTTGCCTGGGAAGCCCGGAAGAAACGGGTCAGTGGAATTTTGTTGCCCGAGGCCAATGCCCGGGAAGCTGCCATTGCCCAGGGAGCCCGGGTGTATCCGATCCGCACCCTCAGGGAAGCGGTGGATTTTTTGAATCATCAGATTTCGATTGAACCCTACCAGGTGGATATTCAGGAATTATTTGAGGATCATCGCAATTATCCGGTGGACTTTTCGGATGTAAAAGGCCAGGAGCATGTGAAGCGTGCGCTGGAGGTCGCGGCCGCTGGCGGACACAATATTTTGATGCTGGGGCCGCCCGGTTCCGGGAAAACCATGCTGGCCAAACGGTTGCCCACCATTCTTCCTGCCATGACGCTGGATGAAGCGCTGGAAACCACCAAGATTCACTCCGTGGCCGGATTGTTACCTCCGGGACAGGCGTTGATTGCCACCCGTCCGTTTCGTTCGCCCCATCACACCATCAGCGATGCGGGACTCATCGGGGGAGGGAAGTATCCCCGACCGGGAGAAGTTAGCCTGGCCCATCACGGGGTATTGTTCCTGGATGAACTGCCGGAATTTAAAAAGAACGTGCTGGAAGTGATGCGTCAGCCGATGGAAGACGGGCGGGTGACCATCTCGCGCGCCTCGGTATCGATTACCTATCCCGCTAATTTCATGCTGGCCGCGGCCATGAATCCCTGTCCCTGTGGCTATTACACCGATCCCAACAAGGAATGCACCTGCACCCCACCGCAGATTCAACGCTACATGTCGAAAATCAGTGGCCCGCTGCTGGATCGAATCGATATTCACATTGAGGTTCCGGCGGTGCAGTACAAAGATCTGGCTTCTCGCCATCGGGGGGAAACCTCTGTGCAAATCCGCCAGCGGGTGCAACGCGCCAGGGAAATTCAGTTGCAACGGTTTCGAAATGTACCGCACCTGTTCTGCAATGCGGATATGCAATCGCGGGATATCCACCAATATTGCCAGATCGATTCAGAGGGCCAGGAACTGTTGAAAATGGCGATCAATCAACTGGGACTGTCCGCAAGGGCGTATGATCGCATCCTGAAAGTGTCCCGCACCATTGCGGATCTGGCCGAATCGGAGCGCATTTTTCCCGAGCACGTGAGCGAAGCCATACAGTATCGCACGCTGGATCGCAATCTGTGGTCGGCCTATTCCACACCGTAATAATTCCAGATAATGCATTAAACCATGCATTGCACCAATTCACACAAATAAACCCAAATAGTGCATTTAACCTCGAATCACACGAATGAATACCAATAAAAATAATCCCGGATTAAGCAATAGCCTACGAATGACACGAATGAACACAAATAAAACCAATAAAATACATTGAATTGTGTCTGGATGAAAATGTTTTCCTGGATATTCGCTATTTTGGTGATTTTTTTCGAATTCATTCGCGTGATCCGTGGTTTAACGATTTATTTGGGTTCAAAAATAGCACAACAAGGTTAGAGGTTAGAAACAAGAATCCACTTCTGGTTCTCATTGACAATCTGACAAAAGGCATTAACTGCTGATGCCAGATGAGAGGCAAAACCTGCCCTCTGGAGGGGGAAAGAATCAACCAGCGATCGATGCAGCGAAAAGATGTTCTTATCAATTTAAATAAAGGTGGGATAGATAAAAATCGGTTAGCCAAGCAATCGTTTTAAGGCCTCGTCCAATTCGGAGTCCAGTTCAATTTCAATTTCGTCCCGGGTACCGTCCACAAAATACACTTCGATCACCCGATTTTCCGGTCGCCAGGTTTCTCCGCTTTCCATTTCGTCAAAGTCTTCGTAGAGGGTGTAATCCACGTCTTCAAAATCTTCATACAGCATATAGTCAACCTGTTCCGGATCAAGTTCCAGGAGTTCACAAACCTCGTTGAACATGGGGTCGGTCTTGCTAACCACTTTGTAGCCCATTCTATCAGGGAATTCCATAAGGCCCTCCGGGTTTTTAGATTCTAACGTTCTTATTTCTCATCATTTTAATGGCTACCAAAAATAAACAATTTTTATCCAAATGCAAGTATTGATATTCGTTTTTTCGGTCAATATTTTAAGCAAAATTTCAGGAAAACAGGCGCTTCCGTGGGCAGATCTTCAACCGCTTTTCGGGATGCCTGTAAAATTCCGGAGCCCTTCGCAAAACACCGCGAAATTCGGAAACGGTCAAAAAAACGCTTCCTGTTGATGGACATGCCATCTGTTTCCTGCATTTCATCCCTTCGTATTTTTCAGAAATAATACTATGCCGGTTTTGCATAAAAGTTTCTTTAACTTTTGTTGAACGGGAAATTTTATTAAAATTAGGGGCGTTTTCGATCGGCGGAATTCCCGAAATTCTGCAAAATAAAATTGACTTGACATAATTACTGGATAAATCTAAATTTGGTGCTTGTTAAATATTAGGCGAAGGAGGTAAAGAACGTTGAAAACGGATTATTTAAAAACGGAAGAAATTCTGAACAGCCGGAAATGGTACGTGGTCGATGCAAAGGGGAAGGTGCTGGGACGCCTGGCTTCCGAGGTGGCTAAGATTTTACGTGGCAAGCATAAACCCACGTTTGCGCCTCATCAGGATGTGGGAGATTTTGTGATCGTGATTAATGCAGACAAAGTAAAGTTGACCGGAAAGAAGCTGGATCAGAAAATCTATTTTCGGCATTCGGGTTATCCCGGAGGTGGGAAGTATTACACGGCCCGGATGATGTTAAGTCGGCGGCCGGAGTATGTGATTGAGCATGCCGTGCGACTCATGTTGCCCAAGAATGCGCTGGGCCGGAAGATGTTCAAAAAATTGAAGGTTTATGTCGGGGATCAGCATCCCCATCAGGCACAGAAACCGGAACCCTTAAACATTTAATTGACGAGGTAGGGATATGGAGCATTACGATGCCGTCGGTCGACGAAAAACTGCGGTAGCCCGTGTACGGCTGGTTCCCGGGAAGGGGGAAATCATCGTCAATGGACGTCCCCTGCTGGAATATTTCAAGCGGGAAACGTTGAAAATGATCATTGAACAGCCATTTGAGATTACCAATACCAAGGGCAAGTTTGATGTTTATGCCAATATTACGGGTGGTGGTTTAAGCGGGCAGGCTGGTGCCCTGCGGCTGGGCATCTCGCGTGCACTGTTGCAGTGGAATCCCGAATTGCGGCCCGAATTGCGAGCCGCTGGCTTCCTGACCCGCGATCCCCGCGAAGTGGAACGCAAAAAATACGGACAACCCAAAGCCCGAAAACGGTTCCAGTTTTCCAAACGTTAATTTATGGTTCTATCAATTTAAATCACACACACTATTGGATCTTCCAGGGGGGTGTTCAGCCGCTGGCTGAATCCCTGGGAGAGATGACAATAGTGGAGGCTTAACCCAAAGCAAAAGGAGTGTTTATGTTACAGGTAACCCTCGAAGATCTGCTGCGTGCCGGTGTGCACTTCGGTCATCTGACCCGCCGTTGGAATCCCAAGATGCGCGATTACATTTTCATGGAACGCAATGGGGTTCACATCATCGATCTGAAAAAGACCCTCAAGCTGTTGAATCGCGCTTACGATGCCATGAAAGAAATTGCTGCCACCGGAGAACCCATCCTGTTTGTGGGTACTAAAAATCAAATCAAAGAAATCGTTCAGTCCGAAGCGATTCGATGTGGGATGCCTTACGTGGTTGAACGCTGGTTGGGTGGGACGCTGACCAATTTTGCCACCATCAAGAAGAGCATCCGCCACCTGGAGAATCTGGAAAAAATGGTAATGGATGGGACGGTGGAAAATTTGACCAAGAAGGAACGCCTGCAAATTGAACGGGAAATTGCCAAAATGAAGAAAGTGTTTGCAGGCATCCAGGATATGAAACGCCTGCCGGGTGCGGTTTACATTGTGGATACGCGCAAGGAAGAGATTGCCGTCAAGGAGGCGCGGAAGCTGGGGATCCCGATTTTCGCGATTGTGGACACCAACTCGGATCCCGAGGAAATCGATTATCCCATTCCAGGGAATGATGACTCAACCAAATCGGTGGGACTGATTACCCGCATCATGGCGGATGCGGTGCTGGAAGGGCGACGGCAGATTGAAGAAGAGCAGGCCGAAGCCGAAGAAATGAAAGCGAAAGAAGAAGCGTAAACGTAAAGAGAGGAGAGGGGTAGACAAAGATGGCCAATATCACTGCTCAGATGGTGAAGGAGTTGCGGGAAAAGACGGGCGCCGGAATGATGGATTGCAAGCGGGCCCTGGAAGAGGCAGACGGCGATATGGAAAAGGCGGTGGAGGTGTTGCGGAAACGGGGAATTGCCAAGGCCGAAAAGAAAGCCGGACGCGAGGCCAAGGACGGACTGGTGGAAGCGTACATTCACGCCGGTGGTAAACTGGGCGTGCTGGTCGAAGTGAATTGTGAAACCGATTTTGTGGCCAAGACCGATGACTTCAAAACCTTTGTGCGCAACATCGCCATGCAAATTGCCGCCACCAATCCCATTGCTATCAAACGCGAGGACATTCCTCAGGATGTGATTGAGAAGGAAAAAGAAATTTACAAAGAACAGGCCCGTAGTAGCGGAAAACCCGAACACATCATTGATAAGATTGCCGAAGGGAAGCTGGAAAAATTCTACACCGAGCATGTGCTGATGGAACAGCCCTACATTCGGGATCCCGAAATCACCATTAAGGATTACGTTACCGAAATGATTGCCCGGTTGGGCGAGAATATCACCATTCGTCGGTTTGCCCGATTCCGTATTGGCGAGGAATAATATGGCGAAAACGCCAGTTTACAAACGGGTTCTGCTCAAATTAAGCGGCGAAGCGCTGGCGGGGCCTGAAAAATTTGGCATTCACAGCGAAGTGCTGCGCATGTACGCCCGGGAAGTGAAAAAAGTTGTTGATCTGGGCGTGCAGGTGGCACTGGTTGTTGGTGGCGGGAATATTTTCCGCGGCATTTCCAAGGCGGCATACGAGATGGATCGGGTGTCGGCCGATTACATGGGGATGCTGGCCACGGTCATCAATGCGCTGGCCCTGCAAAATGCGCTGGAAAAGATCGGCCTGTTTACCCGCGTTCAAACGGCGATTCCCATGGAGCAGGTGGCCGAACCGTTCATTCGCCGACGGGCCATCCGGCACCTGGAGAAAGGCCGGGTGGTAATATTCGCTGCCGGTACGGGAAATCCATATTTTACTACCGATACCGCCGCCGTTTTGCGCGCCATCGAGATTGAAGCCGAGGTGATCCTCAAGGGCACGAAAGTGGACGGGGTGTATTCTTCCGATCCCATGCTGGATCCCAACGCCATAAAATTCGATGAGTTGACCTATTTGGAAGTGGTGAAACACGGACTGCGGGTGATGGATTCGACTGCAATTACCCTGTCCATGGATAATAAACTCCCCATCATTGTGTTTAACATTGGGGAGGAGGATAATTTAAAGCGTGTGGTAATGGGTGAACCGATTGGAACAAAAGTGAGGGGCTGAACATGACCGTAAAAGAAATTTTTAAGGATGCAGATGAGCGGATGAGGAAATCCGTGGAACATGTCCAGCACGAGCTGGCCCGGATTCGTACGGGTCGCGCTACACCGGCCTTGCTGGATGTTGTAAAAGTGGAATATTACGGCAGCAAGGTTCCGCTCAATCAGGTGGCCACCATTACCGCCCCCGAACCCCGTTTACTGGTCATTCAACCCTGGGAAAAGCGCATCATCGGGGACATTGAAAAAGCCATCCTGGAATCGGAACTGGGGTTAACCCCTTCGAATGATGGCAATGTCATCCGCATTCCCATTCCCGAATTGAGCGAGGAGCGGCGGCAGGAACTGATCAAGCTGGTGAAAAAATTCTGCGAAGAGGGTCGCATTGCCGTTCGAAATGTGCGGCGAGACGCCAATGATCACATCAAAAAGCTGGAAAAGAATCACGAAATCTCTGAGGATGAGCGAGACCGCGCTCTGGAAAAAATTCAGGAATTGACCGATAAACACATTAAGGAAATTGATCAGCTGCTGGAAATGAAGGAAAAGGAAATTCTCGAGGAATAAATCTGCCCCTCCTTTTGCCAATGATCCCATTGTGTTCCAATCTTCGACGCCGGGAACACCGCGAAAGTTTTCAAACGAATCCGTAAGGTTACGGTGAAAGCGATTCGCAATGACATGATTCCTGAGCCGCGACAACCCAATACGCAGGAGGACCGATTGAAAGGAGCGTTACCAACGCGATAAAATTGAGTTGTCCGTGAAATACGCTAAAAACATGGTTCGTGCCGCTTGCCTGGTGGTCGCTCTTTTCATAACGGGCCTGGCTCAGGAAGCGCCTCCACGAATCTACCTTGATTTTCCCGCCGATACGCTGGTCATCCCAATCCAGACATTAACCGATTCCCTGAAATTGCCCCACGCCTTTGTGGTGGAGCGTTCCGAACGCCTCTATTTCGGCCGATTCAAATTGATCCGTGGCATCCATTATCGCATGGATTACCGCCGGGGAATGGTGTTTTTTATCCAGCGATTGAGTGGGAAACCGGACGATTCGTTACGGGTGATTTATCGTTACCCACCATTTCCACTTATTCCCCTGTACTATCATCAGAAATTGCAGAAGTTGTCTGCCCGCGATACCACCGACACCCTTCTGGTGGCCACCCGAAAAGCCGGTACCGGTGGTTTGCTGGATGATCTGGAGTATTATCAAACGAATCTGAAAAAAAGTGGCAGCATTGTTCGTGGCATTCAGATTGGCAGTAATCAGGATCTGACGCTGAATTCCGGGATGAATCTGCAGCTGTCCGGCTACATTACGCCCAGGGTGCAGATTGTGGCGGCTTTGACGGATGAAAGTACCCCCATTCAACCGGAGGGCAATACGCAGACCCTTCGGGAAGTGGACAAGGTGTTTGTTAAAATTATCAGTCCCATTGCCGAGGGCACGCTGGGAGATTTTAATCTGTCCGTCCAGGACGCCCGTTACGGCAATGTGCAACGCAAGCTTCAGGGGCTCACGGTGGCTTCGGGCATGCTGGGCAGTCGGGTTGAATTCACCTACGGTACCTCGCGGGGGACTTTTCACACCAATCAATTTCTGGGGCAGGAGGGCAAACAGGGGCCTTATCAGCTTACCGGAAAGAACGGGGAGAGGGAAATTATTGTGCTGGCGGGGACGGAGCGGGTTTATGTGGATGGCGAATTGCAAACCCGTGGGGAAAACAACGATTACATCATCGATTACAGTCTGGCGCAAATTACTTTCACCAATAAACGATTGATCACCTCTGAAAATCGGATCGAGGTGGATTTTGAGTACAGCCTGGCGTTTCAGCGGTACGGGAAAAATTTCATCGGATTGTCCGCCCGTTCGAGAAAGGAAACCGATCGGTTTCGTTACGATGTGCGATTGTTTCGAGAATGGGACGACACCCGCAATTTGCTGGAGGACAGTGCGCCGCTTACGGATGAGGAGCGCCGCATCTTGCAACGGGCCGGGGACGATCCGCTGAAGGCGGCCACCTCCGGTGCGGAATATGTGGGACCTGGCAATGGGCTTTATGTAAAGGTGGATACGGTGTTTGCCGGTCAGCCGATGACCATTTTTAAATACGTGGGGCCCGGCCGCGGCGATTACCGGGTAAAGTTTAGTGGAGTGGGACCCGGAAAGGGGGATTACCGGCGGGTGCGACTGGGAGTGTACGCCTTTGTGGGGCCCGGACGGGGAGAGTATCTACCAATTCGGCGAATTCCCCTGGCGGCCGATCAGCGGCTGGTGGATGTCACGCTGGGATTTCGTCCCATTACCGCGCTGGAGATACAGGGAGAGCTGGCCGTCAGTCAGCTGGATCGCAATGTGTTTTCTCCGCTGGACGACCAGGACAATCTGGGCGATGCCTTCCGGCTTCAGTTGAATTTACAACAGACGCCCATCCGGCTGGGCAACCTGTCGCTGGGACAGCTGGCGGTGCAGGGATTCTGGCGTAAACGCAGTCAGAGTTTTCTGGAGCTGGATCGGCCGTTTCAGCCGCAGTACGATTACAAGTGGAATTTTTTACAGCCGGAGGTGTCGCTGGTGGAAAATGTGTACGAGACGCAACTGCAGTATCGGCCATTCGGGCCACTCCGGTTACAGGCGGAGCTGGGGCAGAATCGCAAAGGGGCCCGGTTGTTTTCTACCCGCAGAAACCTCCTGGCGGATGTCCAATCCGGCAACACCACACTGGCATTAACCAACCGCGAAATCATTCAGACCCGCGATGGCGATTTAAGCAGTTTGTGGATTCGGGATCGCATTCAGCTGAGCCTTCCCTGGAAGCGATTCCGGCCAGGGTATGTTTTTAAGGGAGAAGATCGTAGTGTGCGGAATGACACCGGAAAGCAGACCGGCTTTCGGGTGCAGGATCACCAGTTTTTGCTCCAGTTGCAGGCGTTGCTGGGAATGGACTGGAAACTGCGGCACCAGCGCCGACTGGATTTTATTTATAATCCCCGCCGTTCGGGCGAAGCGCTGAAACAGGCGGAAACACGCACCTACGAAGTATCTGCCACCCTGAAAGAAAGCAAACGCTGGCAGGGGCGCCTGTCCCTGGTATACCGGGAAAAAGATTACGATCGCTTTTTTGAGACCCTGCCCCGTGATAGCATCCTGATTTATCAGCCCGATGCACGTTTCCAGGACACCACCTGGCAGGATCGGCAAAGTCATCTGGCCAATCTGGAATTGCGCTATCGATCGGCAAAAAACACGTTTACCGCTTCCTGGGATTATCAGATTTCCAGCGAGTTGCAGGCGCTGCGGGAAAAGGTGTACATCCGGGTAGGGGAAAACCGGGGCAATTATCGCTACGACGAGAGCCTTGGCGAATATGTCCCCGATCCCCAGGGCGATTACCTGCTGCTCATTCTGCCCAGCGGGAAGTACGAAAGCATCACCCGAATGGAAAGCGCCTGGCAGATCACCTATCGTCCCCGCCCGAAACGCAGCTCGAAAAAAAACCTGCGCTGGCTCTTGCAGCAAATTTCCACCCGTACTTATGTGCGCATCGAAGAGCAAAGCCGGAATCCAAATATCTGGGATATTTACCTGCTGAATCTTAAAAAATTCTACACGCCGGAAACCACGCTTCGGGGAAGTTACGTGATCAATCAGGACATCTTTTTGTTCGAGCGAAATCCCAACTGGGGCATCCAGCTCCGAAGTCGCTATCGGGATCAGTTGTTCAATCAATTCCTGGATCGTCAGAACAACGAAAGCCGCATCGTGTGGGATCGGATTTTTCAGGTACGGCGGCGGCTGTTCCAGCGGAAAATCAACCTGATTACCACCTACCAGAACAGTTTGAATCGGCGCAAAGTGAGTGCATTGCCCACCCGTGATCGCGACGTTTTAAAGCAGGCCCTGAAGTTTACCCTGAATTACCGGCCGGTCTATGCCTGGCAACTGAATCTGGATGTGGAACGCGGGTGGGAGCAGGATCGGCATCCGGCCAACCGAATGAAGGTAAGGTACTGGGAACTGCGGCCCAATGTGGCCTATTCCATGAAAGGGAAAGCCCGTGCCAGTGCCGATTTGAACGTCATCTGGGTTCGAGAAGTGGACAATCCGTTTGGTCGTCCCATTCCATTCGAGATGGGGAAGGGAAAAAAAGCCGGGCGTTCCTGGTTGTTAAACCTGCGCCTGGATTATTATTTAAGTTCCAAGGTCACCGTTACGGTGAACTACACCGGGCGGCGGGATGCAGGCCTGACGCGCCCCATTCACCTGGGGAAAGCCGAAATCCGGGCGTTTTTTTAAGGAGAGCTGTGGGCGATGATTCTGGTGCGAGCAAAAGACATTCAGCAACGGCAGTGGGTTGCTCATTGGACGGACAGGACATGGGGGATGCTGCCCATCTGGTGGCTGCCCGTGGTGTTCTGGTTGGCGGAGTTGCTGCTGGGATGGGGCCCGGCTGTACAGGCGCAAACGGCGGCTTCACCGGTGTGGGTGATTCAGGACATTCAGGTGAATTTCGAGCCAGAAGTCCCCATTGACACCAAATCGCTGAATCGTCAATTCAGGGGACGGGTTTACCACCCCACCGCGCTCAACGAAATCCGCGAAGGCCTGCACCAGCTCCTGATCGACGAGGGGTACTATTTTTACCGGATCCTGCAGCGGCGCATCCAGGCCGATTCCACCCGAAAAACGGTCGTTGTAAACTATCGCGTTCACCCCGGCTATCCGGTGCGATTAACGGAAGTCACCTTTCAGATGGCCGATACCAGCGCGGAAACCCGTTCCCGGCTGCATTCCCGAATTGCACCTTTCCTGAAAAAGCCCTACCAGTCCCGCCAGGCGAATGAGTTGTTCGCCGTGCTTTTGCAGGATTTCGAAAATCGGGGCTTCCCGTTAGCCCAGCTGGAGCTGGAAGATTATCGGTTAACCCGATTGCCGGATAGCAGCTGGGGGATTGGCCTGAAGGTCCGTGTTGTTCCGGGCGACACGGTGCGACTGGCCGGATTATGGTTTCCGGGAAAGGATGAGCGATACACCCACTATTTGCAGCGTCTGGTGAATTTTCGAGAGCGGGAGCTTTATGACCGGCGGCGCATCCGGCGGTATCGGGAACGGTTACAGCGCCAGGACTTTATTAAGCGCGTGGGCGAGCCGCAACTGGTCAAACACCCAGACGGCAGGTATTACATAAAAATGGATCTGGAAGAAGCACCTGCCACCACGCTGGATGGGGTGGTGGGCTATGTTCCGCCGCCAACGGCCAAACCTCAGGAAACCGGGTACTTTACGGGCCTGCTGAACATCGGATTTCGGAATTTGTTCGGTCCCGGACGCCGGTTAAAACTGTTCTGGCAAAAGCAGGATCGGTATTCGGAAGCGTTCCAGCTCCGCTATCGGGAGCCGTTTATTCTGGGACTCCCCCTGCACACCGAATGGGGATTGTACCGCCTGGTGCGGGACACGACTTATATTGACTGGCAATATCAGGCAACGCTGGAATTTCCTCTGGGAGACCGCATTCAGGCTTTTGTGAATCTGTTGAATCGGGAAATTGCGCCGGATACGCTGGCCAGCCGACGGCTGCGTTTGCCCCGAACGCGCAGTTTTTACACCGAAACCGGCCTGGCGTACGACTCGCGCGATCATCTGCAAAATCCCCGCTCGGGAATTTACTTGCGAATGGCGTTTTCCTACGGTACCAAACGCAACCTGGGCCCAGCTTATCTGCTGAAGGAAGATTCTCTGAAGACCCGCACCTCCATTCAACAGGTACAGGCGGATCTGGAATGGTACTGGGAATGGCTCAAGCGACAGGTGCTGGCCAATCGGCTGCATTTTGCGTTTATTGGCGGCAAAAATGCGCAGATCCAGTTGCCAGATCTGTTCTGGTTTGGTGGGGCCAATTCGGTTCGCGGATTTCGCGAAGATCAGTTCTTTGCGGAAAAGGTTGTCTGGCTAAATACCGAATATCGATTCTTGCTGGGCCCCTTCACGCGATTTTTTATATTTGTGGACAACGCCTATTTTACCCGCCGGATACCGGATGCATCCACCCGCTGGATAACCGGCTATGGTCTGGGCATTCGGTTTCCCGGACCGGTGGGCATCCTGCAGGTGGATCTGGGCATGGAGCGGGGAAGGCCGTTTCGCGAGGGCAAGATCCACGTGCGGCTGATTAATGAATTTTGACCGGTAGAATCCGGGGGGTGGAGACGGTTTCTGCATCGAACGCCTCCTCCGGGATAATCCCAAATTTTGCATTCGCCTACGAATTACACGAATTAAACCCAGAATATGCAATAGCCTACGAATTACACGAATGAACACAAATAAAATAACCAAATACATTAGTTCAGAAACTGGATGAAAACTTGTCTCGGGGTATATTCGCGATTTTGTAGATATTTTTGGGTTTCATTCACGTCATTCGCGGTTTATGCATCATCAGGGATTGTTGGTGTCCATTTGTGCGTATTCGTGGGTGAATGCAGAATTTGGGTTAAAGATGGGCCACATAAGTCCCCTGGAAAGAAACGGCCAATCCCTCGTCCGTCAGGATATTGGCCAGCAGACGAATCTTCGCCCGACCTTTCCGACGAAACACCGTCAGGAATCGACGCCAGTCCTCATCATCAGAAACCTTGCAAACGGATACGAAATCGGTTTTCACCGGTAGATGATACAGAATTGAGCTTTCGAAAATCACAATATGGCTATCCAGATTCAGCTCCTGCATTTTCAGATACAGCAATCCCCAGCCATTGAGCACCGCCAGGGAATACAGGCTCCCTCCAAAAGCGGTGGATTTGTGATTGATGTTTGGCGTTAATGGGGCTGCCAGTACCAGCTGCTGTCCATCGTATTCCTGCACCCGAATCCCCATCGTCCGTGTGATGGGGATTTCGGTTTCCAGCACCTGTTGAAGTTTCTGAATGGAGTCAGGATTTCCCATGCTCATCAGTTTTGCCCTTTGAAAATGCGAAATATAAAACATATCCATGGGAAAACCAATGTGGGGGATGGGGAAAAATTGGATTTTTCATCCAATGGAGAAACAGTTCCAGCAGAAGGTGAAAAAAGCTGTCTGATTGGCAATGAAGAAACCACTTTATTTTTTGGAAATTAATTTGCATTCCCGAAAGGCGATATGTAATTTTGTCAGAACCATAAGGGTGTATGGGCATTGCCGCTGTTAGATAAATATCGCAAAATTCAGGAAGAACTGGGCATCATCGGGCAATCGGAGCAAATCCGGGAGCTCATCGATATGGTATTGTCGATTGCCCCCACCAATATTTCGGTACTGATCACAGGCGAGAGTGGGGTCGGGAAGGAAATTTTTGCCAAGGCCATCCATCAGCTCAGTCCCCGCCGCAACAAGCCCATGATTTCCGTCAATTGCGGTGCCATTCCCGAAGGGCTACTGGAAAGCGAATTGTTTGGCCACGAGCGGGGTGCATTTACCGGAGCTATCGCCACCAAAAAAGGGTATTTCGAACTGGCCGATGGCGGAACCATCTTTCTGGACGAGATTGGTGAAATGCCGCTGCCGGTGCAGGTAAAATTGCTCCGGGTGCTGGAAAACGGAGAGTTCATGCGAATTGGCAGCGGAGAGTTGCGCAAGGTGGATGTGCGCATCATTGCGGCCACCAACCGCAATCTGGAAGAAATGGTTCAGCGGGGACAATTCCGTAAAGATTTATACTACCGCCTGAAAGCCGTCTCCCTGCATATCCCGCCCCTCCGGGAGCGGAAGGAAGACATCCCCCTGTTGTTGAACCACTTTGTGGAAGAGGTCACTACCCGCAATAAGATCGAGTTTGCCGGATTTACCCCGGACGCGCTGGAACTGCTTTACAATTATGCCTGGCCAGGGAACGTTCGGGAACTAAAGAATTTTGTGGAAACGATCGTGGTGCTGGCCAGGGGACAGGTAGTTACCCGAAAAATGGTCGAGGAACACCTGCAACATTACGAGGAACCAGTAGAAGTCCACACCGCGCTACCCATTCCCCTCGGAAAGCCGGTTGATCAGGCAGAACGGGAATTGATTTACAAGGCCCTGGTGTCCCTGGGGGTGGAAATGCGGGAGATGAAGCAGATTTTGCTGGATCTGGCCAACAAAATTAATGGCAGCCTGCAGCGGAGCATCCCTTCCGGTACCCCGATCTCGGGGACAGCAGACGATATTGAAATTAAGCCCATCGATGAAATGGAACGGGAAATGATTGAAAAGGCACTGGAGAAATTCCGGGGCAATCGCAGGAAAGCCGCCAGAGCCTTAAACATCAGCGAACGCACGTTATATCGAAAGATCAAGGAATATGGTCTGGTTTAACAGAAAATACGTCCTGCTGTTCTTCGTTGGGATTCTTGCCCTATCGGTGAATTGTGTGAAATATTCATTCAAAGGGGCATTGCCATCCTACCTGAAAACCATTGCGATTCCGTTGTTTGAGGACAGAACATATTGGGCGGGATTGCGCGAAGAGTTCACCGAGAAAGTCATCGATGCGTTCATTGAAGACAACACCCTTCAGGTGGTGGAAGATGAGGATGTGGCCGATCTGGTGCTGTATGGCACCATCGTGCGGCTGGAGGAACGGAAATCGGCCATCACCGCCGGGGAAGTGGTACGGGAAACCCAGATCTGGTTAACCGTCCAGGTAAAGTGTATTAATAAACATACCGAAAAACCATTATGGCAGGAAACGATCCAGCAGTTTGGAACCATTGAAGGCGCAGGAACGCTGGAAGAAAAAAATACCGTGATTCAGGAGATTACCGAAATCATTGTTCGGGACATTGTCGATAAAACCATTTCGGCTTGGTAAAACATAGGAACGGGTGATCATGGACAATTTTTTAAGTTTGAACAATCTGGAGCAGTTTTGCTCACAGCATCCCGATTCGGTAGCTTTTGCGTTTCTGGCTACCCGATATCTGGAACAGGGGAATATTGATCGGGCGATTGAAATTTGCAAGGAAGGCATTGCCCGGTTCCCCAAATACGGCTTCGGGCATTTTGTGCTGGGATTGTGCTACTATTATCTGAAAGATTATCCGGCTGCCAAAAGCCATCTGGAACTGGTCACCGCTTATGACCCGAATAATCCCCGTGCCTGGAAACTTCTGGGGGAAATTAACGAGCAACTGGATCTGCCCATTCTGGCGAAGTCCTGCTTTCAGAAATACTATCTGCTGGATCCGCTGAACGAGGAAGCCATTCAGAAAGTGAGGGAACAGGAGGAGGTCACTCTGGACGTGTTCGAGGAAGAGGTTCCGGAATTCCTGGAGGAAACGCCTGAATCGGCGCCGGCGGAAGAGGCGACTCAGGAGGCCGATTCGGATGTGGATCTGGAGGATTTCTTCAAAGATTTTGAACCGGAGGAAAAGGCGGAAGAGAAAGAACGGGTAGAAGAAGTGTTCAAGGAGGCGGTGGGCGATATTGTTTCGGAAACCGAGAACGCGCCCGAAGAAACAGCGGAGCAGCCGGAGGACACAATTGAAATTGAGGAAAAAGACGATTTCTCTGCCGATCAACCCGTTCCGGAAAATGAATTCACCTCGGCAATGGACAATTTCTTCTCGGAACTGGAGAAAACCGAGGAGGAGTTGAGTGCCGCGCCAGCGGAGGGCGAAAAGCCGGCCGTGGAGCCAGAGGCCGATCGTGAAGCCGCCGCAGGGGAATCCGAGGCGGTCAGTGGGGAAGAATTGCTGAATTTTTCTCAGGTGGTGGAAGATATCATCTCCGAACGGAAAGAAGAGATCAGCCGCGAACAGGAAGTTGCCGGGGAAGAAGAGAGTTTTCTGGAAACCGAGCCGAAACTTCAGGAGACACCGGAACAGATCACCGAACCGGAGACACCGGAACAGATCACCGAACCGGAGACACCTCCCGCTGAAAAACAAGTGACGGAGGAATCCGCAGAGCAACCGGAAGAAGGAAAGTTTAGCAAGCCCCCCATCATTACACCAACACTGGGGGAAATTTACATTTCGCAGGGACGGTTCGAGGAAGCCATTGAGGTATTTCAGAAGTTACTGGAAAAAGATCCCGATAATCCGCGGTTTCAACGGAAGATTCGCGAGATCCGGGCGTTGATTGAAAAGGAAAAAAACGCCGGCACCGGGGATTCGGAAACCTGACAGGCGAGCGGGCGCAAAAGCGTTGAAATACCCGGCCCTTGAAAAGGATCACCGCACACACCGATAGATGAATGAAAAAATCCTGGTTTCAAATCATTCTTGCGGCCTGCCTGATGTTTGCAGGGCAGGGCTGGACTGCCGATCGGCCCCCCAATGCGGAAATCATCGTTAAATTTCGATCGGTATCGGCGTTGCCCACCACGGCCACAGCCACTGGACGGCTGGTGCAACTGGACGCCATTCAACAGCTGGAGCGGGAATTTTCCCCCCTTCAACGAATGCAGCGCTTTCGGCAGTGGCCACAGATAAAGTCGCTAAATAATAATGTGTGGGAATCCGTGGAGCTGTGGCGACTTGCGGACTCCGTTCAGGTGCGAAACATTTTGGAGAAACTGCGGGCATTGCCTGAGGTGGAATATGCGGAGGTGAATCACGTCTTTAAAATTCGCCAGCATCCGGTCAATGATCCCGATCTGGATCGGCAGTGGTATTTAAACCGTATTGGAGCGTTACTGGCCTGGGAGCTTCCTGGGGCCACCGAAGAGGTCATTGTGGGAGTGATTGATACCGGAGTGGATTATTTGCATGAAGACCTCCGGGAGCACATCTGGGTGAATGTGGCCGAGGATTTGAACCGGAATGGCCGGCTGGATTCACTGGATTTAAACGGGGTGGATGATGATGGCAATGGCTACGTGGACGATGTGATTGGCTGGGACTTTACCCATGCCCCTTTGTTTGCCGATTACGGCGATTATCTGGATCCGGACAATGATCCCATGGACGAATTTTACAGCGGGCATGGCACCTCCGTGGCCAGCCTGATTGCCGCCGTGCCTGACAATGGTGTGGGCATTGCAGGAGTCGCCCCGGTTGCACGAATTATGATCCTGCGCGCGGGAACCGCTTCCGGGTATTTACAGGAGGACGATGTGGCCGAGGCCATTCTGTATGCCATTGACAACGGATGCCGGATCGTCAATCTGAGTTTTGGGGATGTGGCCTACTCCTATTTGTTGCGGGATGTCATTCGTTACGGTTCGCGCAGGGGCGTGCTGTTTGTTGCTGCTGCCGGCAATAGCGGAAATGCCGTGCCTCAGTTTCCCGCTGCGTTCGATGAGACCATTTCGGTGGGGGCCACCGATGTGGACAATGCGCGGGCCAGTTTTTCGTCCTATGGCACCAAACTGGATCTGGTTGCGCCGGGTCAGGGGCTATGGGCCTGCCAGATCGGGAATCGCTACGGTTCGGTCAGCGGAACCTCTTTTGCTGCACCGCTGGTAAGCGGAGCACTGGCGTTGCTCTGGTCCCATTTTCCGGACGCTTCGGCTGAAGATTTGAAGAATATGCTATTTGCTGGTTGCCGGGATCTGGAAGTTGCTGGATGGGATCGACACACCGGTCATGGATTATTGAACATTTACCATTCCCTGCAGATGGGTGCCGGCGGATGGGCCGAAATTCGTTACCCAGGCAGTTACGATGGGGTGTTCCAGGATACGGTGGCCATTGTGGGAACGGCAGCCGGTCCGGAATTCCTGGGGTACCGGGTGGCGTTTGGCGTGGGCACCGATCCCGATCAATGGTATTCGCTTCGAGAAGTTGAAGGCGAGCAGATCGTTAACGACACGCTGGCCATGTGGGGAACCACGGGCCTGGCCGATTCGGTTTACACGCTGGAGCTTCGGGTTCAGCAGTACGGGCTGCCGGATCGGGTTTTTCGCACGCAGGTTTATCTGGATCGGTCACCCCCGCGCATTTTGCAGGTGAATGTTTTACCCATGTTGATCAAAACCGGGGGAGGCTATCTGGTGGAACTGACCACCGATGATCCCACCACCGCGGTGTTGCACCTGCAAAGCGATCCATTGTCGGAGCCGTTTCCCATTAAAAGTCCCTACCGGCAGACCCGTCATTATTTTCTGCTGGAAAGTCACCATTTAACCGATGGGTCCCGCTTCTGGCTGGAGGTCGTGAATCCGGCGGGACTGGTTACCCGATCGCTGTCCGATCAGGACGCGTATCCCGTACCGCGATTGGAAATGCCACCGATGCAGAATCGTTTTCAACTGGAAGCCCAGTACCCGGTTGAAGGCTATCTGATGCCGTTCTGGGTGGATTTTGATCGCGATGGACAGAAAGAGGTGGTAATCAGTCGCCTGGACGAGCAGCGCAATTTTGGTCCACTGGAGATCTTCGAATTTGACCGGCAGAATTTGCTACCGGTGGAGGCAATCGACTTTCCGGCCATTCCACGAGATGCGGGCAATGTGGGTGCCGATAGTCTTCTGGAATTAATTGCCGGGTATGGTAAAATCTCCTTTGCCTTTCAGGGAACGGCAGATCAGGCCTTTCCCAATCACCTGGTCTGGGTGGATACGGCCAATTTTTGGGCCAGCCGCCTGGCCGATCTTGATGGCGATGCACAACCGGAGCTGCTGGCCATTCAAAAAGGACAGTGGGGAGTGTACCGGTTTCAGGATGCCGGTTTTGAGCCGATCTGGCAGCAATGGCTGGAGAATCCCAGCAGCGGTGATAATCAGTATGGCATTCCCTGGATCCTGCCCATTGATCTGGATGCCGACAGCCTTCCAGAACTTGTTTTTGGCGACTACGACGGCGATGTGGTCATTCAAAAGCGGGCGGCTGATGGGGACTTTCATCCCTGGAAATGGACGCGCCTCACCGGTGCGGATGCCACTTATCTCCTGCAGGATGGCGATGTGAATGGGGATGGCGTTCCGGAGCTGGTGGTCATCACCAGTGTGCAGCCGGGTCAACTCACCGAATCCAACCGGGTGGCGACCTACTGGGTGGTGCATTTACTGACAGTACCTGTCCAGGGGGAAGTGGAAATCAGCTATTCGCTGGCCATTCATGGGGTGCAAAAATCACGCGGGCAGTTTCAGGGTCTGGCGGTGGCCGATGTGGATGGGGACGATCAGGAAGAAATATTATTTGCTGCCTTTCCTCGATTGTTTGTGCTGGGCTGGCAGGATTCCGGCCTGGTGCTGGAATGGTATCGGGAACGGATCAATACCAATGCCATCCTGGTTGCTGACGTGGATGGGGATAGCAAGACGGAAATGTTGTTGAACGCGGATGGCGGCCTGAACCTTTTTGAATATCAGAGCGGCATGGTGCGGCCTCTGCCTCCGGGAGGGGTTCAGGCCACCCCTCTGGATACCCGGCATGTTCTGGTGCAATGGCGAGCCGTCCCCGAAGCCCGATTTTACCTGTTATATCGTTCAATGCAACCGGATTCGCTGATCTTGCTGGACACCGTCCGGGCAACGGTTTATCTGGACAGCACGGTTCAATCCGGGCATACTTATTATTACCGAATTTCTGCGGTTAATCCCGCCTATCCGATTCCGGAAAGCGCACCCAGCCCGATTGTTTCGGCAACTCCCAATCCGCCCCCACGCGTGGTTGATGTGCGGGTGCTGTCCGCTCGCCAGCTGGAATTAACCTTCAGTGAACCCATGTCCGAGAACGCTTTCCAGGTACAGCCCTACCGGGAATGGCCACAGGGATTGCAGCCCATCAGCGTGGTGCGGGGAAAGCAGGGAACGGTTGGCATCCTGAGTTTTGAGGATCCCCTGATGGCCGGTGAACACCGACTGGCCCTGGTCAATTTACAGGATGCCAGTGGTACCCCACTTTCTCTGGATACCACCTGGGTTTCCTTCACCATCCCGGCAACCAGCGATCCATTTTATGTGCTGCGGGTTACCCTGCAGAACAAAACCCGTCTGGAGGTGGAATTCAACCATCCCGTGGAGCCGGTTAGCGCCACCGATGTGTCCAATTATCGGTTGGTGCCGGATGGGGTTATCGAGAAGGCTGTTGTGGATACCGCCAATCACCATCGGGTGTGGTTGTTGCTGGACAGGCAAAATCGCATGGGAGCGCTGGGGGTCACCTATCACCTGAGCATCCAGGGAGTTCGGGATATTTATGGGAATGCCCTGGCTTCGGAAACACAGGAATTTCTGATTATACAATCCGTACAGGATCTGGATGAAATTTTTGTGTATCCCAATCCCTACCGCATGTCTGCGGCAGAAAATGAATTAATGTTTGGAAAAGTCCCCCGGGGCTGCGAAATTTTTATTTACAGTGCCACGGGAGATTTTGTGAATCGCCTGGTGGAAACAGACGGGGATGGTGGAGTGGCCTGGAATCTGCGAAATGCGAATGGGGAATTGGTTGGCAGCGGCGTCTATTTGTTCATTGCAAAGTATAAAAAGCAGGTACGATCTGGTAAGTTTTTATTGATAAGGTAGGGAGGCCCGTATGAAATATTCGAGACCTTTGGTGGTAGGCCTGACGGGTGGAATGGGATGTGGACAAACCACAGTGGCCAAATTCTTTGAAAAATGGGGTGCCAAAGTCATCAATGCAGACCTGGTAGCCAAGCAGGTGGTGGATGAAGATGAAGAGGTGAAGCGGGAGCTGGAAAAGGCCTTCGGCAAGCGGATATTTTACCGAAATCGAAGGTTGAACCGAAAATTACTGGCGCGTATTGTTTTCGAAGATGAATCGAAAACGCGTCGGCTGAACCGAATCGTGCATCCGCGGATGGTCTCCCGCATTATCGAGAAGATTGAACAGGCCAGGGAGACCGGGCGATATCCCATCATCGCCATCGATGCCGCACTGCTGTATGAATTGAACCTGGAGCACATGTTCGACGCCATGATCGTGGTCTCTTCCAAAATGCAAAATCGCATCAAGCGCATTCAGGAACGGGACAAATTGTCCGAACGGGAGATCATTCATCGGATTCAACGTCAGCTTCCGATCGAAGACAAGATGAAATGGGCGGATTTCGTGATAGAGAATAACGGCACTCTGCAGGATCTGGAGCGGCGTGCCCGTGCGGTTTACAACCGGCTGCTTCATTTGCAACGAAAGAAAGAACGGGAAGCGCGAACGGCAGCGAATTACTGAGCGGCTGATTAAAAAATCATAAAAATTTTTCATATTATTTCAATCAAGCGATTTAATATTCAGAGATAATGCATACTCTTTACGGATTCTGATATTTTTTTTAATTGCTTGACAAAATTGAACCCATAATATAAAATATTTGTGAAAAAAGTTATTTGTAAAGGTGCGGCAGCGGTGTGCTGCGAGAGGCATTCATCATCAAAACGAAAAGGAGGTAAACTATGGCCTCTAAAGAAGAACTGAATCCCTTTAAGATCGCCCAGAAACAATTGGACAAAGCGGCCGAGATCATGAAGCTGGATCCCGGTATCCATGCCGTTTTGCGGGAGCCGATGCGCGAACTCCACGTGAGCATTCCGGTGAAAATGGACGACGGCACCGTGAAGGTGTTTAAAGGATTCCGGGTCCAATATAACGATGCGCGTGGGCCGTGTAAGGGAGGGATTCGGTTCCATCCAGAAGAAACCATCGATACGGTACGTGCTCTGGCCGCCTGGATGACCTGGAAAACCGCGGTGGTGAATATTCCGCTCGGTGGGGGGAAAGGCGGTGTGGTTTGTAATCCCAAGGAAATGAGCGCGGGCGAGCTGGAGCGCCTCAGCAGGGGATACATCGATCAAGTGGGCCGAATTCTGGGACCGGAAAAAGACATTCCCGCACCGGATGTGTACACCAATCCCCAGATCATGGCCTGGATGGCCGATGAATTTGCCAAGTTGAAAGGCTATTACGTGCCCGGCGTTATTACCGGCAAACCGGTAGAAATCGGTGGCTCCGAAGGTCGCGGCGATGCTACGGCACGTGGTGCCTACTACACCATTCGGGAAGCGGCCAAGAAGTTGAATCTGGATCTGAAAAACGCCACCTTTGCAGTTCAGGGATTTGGTAATGCAGGACAATTCATCGCCAAGATTCTGGGTGAAGCGGGTGCAAAATTGATCGCGGTGTCCGATTCAAAAGGTGGGGTGATCAATCGCGACGGGCTGGATCCCGAAAGGCTAATCGATTACAAATTGAAGAACGGCACGGTGGTGGATTTTCCGGGCACCAGCGCTATTACCAACAAGGAACTGCTGGAACTGGATGTGGATATTCTCTGTCCCTCGGCTCTGGAAAATCAATTGACCAAGGAAAATGCGCCTCATGTGAAGGCAAAGATCATTGCGGAACTGGCCAATGGTCCCACAACCCCGGAAGCCGATGAAATTTTCTTTGAGCGGGGCATTTTTGTGATTCCGGATTTTCTGTGCAATGCCGGCGGCGTGACGGTTTCCTACTTCGAAGTGGTTCAGAACATTTACAATTTCTACTGGGATCTCCCCACGGTTCACGAGATGCTGGATAAGAAGATGACCAAGGCATTCTGGGATGTGGACAAGGCCGCTGAGGAGTACAAGGTGGATCCGCGAACGGCAGCCTATATTGTGGCAGTGAATCGGGTGGCGGAAGCCATTCGCTTGCGAGGCATTGCCTGAGATATCCACTGGCCGGGACGATCCCCGTGGATGGTCCCGGCCGGACTTCCGAAACCGGCGGTGAAAATAAATCGTAAAAAAATTGAAAATTAAAAGAAAATTCTCAAGTTGGTGGGTGAATAATCGATAATTAAGGATGTAGTAACGAGGAATTAAGCTTCCTCCCACATAGGCCTCCTCCAATGACCTGGCCTTTTGAGCGCGCGGTGGGCTCAAAAGGCCATTTTTTTTGCCTGAATTACCATTTCCCATCTTTCCATAAGGTCGGATGGACGGTTATTATGGGCTGTTTACTCTTTAACCCAGATTGGACATTAGAAACACGAATTACACGAATTCACACAAATAATAAAATCCATTGGATAATCTCTGGATGAAAATTTGTTTTAGAGTTTATTGGCGATTTTGGGGATATTTGATTTTGGAGATATTTTTGGTTTCATTCGTGTGATTCGCGGTTTATTGCATAATACGGGTTAAAAGGTTCCATCCGGTGAAACGGTATTTCTAAATCTGTTTGAACCAATGATATCCAAAAGTTAAATTGCCTCCAAAAAAGGAGATGATCGTGGAACCGAAGAAGACGGCGCTTTATGACGTGCACGTTCGTCTGGGTGCAAAAATGGTTGAGTTTGCCGGTTTCCTGATGCCAATCCAATACACCAGTATTCTGGAAGAACATAAACGGGTGCGAACCACCGTCGGCGTGTTTGATGTTTCGCATATGGGTGAAATTGAGATCAAGGGACCTCGGGCCCTGGAATTTGTGAATTACTTAACCACCAACGATGTTAATCGCCTGAGTCCCTTTCAGGCGCAATACACGGCCATGTGTTATGATCATGGCGGGATTGTAGATGATTTGATCTGCTATCGCTATCCGGATCGGTTCCTGCTGGTGGTGAATGCGGCCAATACGGAGAAGGATTACCGCTGGATTCTGGAGCACCGGATTGAGGGGGTCGAGATCGAGAATATCAGCGATCGAATCACCCAGCTGGCAGTGCAGGGAAAACAGGCAGAACCCACCCTGCAAAAATTAACCTCTCTGGATCTGTCCCAGATCAAGTTTTACTGGTTTGCCGAGGGAGAATTGGCCGGCGTGCCGGTCATGATCTCCCGAACCGGTTATACCGGGGAACCCGGATTTGAACTATATTTCGATCGGGAATATTCCGAAAAGGTCTGGCAGGCCATTTTTGATGCCGGGGAAGAATTCGATATTGCCCCCATTGGTCTGGGTGCACGGGATTCTCTGCGACTGGAAAAAAAATATTGCCTGTACGGAAACGACATCGACGAGACCACCAATCCCTTTGAAGCGGGGCTGGGCTGGATTACCAAACTGGAAAAAGGAGATTTTATTGGCCGGGATGCACTGCTGCGCATCAAAGAGCAGGGCATTCAGCGAAAGTTAATGGGATTTGTGGTGGAGGGGCGGATGATTCCCCGCCACGGGTACCCCATTTTTGTGGGAGACCAGAAAGTGGGACACGTGACCAGCGGGGCTTTTTCGCCTATCCTGGAGAAAAATATTGGACTGGGGTATATCCAGATTGACCATGCGCGTGTGGGAACGGCTATTGAAATTGAATCCCGTGGTCGACGCTTCGCCGCCGAAATTGTAAAAACGCCGTTTGTTTAAACGATACGACGTTTTAAAATTGCGTAACCTGAGAAGTGCTGTTTGACTGGCATCATCCGGTTGGCGATCCGTCTCAGTAAATCTCCGGGACACCGGGTGATTAAACGGATAGATCCCCACGCATTGCCAATCTTTTGAATTCTACACGAACGTCTGTGCATCGAAAGAGACCGTTGCATTTTATGTCATATGGCGATATTGCTGGCCAAAAATGGCCGATCATTGCAACGCGAATAATACATTCAACCCAAATCATGCATTTCACTCAAATAAAGCATTAAACCGCGAATCCCGCGAATGAAGCCAAAAAATATCAATAAAATCACGAATAAACCTCGAAGCGAATTTTCATCCAGATCTAATCTAATGGATTTTATTTTTTTTATTTGTGTTCATTCGTGCAATTTGTGGTCTAAAGCATAATTTGGGTTTATTCGCGTGAATTCGTGTCATTCGCAGGCTAAAACAAACCTGAGTTCAATGGTGGTAAAATTCGGGACCCAAAAATTAACTTTTTGCAAATCCGCAAATTCATGCTTAAATTCAATTGAATTAAGTAATTATTTTTTATGAGACAAGGACGCAAAAACCTGGTGTATTCGTCTTCCCGTAAAAAACGTTCCTCCACAACAAAAGGAGCCTC
This sequence comes from Calditrichota bacterium, assembly GCA_013150955.1. Classification (GTDB taxonomy): domain Bacteria; phylum Calditrichota; class Calditrichia; order RBG-13-44-9; family J042; genus JAADJD01. The sequence goes on from JAADJD010000020.1 coordinate 108,295, forward strand.
CAATCTGAAAAGAGAAATTGGAGGATTTTTAACCTTTTGCATGGGGATTTTGTTGTTTTTGGCGCTGGTATCGTACAATCCAGCGGATCCCGTTGGTTTTAGTGCGGCCGATCAAAATTATCCCGTGCACAATTTTCTGGGGATTCTGGGTTCCACCATAGCGGCACCCGTGTTTGAGTGGACGTTTGGCTACGCCAGTCTGGTGTTTGCGGCAATCATCATGTGGCTGGGTTTTTCACTCTGGGTGTCCTGGAACCGGCGGAGGGTGGTTCGCTACACGCTACTTCTGTTTTTCTGGGGCTATCTTGTGGGCATTGCATTGGCATTTCCTGGAGTATGGGAAAAAGGTACGGCCATTGCCGATTATTTTCCCGGTGGTTTTGTGAGCGGTTTCAGCGCAGTCATTCTGGTCAAATATCTGGGTAAATTTGCCGCCGGGTTCATCTGGCTGGTACTATTCATCAGCCTATCCGCGGCCACTTTTCGCTTCCCTCTGTCCGCCATTCCGAAGGGAATGGTTGCGGCCGGTGCCGGTCTGGGTGTACTGGCTTCAGCTGCTTTTCACGAAATGGGAAGCATCTTCCGGCGGGTAGGCGAGCTGCGGACGGTTTTTCGCAGGCGAAAACGCTCCCGGATCCGCTCCCTGCCCGAACCCTCGACAACCCAGGCGAAGCCCGCACCAATCGAGGAAAGCGCCAGGGAACCGGCGAGCTCGTCTCCCGAGCCGGTGAAATCTCCCCCTGAAATCATTACCCAGGCGGAGGCCGGACGGGAAATAACCGAAACGCCAATCAAGCCACGCACCGTTCGTGTGGATGAATTTGGAAGCGTTGTGGATGGGGAGCCGGAGGAACAGGAACTGAAAAAGGATCTGGAAATTACCGAGGCCATTAAGGAGAAGGAGCTGGATTACGATTCCCTGGTACGCAATTCCATGCAAAAGTACCAGTTCCCGTCCATGGAATTACTGGAAGAGGGGCAGGCGGAGCAGCGGGTTCCTCGCGAGGAACTCATGGCCAATGCCAGTTTATTGGAGCGGACGCTGAGCCAGTTTGGTGTCAAAGCCACGGTGAAACGGGTTATCGAAGGGCCAGTGATTACCCTGTATGCGGTAAAGCCCGCCGAGGGTGTAAAGATCAGCCAGATTGTGCGTTTAACCGATGACCTGGCACTGGCCATGCGCGCAAAAGGCATCCGGATGATTGCCCCCATTCCGGGAGAAGCGGCCATCGGCATCGAGATCCCCAATCGGCGGCCATCGACGGTTTATTTTAAATCCATTGTCCGTTCCGAAAAGTTCATCAACGCTTCCGGACAGCTGATTCTGGGAATGGGGAAGACCATTTCCGGTGAGGTGTTTTGTGCGGATCTGGCCAAGATGCCGCATCTGCTCATTGCCGGTGCCACCGGCTCCGGGAAAAGCGTGGGCATCAATACCATGATTGCCAGTCTGCTGTATCGGGTCCCACCCAGCGATTTGAAGTTTGTGTTAATCGATCCAAAAAAACTGGAATTATCCCTGTATGCGAAGTTGAAAGATCACTATCTGGCCATTTGCCCGGAGCTGGACGAAATCGTCATTACCCATCCACAGAACGCGATTTTAATCTTGCGCAGCGTGGTGAACGAAATGGAGGAGCGCTACGATAAGCTGGCGCGACTGGGCGTGCGGGATATCGTTTCGTTCAACAAGAAAGTGGAGGAAATCCAGAAAGCGGGGGAAAAATCCACCGAATATCGCAAATTGCCGTATCTGGTGGTGATCATCGATGAGCTGGCCGACCTGATTCTTACCGCGGCGCGAGAAGTGGAAGAACCAATCACCCGACTGGCGCAAATGGCACGGGCAGTGGGCATTCATCTGATTGTGGCCACCCAGCGACCATCTGTGGATATTCTGACCGGTCTGATTAAAGCCAACTTCCCGGCGCGCATTTCCTACAACGTGGCCACCCGACACGATTCGCGGGTGATTCTGGATATGTACGGTGCCGAACAACTGATTGGTAATGGGGATATGCTTTTCCTTCCACCGGGCGTGGGAAAGCCCATTCGGCTGCAAAATCCATTGATTACCACAGATGAAGTGGAACGCATCATCCGGCACATTCGGCGACAGCCCAAATTTCCTCCGTACAAACTGAAGCTGGTTCGCGAACGGACCAAAGATGGTCCCGGTTCGGTTAAAGCATTTGAACGCGATCAGTTATTTGAGGATGCAAAAGCCATTGTCATTCGCTATCAACAGGGATCCATCTCGTTGCTGCAGCGTAAACTGGGCATCGGGTATGCTCGTGCGGCGCGGTTGATTGATCAGCTGGAGGAAGCGGGGATTGTGGGACCGGGACAGGGGAGCAAAGCCCGCGATGTTCTGGTATCGTCTTTTGATGAGGAAAACAATAAATGAGGAAGATCCGATGAAGGGAATTCGTCACGTAGGAACGGTTGGTTTAATTACCATGCTCATTCTGGTTGCGGTGTCCACCAGTACGGCGGCAAAAATAGATAAAATCATCTCCGCTGTTCAAAAAAAATACCGATCGCTACAAACGCTTAGGATTGAATTCCGCCAGATTAGCCGTTTTCAATTAACAAAAACCGAATCCGAGATTTACGGCACACTTTTGCTAAGTGGGAAAGATAAATTCCGCCTCGAAACCGAGGATCAGGTAATGGTCAGCAATGGGGAGACTTTCTGGCGGTACAATAAACTGGATCAGCAGGTGCTAATTGATTATCCCAAAAAAGAGGATCAGGAGGTGCTTTTCCGCGATTTTTTATATGATATAAAGGATAAATATTTTGCGGAACTGGTCGAAGAAAAAAAGGATGGAAAGAAGAAAATTTTTGTGGTTAAACTTATTCCAAAAGAATCCGATCAAAGTTTCTTTACATCCATTAAAGTCTGGCTGGAGGACAAGAGCTGGAAAATCCGGCGGGTGGTTTACCGGGATTACAACGACAATGAAACGGAATTTCAGATCGAACACATGGAGCTTAACCCTCAATTCAGTCCTGCCACTTTCGAATTTGCGCCACCGGAAGGCGTGGAGGTGGTGGATCTCCGATTTGAATAATTGCCCCCCAGGGAAGGGATTGCTACTGGAAAGTTTCTGAAGATGACCGTTCAGTGAAAATTAAACCGTAGGTGGTTAACAGAGAGGGCTTGAACCGTGGAGAACAACTTCGATTTTGAACAGGAAGAACAGCAGATATCGCTGCAGGATTATTTACGCATCTTATATCGGGGGCGCTGGATTATTCTGTCTTCCTTTTTGATCGTCTTGCTGGCCACCGCCTATTTTACGTTTACCACACCCCCCGTGTACGAGGCTTCGGCCAAAATTATGGTGGAAAGCCAGGGAACCATGGAGCGGGCCCTGTTTAATGTCAATTATTTTGGGAATCAAACCACGCTGATTACCAATCAGGTGGAAATATTACGCAGCCGGGCCCTGGCCGAGCAGGTGGTGCGGACACTGGAAAGCGCTTCCTATCGGGATTCGCTGCAGATCTTTCAGCCCAATGATGAGGGCGAATACATGACCCTGCGTCAGCAGGTGACCTGGATTCAGCGGCACATGGAAGTTGCCCCCCATAAAGAATCGGACATCATCGAAATCCGCTTCCAGGCCGGCAGCCCATTCGAAGCGGCCAAGATCTGTAATGTGATCGCCGAGACGTATCGGAAACTCAACCGGGAGTTTAACCGCTCCGAGTTTCGCGAGCTACGACAGTTTCTGGAACGACAGCTGCGGGAAAAAGGAGAAGAGCTGCGCAAATCTGAAGAAGCGTTGAAAGAATATCGGGAAAAACAAAAACTGGTGTCGCTGGACGATGCCACCCAGGAATTGATCAGTCGGCTGGCCGAAACCCAGGCGCAAATGGAAGCCACCCTGGTGGAGCTGGAAGCGGCACTGGAGCAAAAGAAAAATCTGGAACGTCAACTGGAAGAGCGCAAAAAGGCCCTTTCTGTTGAAGTCACCCAGGTGGCCAGTCCCGTCTTGATGGAATTGCAGCGCGAATATGCCCGTAAGGTTTCCGAGAAAGTCACCTACGAGACTCTTATCGCTCAGGAAAAAGTGGATCCGCAGGTTTATCAGCTGAAATTGCGGAGCATGAACAATCAGATTAAGGCCATTCGTGAGCGATTGAAAGAGGAAGCCAATCGGATTGCAAACACCAGCATGATTGCGGATCCGCTGATGATTGCCCAGAACCTGGTCAGTTCCATCCTGGAGCTGGAAACGCAGATTAAAGGGTATCGGGCCAAGATTGAGGCGTTGAGGGATCTGATCAACAAATATGAAGCGCGACTGGCCCTGTTGCCGGGGCAAGCGCTGGAATTGGCCCGATTGCAACGGCAACTGGAGGTGGATCAGAACACCTACATTTTGATGACGGAAAAGCTGGAAGAAACCAAGATCTCCGAAGCCGGTCAAAAGGAGAACGTCCGCATTGTGGACATGGCCATCGAGCCGCTGTTTCCAATCAAACCGAAAAAGAAATTGAACCTGCTACTGGGTGCCCTGATTGGACTGGGGCTGGGCATCGGTTTAACGTTCATGATTGAATATTTTGACAATTCCATTAAGAATCCCGATGAACTGGAGCGAATGGGCTTCCCCATCCTGGCCATCATTCCCGAAATTTCGACCAACGAAATTTCGAAGAAGATTTTCTCCAAGAACGGGGACTCCGGATTTGAATATGAAGAGGGGCGCCTTATCGAAACCCGATTGGTGACCCATTTCGATCCAAAATCGCCCATTTCCGAAGCATATCGGACGCTTCGAACCAATTTGCAATTTAAAAATATCGGAACCGGAACCAAGGCGCGGGCAGTTCTGGTGACCAGCTCAGCGCCCAAGGAAGGCAAGTCTACCACCGTGTCCAATCTGGCCATCACCATGGCCCAGATGGGCAGTCGCACCCTGCTGGTGGATACCGATTTGCGCCGTCCGGTCATTCATTCCATATTTAATCTAAAAAAGGACAAGGGAATTACCAATTACCTGCTGGGCAAGAATACTTTCGAAGACGTGGTGAAGCCCACCATTGTGGATAATTTGTTTATTGTGACCTCCGGACCGGTTCCACCCAATCCTTCGGAAATTCTGGCTTCCGACGGAATGCGGGAATTTATCCAGACGGCACGCGAGAATTTTGACATGATTTTGTTTGACAGTCCTCCCGTCATTGCCGTTACCGATGCGGCCGTCTTAAGCGCCTTTGTGGATGGCCTGGTGCTGGTCATTAAGGCGCATCAGACCCAGCGGGACGCCATCCGACGGACCAAACATCTTCTGGACAACGTGAACGCCACCATTCTGGGGTGCCTGCTCAACAGCGTGCAAATCGAAAAGACCTACGGTTCCTACTATTATTACTACTATTACCACTATTACAACTATTATGGAGCCGACCTAAAGCGACGCAATCGATTGAAGATATTGTAAATAGAAGGGAGAAGGGTTGAGATGAAGATTACGGTAATTGGAACAGGGTATGTGGGATTGGTTGCCGGGGCATGTTTTGCCGAAAGTGGCAATACGGTAATCTGCATGGATAAAGATGAAAAGAAGATTGAGTCGTTACGGAAAGGGGAGATCCCCATTTATGAACCCGGTCTGGACAGCCTGGTAAAAAGGAATCTGGATAACGGGCGTCTTCGTTTTACCACGGATATTCGGGAAGCGGTGCAGTTATCGGATATTATTTTCATTGCCGTGGGAACGCCACCTGGAGAAGATGGATCGGCGGATTTGTCTCACGTGCTGGCGGTTGCAGAGTCCATTGGCAAACACATGAATGGCTTTAAAATCATCGTCAATAAAAGTACTGTTCCTGTGGGAACGGCCGATAAGGTTCGGGAAACCATTGCCCGCGAGACCGATTTTGCCTTTGAAGTCGTTTCCAATCCCGAATTTTTAAAAGAGGGGGCGGCGGTGGATGACTTCATGTATCCGGATCGCGTGGTGATTGGTACCCGCAACGAGGAAGTGGCCGAAATCATGAAAGAGCTGTATTCCCCCTTCGTGCGGACCGGAAATCCCATTATTGTGATGGATGAACGCAGTGCCGAGCTTACTAAATATGCTGCCAACTCCATTCTGGCCACCAAAATCTCGTTTATGAACGAAATCGCCAACTTATGCGATCTGGTCGGTGCGGACGTGGAAATGGTTCGCCGGGGCATCGGATCGGATAAACGCATCGGGTATTCGTTTATTTTTCCGGGAACGGGTTATGGCGGCTCCTGTTTTCCCAAGGATGTCCAGGCCATTATACGAACGGCGCGGGAATACAATTACCGTTTACGGATTCTGGAAGCCGTTCAGGCGGTCAACGAGGAGCAAAAACTGGTGCTGATCCCCAAGATATTGCGACACTTTAAAGGAGACATTAAGGGTAAGACTTTCGCCATGTGGGGGTTGAGCTTTAAACCGCGGACCAATGACATGCGCGAAGCCCCGTCCATTTCCATTATGAAGAAATTGCACGAGCTGGGCGCCCGCGTACAGGCGCACGATCCGGTGGCCATACCGGAAGCCCGGCGATTGAAACTGGATCAGTATGCCACTTTTTTTGAAAACAATTACGACGCTCTGAAAGGAGCCGATGGTCTGATACTGGTAACCGAATGGCTGGATTACCGTGAACCGGATTTTGAACGTATCAAGGAATTGCTGAACACACCGGTCATTTTTGATGGACGCAATATTTATTCACCGAAGAAACTGAAGAAAATGGGCTTTGCCTATTACGGTGTGGGCCGGCGGTAAACGCCGCTGCCTGGATCCCATTTGAAGGGCCCTGAATATGGTTCAGGGCTCTTTCTTTTTGGTCCGCTTCTGTGCAAAACTTCAATAAAAATAATACCTTTGTCTAAAGTTTGATTTTTGTCAAGACGAAGATAAACCAATAACATATATTCAGCGCTTGTTAAAACGATTAAAACTATGGAGAAATTGCCGTTATGGAGTTATTACAAAAGATCAAGAATCGTGAGGCCACCGTTGGAGTTGTTGGTCTGGGCTACGTGGGATTGCCCCTGATCCTGGAATTTATCGAAGAGGGATTTCCGGCCATCGGTTTTGACATCGATCCGGAAAAAGTGGAGATGTTGAACGCGGGAGAGTCCTACATCAAGCACATCGGGCCAGACCGTGTGAAGAAGGCCGTGGAAGCGGGACGGTTCCGGGCAACAGATGATTTTAGCCAGCTAAAAGAGGCGGATTGTATTCTGGTTTGCGTTCCCACCCCGTTGAATAAATACCGCGAGCCAGATATTTCCTATATTGTGAAAACATCCGAAACGATTTCTCAGTATTTGCGCAAGAATCAATTGGTTATCCTGGAAAGTTCCACCTTTCCGGGTACCACCGAGGAAATCATGCGTCCCATTCTGGAGCGATCGGGATTGACCTGCCATGAGGATTTCTTCCTGGCATTTTCGCCGGAGCGGGAGGATCCCAACAATCCAAAGTACACTACCAAAACCATTCCGAAGGTGGTGGGCGCCAATCATCCCACGTCTCTGGAGCTGGCCAAGACCCTGTACGATCAGGTCATCGTAAAGACGGTTCCGGTCAGTTCTTCGCAGGCCGCAGAGGCCACAAAATTGCTGGAGAACATCTTCCGCAGTGTGAATATCGCCCTGGTAAACGAAATGAAAATCATCCTGGATCGCATGGGCATCGACGTATGGGAAGTCATCAACGCAGCGGCCACCAAGCCGTTTGGATTCATGCCGTTTTATCCCGGTCCCGGATTGGGCGGGCACTGTATTCCCATCGATCCATTTTATTTAACCTGGAAAGCCCGCGAATTTGATATCAACACCAAGTTTATTGAACTGGCAGGTGAAATTAACACCTTCATGCCTTATTATGTGGTGAATAAACTGGTGGATGCGTTGAATGAACACCGAAAGCCCCTGAAAGGATCGCGTATTCTGATACTGGGCATGGCCTACAAAAAGGATGTGGATGATCTGCGCGAATCCCCCACGCTGAAATTAATGGACATTCTGTATAAAAAAGGCGCGATTGTGGATTATAATGATCCTTTTATTCCGGAACTGTGGGAAACGCGACACTACAAGTTTAACAACAAGAGCGTGGATTTAACACCGGAGAATTTACGTTCTTACGATGCGGTGCTCATCTCCACCGACCACTCGGTTTATAACTGGGATGAGATTGTGGAGCATGCGCAGATTGTCATCGATACGCGGAATGCCACCCAGAATGTGAAACGCCATCGGGAAAAAATTTATAAGGCCTGAGCCCACTTTTTTAAAATGTTCAAAAAGCGGATTCGAAATAACGGATCCGCTTTTTTTGTTTGTTCTGGGGGGATATTTACCGGTCAGGGCGCAACGTGTTGGATATCGGAGCATATGGGAATGGAGATTGATGGAGGCAGAATTGGCAAAAAGAACGTGCCCGCACGGGGCGAATACCCGTACGCGCATTTTAAACTTGGATCTTTCATTCGCCCACGAATCACACGAATTCACACGAAGAAAAATCATCAGGTACATTGGATCATGTCTGGATAAGCCCAGATTATGCAATCGCCTACGAATGACACGAATGAACACAAATCAAAATAACCAAATACATTAGTTCAGAAACTGGATGAAAACTTGTTTTGGGGTATATTCGCGATTTTGTGGGTATGGTTTGGTTTCACCCGTGTGATTTGCGGTTTCATGCATCATTCAGGTAAAAATTTGCAATTTCGGTCACCAATCCCGGTCGATCTGCAGGAAACAAATCCGGCGCTCTGGAAGTCGATCTGGAAGGAAAGAAAATTGTGCAAAGGCGTAACCGGGCGGAATCAGTCTATACGCATCACTCTGGAAATAATCCCATCGGGCAAAGCGGTATTGGGCAGTAAAAATCTTTTTTCACTTCTTGATTTCGCCTAAATTCCTTACTAAAAATATCCGTAAGCCATGACACGGAAAATTCATTACATTTTTCTTATCGCATTCCTGATAATCGGGTTGGGAATTGCTCTGTTTGTGGTTCTCTATCGATTCACCCCGGTGGTGGATACGGCCCTGATGCGAGTATTGAATGCGGCGACCGGTCCCGAAATTCAGATACGCTATGCCAATATTTCCGGAAACCTGATCGGTGAAGTTCGGCTGGATGGTCTGGAGATCGAAGCCCCACAGGGACGCCTGGTGGCCGAAAAGACAATCCTGAAGTACCGCCTGCTCGACCTGGTCAATCAGCGATATGTTTTTGATCGCATCGTTTTATTCCGGCCGGTGGCAACGATACGGGTCGCCACCGATACGTCCCGGGGGGCACCGTCTGAGGAAGAAACCAACGCATTGCCCGTGCCTCGGCCGCTGGACCTTTCGGGAGTCCCGGTAATTCAGGTGCGCCAGCTGGTGGTGACCGATGGGCGCGTTTTCGTGCTGAAGGGTCAGGACACTGTTCAGGTCATCACCGATATTCAGATAGAATTGAAAGGGGAGCTGAACGAAGAGCGGGTGGAATTGCGCCCCCGCTATATTCGGGGGTTCTGGAAAAACCACAATCTGCGACTCCAGCAACTAAAATTTCAACTGATTGGGAATCGGAAACGAATTACGGTGAATCAACTGGAGGCCAGTCTGGGCGATTCCCGCCTGATTGGTCATGGAGAGGTGGAATTTGTTCCCGAATTAAAATTTTACCTCTTCACCGATACCAGCACCATCAACCTGACCACCCTGCATGCGATTTTCCCATCATTGCCCTACAAAACCGGATACATCCGGTTGTACGGTTCGTTTATTGGAAACTTTCAGGAATATTCTGGAGAAGTATTTCTGGAATCGCTACTGGACAGTTTGCGGATAGATCGGCTCAGTCTTCGCTATAAAAAAAAAGCCCGCCGTTATGAAATTGAAGAAATTCTTTTCCGCTCCAACTTTGGCAATGCAAAAGGGAGAGGGAGTTTATCCCCGGCGGATTGGAATCAATTCAACCTGGCATTTAGCAACTGGAACCTGCAGCGTCTGGCGCTTGCCGATATAGAGACCCACCTCAGTGGTCATCTACAGGTTCGCTTTAAAGACTGGGATCTGAACCGGATGGAGGGACGGGCGCATCTGCATCTATTTCCTGCCCGTCTGGATGCTGCGCGGCTGGATTCCGTTTATCTGGATGTAAGCTGGAAGCGCGGTCGTTTTTTTTTACGTGAAGGTTCCCGCATCGTGGTGGGGCCATCCAGTCGGTTTGATATATCGGGAAGGATATCCCCGCAAAGGGATCTGGATATCCGGGTGAAGAGCCTCCGCAATCAGCTGGACACGCTGGCCACCCATTTGCCGTTGCCCCCGGTCCGCGGTCAGGGGCAGCTGGAGTTCCACATCACCGGCAAGCTCGATAATCCCAACATTGACGGGCGGATTTTTCTGGATAGTGTGCAGTATCAGAATATCCGATTGAAGGGCGTTCAGGCGAACATCCAGGTGCTGAATGTGGCCACGCAACGGCTGGGGATATTTTCTCTGGACATTGCCTCCGGTGAACTGGGAACGGTACCGGTGACGGACGGTCGCTTGCGATTTCGGATTCAGCGGAACGTGGTTTTTCTGGATTCCATTCAGTTTGTTAGCCGACAGAACCGGGTATTCACGCAGGGGCGGCTGGCATATGCCCGCCAGCGCTGGTGGCTGACCCTATTCCAATTTCAATTTCGGTACCAGGATTACCGTCTGCGCAATCGTCAGCCTCTGCGGTTGATCTGGGGAGAAGATTCACTGAAGATCGCCCATCTGGCCCTGTTTACCCGAGATGGGGGACAACTGCAGGCCAGGGGAGTGATTACCGGTAACGGCGCGTCGAATGTGGAATTGGAGATCCACAAAATTCGTCTGGCCGCTCTGCACCCGTTTTTGAAAACCGATTATGCCCTGGATGGGCAGCTTCAGGGTAAGGCGCGTTTACGGGGAACGATTGATCATCCGGAGATTGCCCTGGAGGTGGACGTAAACGATTTTTCCGTGGATGGCCGCATATTGGGTAATCTCCTGGCTCGAGCGGTGTTGCAACAGAATCGCCTGGAAATGAAGCGGCTGGATTTTCGGCAGCGGGAAGGTGGACAGGTGACTTTTCATGGAATGGTGCAGCTGCCGTCCGAGAAATTGTCCCTTGCATCTCTGTTGAATCCCCGCAACACTTTCGAAAGTCGTCTGCAGTTTGAGAATTTCCAGTTAAAAGATGCCGCCTTTTTTCTGAAAACCAATGTTCCCGTGCAGGGGCAGATAAACGGTCAATTGGAGTTGACCCACACGATTGGCGCACCCCGGGGAAATTACAATTTCCAGCTCCAGCGGCTTCAGTACGGAGAGTATCAATTCCCCTATGTGGAACTGGATGGACGCATCCAGCCGCATCGGATTTTACTGGATTTTGCGCGGGTGAATTTTCTGAATACCGAATTGCGCTTAAATGGCTGGAAGGCCATTCAGTGGAATCCCGAACATCCGGAGCAAATCTTTGCCAATCGGGCATTTGGATTGTTGTGCCGTATTCAGGAGGACAGCCTGAATTTCCTGGGAGTGGTTGAACCCGAGGTGGATCGCATTGTGGGCGATATTAACATATTTTTAAAATTGGGGGGATTGATCGATCGGCCACGCCTCCTGGAAGCGGAGGCCAGCATCAAGGACGGGCAGATTTATCTGAACAAGGTCGCCAATCCCATTACCGATGTGCAGTTCCAGGCCCACCTGGAAGATCAGTTCCTGATAATCGATCAGTTTGAAGGTGCTGCCTCCCGCACGGCTTACGAACGCGGCTTCTGGGATCGGGTCTGGCGTTTTGTGACCCGCCCCCTCCAGTTTCTGGGGCTGGTGGAGGAAGAAACCGGCCGCATTGAAGGGAAAGGGCAGATTGATCTTTCAGACATTTTTCGTCCCGGCTACGACCTGCGGCTAAAGGCCCACCAGGCGTATGTCAATTATTTCATCGAAAATGTGCATCTGGTATTCAGTACCGACAACTTGCGGATTACCGGTCGGGACACCATCTGGGTGAGGGGCGATATTTTTATCGATGAAGGGGATGTGGAACTGGACATTGCCGAAACCGAGAAAAATCTCCTGCTTTCTCCCACGGTGCGGGAAATTCCACCGTTTGTGGCCTACGATCTGGACGTGAGCATTCCGGGAAATTTCTTCATCATCAGCAATGCCCCGTTCAATACCTTTAATCTGGAAATCAGTGGGGATCTTCGGGTTATTCAGGAGCCCCGTGCCCCGCTGGAAATGAACGGTTACCTGGAAATTTTAAAAGGCAAATATTTTGTTCAGATCGAGGAATTTAAAATTCAGGAAGGGCGAATCAATTTTGTGAATCCCAAGGAACTTCCTGAATTGCACATCGTGGCTCAAAAGCGGAAATACGATTTGATCTTTGTGCTCACGGTCAGGGGACGACTGAATAATCCCGTAAAAGAGATTACCATTTACGATGCGCGGGATCCATCCCAGCCGTTGCCGTATCCGGATGTGAAAGATCAGATGGCGCTATTGATGTTCGGGGTGCCGTTTTCCGAATTGCAATCGCAGATTGGCACCAAACTGCTGGAGAAAGGTGAAGAGATTATTACCCAGACGTTGATCTCGCAAATCGAGAAAGAGGCGCGACATTTTATCGGGCTGGATCAAATCCGGATTGAGACTGCTCCCAGTCGCACCCTGCTGGAAGACGCCCGGTTAAATCCCGAACCGGCAACCCTGGCACTGGGGAAATACCTGACCCCCAAATTGTATTTTGAGTACAAATCCCGATTGGCTTCCACCCGGATTCCCGGATTGATGAACATTCCCACACCGCAGTTGCGCTGGGAAGCCGGGAATCAAATCTACCTGGAATACCGAATTGGACGCAACTGGTCGATTTCTTCTTTTTACGAAAAAACGATTGAGGGCAATGCACGCATTAAATTCGACATCAGCTGGCAGATTAACTTTTAAATCCGGCATATTCCTGGGATTGCTGAGTCTGGCACTGTTTCCCTTTTGGGGTTGGGGACAGCAGCTGAAGGTGGAGCGGATCCTGTTTGAAGGTCGTCAGGCATTCAGCGAAGGCCAGTTGAAGGACATCATCAAATCCCGGGAGGGGAAGCCGTTCAATGCCAAGCTGATGAAACTGGATCAAATTCTGCTGATGAATTATTACCAGTTGCATGGGTATCTGGACGTCTATGTTTCTGCCGATTTCAAACGGGATGGTGATCGCATTCACATTCGGTACAGCATTCGGGAAGGGCCGCAGTACTTTCTCAATCGCATTGTGTTTCAGGGCAATCAGCTGGCCAGCGACCGTTTTTTGCGCCGATTTTTTGACATCAAGCCGGGGGATCCTTATCAACCGACGCAGATCGAGAGCGGCATCAACGCCATTGAAGGCTATTACCTGGACAACGGGAAATTGTACGTTCAAATTCAAACGGAACGTCATGTGGTGCAGGATTCCCTGATTGATCTGATCGTTCGTATTGATGAGGGCGAAACGGTTTACATTCGGGACATTCAGTATTACGGCCTGCGCTGGGTAAAAGCGTTCATCATTCGCCGGGAACTGGAGATTAAAAAAGGCGATCGCTATTCTCGAAAAAAGCTCAATCTTTCCCAGCGAAATATTTATGGGACCGGTTTGTTCAAGTCGGTCAATTTCAAGCTGGAACCCATCGGAGATTCCCGTTCGGAGGTGCGGTTGAAAATTTTTGTGGTAGAAAAACAGCCGCGATGGTTGGGCATTCGCTTTGGTGTGACCTATGAAGAGGAAAAGGAATTTGGACGGGCCACCAGCACATTCGATATCACCGCCCAGGCCGGCCATCGCAATCTGTTTGGTACCGCTCGAAGCCTTTCGTTGAGCCTGATACCGTCCTTTCTGTACGACGTTTCCCGCGGAAAAATGCAGAATCCCAAGAATCAGATCAGCCTGACCTTTGTGGAACCCTGGATCGGGTACACCCGCACACCGGGAATATTTCAATTTTCTTACAGCGAATTCCGGAAACCCATTTATCCCGCCGATCTCAAGATCTGGACGGCCTCGTTCAATGTGCGGCACGAGTTTACCAACGACTGGACGGTGGAGGGAATGGTCTCCGCCAAACGGGTTAACACCCGACTGGACACCCTGTTGCAAAAACTGACGCAGGGGCAGGATCTCATCTATGCTCTTTCGTTCCAGGCCATTCGCGATCGTCGGGATAATTATATGGCGCCCCAGGACGGTTCCCTGCTGGAGTTCCGGAGCAAGTTTATTCATTCGACCATTCTCAATCTGGAGACCCGGAAGCGTTCCACCAATCGGTTTGTGAAGTTGAGTGCCCAGTGGAACCGTTACCAGCGGGTACCCCGGAATCCCGGCTGGGTGCTGGCTTCCCGCATCCGCCTGGGTGCCATCATGGAATTCAATCCCGCCACGACCGTGCCGTTTGTGGAGCGATTTTTTCTGGGCGGTGCCTCCTCCGTGCGCGGTTATGCAGAGCAGTTGTTAGGTCCAGTCCTTTACGACGACCGGGGACATCCCGTGCCACTGGGCGGAAAAGCCCTCTTCCTTTCCAATCTGGAGCTACGGGTGCCTCTGATCTGGTTGCTGTATGGGGAGGTATTTCTGGATGGAGGGTACGTATGGTCAGAACTGAGGCAGGTGCGCTGGCTGGATATCAAGTGGAGTACGGGAATGGGAATTGCCCTGATTACCCCGGTGGGTCCGGTACGCCTGGATTACGGATACAAATTGATGCCCCGTCCCGGTGAGAAGCGCTACGAAATCCACCTGGGTATTTCATTTGCATTTTAACCCAAATGATGGGTGGAACCGCGAAACACGCGAATGGATCCCAAAATTTCAACGCATCCCATTGCCAGGAAGAATTCCCTGTTGAAATTTCTAATTATTTTTTTAAATTACTCCTTTCAATCAAGGAGGAGGTCCATTCACGTTCATGATTGCACGATTTGGCCTGAGTAGCCTGTTGGTATTGTGTATTGGCATACTCAATCTGCTGGCACAACCCGGTCGTCCATTAACCATTGAAGATGCCCTGCAATTGCCTTATCCCCGAACCTTTGATGTTTCCCCGGATGGCAACCGCTTTGTATTCACCATTCACCTTCCCGATTTTCAGGAAAGCCGCTGGCAAACCCAGATCTGGATTCAGGATGGGATGGATCAACCCCCGCGACGTTTGACCTATTGGGTTGGCAACGAATATGCTCCGCGCTGGTCGCCCGATGGACGATGGATCACTTTCCTGACGGCGCGCCCTTATCGGAACCATCAGGGAAAGACGGTTAGCGATGTTCGCCAGCTCTGGGCACTGCCCGCCGATGGGGGAGAAGCGGTGCGCTGGACGGATATCCCCGGGGGTGTGGAGGATTACCAGTGGGATTCGAAGGGCCGCTTTCTGCTATGCCTCTCGTCAGAACCCACCCCCGATTCTGTTCGCGCCAGGGAAGAACGAAAACGCCGGCTGAAATTCGACGCGGTGGTGAAAGATAGCGGGGAGGTGCGAAAGGTGCTGTGGCGGGTGATGTATCCCGATTTGAACGTGGAGCAGGTGGCGGTGCTGGATCCGGGGGTGCGATCGTTTGCCATCTCGCCAGATGGCCAATGGATGGTTTACGAAACCAACTACACTGGCAAATACGACGATGAACAAAAGTATGACCTCTGGTGCGTTCAGTTGACCACCGGGGAGGTCTTCCCGTTAACCCGGTTCCCGGGACCAGAGTATCAGCCCCGGTTTTCTCCCGATGGACGATGGATTTTTTACATCAATCAGACCACACCGGATATTGAGTTTGCCGAATGGGACCTGGCGCGCATTCCGTTTCGTCCCCGACAGACGGTACAGAAAGCGGATACTTTAACCCATGATCTGGATCGTTCCGTCCAGACGTTTGAATTTGATGCCCGGGGGCGGTTGTATATTCAGGTAGCGGAGGGCACGGAGACCCATCTGTACCGGTTTGACTGGAACAAACAGAAAAAACGCTATTCCAGAATCACCCCGGTTCCGGGGGCTTTTACAAACTTTTTTGACCTGCGATTTACGGACACCGGTCAGGCATTTTGTCTGGCAGAGGGCCCGTATCGGCTGCCGGAAATTATTCAATTGCGTTCGCGTCGGGTAGTGCCAGTTACCCGGTTTTCGGATCGGTTAAAAGAATTTACGCTGGGACAGCAGCGGGTTTATCGGTACACCAGCGTGGATGGGGTACTGATCGAAGCCCTGGTTATTTTCCCGGTGAATTACCAGCCGGATCGGCAATATCCGTTGATTTTAACCATTCACGGTGGACCGTATGGACGATTCCGTCACACCTTCCGCCAGGCCTATTTTCATCAGGTGTACGCAAATAACGGTTTTCTATTGCTGGCCCCTAATCCCCGCGGTAGTTCGGGATACGACGATGCGTTCGGCAAGGCCATCTGGTATCGTGCAGGCGGTCACATGGGCGGAGTGGATTACCAGGACATTATGGCCGGCGTGGATGCGGTGATTGCCGAGGGTTGGGTGGATTCTACACGCATGGGGGTGATTGGAGGAAGCTATGGCGGTTACATGACCAACTGGATTATTGCCCATACCCATCGATTTGCCGCGGCCGTTTCTCTGTTTGGCATTTTTAGTCTGTTTACGGACTGGAGCAATTCCTGGCAACCCAGCTGGGAAAAGATGTATCTGGGCATCTATTACTGGGAGCAGCCCATCAGTCCGGAGCATCCGTATGTAAAATATTCGCCGGCATTTTATGTACAGAACATCCAGACGCCAGTGTTGATTATGCACGGTGAAAAAGATCGCTACACCAATCTGGCCAATTCGCAGGAGATGTACCAGGCATTAAAAACCCTGCAGCGACCGGTGAAGTTTGTAGTCTATCCGCGGGAGGGGCATGGTCTGGGACGAGAACCCAATCATCGCCGGGATGTTTTCCACCGCGCCCTGAAGTGGTTTCAAACGTATTTAAAACCGGATGTTCCCGCGAGCCGTTCCGGAAGCCATTCACCCTGGCAACAGGAATAGCGGGTGACAGTTAAACGCCTTTTTGAAAAGGAATGGGGGACGGGGTACCGATTCGGGAATGCGGTGCTGTAGGGTAAGTGAATTTTCCAGTGCAGGCGGTGGCAGATAAGCATGGGGGAAACAAAAAATCGCTTGGGTTTCCGGAAGAAATCGTCAATATTCCAGACGCGAACAACTGTTGATTCAAGATAATCAAATAGGGTGAATAAAAACGAAGGAGAAGGAATGGGAAGCCATCAATCAGATCGGGCAAAATATGCATTGATTCTGGGAAGCAGCAGCGGGTTTGGAGCTGCCACGGCCATCCGTCTGGCGCAGGACGGATTTCATATTTTTGGGGTGCATCTGGATCGTAAGGCCACCATGCCGCAGGTGGAGGCGGTCATCGAAAAGATTAAGAGCCATGGTGTGCAGGCGGTTTTCTTTAATGTCAATGCGGCGGATGATGAAAAGCGGAAAATGGTGGTAAATGAAATTAAAAATCAGCTCCCGCAAGGGGCATATATCGACGTCATGCTTCATAGCCTGGCCTTTGGGGCGTTGAAGCCGTTTATTGCCGACGAGCCTTCGCAGGCAATTAATAAAGCCAGCATGGTGATGACCATGGATGTGATGGCCCATTCGCTGGTGTACTGGACGCAGGAGTTGTACTGGGCCGGATTATTGGGGCAGGGCAGCCGAATTTTTGCCATGACCAGCAGCGGTAGCAAGGTGGTATTTCCACACTATGGGGCCGTATCGGCCGCAAAAGCCGCGCTGGAAAATCATGTAAAGCAGCTGGGAATGGAGCTGGGGCATCTGGGAGTCACGGTGAATGCCATCATGGCGGGTGTAACCGATACCCCGGCATTGCGGAAAATTCCCGGTCATGAGAAGATGATTGAAATGGCCAAACAGCGGAACGCCGGTGGGCGATTGACCACGCCCGAGGATGTGGCCAATGTGATTTCCCTGCTGGCACGCCCGGAAGCCCAGTGGATCAACGGTGGCGTGATTCCGGTGGATGGCGGTGAGCTGGTAATGGACAAAGGGGAGGTATGAAATCCCAACCCCGAAAAATCCGGGTGCTCATCGATCTGGATGGCGTGGTACGGGACTTCATCGGTGGACTGACCCGCATTTACCAACGGGAATATCCGGATCATGAAATTAAAACGATAAATTCCCGGGCACTGGAGACCTTTTTCCCCATCGGGGAGCGGATTTACGATTTTATCGATCGACAATTTCTGGATGAGATTCTCATCGATTCGCCGCCATATCCCGGGGCCATCGAGGCCATGCGGCGCTGGGAAGATCGGTTCGAAAACGTAATTGTAACCGCGCAACCCCGGCGGTGGCGCTATCCCACGTTCATCTGGCTGGGCAAGTTTAAAGTGCCCACAAACGAAGTGCACATTTGCTACCGGAAGGAGGAAGTCGACGGAGTGGCGCTGCTGGACGATTTTGTGGATAACCTGGAAGCCTTTCAGGCCACCGGGCGGCTGGCCGTTTGCATGGATCAGCCCTGGAATCAGCACTGGCCGGGGCCAAGAGTCCGATCATTAAACGAATTTTACGAACTGGTGCTGGATGCAATCGCAGCCGATTCTAACGCATTTTGAGTTTGCATCCAGAAAGATGGAGTGGGTAACGAATGTTTCCGTAAGCAACATGAACGCGTGCAGGATTTGCCACTATTCTCATTCTAAACCCACGGGAAGATCTCATGATAATTTAGACTTCGAGACTCGAAATAAATGAATTTGTTTTTGAAATGCGCGTTTGCGTGTGTAAGCTGAGATGACACAGCGGGCATTGCAGAAAAATCTGGATAAATTTAAATTTCGGAAAAGAGGAGGTGAGTATGGGGAAACGTTATAACCCTCGGGAAAAACGAAAACGTCGAAAACGCTATATTAAACGACAGCGGAAAAAATTGCGGGAATTGCTCCGCAGCAAACAATCCTCCGAGAATTCTCAGCAATAATACGGCTTTCTTTCCGGGGTGTGGGATCTGAGGCCTGCACCCCATTTTTACACTCAGATCCATGTTCGCCGGCGGATGCGCCGAATCCACACAGATAACAACACAGGCAAAGTGGCATCTTAAACCCAGATTATGCATTAGAACCACGAATTACACGAAATAACCCGGATTATGCAATAGCCTACGAATTACACGAATTAAAACGAATAAAAATAATAAACCAAAATTATGCTTTTGACCACGAATTACACGAATGAACACAAATAAAAACAATAAAATCCATTAGATTAGATCTGGATGAAGATTCGCTTCGAGGTTTATTCGTGATTTTATTGATATTTCTGGGTTTCATTCGCGGGATTCGCGGTTCAATGCATTATTGGGGATTATTCGAATTCATTCGTGTGATTCGTGGTTTCACCCATTGTTTGGGATTATGATGAATCGAAATCAATCCCGCGTTTCGTTTCTGGTACCACGCTTCCTCAGCGTCTGTGAGAACTTACTTAGTCCTTTTAAGGGATTGCCTTCTTTATTATCTTGTCATTAATCGAAATACGGGAGAGTGCGTATGAAACGGATTGCGATTGTTGAGGGATTGCGAACCCCTTATGCCAAGGCGTGGACAGTTTTCAACCACATCCCGGCGTATGATCTGGGGCGTATTGTGACCCGGGAATTGCTGGAGCGCACTGAAATTGCGCCGGAAGAGATCGACGAGGTCATCTGGGGAAATATCGGCCAACCTGTGGAGGCGATTAATATTGCGCGCATCATTGCGCTGAAATCGGGCATTCCCAAGCACGTTCCCGCCTACACGGTACAGCGGAATTGCGGATCCGGGTTGCAGGCCATTGTTTCCGGGTATTACGAGATCGTAAAGGGCGATGCCGAAATTGTACTGGCCGGTGGGGTGGAATCCATGAGCAACTTTCCCCTGCTGTATCCCAAAGCTTACTCGGACTGGTTGCTGCGGTTCAGTCGGGCCAAAACCCTGGGAGAAAAGCTGGCGCTGTTGCCTCAATTCCGGTTCAGTTTTTTGAAACCGATTAACAGTTTGCAGCTGGGATTAACAGATTACATTTGCGGCCTGTTGATGGGGGAAACGGCGGAAATTCTGGCGCGGGATTACCACATCACCCGGGAAGAGATGGACAGCTTTGCGTTAATGAGCCATCAGCGGGCAAGTCAGGCCACGAAACTGGGCATTTTTAAAGAAGAAATTGTTCCCGTACCTCTGCCACCCCGCTTTGATACCTTCCAGGAAGAAGACAACGGGATCCGCCACAACCAGTCCATGGAAGCGCTGGCAAAATTGAAACCCGTATTTGATCGAAAGTTTGGTTCGGTGACGGCGGGCAATTCGTCTCAGATTACCGATGGCGCTGCCGCCGTAATTTTAATGCCCGAGGAGAAGGCCCGGGCACTGGGACTGGAGCCACTGGGCTACATTCGGGAATTTGCCTTTGCCGGCGTGGATCCGGCATACATGGGCATTGCGCCCACCTATGCCATCGCCCGGGCACTAAAAAAGGCGGGGTTGAAATCCCGGGACATTCAACTGTGGGAAATCAACGAGGCCTTTGCCGCCGTGGTGATTGCTAATGAACGCCTGTTTGCCGATGCCCGTTTTGTGGAAGAAACGTTCGGGGACAAAACGTTGCTGGAACCGCTGGATCGGGAGCGATTGAATGTCAACGGGGGAGCCATTGCGCTGGGGCATCCCGTGGGTTCCTCTGCAGCACGGCTGGTGATTACCCTGTTGAAGGAGATGAAGCGTCGCGATCTGGAGTTGGGGGTTGCCTCCATGTGCATTGGTGGAGGCCAGGGTGGCGCCATCATCCTGGAACGCAAGTGAGGACGAACACTATCGGTGATGCCAGGATGCACGAATTGAAAAGAGCACCACTCAGTGATTGAGATTCAAAGCGTGGGTGGAACAAATCTGCAGGTGATTGAAAACGAAGAGGATAAGGAGTGCAGCCATGGGTACCATTTTTCGCACCGAGTTCATTACCGACGGCATATTGAAAATTGTATTTGACCTTCCGGACAGCCGGGCAAACATTTTTAATCGCGCCGTTTTTGAGGAGCTGCCGGCGTTGATTGACGAGCTGGAAGTCAATCGCGATGTCCGCCTGGCGGTGCTGACCAGCGCCAAAGAAAACATCTTCATCGCCGGCGCAGATGTGAATGAAATATTCAACATCACCACCGTTGACGATGCCTATGAAAAATCCCGACTGGGACAAAAACTGATTGATCGCTGGGAAAACCTGCCCTTCCCAACGCTGGCAGTGGTGCATGGCGCCTGCATGGGCGGCGGAACGGAATTTATTCTGGGCTGTACCTATCGCATTGCCAGCGATCACCAGAAGACCCGCATCGGGTTACCGGAGGTGAAGCTGGGGGTCATTCCCGGCTGGGGGGGCACGCAACGGCTTCCCCGTTTGATTGGTCTACAGAATGCGTTGAAGATGATTCTGACAGGCAATCCTGTGGATGCGCGCCGGGCCTACCGAAGTCATCTGGTGGACGAGGTGGTACCCCACAAGATTCTGGATGAGGCCACGCTAAAGGTCGCCCAGAAAATTCTGGCGAATGGGGGAAAATCTTACCTTTCCCGGCGAAAAAAACGCTCCTTCATGGAAGTGGCGCTGGAAGCCACCGCTATCGGACGGAATCAAATTTTCAAGAAATCCCGGGAAATGGTGTTGAAGGAAACCCGTGGACATTATCCCGCTCCACTGGCGGCGCTGGATGCCGTGAAGTACGGTACCGAGCGCGATTTGCAACAGGGCCTGGAATACGAAGCGCGAAAATTTGCCGAAATGGCGGTCACGGATGTTTCCAAAAATCTCATCCGCATTTTCTTTTTCACCGAAGAGATCAAGAAGGAAAATGGGGTGGATAATCCCAAAGTAAAGCCCCGACCGATTCACAAGATTGGTATTCTGGGAGCAGGCGTCATGGGGGGTGGTATTGCTCAGCTGGCGGCGTATCGGGATCATCCGGTGCGGCTGAAGGATATTGATGAGAAGCCCCTGGCCATGGCCATGGCGCACGCAAAGGAATTGTTCGATCAGTTAGTCAAGCGCCGCCGATTGAACCAGCGAGAGGCGGACATCAAAATGGGGCTGATCAGTACCACGCTGGACTACAGTGGATTTAAGCATACCGATCTGGTGATCGAAGCGGTGGTGGAAGATGTGACCATTAAGAAGAAAGTATTCTCGGAGCTGATGGAGCATGTTTCCCCGGAAACCATCGTGGCCAGTAACACCTCGGCCATCCCGATTACCGAACTGGCTAAGGCGGTAAAACGCCCTGGACGCTTTGTTGGGATGCACTTTTTTAATCCCGTCCACCGAATGCCATTGATCGAGGTGATCCGCGGGAAAAAGACTACCGACGAAACCGTGGTTACCATCGTGGAGCTGTGCAAAAAGTGGGGCAAGACGCCCATTGTGGTGAACGATGGGCCGGGGTTTCTGGTGAATCGACTGTTGATGCCCTACATGGCCGAGGCCGTTGTTTTGCTGGAGGCCGGGGTTTCCATTCAAGATATCGATCGCGCGATGCTGGATTTTGGCATGCCCATGGGGCCGTTCCGATTATACGATGAGGTGGGTATTGACGTGGCCTATAAGGCGGCGCGGGTAATGCAGGAGTATTTTGGCGATCGGTTGCCTGCCTCGGAAAGTATTGAAAAAATGGTGAAAGCAGGACGATTGGGAATCAAAAGCGGTAAGGGATTTTACCTGCCCAGGGAGAAAAAGGGGCAGCATCGCAAGGTTGATCCTTCGGTGTATGCGTTTCTGGGGATTCGGCCCGAAACCAAAATGGCTGCAGAGGATATTCAGAAGCGCCTGATTTATCTAATGCTCAACGAAGCTGCGCGGTGTCTGGATGAGCAGATTGCCCGCCAACCCCGCGATGTGGATGTGGGCCTGATTTTTGGAATTGGGTTTCCGCCATTCCGGGGCGGTCTACTGGTATATGTGGATCGGCTGGGAGTGGATTCGGTGGTTCGGGAAATGCAGGCGCTGGCGACTGAGGTTGGGGAGCGGTATACACCAGTGCCCCTGTTACAAAAAATTGCGGAATCGGGCAAGGGCTTTTACGATTATTTTGCAGATCAGAAAAACGAATCGAAAAAAGCATGACCCTTTTCCTGAATCAAGAACGCGATGGGCACAGGTGGATCCGCAAAACGGTGTGATCCACGTTCAGGTGAGGTAATACCGATGAGAGGAACGGCAGGTAGGGAGGAAAACCGTGCCCGGACAGGGTTACAGGATGGCTGATGTGAAAGAAATCTGTGGTCGCCTCATCCGGGGAATTCTGTTACTGAGCGTTTTTTTGCAGGGTGTGATTATTGCCTCAGAACCCCGGAGCGCTTCCCGCTGGCAATTGATCAACACAATCGACGTTTCGGGGAGTCCGGGTGGGCCATTAAAGCAGGCAGTGGCGATCGATCTGGATTCGGAGGGCAATATTTACCTTGTGGATCGCGGGCGGCACCGGTTAATCAAACTTGATCCGGATGGAACGTTTATTCACGAGATTGGCGGTTTCGGTAGCCAGGTCGATCAGTTTGATGATCCCCGGGATGTGGATGCCCACACCACCCTCAACATTTTTGTGGCCGATTACAACAATCAGCGAGTGGTTCGACTGGATCGGTATTTAAACTATTTGAGCGAATTAACTCCACAGTGGGAATCCCCGTATGACTTTGATCAGGTGCTGAGTGTGGCCGTCACTTCCCAGTTCGATCTGTTTTTACTGGACGACATCACCAAAAAAATCATTAAATTCAATCGGTTTAGCGAACCGATTCAGGTATTTGGTGGACTGGATGATCCCTACGGACAGTTATTGGAACCGGTGCAGTTAACCGTTGACGATGTGAATCATGTGTTTGTAACCGATCCGGGACAACAGGCGGTTCTGGTTTTCGATTATCTGGGAAATTACCTGCAGACGCTCACCGTTCCGGAGTTGCAGCAACCCACCGGTCTGGCCTGGGGATGGGACAACCAGTTGTACGTGGTGGATGC
Source organism: Calditrichota bacterium (assembly GCA_013150955.1). GTDB lineage: Bacteria > Calditrichota > Calditrichia > RBG-13-44-9 > J042 > JAADJD01. Next base: position 132,394 of record JAADJD010000020.1, read on the forward strand.
CGATGGGAATGAGATCTTTGTGTTTAACAATCAATTGAAATTTCAGGAAATACTTCGTTTTCCGGAAATATCTGAGACCATTGCCGATGTTGCTGTGCGCTTTTTCCAGAGTGACCGCCGACGCATGATGTATCTGCTAACCCCAACCCGGTGCTGGGTATTTCAGGAGCGTTTGAGGGAGTAAAGATACTCTGAAGGGGCGGGTACGTCCAGTGAAATTCCACCGCTGCTGAGCAAATCAGACACACCAATACATCTGACTAAATTAAACCCAGATTATGCCTTTGCCTACGAATGAAACGAATTAAAACGAATAAAAATAATAAAATCCATTTGATGATATATGGATAAAAATGTGTTTTGTGGTTTATTCGCGATTTTGTAGATATTTTTGGTTTCATTCGTGTGATTCGCGGTTCAATGCATTATTTGGGTTAAAAAATCCAGCGAAAGCCCGGAGTTCCTTCTGACGGTAAAATGCCCAATTAAAACTTGACATTTATTTTAACTGCAGTAAATTATTAAAAACTAAATAATTCGGAGGTAATTCATCCCAAAATTAAAACAGGAGAGGTGAGGTTATGAAACAGATGATACGTTGGATCTGGGTTTTACTTGTTTTCTTTGTACCGTCTCTTCTGGCACAGGCTCTTTTTCAGGAAACGTTCTCCGAGGGGACGCTGGATAATGTCTGGTATCCCGGTTTTAATGCCAACGGCAAGGGCAAAATTTTTACACCCAAACCGTACCCGGATAATCCCAGCGGGGATGGCTGGGTGGGCTGGATGAGCACGGCGCGTCCGGACACCGGGATGGTGGCATCCTGTTTTGCCGGGGATCCAGGATGGAGCGATTTTTATTTTGAGGCTATGGTTTATCTGCCCGCAGAGGGGGGAACGCCATTTGGATTTTTCCAGCTGTTCGGGCTGGAATTTCGAGTGGATTCCAGCGGAAATACGTCCGGATATCAGTTTGTAGCGGTATTAAATCCTAACTCGATGGTTACGCCGCGATTCCGATTCCGAAAACGCCCCAAAGACACGCCCGCTCAACCGGTAGTGATTCATGAGTGGAAGGCCACGGATTACCCGGAGCTGATTCCCGATACGTCTGGATGGTATAAAATGGCCGTGAATGTGGTGGGTGATCAATTCTGGTTTTATTTCAATGATCAGGAATTGCCCGGATGTCCTTACACAGATACAACGTCCAGTCCGAAGTTCGACAGCGGGTTTATTGGGTTTTATGCCTTTCATATGAATTTTAACGATCAACTGGATTCCGCCAATCTCTATGTTGACGACGTAAGAGTCACCGAGCCCCTGACTCAAATCGATGATGCGGAACCGGTGGCAATCGAAGGGTATCGACTGGAACAAAATTATCCCAATCCCTTCAATCCCACCACGACCATTTCCTTTACCATTCCTCGCGGTGAATGGGTTAATCTGGAAATTTACAACAATCTGGGGGAAAACATCCGCACGTTAGTGGCAGGCCGTTTCCCTGCGGGAACGCATTCGGTGCGCTGGGATGGTCGGGATGATCGGGGAAGGGTGGTACCGGCCGGCATTTATTATTATCGCCTGAAGGCCGGAGATTTTGTTCAGGCCAGAAAGATGTTGTTGGCAAAATAACCACCATCTAAACGGGCGGGTGGGGACATTGACCCCATCCTGCCCGTAACTGATAACGGCTCCGGGATGGCTGGAGCCTGATGACTGAGAGGGAGAGCGCCGAAGATGCGGCATACCTTTCTAAAAACCACACTGGTTTTTATTTTAGGGGTGCTGGTCACCTGCCTGCTTGCCGGAACCACGGGAAAAATCGTGGGGACGGTAGTCGATAAGCAAACCGGTGAACCCCTTGTGGGCGTGAATATCCGCCTGTTAAATACCCACCTGGGCGCTTCCACCGATCTGGATGGTCAGTTTTTGATTTTGAATGTCCCACCTGGTGTGTACGATGTGGAAGTGAGTATGTTAGGATATAAAACAATCGTTCAAAAAGACGTGAAAGTTTCGATCGATTTAACAACCCGGTTGACTTTTCAATTGGAGGAAGCGCCAATTGAAGGGGAGGAGGTGGTGGTTGTTGCCGAGCGTCCGCTCATACGGAAAGACATTACTTCCCGACAGTCTTATATTGGCAGTAAGGAAATCATTGATTTACCGGTGTCGGATTTTAAGGCGGTACTGTCCCTGCAGGCTGGCATTATCAAAGATGCTGCAGGACGGTTGCACATTCGGGGCGGACGTCAGGGTGAAATTGCCTTTCTAATCGACGGCGTGTACATGGATGATCCCCTTCAGGGTGGTTTTGGTAGCGAATTACAGGAAAGCAATCAGGCCCGCCAGGCCATGAGTGCTAATCTGGGCATCTTGATCAGTGATGATGCCATCGATGAAATGGTGGTCATTAGCGGTACCTTCAATGCGGAATATGGCAATGTGATGTCCGGTGTGGTGAACATTGTTACCCGCGAACCCAGTCCCACCTACACCGGGCGTTTAGAATTTACCAGCGACTACGTAAACCGTTCTCCCTACCGACGTCCCAATGCCCTGGTGGAGGATAAAAATCCCATTGTAGATGCTCTGAGCGGAAAACGCCTGTTCTATTCTCCCCCGGAAAATTTGCAGGGTTTTCCCACCCGGTTGCCGTTTGCCGGTCAGTTTCAGGGATCCTTTAGTGGCCCCGTTCCCGGTGTCCCGCACCTGTCCTTCTTCTTTTCAGGAAAGTATGCCAATCTCAATTCCCATTTGCCGCATGGCTTCGATTTGCAACGGAGCTATTTTACCAAGCTGACGTATTACCTTTCGCCAACATTTAAAATCAATTTTACAGAAAATTTCAGTCGACGCATTTTTCAGATCTATGATCATGCCTGGAAGTACCTACCCCAAAATCAGGGATTAAACTGGTTAACGCAGCGACGCCATATCTTTACCATTACCCATACGATTTCTCCCAGGGCGTTTTACATCCTGAACGTTGGGTTGTCCGATCAGCGCAGCGAATTTGGCGTCTGGAACTGGAAAGAAAACCGCTTTGCCGATCCCGAAACGGAATATGAGAAAGGGGAGCGGGACAACGAACTGGAGTTTTATGTGCGGGGCACGGACGATCTGTATTTGTTGAGCACCTCTCGGGTATTTTCGATTAAAGGCGATTTGAATTACCAGGCCGGGATGCATCATGAATTCAAGACCGGTTTTGAGATCAAAGCCCATGACCTATCCACATATAAACGGATTGAACCCTGGCCGGAGCAGGGTGGCGCGAATCGTACCATTGCGTTTGATAAACAACCGCTGGAAGCCGCATTTTACATTCAGGACAAGATTGAGTACGATTACATCATCATTAATGCCGGATTGCGATTGGATTACGTGGATGTCCGGGCAGAGCGCTGGCGCGAAATCGATAATCCGCTTTCCGGTCTGGTAAAAGCCTCTCCACGGTATCAGCTCAGTCCGCGATTGGGAATGGCTCTGCCCATCTCTGAAAATACCGTGTTTCACTTCTCTTACGGTCACTTTTTCCAGTTTCCCAGCTACGCCGATGTATATACCAATCTGGTCTATCAGAATCCGGAGATCATGAGCCGGGAAGCCTTTGTCATTGTTGGCAATCCGGGAGTGGAACCTCAGAAAACCGTGGCCTATGAGGCAGGACTGAAATTTCAGCTGGGAAATTCCAGCGCCCTGGATGTAACCGCCTACTTTAAGGATTTAACAAACCTGCTGGGCACCCGATTTTATCGTCGGCAATTAATCTACCGCTATTCCGTGTTTACCAACATCGACTACGGGAGCGTGAAAGGAATTGATTTTAGCTGGCGATATTTCTATGCGCCTTACCTTCAGTTAAATGTAAATTATACCTATTCCGTGGCCACGGGGAACAGTTCCTTCCCGACGGATCAGGCGTACAATGCCTATTTCCAGCTGGAAGAAGCCCATCAGGAATACCCGCTGGATTTTGATCAGCGCCATAACATCAGCGCATCGATTATTTTGACTTATCCCCGGCGAGAGGGAGCATCCATGTGGGAGCGCTGGTTATTATCTAACACCAACTTGAGCGTGATCATCCAGTACGCTTCAGGATTTCCGTACACTCCGGTTACGGATGATCCCACACTATTTATTAAACCCAACTCAGCACGAATGCCGTGGACTGGCACCGTGGATTTGCGGCTGGAAAAACGATGGAATTTTATGGGCAGTCAGTGGGGCGTGTTTACCGAAATCACCAATTTATTTGATCGTCTGAACGTGTTGCGGGTACAACCTTACACCGGCCGCATCTGGGATACTGGAAAACTGGACCTGCTGGCTACGGGAACCGATTACGTACACGATCCCAGCGATGCCGGTCCCCCTCGCTTGATTCGATTGGGGGCAGTGGTTCAATTTTAACCATATGGGAAGAGGATGAATACATCGATTGGTCGCATTGGGTCGAATGGTGCAGACAGAAATTCCCGACAGGAAGGATAATGGATGGAGCTCGATAAAATGATTCATCGAATGGTACCTGTATGTAGAATGTTTCTCGTCATTGCGTTTTTCCTGCCAGCTTTTGTTTTTTCTCAATCATTATTCAACGCTCGGGATGAAGGGCGACTTGTCTACGAACGATACAAACAACGGTTGAAAGGTGCACTGAATAAAGAATATGCCAAAATCGACCGCGGTGTGGGCATTCTGGATCGCGGGGAATTGTCCAATGTTGTCGGAAATTTTGGGGTCATTTCCAATTTCCACCTGTTTGCACCGGCATTTCACTGGCCCAGCTGGGCAGATTATCGCCATCAGTATTGTTTTGGATTGGAATTGCTGGTGGGCGTGAAAGGGGATGTGGTCACCTCCATTCATGATCCGGCTACCGTGGCGGAAAACTACGATTGGGAGGCTAAAGATGGATCGCTGGGGAATCTGTTTTCCGGTAATGTGACGGTACCGGACGGTACTCCCGTGCTGGCCAGCTCGGACAATCCCGAGACCTGGCCCATTGGACCGGATGGCGAGCCCTTCTGGCCCGGCCCATTTCGTATCGATCCCGAAACCAGGCAGCAGGTACCCGGAGAGTTCGTTTCTGAACGCGACGTCTATGCGGAGTTTACCGATCAAAATAATCAGAAGGGAGCTTATGGCCTGGAAGTCCGGCAAACGGCCTATTCGTTTAGCCGAAGTTATGCACGAGATTTTCTGATCTTTGATTTCTGGATTTACAATACGTCGGCCGATACGCTGGATTCTGTCTGGGTCGGGTACATGGCCGATTTTAAAGTGGATTTCGATGCCCATGATCTGATTCGCTTTATCTCACTTGATGGGACCGGTAAAAAAGACCTGGTTTACCTCTGGGATGCGGATCCCACCGAAGGGATCTGGGACATTACGGGCTACATCGGATTCCTGATGTTGTTTACCCCTGAAAATAAAGGAATTACCGATTTTCATTTTTTCGATAATATTTACGAACCCAGTACGAATGAGCAACTCTGGGAAATCATGACCAGCGATACTTCCGGGGCGCATATCACCGTCAGTAATTATTTCCACGGCGAAAATCATCGCATTGATGACGATCGCCTGGCTCCGGATATGGATCCATCCGGGCGAGGACTGGGTACCGATTTTGTTTTCATCGTTTCTACCGGACCCCTGACTTTATTGCCGGGAGATAGCATCCATTCTGCCTTTGCCGTGGTGATGGGAGAAACGGAAGAAGACATGCTGGCCAATGCTCGCATGGTGAAACGCATGGCCAACCAATATTATCTGGGGCCCAATGCTCCCAAATCACCCGTTGTGCAGGGATTTGCAGGGGATGGGAAGGTAATTATCACCTGGGATGGTCGGGAGTCGGAAACTTCAACCGATCTGCTTACCCGCAAGGTGGATTTTGAGGGATACCGGATTTACCGCAGTGAAGATTATGGTCAGAGCTGGGGCAAACCCATTACCGATGAAAAGGGCAATCTGATCGGGTATGTCCCCATTGCCCAATTCGACCTGAACAATAAAATCACCGGTCGGGATCCTTATTCCAATTTTTATTTGGGGAATGATACCGGTTTGCGACACACTTTTGTGGATACCACGGTCATCAATGGCGTGGAATACTGGTATACGGTGACCGCCTACGATCACGGAGATCCGGAAACCGGGGTACCCGCCCTGGAAAGCGCACGGGGGATTACCCCCGATGAGCCCAACACGGTCAGTGTCATTCCTTCCGCGCCGGCTTCAGGGTTCCAGTTCTCGCAAATAACGGGTGGAGACTCGTTACCCCCTCAGGGAGGCCCCTGCGATTCACGGTTGGCCATCGAGATTGTTGATCCGCGTGCCCTTACCGGACATACCTACCGGGTGACTTTCAATGATGTAGGATGGGTGTTAAAACCGGATGCCGATGGATTTCTGGATACCGTGGTGACCACCACGTTTAATCTTATTGATCTGACCACCGGGGATACATTGCTTTATAACCACCCCCTTCTGGATGAGACCGGAGATAATGTGCCGGTCACCGATGGCTTTCGGGTTCTGGCACAGGACCGGGAACCGGAGGTGACCTTTTTAGGATGGACCCGCGTCATGGGAGACACCTGTACGTTTGACTGGCGGGTAAAAAATTATGAAAATTTTGCCAATCATCCCTGGGTAGGGCCAGAGGCCATTTATACCAGCGACGACATTCGCATTACGGTAGATTACAATCCCGATGGGGGTTCCAGGGTTCAATGGTTTGACAACTATTATGGTACTCCACTGGATACCTTCATTCACATTCCCATCCGCATCGAAGTCATAACGGATCCGCAAAATCCCATTGATATCGGATCGACCTCCCGGCTCATGGAATACGAAATTAACAGCGATCCGGCCTGGCACGATTCCCATTACAGCCCGCTGGGCTGGGATCTGGAGCCGGGTGGTGCCGGTTACAATCCCAATTATCCCTGGATGTACCTGTGGCCCGATATTCTGAACCTCCGCCGCGTGATCACCGATCCTCAAACCGGTTTACAACGGGAAGTGGGACTCTATCTGTTAACCCAGAACTTTCCCGATCGATATCCCGATCAAAATGGTCAAATGGTGGAACGACCGGCTGTTAAACCCTCTCAGGGCGATCAATTCGAAATCCGCACCCGGAAGCTTTTCCGCTCTCAGGTTTACTACGAATTTACCACCAGTCCTGGAAAATTCGATATCCTGAAAGCCGACCTGGATCAGGTTAAAGTCATTCCCAATCCATATATCGTTCGGGCGGGTTGGGAGCGCAGCGCGTTTGAAGGGCGCATCCAATTTGTAAATTTGCCTCCACAGTGCGAAATCACTATTTATACAGTAGCTGGAGATCGGGTCATCACCCTGCAACACAATAGCGATACCAATTACACCTTCTGGAATTTACAAAATGAATCGGGGATAAACGTGGCGTATGGGGTTTACGTCTACGTGGTCAAAGCTCCTGATGGCCAGAAAAAAGTGGGACGATTTGTGATCATCAAATAAAATGAACGGAATCATCATGAGGTCGACCAAGCGGGTTTACTACTACCTCGAAGAGTTTATTGCAGACCGTTCCCGAATGCTGATCGGTATTCTGCTGGCAGGGGCAATAATTTTTGCGGCCCATCCACTTTTAGCCGTTTCAAAGAAAGGCACTTCGGTTGCCCAGTTTTTGAAAATCGGCGTCGGTGCACGAGCCGCCGCCATGGGAAGTGCATTTGTTGGACTGGCCAACGATGTGACCGCATTATACTGGAATCCCGCCGGCATTGCCCGTCTCGATCGTCCCCAGTTTATGGCCGCCCATACGGAATGGTTTGCGGATTTAAACCACGAATTTATGGGGCTGAGTTTGCCGCTGGGTCCTTCTACAGCGCTGGGAGTTAGTTTTACGGCTTTTTATGCACCGGAGATGGAACAGACCACAATCGAGGAGCCAGAGGGAACCGGTATTTATTTTGACACCCAGGACATTGCCATCGGACTTACCTATGCCCGACGCCTGACGGATCGATTTAGTTTTGGTATGACGGCAAAATATGTTCATCAGCGTTTGTTTAACGAAACTGCCAGTACATTTGCTGTGGACATCGGTGGTCAGTTGCACACCGGTTTTAAAGGCATGCGCCTGGGAATGGTGATGACCAACTTTGGTGGGAAGATGCGTCTGGATGGTCGCGACCTGATTGTCAGTTACGATCCACGGGTGGATGTAGCCGGAAATCCCTTAATCGAATCCAAGCTGTCCACAGAAAGCTGGCCTTTGCCTCACAGTTTTCGCATCGGGATTGCGCTGGATTTGCTGGGGAAGCAGGCCGCCGTACATTACGATCCGATTCAGCGCATTACCGTTACCATTGATGGCTATCATGTGAATGACGCAGCCGAAACCCTGAACTGGGGCGCCGAATACGCCTGGAGCGAATTATTTTTCCTACGAGCCGGTTATCGCTGGAATCACGATACAGAACGCTGGTCGCTTGGGGTGGGCATTCGTCTGCCCTTCCAGCGATGGATGGTGCAGGCCGATTACGCCTTTGCCCAGATGGGGGATCTGGGGCCGATCCAGCGCATGCAAATCGGTATCCAATTTTAATCCCAAATGGATGCGACACAAATGAACACGAAAAAAATAAAAAACCCAGATTATACATTAACCTGCGAATTACACGAATTAACACGAACAAAAATAATAAAGTCCGTTTGATTATATCCAGATGAAAAATTCGGAGATTTATTCGCTATTTTGTTGATGTTTTTCGGATTCACTCGCGTGATTCGTGGCTTAAGACATTATTGGGGTTAAATTGATTTTTCATGCAAGTTTTCTAATGGACGATGTGGTTATCAAACTGTGATCTATAAAACGGAGAACCACGGCAATGCAGAAAAGGTTGAGCAGATGCTTTATTTTTATTCTATTGCTATTGGGTACAACCCTCCTGGCAAATTATCAATTTCTGGGCGATGTGGAATCCTATCAATTGCACCCCAATGGCGTTCGCCTGGAATGCCAGCAGGGGATTCAGCTGGATATCCGTTTTCTGCTTCCCAATCTGGTACGGTTTACCTTACTGCTTCCGGGACAATCACTGGATGATCGATTAACCACCCCATTGTACCGCAAGCAATGGCCGGCGGTAGCCCTGGAGGTGGAGGAAGGAAAGGATCGGTTGGTGCTATTGTCCAGCGAGGTCGATGTTTCCATCCAGTTTTCTCCCTGCCGCATAACGATCCTGAATAAAGAGGGGGAAGTGATTTTAGAAGATGATCCCGGTATGGGTTGGGGCTGGGAAGGCAACGAAATCCGCAGCTGGAAGACCATTCGGGAGGACGACCGGTTTTTCGGATTGGGCGAAAAAACCGGGGATGTGAACAAACGGGGACGCGAGTGGGTAATGTGGACCAGCGACATTCCGGGTTACGACAACAACACCGATCCGCTTTATCAGGCCATTCCATTTTTCATTGGTTTAAGGCATAAAAAGGCTTACGGGGTTTATGTGAATAACAGCTATCGCACGGTGTTTAATATGAGCGCCGGCAATCTGCGGTATTTTTCCTTTTCAGTGGACGGTGGCATTATGGACTACTTTTTTATTTATGGCCCCCAATTTAGCAAAGTGGTTCAAACCTATACGGAGATCACCGGTCGAACCCCCATGCCACCGAAATGGGCGCTGGGATATCAGCAATGCCGCTGGAGTTATTTCCCGGATCGGGAGGTGCTCCGGGTGGCGCGGACGTTCCGGGAGCGAAATATCCCGGCAGATGTGATTTATTTAGACATTCACTACATGGATGATTATAAAGTGTTTACCTGGCATCCCACCCGTTTTCCCGATCCCGCAGGGCTCATGCAACAACTGGAGCAAATGGGATTTAAGACGGTGGTGATTGTGGATCCGGGCGTCAAAGCCGATCCGAACTATGCTGTAGCACGGGAAGGCCTGGAAAACGGCTATTTTTTGGAATACCCGGATGGGCAGGTTTACGTGGGAGAAGTATGGCCGGGCCCATCGTATTTTCCGGACTTTAGTTATGCGGAAGCAAGAGGATGGTGGGGGCGATGGTTGAATCGCCTTTTCCAGGTGGGTGTCAAAGGCATCTGGAACGATATGAACGAACCGGCCGTCTGGGGAAAAGCGTTTCCCCTGGAGGTATTGTTTCAGGATGAAGGCCGCTGGAAGAATCAGAAAAAGATGCACAATTTGTACGGTTATTTGATGGCACAGGCCACCTTTGATGCATTTCGACGCTTTCGTCCGCGGGAGCGCCCCTTCATTCTTACCCGCGCTGGATTCGCTGGCATTCAGCGATATGCTGCGGTATGGACTGGAGACAACGTGGCCTCCTTCGAGCATCTGGCGCTGGGTATTCGGATGATGCTGGGCATGGGGCTTTCCGGACTGACTTTTATTGGCACCGATGTGGGAGGATTTATTGGAACGCCTTCTGGAGAACTATTCGCCCGCTGGATGCAAATCGGAGCGGTTTCGCCATTATTCCGGGGACACACCCATTACGGTTCGGTACGCCAGGAACCCTGGATATTTGGGGAAGAAATTGAACGCATCAGTCGCAAGTTTGTGCGCTGGCGATATCGACTCTTTCCTTACTTGTACACCCTGTTCTGGGAAGCCAGCGAATCCGGTGTTCCCATTCTGCGCCCGCTTTTCTGGGAGTTTCAGGAAGATGAGCAGGCATACAACCCGGCCTATCAGCATCAATTTCTGGTGGGCAGTCATCTGATGATTGCGCCCGTATTGAAAGAAGGCCAGCGCATTTTGAAGGTCTATCTGCCCGATGGAAAATGGCTGGAATTGAATTCCCTGAATGTGTACGAGGGGCCAGGAACGATTTTTATTGAAGCCCCACTGGATCAGTTGCCCACGTTCCTGCGGGAAGGCGGAATGCTTCCGTATTATCCCGTGCGACCGTATATTGTGGATCAAACCCCGGATTCCCTGCAGCTGTCCATCTACCCGGCCGGACGATTTGGCCGATTTGTCCTTTATGAAGATGACGGCTCGTTTCGGGCTGGAGAAGACGGAAATTATCGGTTGACCGCTTTCGAATTCCTCCGCAGTGGCGGAAAATTTCAATTTAATCTTGAGTTGATTGCCAGTGGTCTTGCCGAAGGAAAGGGGCCACTGATCTTAACGTTCTATGACTGGAAGAAAGCTCCCCGAAAAATACGGCTGAATGGGCGAAAATTGTCTTCAAGCCGATCCGCTGCAAACGGATATACATACGATCCCGATACCCGAAAGCTGATCGTCTGGCTGGAACGGCGCGACCGTCCCCAGGCACTGGAGATTCAGTGATGGTAATGTTCATTCATTTTAAGCGCAGATGATAAATCCGCCTGGGAATTCCACAAATTCACACGAATGAAAATAATAAACCTGGATTATGCAATAGACCACGAATTACACGAATTAACACAAATAAAATTGATAAAATAAATTGGGTAGCGCCTGGATGAAAAACTTGTTTTGGTGATTTATTGGCTATTTTGTGGATGTATTTTGGTTTCATTCGTGTGATTCGTGGTTTAGCGCAATATTTGGCTTTATTTGCGATTATCCGTGTAATTCGTGGTCCAAGGTATAATTTGGGATAATGTGTGGATTTTTACACACCGGGGTGGAAAAAGTCCCACAAGGCACTCGCGGTTGCGCGGATTCCTTCATTTTCAAAACTCGCGCCAGCCTTCCCGATGTTTCTGAATTGCAACGTTACAACACCTGGCGTTTCCAAATAGCAACGATTTTCCTCCTTTTCGTTCAACAATAAACTTTCCCTATCTTTAAAAAATTCAATGAGATAATTGGCTTCCCGCTACCCGTGGCATTGAATTTGTAAAACTTATCGGAAAATTCGACTGATTTCAGGAATTGATCACAGGAATGTGCGACGGGGATGAGGGTAACATTTCAATGAGGTAAATTGTGGGGAGGCAATCATGCAATTCCGGGTGAGTCTTTCCCTGTTTGTATTTTTTCTGGGCCTGTACCTTTCCGGTTGTGGTGGGGGATATCGGCTAACGGGTAAGGTGCAGGATGCGGCATTTGTTCCCCTGAACGGTGCCCGGGTGGTGGTGAAATATATGCAGCGGACCGATTCCATGGCCACCCGCACGGACGAAACCGGTATGTTTGTTTTTGAAGGGATCAAGGAACCCCGGGTGGTGGTCAGGGCCAGCGCACCCAAGTACGTCCCCCAGGAAAAAGTCGTTCGCTTCCGGAAAAAGGAACAATCCGAAACATTCATTCTGGAATACAAGTCGGCCAGTATCACCGGCAAGGTGGTGGATAGTCGCACGCAGGAGCCCATTGCAAACGCACGGGTGATGAGTGTGGATGGGGCCTTTCAAACCATGACCGATATCGACGGAAAGTTTACCATCAGTGGGCCGGGTTTAACGCCGGGTATAACTTACGTGCTTGAGATCTGGAAGGTGAACTACAAGCCGGAGCAGCGCACCGTTCAGGTGGCAGAGGCAGAAGATCGTGATATCGGGGTAATCCCCCTGATCCGCATGGCCGGTGCCAGCGCCGTTAAAATTGAAGTGGGGGCAGAACACGGCCTGGCCAGCGAGGAAGATGTGGAAGTCAGCACCGTGATTGGACGGGGGTTTTACAATCGGAAAATCGATGAATTTTTGCTGGAAAAGGAAAATTTCAGCTACCTGGAATTCAAGCAGTTGTTTGGCAAAGACCAGTCGGATGAGGCAATCCGGCTCAATCTTCAATCGCTGATTGAACAGAAACGGGTAGAGCAGATCGACCGCAATCGATATCGCAGCCTGGATTATGTGCGGAAATATCAGAAGTAAGTCAAAGTGCTCACAAGGGTCAATGGCCCATTGATCTATTAATGGACTGAAAGTACAGGATGGGGGTATGGGAAACAAATTACTCATTGTACTCAACCTGATTTTGATTTTCCTGTTGCTCATTGTGGTGGGGTTGTTGTTTCTGGTATTGCTGGATGGTCAGATTGAGCTTCCCATCTCGTTCCAACGGATGGCCCGGGAAGCGCCTTCCGAACGGGTTGAAGAACGGCCGGGCTCCCTGGAATCGCTTCCCCGGGATGAACGGGCGGCGACTCTAACTCCCGGAAAACGCATTCATTATAATCTGGAAGTGATTACAACTTCTCCCGATGCCCGTCCGCTGCCGGGTGTGGATGTTTTCATTAACGATCAGCGAGTGGGGCAGACCGATGAATCGGGAATGCTGATCATTGGTCGTCAACTAACCGAGGATGAAATTTACCAGCTCCGGGTGGCTCCTCAGCTGGCCGGCTACCGGCTGAGCAATCGGGAAGGCCCGATTGTGGTGCCAGAACAGAATTCCATCACTTACCGATTTACTCTGGTTCCTGCCCGGAAAAAGAATGCCGTTCAGATTCGACTATCCCTGCAAACGAACGGATACCCCATCCTTGCACCACTGAAGTTGTACCACGGATCGGAGTCGATTGCGGTGGTGGATCGTCCGGAGGTGACCATCTCGGTGGATATGGAGCGGTTGAGCGATCCCCTGCGAATCGAAGGGCCTTATTTTAAGCCTCAGAATTTTCAGGTGGATCCGGAAAATCCAGACGTAACCTTACCTCTGGAACCCCTGTTGGTGCAAATTCAGTGTGCCGATAGTGTGGGCATCTACAACGATCGTCTGGAAGGGATAGAGATTTATTACCGGGGGCAGCGGGTGGCAGTGTCCAAAGCGGAAGGCAGGGCGCTGGTACACATCCCCCGACCCGGTTTCCTGGAACTTGTTTTTTACAAACCGCATGTATTCCCCAGGCAGAAGAAACGATTGCAAATTACCGATCTGTCTCAAGTTTATAAAGTCAATCTGATTCCCACCCCGCATTACTGCTACGTGCAATTTGTGGATCAGAATGAAAATCCCATTGCCGGTCAGGAAGTGTTTCTGGTCGGGCGCCGGGTATCCGAGAATCGACGGACGAATGAGAAGGGGATTGTCAAATTTACCAGCTGGTTCCTGCGACCGGGGGTAAAGTATAATCTCCGCTTCCCTTCGTTCAACTACACCACCTCGGAATTTTCCATTGATGAGAGTTATTTCGATGCGGATCAGGTGATGGTTTATCAGGTGAATCTGGAGATTGAATGCCTGGTGGAGGCGGATCAGGCCGATGCGCAGATCGAAGTCTACGATCCCAGAGGACGGCTGGTGGCTTCCGGGACGGGCAAAGTCTCCACCCGTCTGGCCATGGGAAATTACAAGGCCGTGGCCAAAGTCAAAGGCGAAACCTATCGGAAGATATTTAATCCCGCGCGCGATCAGTATGTAAAGATCCGTACCACCGATATCGTTCAATTCTTAAAGAAAAAATTGCCCAGGGGATACAAACCAACTGAAGAGGACTATCAGGCGCTTAAAAATTACCCGGTTACCGATCCATTTTACAACGAAAGCCTGAAGTTACTGGGCCAGCTGGCCATGGAGCGGGAAGAATACGTGGTGGCCTATCAGGCATACAATCGGTATTACCAGGCCGTTACATTGTCCCGCTACGATCCCCAGTTTTTAACCCACTTTGGCGAGGCCGCCTTGAAGATGGCCAAACGCGGTTCGCGGGAAAACCGGATGAACTTTCTATTGCGAGCAAAAGAACATCTGGAAGCCGCCCGTACCTACTACAAAGAAAAAATTGCCATGAAATATCGCGATGACTATGCCCTGCGCATTTTCTACGACCTCAGCGAAGTGAACTATCAGTTGTACATCATTTATCGCGATCTGGAAAATCCGGAATACGAGCGCATTGCCGAGGATGCCCAAATTGCCATCGAGGATTTTCTGTTTCGGTATGAAAAACTGTCTTCCGGTTCGCCTTTGAAGCGAAAGTACGAAAAGCAGTACCTCAGGGTAAAAGACATATACGAAAATCTAACCATTTACTGAAATTGATCAAGGGGGGTCGAGGGTGAGGCAACACCACTTCACCAGCCGGTTGTTGGTCGTAGGGATCATCCTGATTGGGTTCGTGGGATGCCAGCAAAAACGGTTTAAGGATGAAACCATCATTCTACCCACGGATCTATTCAATAATCAGAGGGATTACAATACGATGATATTTGAATCCCTGGTGGCCACCCAGCAAAACTCCGCAGATGTGGTGAAGATCCTGCCCGGTCTCTATGGTGCCTATCGCATGTGCGAGATCCTGTACGTGGCGAATTCGCTGTCCAATGCCATGCAGGATGAACTGGTACGTCATTTTCTGGAATATGCAGACATTCCCAATATCGGAAGTGCATTTTACCTGTATAACGCCCTCTGGTTTCTGGAACAGGGGCAAATGGCAAAGGCCCGACAGCAGGTGGAACGCTTCTTGAGAACTCCCGCAGAGAATCAATCGCCGACCAATCGGGCCATCGCCCAGTTTATTCAGAACTGGTTTCGGGAACGCAGCCAGGTTGGTCAACAGGCGAAATTGCAGGACATTCGGGATCAATTGTTAATCAGTCAAAAAGCCATCCGTCAGGTGGCTGGACAATTGCATTCCGAACGGTTCGCTTTTTTGAACGATCTACAAAATCACTCCTTCATCAATGCCTGGCGGCGATTCCTGCGTCATGACGATCAACTGGTGGCACCTCTGTTTCAGGAAGTGGTTCAGGACACCTCTCCCCGCGCTGCCCTGAAGGAGGTTACCAAATATTATTATCCGCCAGCATTGTACCGCATTTTGTTTGAATTTTACCTGGAGACGTTCCAGTATCTGGCAGAAACGTATCTGAATCGGCTGGAGCCTGGCTGGATTCAGGCGCTGAAAGAGACCGATCGACTGTATTTTATTTACCTGAATATTTATCTGAGCCAGTCCGGAAAATACTGGGAAGCCCGGAGGGCAAGGAATTTCCTGGACATCGTGGAACCCTATCTGAAAACGCCTTTTCAGGAACGGCTGGTGGCCATTCATCGATCGTGGTTGAGCCAGCAGGATGTCTCCGATGTGGATCTGGAAGACCTGAAGGACAGTTATCCCACCTTTTACTACTATCTGGCCAGGGCCATTCGCACCTATTTCCAGAGTTTACAATTTCCGCGTACGGTTGACCTGTCGGCGCTGCAGGAGGTGGAGAAGGCACTGATCGAAACAGCGCCGGTGCTGGAGTATCGGAATTGGGGACTGGCTTATCTGGGACTGGTCTATTATCAACTGGGCAAGTGGAAGTTGTGTCTGGCCAATCTCCGGCCGGCTTTTGATTGGGGCTACGACGCCCCGGATGCCGATCCCGTAATCATGATGTACCTGAGCCATGCCTATTATATGGATCGGTTACAGATGGATGGCGGAAAAAGCATTTTAGAATATATGGTGGATTGGTATCCGTTTTTAAAGCCACTGCGGCATGAATATGTGCGTGTGCTGACGTTTGTTTACGCAAAATGAGAGGGTAGGCATGCAAACGAATCGTAAGATTATTGTGATCCTGCTTTTTGCGCTCACCTTACTGCTGACGGGAAAAGCTCAGATTGTTGGGCAGATTAAAAACGAGCTGGTCTATGTCGAACGGATGGATCCGGGAACCATTGATCCAATTACGTTTAGCAGCCTGGAAGCCCGGCGGGTGGTGGAAATTTTATTTGGCGCCCTCTACACTTTTGATGAGGATCGGAAACGTATTCCGGAATTTGCTCAGGATTATCCGGAATTGAGTTCAGACAATATGTCCTGCCGGGTTCGAATAAAACCCGGATTGCGCTGGTCAGACGGGAAACCATTGACCGCCGATGATGTCATTTTTACCTATCAGGCGGTAATGAATCCGGAATCGGATTCGCCCCATCGGGAACTGTTCAATTATGTGGAAAACATTCAGAAGATTGACTCGTTGACCATTCAGGTCAATTTCATTAAACCCGTAAAAGGCCCGGAGCGCTATTTGATGTTCTTCATTGCTCCCCGCCATCTATTCATGTCCACCAAAGTCAACAAAATGCTAACCTATTGTAAGAAACCCCAGGTCACCAACGGGGGCTATGTTTACGAACGTAGCAATCCCACAAAATACATTTTGCGCAAAAATGAGTTTTATCGGGGACGCGGTGTACCCCAGATTGAAAACATTGCCATGTATGTGCACACCGATACCCGGGCGCATGTGTCCAATCTGAATAGCGGACTTTACAATATGGTGCCGTTTGTGCCACCATCCTATCTTGCAGAAGCCCGGAACAACTCGAGGCTGGTGGTCAAACCGTATTCTTCAAACTCCGTGCAATCCATTGTGTTAAATTGCCAGCACCCGTTCTTAAAATTCAACGAAGTGCGGCAGGCATTGAATCTGGCCATCAATCGCCAGGATCTGTTGAGTTCCTTTTATGGAAATAATGGGGAGCTCCTCAGCGGGCCTTTTCCGTCCATGCATCGCGGCTACAATCCCGATGTAAAGCCCTATCCATTCAATCCCCGCCTGGCAGTCAATATTTTAAAAGAACTGGGTTTCCGGGATACCGATGGCGATTCGGTTCTGGAGAAGGACGGGCAGCCGTTCCGATTGCGATTTCTGGTGCCTTACACGCAGGACGCCACCCTGGATCATTTATTCCGCTCCATCGCCGAGCAATTGAAAAACATTGGCATCGATGTTCAGTTAAAGCCCATGATTGGCGCCAATTTCGAATACAACGTGAACATGCGCAATTTCGACATTGTGTATTATGACTGGTATATGCAGAATCAGGCCTCGCCGTATCCCATGTTTATTAGCACGGAGGCCCGCCTGGGGGGAAAGAACATCGCGATGTACCAGAATGATCTGGTGGACAGTCTGTTGATTCAGGCCGAGACTCAACCCGATCTGGAATTCCAGACTAAGATCTTTCAGGAGCTGCATAAAATTTTGCATGAAGAAGCCCCCTGGATTTTCCTCTGGCATCTGGAGCACCACGCGGCGTACTACCGCTATATCAAAGGGGTCAGTATCGAACCGTTTAACTTTTTCACCACCATCGAAAACTGGTTTATTCGCTAAGCGAGAGACTACCATGATGAGATCACTGCTGAAAATAGCGGTTTTTGGCATTCAGGTGATGGCGCTGCTGCTGGTGATTACCGCAATCGAATTCACCGTGTTTGTAAGTTCCCCGGCGGCTCGACAGGAAATGGGCAAATACATTCTAAAATATTATCCCGAACTGGTGGATGGGGACGTGGTGATGGCCTCTCAGGAAGTGGATACCCGGCTTCCGCTAATGGCTTACTGGCGATTCTACTTCTTATGGATGACCAATATTTTGAAGGACTGGAATTGGGGGTACAGCCAGTTCAGTGGGGAGCCATTGAGCCATTTGTGGGGTTATCCCCTGAGAACCACGCTATTGCTGGCCGTGATGGGGTTGTTGTTTTCTACAGGAATTGCGCTGTTTCTGGTGTTTCTTCAACGCAACTGGGGAGAAAGCCGCCCGGTGCGATGGTTTCTCCAGGGAACGCGATTTGTTTCCAGTATCCATTACATCATCCTGGCATATTTTGTCTATTATGGATTGAATTTAAAGAATCCTCCGTTGATCATCCCCGTGTTGATCATCGCGGTGGGGAATGGGGTGTTAACCGATACCCTGGATCTCATTTCGGAGGATTTAAAGAACATCTTTTCGTCGCGTTATTATCAGGGAATTCGGGCGCGGGGTAGCAATGTGTATCGGCATCTGGCAAAACCCTTCACCATTTCCCTGGTGCGCATCATGAATGCCAAATTTCCCATGCTGCTCGGGGGAACCTTCATTGTGGAATACATCATGAACATTCGGGCAATGGGACTGGAAACCATTCAGGCGGTGTTACAGGATGATCATTTAAAACTCCTGGTGATTACGTTCCTGGTTACCATTTTCATACTCAGCTCCAACTTTTTCAATCGATTGGTGCAACAAAAACTGGATCCCAGACCGGTGATTGAGATATGAGAAAGTTGCGTCGATTAAAATACCTGCCCATTGGGGCGTTTCTAACCGTTTACTTTCTGCTGATTCTGTGGGGATGGCTGGATATTTTCCCCCGGCAATGGCGCGAGGTACCTCCGCGTACCATCGTTTCCCAGTATTATCCTCCCAGTGTTGCCCATCCCCTGGGCATTTTCTTTCAAAAGGATTTGTTAATCTCCTTTGTAAAAAGTGCTCCTTCGTCATTTGTTGCCGGAACCATCACGCTGCTACCATTTCTGGTGTTCGGTATTTTGCTGGGGGTGGGGTCTTCCATGAAGCAGGGAAGCTTACAGCAACTCTGTCATCGTCTGATCGAAATCATGAATGCCTTTCCTAAACTGGTGGTGCTGCTAATTTATGCCGCCCTGTTTGGAGTAAACATCTATTCTTTACTGATCCTTTTCGGCATCATTAGCGCCCCCAAACTGGCAGAGCTCATCCGGGGAAAAATCCTGGAATTGAAACGAGAAGATTTCATCGATGCCACCATTGCCCTGGGACTGCCCATCCGTACGATCGTGTTTAAACACATACTCTGGTACCATGGGCGTAACATAGTGGCGTCTCAAATCTTTTACATCTTCGCCATGGCCGTATTGATGGAAGCCAGCCTGTCCTATTTGAATCTGGGTATACGCTATGGCTATTACAGCTGGGGATTGATGCTCCACTATGCAACCAGTGTGGGGCACCTGTCTTTTTTCCGCTGGCCCTGGCACCCGGATTTTAATCTACCGGCCGTGCTGCCCAGCGTGGGGTTAATCGGTCTAACCTATTGTTTGATGTACATTTCTCGCCTGATCCAGGAAAGGGAAATGCAGATGAAGGGGATTTTATGAAACCATTGCTGGAAGTGGAAAATCTGACCGTGGCCATTCAGCGGCAAAACCAGTTGTTGTATCCCGCTTACCGGGTACAATTCGAGGTGGAGGTAGGGGAATTCGTGGGCATTGTAGGCGAATCCGGTTCGGGAAAAACGGTGACGATTTTATCCCTGTTAGGACTGGAGAATTTTTATCCCGGCGTGATAGGTGGGCAGGTGCGGTTTCGGTTCCGGGATGGCGAGGTGTCCATTCTGGATCGCCTGGACGACTTTGTGCGCTTCCAGAACGGAATGCCCCATAAGAACGTCATTGGCTGGCGACGTTCCATCCACCGAATATCCCGCAATTTACTGGGACGCAAAGTAGCGATCATTTTACAGGACAGCCAGAAGACCCTGAATCCATTCTTAAAAATTCACCAGCACCTGCGGGAAATGATTTTGCATAATGTGGAAACCGCCCGGCAACCGCAAAATCCACCGGGCAGACCTCTATCGCTCATGTCATTTGTCCGGCGGCAACAACCGGCATTCGACACTCCGGTAAGCCCGGTCGCCCTGGATGCGGTGCAGGAGGAGGCCATACGGTTGTTAAGAAGGGTGCAGTTCCGGGAACCGATGCGGGTGATGAATGCTTATCCCCATGAATTGAGCGGAGGTATGTGCCAGCGAATTTCCATTGCGCTGGCGCTGGCCACCCGACCGGAATTTCTGGTGCTGGACGAACCGACCACGGGTCTGGACGTCACTCTGCAGGCTTCCTTAACCGATTTGCTTTTCGAAATCCGTCAACGGGAAAGCATGAGCGGCATTGTGATTTCCCATGACCTGCCATTCATTTCGCGGATTACCGATCGCGTGGTGGTCATGTTTTCTGGAGAAATCTGGGAAATTGGCCCGGTAAAGGAAATCATGCATCCGGAATTTCCCTGGAAGCACCCCTATACCCGGTTTCTCCTGCAGAGTGCCACCTCACATCAGGGCGCCAGGAATGGCGTGTTTGTCCCCCGGCTGGAGCAGCGAAAGCGCAAGGGCTGCATTTTGCGTGCGGAATGTCCCCTGTATCGGCAGGTGAAGAAAGCCGCATTTCGGAAGAAGTGCGACACCCGCTGGCCAGAGTTTTTTCAGGTGTACCCCAGGCATCACATCCGTTGTTGGGCGTTTGAAAATGAAGGGAGCGTGAAATGATCGACATTCTGGAAGTTCGGGATTTACGGAAGGATTTCTATTTAAAAGAACGCGTGGGGTGGCGGAAACGGAAACGGGTGATTCCGGCCCTGCGCGGCGTGTCGTTTACCGTTCGCCGGGGCGAGATTCTGGGAATCGTTGGAGAAAGCGGCTGTGGAAAAACCACGCTGGGGAAGCTGTTGGTACGCCTGCTGGAACCCAGCAGCGGGGACATTCTGCTAAAAGGGCGCCGCGTCACCGCAATGCCGCAGAGTCAATTCCGAAAATATCGGCGCATCATCCAGATGGTCTTCCAGAATCCTTACGCCAGTTTGAATCCCGCCATGAACATTCAAAAGCATTTTGAAGAGGTGATTGCGTTAACCGGTAAGGTGCGCCCACAGCAATTCCAATCGCGAATTTACGCCCTGCTAAAACAGGTGCATTTGCAACCCTCCGTTCTGACGCAATATCCTCATCAACTGAGCGGGGGAGAATGCCGACGGGTGGGGCTGGCCCGCATTCTGGCCCTGGAACCCGAAATCCTTATCCTGGATGAACCGGTGGCATCCCTGGACATCTCCATTAAGGGATCCATCATTGATTTGTTACTGGAGCTTCAAAAAAAGAAGAACCTGACCTACATCTGGATTTCCCACGACATCGAGGTGATCCAGCGCGTTTCCCATCGCATTCTGGTCATGTTTGCCGGGGAAATTGTGGAAATCTTCACCCCCAATCACGAAAGCCAGGAACATTTCAACCACCCGTATACGCGGGTGCTGATGGAAGCAGCTGCAAAGGTGCAGCGGCACCTGGGCCTCTGGACGCCCAATCCCGAACGTTACGAACGATTGTTCGAATCCCAATTACCGGCAGATGCGCCCAATCAATGCATTTATCAACCCTATTGCGATCGCTTCATTCATGCCGGTTCCCCCAGCGTGTGTTGTTCGGTAAAGCCACCGTTACGGCACGTGGCCGATCAGCATTATGTGGCCTGTCATTTTCCCTGGAATGAAAAAGCGAGAGTGCGCAGTTATGCGTAAGCATCTGTTGATATGGTTCATGATGGGCATGTTGTTCTCTCTGGCAATTTCACAAACGCCAGGGGATTTAACCCGAAAACAGGAAACACGCCGTCAGATCCAGTTCCTGATCGAATTGAACAATGCCTGTCAGTATTTCCAGAAGGGAAAACCGGACATGGCGATGCGCATTCTGGATCGCCTCTATCAACGATATCCGGACAATGAGCGCGTGAATTATTTACTGTCCATTCTGTATTACCATTACCTTGGGGATCTGGTGGCTTACAAAGACTTTTTCAACCGGGCCTATCAGTTAAACCCCTCGTTAACCGATCCTCAGTTGCTGGATCAGGATGCCATCCGGAAGGTCTTTGCACCGCGGAATTTAAATGAGGCTTCGGTAAATTTACTGTTTGTATTGATCACTGTGGATGAGCGGATTCAACGCAAGTCATTCGATGAGGCGCGGATGGCTCTCCAAAGTGCCCGGCCTTACCTGCAAAAGGCCGATCCGGCCTACCTCAGCCGCTACCATCTTTATGCAGCCATCACCTATCAGAAACTGGATAGCCTGTTTCGAGCCGCCAAACATTATCTGGAGATTCAACCGCAACATCTGGAGGGCACCGACTTCCGCCGCTACGAGGATCTAAAAAGCAGCATGGATCGATTCATCAAGAAGTTTCATACGGAATTTCGGTCGCCCAAGTACATGCTGTCCTATCTCCATCGATTGTATCGAAAACGGGAATACCGGCAAATCCTGGATCTGGTGGATTTGTTGTTACCTCGATTTCAGTTACCCAGCCGATATTACTGGCCATTGCAAATTTATCGGCTAAAAGCCTACGAGGGCTTGGGGGATATTCGCACCGGAATTCCTTTTTACAAGCGCCTGAAAGCCCTGATGGAGGAGCGGTTTGTCTGGGATCAGTTTGAGGATGAAGTAAACCGCATCTGGGCGCGACTGAGTTTACTGGCCACCCAGCGCAAAATTGGCCGCCAGAGTGCCCGTGCGGATTCTCTGATGCTACGGGGACAGTATGCCAGCGGCAGGATGCTGTACGAGCAAATGCTGGATGAGAACCGGGAAGATCTGAGCATTGTGGGTTATTTGTATTACCAACTCTCTCGTGTTCATACAGAATTGGGCCGATACCGCGATGCCCGCCGATATCTGGGGAAATCCCGCCGAAAGGAATTTAATGAAATCCTGCTGGACAGTTTAAGCAAATACATCGATGCGGCCGAGGCGTTTGAAAAGGAATGGAATCGCACCCGGGAAAAAGTTGAAAAATACATTCGCGAAGGCAATTTGCAGCTGGCAAAAGGACTGGCTCTAACCATGCTGGTCGATCCCCGTTTGCGTTATGGCCTGAAAGAGCCCACCCTGCTGCTGATGGCCGAAATCTATCGGAAAATGGGACGTATTTCCTGGGCACAGGAGATGGTGCGGGCGGCCATTCCCTTCAGCATTCAGCCCGATTCCCTGCTGCGGATCGATTCCACACTGGCTGCGTATCGCCAGAAGAATTACATCAATCACTGGCCGGAACGTACCCATGCGTATCAATCCCTGAAATTGCTCTATCGCAATAATGTTGAAATGCGGATTTATCCACTGGCCGACGCCGATATTGCCGGGGGTGCCGTTCCGCTTCAACCTATATTGGCGTTTTCCAATCAGGAAGTGGACATACGGGGTGGTCATGTTTATCTGGTGGAGTTTGATGAGGAGGTCTTCTGGCAAAAGGTGCTGGCAACCCTGGGGGTTATGGGGTTTGCCCAGTTTTACCTAACCTTTCGTTGAAAGGGAGGATGGAAGGGATGAAACTCCGAATGGTTCTGGTTTTTGGCTGTATCCTGTTGGGGGTCTCCGTTGGATTGGCCCAGTTGAACCGCACGTTAATTCTCGATCGGGTTCGATCCTATTACAAGGCCAAGCAATTTTCCAGTGCGCTGGATGAAATCAAAAGGCTGCTGGTCTTTCAACCGGAAGATATCGAAGCCCGGTACTGGCAGACCCGTTTACTGATGGAGCGGCCTCAATTTCCCGAAGGCACCCAGTTCGATGCCATCCGGGATAATCTGGAGTTTCTGGCCCGGCAAATGGAAACCATGCCCCGACTGCGCAACGAAATCCAGGAGCTGCTCAGCCTGTACCGGAAGGACTTTGCCGAATTGACAATACGGATCACCAACGCCCCGGTCGTGGGATTTTACGTGGCCCGACTTCCCATGCGATTTCTTCCCCCCATCAAACTGTCTCCCCTGCAGCAGGCCCGTCTGGACGAAATTAATGCCTATCTGGAAAGTGAGGGGAAACTCTATTTTAATCAGATTGAGAAACGGGATTCGGTGTATGTTTGCAAAATACGGGATTTCCCGGTGTTGCCCCAGAGAAGGCGTTCGGTAAAATATTCAGTGGCGATGTTCACCAATCGCGATACACTGCACTTTGCTTTCAATCTTCGGAAAAAGGATCCGTTGATCGTGGAAATGAAGCATCTGGATGAGTTGTATTACCATCTCCCCGATGACTATGCCGTGCTGCTATTCAAGCGCCATTTACGCATTCGGAATCATCGGCCAGGCCCCGGTTTTTTGTCGCGTAAGCTGGGTATTTATCAGGCCGTGTTGGTGCCACTCCATCCCACGGCCGAAGTGCAGATTGGTGAGGCTCTGGATTGGAAACGCAAAGCCATGTACTGGGGGGGACTGGCCACCGCCCTATGGCTATTGGTTCAAATGTCAAGATAGGAGGGATTATGCGGCGGACAATCTGGATTATCTTCATCTGCCTGGGTTGGATCATCAGTCTGGCTCAAAACGTACGCGTGGAGTGGCTCAAACAACTGGAAATTCCCCCGAAAAAGAATTGCCGCGTGCCCATATTTTCGCCGGATGGGAAATACCTGAGCTTTGAAATCCATGACAACGAAAATGCCTATCTGTATCTGTACGATATTGCCACGGATCGTTTTGTTCAACTGGGGAAAACCGAAGAAGCGGCGCAAACCGGCATGTTTGGTACCCTGACGCGAAGAGGCACCGAATTTACCGGCCACATCACCTGGTGGTACGATCGGGAAGAAGAATCACTGGTTTTCGATTTTGTCCACACCCCCACCTTTGGGCGGCGGGTGTTGTATCAGGGGTGGATCGATGAGGGCGAATCCATAGAAAAATTCCGTAATCGGGAATTTGATACCGATGTGTACGAGAAGTACGATCGCATGCGGGGAATTACCATTGTGCGATATCCAGGATTAAGCCATAAAAGCGTGAACGGCATCCCCTGGGTGGTATTTGCCGATAAACAGAGCCTGTATTTATTCAATCATGGCCGTTACGATCTGCCTGTCAAAATTACCAGTCCCACAGGCCTGTGGGCCGATTTGATGGCCCAATTTTCCCCCGATGATCGGCGACTGGTCTTTATCCGGGATTCCCGCGAAAATACCGATATTGGCCTCATTACCCTGCGTGCTACCTCTGCTGGACTATCCAAAATTAATGAGGAGTTGATCATCAGCGGGAAGGCGATTGAGGTCTCGCCGGCCTGGTCTCCCAATGGGCGCTGGATTGCTTATTTTTCCGATAAAGGCCATTCGCGAAACTTCAGCATCTGGATTTATGAGCTGGAAACCGGAAAGACCTATCCGGTGGTGGACAACGTGGAAGTGACCGAAGACCGGCGGCAAACCCCCACCTGGGTGGGCAACTACGGACTCATCTTTGTCCGACGGGATATTAAGAAAGGATATCCCATCATGTATTACGATCTGCAGACCCGACGGGAAATTCTGGTGCGCACGGGAACGGTGAACAATCTCAGTACCACGGTGCATCAATTGTCCGGGCGGGAATTTTTGCTGGCATTTACCGCACGGGGGCAGGAAAACACCGAGCAGGAAGAGTACATCTGGACAAAATTATATCTGGCCAAGTTGATCATCGACTGAACGGTAAAACAAGGGATAAACAATGAAAACGAACGTCTTAATGCTAATTGCCGGCTTCCTTTTTGTGGTAAGATTGTCCCCTGCACAGGATTTTCAAATTCGACTGGCGGATGAATTCCAGGTACAGCCGTATTTGACGGGCGAAAAGAAAATTGAGATATTCGGGCAGGTGGTTGCCCTTTCTGAAGATGATTCGTTAACCCACATTCTTTACCGCTGGCATGCGCAAAAAAACTGGCAGGCCAGGAAGTTAGAAGGGGGCAAACCGGTAAAAAAAGAGTTTCGCTTTGAGGTAAACATCCCGGAAGAGGGCTGGAATATTCTGTACCTGAGTGCTCGCAGTAAATTGCGGAAAAATTACAAACAGGTGGTGGACTCCCTGGTGCTTTACACCGATTACCAGGCACCAACCCTGGCTCCCACGCCGGCGATTCTTACCCGCGGAATCGATTCCACCCAGCAGGTGTTCTGGAAGCTTACCATTTCTTTTACCGAGTTTCTGGCTCATTATAATCTGGAAAACTTTACGATTAAAAACCTGGTGACTTCGGAGAAGCTTCCCCTTTCTGGTGCCACACCCGTTCCCGCGGCTAACAATCGGTTGCTGGTGTTGCGAATGGGCGATAAACACGGTGGGATACTGGAGAGCTGGGTGGAGGCGGGCGATTCGCTGCAGCTGGAAATCGAGACGGGTGGCGTTGCCGATCGGGTGGGGAACGTCAACAGCTCTTTACTGAGACGGGCCATACAGTTTATTGAAATGCAAATCGTGCAGGAAGTTCATCTGGCACAGGGGGCAATCAGTCCCAATGGGGATGGCCAGAACGACCGCCTGGAAGCCAGTTTCTTTGTCCGTTATCCGGGTTACGTGTGGGTACAGATACTGAACGCCAGTGGTGATGTTATTTACCAGACTGCCACCCGGGTGGATCCTACCGATTCTCTGTACACCGCCGTGCGGGATAGCAGCCTGATTGAACAGCCCAATGGGAAAATGCAGTTTTACTGGCCGCCGGAAAATTACACGAAAAAAATTAAAGATGGAAAATATTACCTGGCCGTTGCGTCCCAGTTAACCCCGGAACTGGGATCGTCGTCTTTCATTTTAAAACCGTTTTACGTGGATCGAAAGGCGCCAGAAATCGCGCGCATATCCCCGGTTTCCGGGCAAAAGCAACACTTCATTACCCCTCAACCCCGATTTGAAATATTCACCCGCGTGGATACTACGCGGGAATCTCCCGTTGTACGCGTGGAAGGGATTATTGAAAAAGTTCGTGGAGTGGAATTTTACGAAACACTCCGGGTGCAGTTTGTTTACGACACGCTGGTTGGTGGATATGTGTTCGATTTCCGGAAGAAAGGATTACGCTGGCGATCCGGCAATCGCAAATTGCAACTCTTGCTTTCCGACCTTGCAGGCAATGAAAGGATTTATGATCTGAAATATACCGTTGTTGCCGATACAACCGTCAATGATGTCGCCGATCTGTACAACTATCCGAATCCGTTTAATCCCCGGCAGGGCGAGGTGACGGCGATCAGCTTTTACACCAATCTGGATAATGAACCATTAAACCTCTACATCTACAATTTTACCGGGCAGCTGGTGTATTTTCGGAAAATACCGGCCTCCGAAATGACATTTTCCTCTCCCCGTCGCCTGTTGCTCTGGAACGGACGGGACTTAAGCGGAAAAATTGTACCCAACGGGGTCTATTTCTGCCAGATCCAGATTGGACAGAAAAAAAGCAAGTTACTGAAAATTGCGGTTATAAATCACTAAAAATAGCGTTGCACGAATTGGAAAAACCATAGAGGATGACAGCAATGAGACGGATGATCCTTGGGATGGGCATCGGGTTGATGCTGATTGTGCCATTGGCCGCCATCAGTCCCGGTTATTTGCTGGAACTTTCTCCGGATGCGTCCAGCCTGGCGCTGGCAGGTGCCACCCAGGCGCTGCCATCGGGAGCGCTGGATATCTTTATCAACCCCGCGTTAATCGAACAGGATGGCGGCCTGCGATTGGCTCTGAGCAATTTTGTGGAATATCGAAACTATCAGTACATGGCACTTGGGGTCACCTTCCCCTTTCGAAAATATGGTACCATGGGGGTCGGCATTCTGGGATTGCACGTTCCCGGCATCCAACAGTACGATGCCCTGGGCATGTATCTGGGGGAATTTTCCCATTACAACGCAGCGGTATTTTTAAGCTTCGCCCGTAAGATCCTGCCATGGCGGTTTGGGGTGAATCTTAAATTTTTACGCTCGGGCTTTCTGGGCCTGTCGAAAAATCGAGCCGGAAATGGGGTTGGAATGGATCTGGGTGTGCACTACGCGGTCTATCCCGGGGTTCAGCTGGGTGTGGTGTATCGCCTGGCGTTTCGCGTGTTCTGGGGAGACGGGTATTCCGAAACGATCCCCAAAAGCCTGAATCTGGCCCTTTACTGGTCGCCCAAACTACTGGGAAGTCGGTTTCTGGGAAGTGTGCTGGGTATCCAGCAGGTGAAGGGTGAACCGGCCAAATTAAACCTGGGTATCCGTCTGGCGCCGTTTCGGGATGAAAACAAGCTGGAACGTCTGGTGATTTATGGGGGCATGGGAACCGTTAATATTGAAACGCGAAATTTGCAGATTGACCTGGCTGATTATTCTCGCGCCGAAGGGGTCTACAGCACCGGGATAACCCTGAAAGTGGGCACGCCCGGTGCATTTGTGTTTGTGCTGGATTATTGTTTCTGGTGGCATCGGGTTTTAGGGAACCGCCACTTGTTAACCACAAAACTTGAATTTTAGCCATGAAAACAAAAAACATTGTGGGTTTCTTGTTTAGCATTCTTCTGGTAACCAGTCTGTTAGCGGAAACAACACCGCGGGTGTTTGAGGCCATCCAGTTTGTGGATCACCGCGGTGAGCCGGTCAAGATTCATCAATATAGTCGGTGGGGGCCATATCTTTACCTGGTGTCGGAAAAGAACATTCTGTTTGAATTTAACCTCCACACCGGGGAGATGCACCGGATGATCCTTTCCGGAGCTCAGCTGGGTGCGGTAAGTGCCTTTGCCGCTTTATCGCGCGAGAATTTCCTGTTTGCCATGGATAAAAAGTTGTTCAAATTGCGCGTTCCCGCATTTTACCTGAAAGGCCCCGAGTATCCCGTCAAGGATCAAAAAATCACCGCCATTGTCCCCGTCGATGAAGAACACGCCCTGATTTTGTATGAACGCTCCCTGATACTATACAATGTCCTTTCCGGTAAACACCGCGTGTTGTTACATCAGCAGAAGAAAGAGTATGGTCGGTTCCGGGGGCTGCGGGTCACAGCGGACGGGCACATCTGGGTGCTGGCGTTAAACGCCCTCCTGGAATTGAATCTCAGTGAATCCGGAAAATTCAATATCAAAAAGCATTCCTACTTTACGGCTCGGGATGTGACCCTGGATGCTAATGGGAATCTCTATATTCTCAGCAAAGAGGGATTACGGCAGGTTGGCCGTGAGGGAACACAGCGCTGGCCGACACCTGCCAATATCAAAGGCATTTTCGTGGATCCAGCAGGTGGAATCTGGGTTTATAGCGAGTCGAAAATATACCAGCTGGATGCCGGAAATTTCATTCACTTACCGTTACCCAAAAAAATTGCCAATGAAAAGATTCTGGGAATGGCGGGTGGGGACTGGAATGAGATATTTATTATTGGCCGGGAACATCTGTACTGTTTCCACGATATTCTTCAGCCGGATGATATTGCCACTCATCTGATCGAAAAAATCAACCGGTTTTATACGCCGCGGGCATTGTGGTACTTTTGCCAGAGCGATATGCAACGCTTGCTGGAGTATTTGGACCGGTCGGATGATGAAGCCATCAATCGGCGCATCCTGGCCACCATTCTACCCTCCCTTCCTCAATTGCAGCAAAAAACCGGCATGGACCTGGCCATTGAACCCCATATTCTTCGATTGTCTTCGCAACTGGAACGCAAAACGCTTTTAAAACGATTGAGCGAGCAGATGGGAATGGAAAACTGGGCGCGGGGCGTTTTTCTCCACAAAACCATTCTGAAGAACGAACGCAGTATAAAGGATAAAATTCGAACCGAATTCGAGGTCGCTCAGTTGTTTGCCCGCGATACCAGCAATTACCCACTGGCCCGGTATTTGATCGAGAATCTCATTCGAAAATATGACAACATCATCTTTGAAGAAACCTTGAAAGATTCTCTTTATTTCCTGCTACTGAAATATTCCCGTGGTTTTCCTTTTACGCGGGATCCGGGGCTGGAACGCTACTGGAAGTATTTATTTGCGAATTCGACAGTTCCAGTGATCAGGGAATATGCCCGTCAGTATTTTTTCAAAAAACGGACCGATGCCAAGTTTGAGATAGAGAGGGATTCGCTGGCACAATATCACATCTGGCGGCACGGGCAGACCATGCGCATGCTGGTACCGGTTGCCGAAGGGATCTGGTACCTGGATACGAATGGCCGCCTGCATTATCTGGACACGCGCAACGGTGTGATATCCTCTCCGAGGGCCCTAAAACGTTTACGCCTCGATCGGTTGCTGGCGGTTTCCGACAGGGTGCTGGGTATTACCAATCGCGGCCGATTGCTCCAATTGTCCCTGAAAGGAGCGCAGGACTTTCAACCGGCACCGCCTTTTCCGGTAAAGAATGCCTGGGTTGCCGGAGCCGATATTATCATCCTGGGTAAGCGAGGCAAACGCTGGTTGATCAGCAGTCTGGATGTGCGCGTGGGCTCCCGATGGAGCACCCCGGTCGAACTACCAATTGAACTGGCCGATCTGAGTTTCATTTATGTAAGCAAAATTACGGCGCAGGCATACTTGCTGGTAACCCGGACAAAAGCCTATCGATATGATGTTACCAGCCGTCAGGCACGTAGTATTCAGCTGCCGCCCCAAATTTTAACCATCTCTGATTGTGTTCTGGATGATCAGCGCGGGTTTTATTTTGCCACCAACAATGGGCTCTGGTATTATCGAGATCTGGATGGGAGCTGGAGTCACAAGTCGATAGAGGATGCGCTTCCGGAGACGGCCATCAGAAAATTAAGTTTTGATTACCGAAATGGGGTGCTGGCATTTGCTTCGGCAGATGTGGTGGGTATTCAGGACAGGTTCGGGTGGATGCTTTTCCGATTGCCGCCATTGAACGTAACCGCCTCTCCGCCATCCCATTTGCAATTTGATGCCCAATTGAATCTGTACGTGCTGCAGGAAACTCGCAGTGTGGTCTGGCAACGCAATCTTAAATTGGATTTGAACAACATGGTGGCCCGGCTGATGGATGCGGAGGATTATTTCCATCAGCGCCGTGCCATCCCTCACTTTATCCAGCTACTGAAGCGGGCGGAACGCATTCAGGAATTGTCGGATTGGGCGTCCGTCTATCAGGCGCTGTTATACATTCGCATGAAAAAATACAAAGAGGCGGTGGAAATCTATCAGTTAAAGCTGGGCGGAAGTCGGGCCCATTCTTCCGAATGGTTGAGTGATATGAATTTTCTTGTTCTGGTGGATCAGCTGTTCGATCAACAAAAGTGGGAAACGGTTCTGGATGTGAGCAAAACGTTGTTTCCTTACCTTCGGGATCAGGCGGTACGGTCTTTAAGCCGGGAATATTATTTGAAAAAAATGAGGGAGGGAGGGCCCCGGCAGTTCACTCGAGACAAACTGGAACTGGCACTCTGGCTACGGGAAACCACTGAGGATGCATCGTTTTCCAGAAAGCTGGAGTACGAGATCCAGCAATTGTTGATGGCCCTGTACATGGCAAGGGATGCCGAGTTTGAAAAATATCTCTCCCGGGTTGTGCGCAATTTTTCGCAGTCGACTTTTCTACCCATCTGGTACTTTTTGTGGGCGCGATATGCCTATGACAATGGCAATTTCCAGAAAGCCGTACAGTACATCACCAATCACGTGGAGCATGGGGGAGATCGCTGGTTGGGAATACTTTCCGGGCCATTCTACCTGCGATCGTTAGTCCAGCTGGTTCTGCAATAAACCACCAGTTAATCATAAAGAGGGTGGGTGAGGCATGAGCAGGACAAATCAATTGTTCCGGTATGTTGGCCTCTATGTTCTGATAGCGTGTCTGGGGACGGGCCAGATAAATGCGAGCCTGTTTCAGTGGGTTCAGCGATTTCCTTCGGGAGGCCTAACCCCGATAAAGATTCTGTTTTCCCCCGATCAAACCATCTATCTATATGCCAATGGATTGGATGAAAACTACCGAAACGTCAACCGCCTGTTCATGTTCGACAGATCAGGTAATTTTCTGCTAAAACAATCGGTACCTCTGGGCACATCCGTGGTCTTAACGGATGTGCTTTTGCTACCGGGTGGGGAAACCCTTTATGTGGGACAGGATGAAAATGATTTTAGCGGTTATGTGGGAATTGCCACCGGATCCCAATCGGCACAACGGTTCCCCCTGCAAACGCCGGAAAATCGTCCCCTGGCCGTCAAGTCGGCGACAATCAAGGATCGTTCTCGCGTGCTTCTGGCAGGGTGTCTGGAGTCTCCAAAGGGCATTCTGGAGGGTCGGGACGGGTACCTGGCGTTTCTGGACATTCCCAACCAAAAAGTTTTCCATCGGGTTCTGGGGAAGCCGGGCATCGAGGAAGGTCTCAATAGTGCAGTGGTGTTGTCGGATGGGCGTGTGGTTGCCGGTGGTTACGAATATCAGGATGGGCAATACAATGGCTGGTTGGTGGTGCTGGATTCCACGTTGACCCGGGTTTTGCTGGAAAAACAGTTTCCCAATGGATGGGTCAATCGCGTGTTTCGGATGCCGGATGGGGGATGGGGAATTCTGGGCTATCGTTTTTCCGAAACGCAACGGGAAAAAAACGCCTGGTTTGTGGTGTTTGACAAAAATATGCAACTGCGATGGGAATGGCAATCCAGTCTCTGGGGGGATGATGAGTTTCGGGATGGCTTTGTGACCGTCGATCGGCGTCTGGCATTTTGCGGTTATGCCACGCTCAGTGGAAGTCGAAAGGCCATATTTATGAAGTTCGACTGGATGACACGTCAGAAACTGTTTCAAAAACCGCTGTCCCGTTTTAAGTCCAGTGTGGCTCAGGTGTTGTATGAATTGCCCACGGGACGCATTCTGATGGCGGGTGAGCTACCCGAAAGCCATGCCGGTTTTATCCTGCAGGAACAGGGCATCAACAAACGGGCGTATCCTCCGCAAATTTTTCTGGCCTACCAGGTGCTGGATGCCAACAGCAATCGAAAGGTTGAGCCGGGCGAAAATTATTTTCTGAAGATTCAGATTGATAACCGCGGGAAAACGGCGTTGAAAAATGGCGAACTGGTCATTCAGGCGGACGACGAGGGGCTGGGCATCCTGGAGCAGCAGGTCATTTTAATTGGGGATATTTTTCCCGGTCAAACCCGCCTGGTGCAGCGCAGTTTTCAGGCCGCCAGCTATATCCAGCCCGGGGTTTCTCATATTTACCTGAGGGTTCGGGAGATGGGCAATACATATCTGGAACGATCGGTTAAAATCCAAAAGGCACCGGGCCGGAGTTTGCAGATTTCATTTAACGTATTTCCCGGTGTGGTTTTCCCGGAAGACACCACCACGGTCACCCTGCAGATAAGAAATAGTTCGTCCTTTGCGGCGAAAGATTGTCGCCTGAAGATCCTGTCCAATCATCCCGCCATCAAATTGATGGGCGATGTGGATCGGTCGCAACTGGAAATCGGTTCGGGGGAGGAAATCTCTCTGGAGTTTCGGTTGTTTGTGGCCCCCACCTACACCGGGCCCGAAAAGCTGCCTCTGGTATTGTACCTGCAATCCCGGGCATCCAACCTGTCCCTTCGGCGCCCCCTGGATATTCGTCTGGAAAAAGCGCCCACGGAAATGGTGGTGACCTCACCCCCCGCCGTATCCCCAACCGCAAAGCAACTGGCCCCCATCGATGTCGATATGCGACTGAATCCCGAAATTGATATTGAGGCCAACATTCCCAGAATCGCAAAAAAAGATCCTCTAAAATTTGCTGTGGTTATTGGCAACCGGGATTATCGACATGGGATTGCGCCGGTAGATTATGCCATTCGAGATGCGTTTGTGTTCAAGGAGTATTTGATAAACATGCTGGGATTCGACGAAGGGAATGTGTTTTTCCTGCCCAATGCCACCAAGTCGGATTTTGAACGCTTTTTTGGGGATGAACGAAATGTACGCGGGAAATTGTACAACAGCATTGTTCCCGGAAAGTCCGACGTGATCGTCTTTTATTCCGGTCATGGTGCACCGGGACGTTCGAAAGATGAGGACAATTATCTGGTTCCCGTGGATGCCGACCCCAATTTTCTGCGGATGACGGGTTACCCATTAAATCAGTTTTATCAAAATATCAGCCAGATTCCCGCACGCAATATTCTGGTGATCATCGATGCTTGCTTTAGTGGGCAGGTGTATCAGGGGATCAGCCCCATTTTTGTGTATGTTCCACCGGAAGAGCGCGTTGCCCCCCATTTTATTGCGTTGACCAGTACTTCGGAAACGGAGACCTCCGTCTGGCTGGAAGACAAACGGCACAGTCTGTTTACTTACCTGTTTTTGAAGGGATTGCAAACATTTGAGGCCGATCGCAATCGCGAT
This sequence comes from Calditrichota bacterium, assembly GCA_013150955.1. GTDB lineage: Bacteria > Calditrichota > Calditrichia > RBG-13-44-9 > J042 > JAADJD01. The sequence goes on from JAADJD010000020.1 coordinate 167,047, forward strand.
CTCAAGATTACCATAAAAGAAATGTACGAGTATTTAACGGATCCGATCAATCTGTCCCACAGCATCCCTTATCTGGCGCGTAAATTGCGCAATGTGGAGCAGCGACCATCGCTCTTTGGTAAGAATGTTCAGTTTATTCTGGTAGAGCGGTAAGGGACGCAAATCGGAATCTGCAAGGAATGATGAGGAGATCCGGCTTCATGAAAGTACTCATCCTTCTGTTATGTTTTGGACTGGGCATTCAGGCGCAGACCCATTCGGGGGTGGTGGAGGCGATTGGGGAAGCATCGCTGGAATATTTATCCCAGAAAGAAGCCATCCAGCAGGCCATGATGGAAGCCCGGCGCCAGGCCATCGAGAAGGTCTGTGGTTCTCAAATTGCCGGCCAAAAAGTGGTTTCCAATTTCCGCCTGGTCGCCGATGTGATCGAAAATTTAACCACTGCGAAAGTCACGGTGCTGGATTCCGCCATCCAGATGGTGGAAAGTGGAAAGACGCCTTCTGGAATTCCCATCATGCGGGTCAGGGCACGCATTCGGGCGCAGGTAAATTGCGGAGTGCAACAGCCGGATCCGGGATTTCACCTGCGTATTCAGCTGAGCAAGACCCGTGTGGCCCATGGGGACACCTTTTACCTGACCATCACCCCCAGCAAGGAGTGTTACCTCAACATTTTTAATGTGACCGGTGAAGGCGATGTGTACCTCTTATACCCGGGGGCAGATCCCCGATTGCGCCAGCGACAGCTGCAGGCAAATAAGCCCTGGCGCTTTCCCTATCCGCTCAAAGCGTTTTGTCCACCGGATCGATCTCAGGTGACCGAATGGATTTATGTGGTGGGCACCCGATTTCCCATCGAGCTTTTTCCGTTAAAAGAAGGCGGCCCTTATGCCGAAACCGATGCCCGCATGGGACTGGTCTGGAAAAGCCAGCGCGCTTTTTACAACGATATTTTGTTGCAATTACTGGAAATTCCCAGGAACCAGCGTGCGGAATCCCGTGAAGCCATTACGGTTTATCGCTAAGGTCATCGGGAACTTCATCGGTGTGAATTCCGTTTATTATTCAGAATTTTCAGAAAGTGATAGCGAACGTCCTGAAGGTATCCGATAGGTACAACGGTTAAAGATTTCGGGAGCGGATCAAGATCGGTTCAGTACAGCGCAACCATTAAAAGGCATGTGAAAGACCGCCTCATAGCTCCTCCGTGCACCGGAGGAAAATGAAAAAGCCAGGGGAAGGATCCCCTGGCTTTTTGGATTGGAGGGGTTATTTATCCGCCGCTTTCAGGCAATTCGGTTTCTGGAATGGGCATCTTATCCAGAATCTTGTCTTTATCCGGCCGATCGATGGGCAAGGCATCCAGCCTTCCAAAACGACGCATATCCACCCAGCGATGCCCTTCAATGAAAAGGGAATAGCGCCGTTCGTGCAGCAATTGATTAATCGCCTGATCGGCATCGGTTAACGTGACTGGCCCCAGACCCGCAGCCTGCCGAACCACATTGATGTCCGTTTGCGCATCGGCCAGCTTACCCAGCCCAATGTTGGCCTCGGCACGGATCAGCAGAAGTTCCTCGTTGCGGATGATGGGCAAACGATCCACGTCGCTTTCGGTAACCGTAATGGCCAGATCCGTGGTCAGATCATCGAATTTCGTGACATCGCTGCGTTTAAATACCTTGGAGGCAAAGCGCTGATCGCCGGCTTCGGCGTCCGTCTCGAAGCTGGGATGAGCCATGAACTTTACGAATGGCGCTTCAGGATTTTCGTAAATTTCGTTGGTCTGATCCCCCAGGCCGGTGCCATAAACCATATACACGCCCAGATCCATCGGGGCGTTGGGATCAATGAAGGACGCATCGAGGGCATCCAGGGCATCCTGAAATTTGTTCTGGTAAATGGCAACCCTTGCCCGCAGTGCCCGGTTGAATTTGGCAAAGCCTTCCGGGTTGTCGAATCCGCTGAAACCCGAAGACAGCTGAAACGGAAACGCATCTCCGGCGGCCTGCAATGCGGTATACCCTTCATCCAGATTCTGTTCAATAAATGCAAACGCTTCGGCCTTGCTGGCCATAGGAGCGTTTAAGTCCCCGGAAAAGTCCAGCTTGATGCCGTTTTCGTCCAGATAGTTTAAATTCAGGAGTAACTGATAGGCCATGATGGTTTTGGCAAACCCCTCGATGCCAGCCTTTTCGGCACCCGAGAAGTTGTTGGCCTTGTCCAGCAAGAATCGACAATCCGCTACCACCCGATACCGTGCCGACCAGGGGCGGTTGACAATAAATCCGCCGGGATCGGGTCGACCGAATAACAATTCACCGGTATAGCGGGGATCTGCCGGTTCGAAGTAGTAGGCTTCGCGCCCCACCACAGACACTGCACGAAGGTAAATGGCATAATCGATGCGCATGCCGGCTTCAGCGCCCGATACCAGCGTCTGGATGGGGACATTCTCCAGATCCGGGGCATTGGGATTCGGAAAATTCAATTCCCCGCAGGACAGCATCATCAACGATGCCAGCCCAACAAGGATCAGAATTGTCCGAAAAAGTTGCGTTTTTTGTAACGGTATATTCCTCATCGTTAAGCTTCCTTTCCTGTTTATAATCCAAAGGACATGTTAAAATAAAACGTTCGGGAAGAGGGATAGGGAATGGTGTCGATGGCGCGTCCGATGGCCACGTTACCAAACTGGCTCACTTCGGGGTCGTATCCCTGGTACTTGGTGAACATGAGAAGATTGCGTCCCGAAATACCGATTTTCCAGTAGGAGACGTATCCATTAAAGAAGTTGCGGAGCCAGCTGTCCGGTACGGAATAACTCACGCTTAGCTCTCTGAGTTTAATAAACGTGCCATCTTCCACGTAGGGCGCGGTGGACTTACCGAGCAGTTCCAGTCGGCAGGGTCCCAATCGCTGATCGGAACAATCGCTGGCCTTCACCACGCCGTTTGCCGGTAAGTTCAGGCTGGCATCGGTGGCCGGATCGTCGTAATCGGCGCTGGTGGCCCCCAGGTCGGTGATCAGCTTACCCAGATTGATCACGTCCCCGCCCTGGCGCCAATCCCACAGAAAATACACATTGAACTTCCCGAAACTGAAATTGAAGTTCATGTCGTTGCTGAAAGAAAGCTGAAAATCGGGCGTGGCATCTCCCAGAATGATGGTGTTGCCGTTGGCATCCACGTCTGCCCCGATGATGGTGGTGGGCGACCAGCCTTCCTGAATTCGGAAGGTTCCCAGAAATGTTGCGAAGCCGCCTTTGTTAAACGGATCCACCGTCAGTTCCGTGATTTCGGAGCGGGTTTTGTAGAAATTCACCCGTGCATTCCACAACAGGCTGTGTGTGCGCACCGGAGTGACTCCCAGCGATATTTCCACCCCATTGGTACGCATTTTCCCCCCGTTGGTAAACTCTTCGTTAAATCCAGAAGATGGGGGAAGAGAGGCAATCAGGAACAGATCTGAAATGTTCTGGGTGTAGTAGGTAAATTCCAGGCTGGCCCGTCCATCCATGAACAAGGCGTCAAATCCCATCTCCAGCTCTTCGGTGCGTTCCGGGCGGATGTCTTTGGAACCGCGTCGGGTGGAGGGTAACAATCCGGCGCGTCCATCGATGTTGGACGGCACCAGCTCGGTGTATTTGGCGTTAGCCGGCGGCTGGTTTCCTGTGGCACCGTAAGCAGCCCGGATCTTAAACTCCGGTACCAGATTTTTGACGGCCCAGAAAGGAAATTCCGACAGTCGCACCGAACCGTTGATTTTGGGATACAGATAATACTTGCCAGGATCTCCATTAGCGCTGCTGGCATCGCCCCGCAGGCCGGCTGTCAGAAAAATTTTGCCCTGAATATCCACTTCTTCCTGGATGAAGAAGCCGCGATCCCGCTTAATGACCCGTTCCTGAAACGATTTGCTCACAGATGCCTGATCGATGTTTTCCTGCGTGGGGATCAATCCGCGGGATTCAATCAAGCTATTATTCAGATTGGCATTTTCAAATTGCAATCCAGCAGCAGTGGTCAGCAGCACGCTGGAACTTGCCGAAAAGTTATGTACCAGGTTCAGGTAAAGGTTGGAGTTTGTGCTCACCGTTTCCCCCAGCAAGGAGGCACCCGGAAAAGTGGCGTTGCGTTCGTACTGCAATTCCGGGGGAGAGATGACCTTGTTTTCCTGCGAGAAAAAGTCCACCCCTGCCTGCACGATAAAATTCAGCGTCTGCCGCTGGCTACGGTACAGATTCTGCTTAAACTGGCTGGAGATGATGAAGCGGTTCACCAGCTCCTTGTTCACAAACACATCGCGAGTGTGCAGGGGATTGGAGGGGTTAAACGGATGATCGGGATATTCGCCATTTTTGGGACGAATGTCCAGAAAACTGGGGGTGAAGGCCAGCGAAAAGCCATAGGTGATATTGGTGTTGTCGTTTCCGGTGACCCCACGATCGGATTCCGTGCGAATGTAATTGGTGAACACGCTAATTTCGGAGCGATCGCTGAGCTTGTGCTCCAGATTAAATCGGGTGGCATACTTCTGATATCCGGTATTTTTAATGATGCCATCTTCCGTACGGGCCAGACCGGAGACATAAAAGCGGGATTTGTTGCTGCCTCCTCGCAAGCTCACGCTGGTCTCGGAAAGGAACCCCCGTTCGCCGTACATTTCATCCTCATAGTCGATGTAAATCCCACCGTTCTGGTTGTAAATGTCCAGACCCTGCTGACCATAGGCTTCCAGAGCGGCATCGGCGGTAAAGCGTCGGGTGCCGATTTTTTTCAGCAGGGAATTGTAGCCAAAGCGCTGGCTGATGTCGATGCGCGTTTTGCCAGGAACCCCCCGTTTGGTGGTAATGATGATCACCCCATTGGTTGCTTTGGAGCCGTAAATGGCCGCTGCACTGGCCCCTTTTAATACTTCAATACTTTCGATGTCGTTGGGGTTGATGTCGGCAATGCGATTAGTAGGTTGTCCCTGAGGGTTGCGACTCCCGGCGGCCGCTGCTTTGGTGACCAGATCGATGCCGGATTGGATGGCGTCATTGTTGATAATCACCCCATCCACCACGTACAGCGGCTGGGTGGATCCCTCGATGGTGGACACACCGCGGAGGTTTACATCAATGCCTCCACCCGGTGCACCGGTGTTCTGGGTAACCCGAATGCCCGCGAACTTGCCTTCCAGTGCCCGTTCCAGAGTCTGGGTGGGGGCGGGTAGCAATTCCGCGGCATTAATAGTGGCCACGGCATTGGCCAGGTTCTGCCGCTTCACGGTGGTGGCAAAACCGGTCACCACGACCTCGGAAGTCTTTAAAATGTCTTCCTCCATGCCAATGACCAGGTTATCGGTATTTCCGGTGACTTTTACGGTCACCGTTTTATAGCCAATGTAGGTAATTTCCAGCTCCGCCTCGTCTACATCCGGGATTTCGAGAATGAATACCCCATCAATATCGGAGGCAGTGCCATGGAACGTGCCTTTTACGGTGATTTCCGCTCCGGGCAGAGGATCGCCCGAATTTTTGTCAATCACCCGTCCGGTTACTTTAATGCCTTCCGCCATTGCCAGTGTGGCGAAAAACAACAGCATCAACACGGAAAATGTCCATTGGTTGAATTTGCCCATCATTTCTCCTCTCTTAAAAAATTTGACCCTTAAACCCAAAATACCTGTTAATCATTTCCCCACGGGTTGTTCTGTGGAAGTGCATCAGGGAGCTCGGGGGAGACGAGGCAGGAGCCTGTCGAAAAGGGGAATAAAAAATAAGCACTCAAATTGAGTGCTTAAGCATTTTTCATTGTATCGTTCCATCCGATAATTTAATGAAATAAAATAAAAAGTCAATACCTCAACCCCTTCTTTTATGAAAAAAAATGGAAGATTTTACCGTGTGTGCAATTATTCACAAAAAGGGTGGGTTCAGGGGATCGGATGCTGTTTTTAACCCGGATGATGCATCAGAACCACGAATGACACGAATGAACACGAACAAAAATAATAAAGTGCACTTGATGGCTATCTGGATGAAAATGTTTTCCCGGATATATTCGCTATTTCGTTAATATTTTTCGAATTCATTCGCCGGATTCGTGGATTCACGTTTATTTGGGTTTATTGCATGAGTTGGGTTTATTCAGGAGCAGCGAAATTTTGGAAACCCTTTTTATCCCCGAATTTATATGATAAATTTGAAGCCAATTTTAGAAGGGGGTAGAATTACATGGGTTCCAGGTCCGAAGAATTTAAAGATTTGACGCTTCTGGGGCGGAAAGCCCAGCCCAGTAAAAAACTGGAGGCCTTTCCCAATCGGACGCCCGATCGGTACTATCTGGTGACCTTAGAAACCAACGAATTTACCTGTTTATGCCCCATTACCGGTCAACCCGATTTTGCCACCATTCGAGTGGAATACGTACCCGATCAGAAAATCGTGGAATCCAAGTCCTTCAAGTTATACCTGTGGTCTTATCGAAATGAAGGGGTATTCCACGAGCATGTGGTAAATCGAATACTGGACGATCTGGTAAAAACGCTGGATCCCCACTGGTGCCGGGTGGTGGGGATATTCAACATTCGCGGTGGGATTGGCATTACAGTGGATGCAGAGCATACACGAACCCCAGAAGCACGGGAAGCGATTAAGGATCGAATCCGAAATGGCTAATTCGGAACAAACGGAGAAATCGTTCCGCTGGTTCTTTCTGGTGACGGCCATCTTTGTGACCACACTGGTGGTTTCCAACATTATTGCGGTCAAACTCATTCAACTGGGGCCATTGACCCTGCCTGCCGGGGTGCTGGTATTTCCCATAACCTATATTTTTGGCGACATTTTAACGGAGGTGTACGGTTACGCCCGTGCCCGACGGGTGATCTGGACAGGCTTTTTCTGCAATCTGTTGGCCGTGGGGGCAATATGGCTGGCCATTCAGTTACCAGGGGCGCCATTCTGGAATCTGAAAGACTTTGCGGATCCGGTGGCGGCTCAAAAGGCATTCGCAGCGGTTCTGGGTTTTGCGCCTCGACTTCTGGCGGCTTCATTTGTTGCTTATCTGGTGGGCGAATTTCTCAATTCCTACGTTCTGGCAAAAATGAAGATTCGCACTGGCGGGCGTTTTTTGTGGATGCGGACGATCGGCTCCACAATTGTTGGCGAAGGGGCCGACTCCTTTTTATTTATTTTCCTGGCGTTTGGCGGTGTTTTTCCTTTAGCCGTGCTGTGGGAAACTTTCCTCTGGCAATGGGTGTTCAAAACGTCCTACGAAGCGCTGGTAACTCCGGTTACATACGCGGTGGTGCGGTTTTTGAAGAAGTCGGAAGGTGTGGACGTTTTCGACTATTCAACGCGTTTTAATCCCTTAAAATTTTAAGTATTTACCCGAAGATTAAACTTGGACTTATGCGTGTCAATTTTTTTTAATGTAAAAAAAGGAAAATCGGAGTCATGGGCAATAAATTTCCGTATTTGTTTCAGGCACATCCTCAGTTTATAGAGTCCCTTTACCAGGATTTTCAGCGGGATCCCGAGTCGATCGATCCCAGCTGGCGAAAGTTTTTTGAGGGGTATGATTTTGCCCGTCAGCATTTAAAGGCCGCCCCGGAAATTCCCGAGGACGTGGAGAAAGAATTTCGCGTACTCAATTTAATTCACGGATACCGCACGCGGGGCCATTTCTTTACCAAAACCAATCCCGTTCGGGCGCGCCGGAAGTACCGTCCCACGCTGGACATCGAGAATTTTGGTCTTTCGGAGGCGGATCTGGATAAGGTCTTTCAGGCAGGGCGAGAAATTGGGCTGGGCCCGGCGCGATTACGGGACATCGTCGAATATCTGCAGCAAACCTACTGCCATTCCATCGGGGTGGAATACATGTACATTCGTTACCCGGAGCGGGTGAAGTGGCTGCAGGAACGGATGGAATCCACCCGTAATCGCCCCAACCTGACCACGGAAGACAAGCGCCACATCCTGCATAAATTAAATCAGGCCGTGGTGTTCGAAAAATTCCTGCACACCAAGTATGTGGGACAGAAGCGCTTCGCGCTTTCGGGTGGGGAAACGTTAATTCCCGGTCTGGATGCCATCATCGAAAAAGGGGCCGAGCTGGGGGCCCGCGAATTTGTCATTGGCATGGCGCACCGGGGTCGATTGAATGTGCTGGCAAATATTCTGAATAAATCGTACGAAGAAATTTTTGCCGAATTTGAAGGCGAAATGCTGGAAACCGATCTGTTTGAAGGAGATGTGAAATACCACCTGGGTTATTCCAACGATGTGAAAACCCGTTCCGGAAAAACCGTTCATTTAAGTCTGTCTCCCAATCCATCCCACCTGGAAGCGGTTGATCCCGTGGTGGAAGGAACGGCCCGCGCAAAAATCGATCATCTGTATGGTGGGGATCTGAAAAAGTTAATCCCGATTCTCATCCACGGCGATGCAGCCATTGCGGGGCAGGGGGTTGTGTACGAGGTGGTGCAGATGGCCCAGTTGCCGGGCTACCGCACCGGTGGAACCATTCACATTGTGATTAACAATCAGGTGGGATTTACCACCAATTATCTGGAAGGCCGTAGCAGCATCTACTGCACGGATGTGGGAAAGGTAACCCATTCTCCCATCTTTCACGTTAATGCGGATGATGTGGAAGCCGTGGTGTGGGCCGTCCAGCTGGCCGTGGCCTACCGACAGGAATTCCACACCGATGTATTCATCGACCTGCTGGGATACCGCCGTTACGGGCACAACGAAGCCGATGAACCGCGCTTTACGCAACCCAAGTTGTACAAGATTATCGAACGCCATCCGGATCCCCGACAGATTTACTATCAGAAGCTGCTGGAAGGGGGCGAAGTGGAACGGGGCATTGCCGAAGAGATGGAGAAGGAATTCCAGAAAATGCTGCAGGAGCGGCTGGAGAAGGTGAAAAAAGAACCGGTGAAGCCGCGCATTACGCCTTTCAGGGCTTACTGGGAAGGTTTCCGGGAACCCCGGTCTGAGGATTTTGAAAATCCACCGGAGACTGCCGTGGAAAAATCCCACCTGAAACATCTGGCCGAAAAAATCTTTACCATTCCCCCGGACATTAAAGTGTTCCGAAAAATCCGGCGGTTATTCGATGATCGGCGCAAGCGGGTGCTGGAAAAGGAAGAGGTCGACTGGGCCATTGCCGAATGGTTGGCGTATGCCACGTTGCTGGACGAAGGCGTTCCCATTCGCTTAAGCGGGCAGGACAGCCGACGGGGAACCTTCGCCCATCGCCATGCGGTGCTGTTGAATGAGGATACCGAGGAAGAATACATTCCATTGAACCACATCAAAGAAGGGCAACCGGCATTTGAAATCTACAATTCCCCGCTGAGTGAATATGGGGTCATGGGGTTTGAGTTTGGTTACGCCTGGGCCACCCCGCGTGGCCTGACGATCTGGGAAGCCCAGTTTGGTGACTTTGCCAATGGGGCTCAGATCATTATCGATCAATTCCTGTGCTGCTCGTACCAGAAGTGGAAAAAGGTAAATGGTCTGGTGGTGTATCTGCCACACGGCTACGAAGGCCAGGGGCCGGAACATTCTTCCGCCCGCATTGAGCGATTTTTAACCCTTTCTGCCGGCCTGAACTGGCAGGTGGTCTATCCCACCACTCCAGCCAATATGTTCCATGTGTTGCGGCGGCAGATGAAATTCCCGTTCCGGATCCCATTGATCCTGTTTACTCCCAAGAGCTTGCTGCGACATCCGTTGTGTGTGAGTACGCTGGATGAACTGGCTGAAAAGAAGTTTCAGGAAGTCATCGACGATCCGGTGGTGCACCCGGAAGCCGTCAAAGTCGTGTTCTTCTGCAGCGGGAAAATTTATTACGATCTGATTCAGGAGCGCCAGAAACGGGAGCGTCGCGACATCGCCTTTGTGCGTTTGGAACAGTTGTATCCGTTGCCGATCCGTCAGTTGCAGCAGATCATCGATCGGTATGCACACGCAAAGAAGTTTGTCTGGGTGCAGGAAGAACCGGAAAACATGGGCGCCTGGCCGTTCCTGCGACGCAAATTCAATCTGGTACGCCTGGATGTGATCGCACGGCGGGAAAGTGCCAGCCCGGCCACCGGATTTCACCGGGTGCACACCATGGAGCAAACAGAGATTCTGGATAAAGTTTTTCAGGTGTTGTCCACTTCCAGAAAACGCGAAAAGTCAATCACCATTTTTGGATAAATGATTAAAGGAGATGCCCATAAATGAAAGTGCGCATTAAAGTACCTGAAGTCGGGGAATCGATTACAGAGGTGACCATTGGCCAGTGGTTAAAACCCGATGGCGCATATGTGGAACGAGACGAACCGGTCTGCGAGATTGAATCCGAAAAGGCCACCTTTGAAGTGCCGGCTGAGGAATCCGGTGTGCTAAAGATTCTTGTGAAAGAAGGGGAGACCGTTCGCGTTGGAGATGTCATCGGAGAAATCGATACTGCAGGGAAGGCGGAAGGTGCCGAAGCGGGTGTTGCGGAAGCGGAGGCTCCAGTGGAAACCAGATCCGAACCGGCACCGGAGGCCAGTCGACAGGAAACGGTTGTGAAAGTCTCCCCGGTGGCCGCGCGGATTCTGGCGGAGGCCGGCATTTCCCCGGCAGACGTCAAAGGAACGGGTGCGGGAGGAAGGATTACCAAAGAGGATGCGCTTCGGGCGGTGGCAGAAAAAGAAAAGGCTTCCCGGCAGGTTGATACCGGGACGAAAACCGCCCCAAAGGAAGCCCCGCCGACGGTTACCGACATCGGAACGGATCAGCGTCGAACAAGCCGGGAACGTATGTCCACCCTGCGACAAACCATCTCCCGCCGACTGGTTGCTGCCAAAAACGAAACCGCCATGCTAACCACCTTCAACGAAGTCGATATGTCCGAAATCCTGCGCCTGCGAAAAGCCTATCGGGAGACATTTCAGGAAAAATTTGGGATAAGGCTTGGATTCATGTCCTTTTTTGTAAAGGCCTGCACCATTGCATTAAAAGAATTCCCGGCAGTCAATGCTCAGATTGATGGCACCGATATCGTTTACCACGATTATTGCGATATTGGCATCGCGGTTTCCACGGATCGGGGGTTGGTGGTGCCGGTCATCCGAAATGCCGAGCGCCTGTCCCTTGCTGAGATCGAAAAAGAAGTGGCTCGCCTTGCAGAAAAAGCCCGCCAGAACAAACTCACCATCGAGGAAATGAGCGGTGGAACCTTCACCATCACCAACGGGGGCGTTTTTGGATCTTTGCTGTCAACACCCTTATTGAATTATCCGCAGTCCGCCATACTGGGCATGCACAAAATCCAGGAGCGACCGGTGGTTATTGATGGGGAAATTGGGATTCGCCCCATGATGTATGTGGCGTTGTCGTACGACCACCGAATTATCGATGGAAGGGAATCGGTTCGTTTTCTGGTGCGGGTAAAGGAATTACTGGAGGATCCCACCCGAATGCTCCTGAATGTGTGATACTCCAACGTGCCCCTTTCCGCGATGAATTTTTGAATCCGGTTGATACCTTACGGTGAAGTATTCTATATTCACGGGAAGGTAACGGAATCTTAATGAAGGAGGAGGTCGTCATGAGCACGTTCCGCCCCGTACGTCTGGTGTTTTGGATTTTCCTGCTGTTATTTTCATGGGTCGGGTTAACCGCGGAAGAATTGCGTATCCTTCAACCCGAAGATGTGGTTAACCTGAAGCTGGTGACAGAGGTGCAGCTGTCGCCGGATGGAAAGCGCATTGCGTACGTGTTGCGTAAGCAGCGGGAGGAAGGAGAAAAACCTGGAGGCTATCGTTACGAAATCTGGTTGACCGATGTTGAGGGCAAAGAAATCCGCCGATTAACCCTGGAAGGTGTCAATTCGCGGTCACCCCAATGGCATCCCGATGGAACCATTCTGTATTTCCTGTCACGCCGGGAGCCGGAAAAACACACCCAGGTGTATGCGTTGCCGTTAAAAGGTGGCGAAGCCTATCCGGTAACCAGGGCACTGAATTCTGTCAGTCGTTTTGCTGTGTCCCCGGATGGCAACTGGCTGGTTTATCGGGTGGTTGATCCGGAAACCGAAGAAGAGAAAAAGGAAAAAGAAGCGGGTCGCGATTGGGAAGTGTTCGAAAAGGATTATAAGCATGCCCGCCTGTGGTTATTGAACCTGAATAACGGAGACAGTCAGGTGTTAACCACAGACCCCATCACGGTGTGGGATTTTGTCTGGGCTCCCAATTCCCGGGAAATTATTTTCACGGCGTCGGACAAACCGTTTACCGACCATTCCTACATGTTTAAGCGTATTTATCGCATTCACATCGAACAGAAAAAGGCAGAACAGATTTTCGATCCGGGCGCAAAGATCGGCAGCATGCAGGTATCTCCCGATGGCACCCGACTGGCATTTTTGGCCGGTGTGGATCAACACGATCCGGCATCCGGTACCCTGTTTATTCTGGATTTAAAGAATGGGAGCGTGGTCAATATTTCGGGGGATTTTGAAGGTACCAATCGTTATGTTGAATGGTGGGATCGGAAACGGGTACTTACAGTGGCCGAACAGGGAGTTTACACAAATGTTCTGTTGTGGGATTTAAAGAAACGGCGCTATACGCCTATTCTGGCTGAAGGCCCCATTTTTTCCGCCATTTCTTTTCATCGACCAACAAAAAATTTTGCGTTTGCAGGGAATACCCCCGGACATCCCAATGAAGTCTTTTTCGCCAACCGAAAAGGTAAATATCGCCGTTTGACGGATTCCAATCCCTGGTTAAAAGAAGTGCGATTGGCTCCGCAGGAGGTCATTTCCTGGACGGCCCGCGATGGGTTGGAAATACAGGGAATTTTAATTAAGCCGCTGGATTTTCAGGAAGGTCAGCGCTATCCCCTGATCGTTCAAATTCACGGTGGACCGGAATCGGCGTATCATCATGGATGGGTTACCTATTATAGCAGATGGTCGCAATTACTAGCCGCCAGAGGATACATGGTGCTGATGCCGAACTATCGCGCCAGCACGGGGCGCGGGGTGAATTTCGCCAAAGCGGATCACAAAGATCTGGCCGGGGCGGAATTCAACGACGTGCTGGATGGGATTGATTATCTCATCAAAAAAGGATGGGTCGATCGCGGAAAAGTGGGTATTGGTGGTGGATCTTACGGAGGATACTTTTCGGCCTGGGCGGCCACCCGCCATAGCGAGCGCTTTGCAGCCTCGGTTGTGTTTGCCGGGATCAGCAACTGGATCAGTTTTACCGGGACTACCGACATCCCCAGGGAAAATAGCCTGGTGCACTGGGCCATGTTCTGGCTGGACAGCGAAGAAAATGAGCAACTGGCCTGGGAGCGATCACCACTGGCGCATGTCCGCAATGCCCGCACCCCCACGTTGATCTGCCATGGCGATCGGGATCTGCGCGTGCCCATTGGACAGGGATATGAGCTGTATCGGGCACTGGAAATGCGCAATGTACCGGTGGAATTTGTGATTTATCCCAGGGAACCCCACGGATTGCTGGAACGGGAACATCAGCTGGACTTCATCAAACGGGTTCTGGCATGGTATGATAAGTATGTAAAAGGGCAGGGAAGTGGAGAATAGCAAATTTACCGGGATTGCCCAATATATCATTAAAGAAGCGCCTGTCCCCACGGGATGGGCGCTTCTTTAATAAATTCACATGACTTTGTGTACCACAGGTTATTAAATTTTTGCATCAAACCCAAATTATCCCAGATGATACATTAAAACCGCGAATTACACGAATTATCCCAAATAAAACCAATAAAATACATTGGATTGTGTATGTATGAAAATGTGTTCCAGGGTTTATCCCAGATTATGCATTAGCCTACGAATTACACGAATGAACACAAATAAAATTAATAAAATACCCTGGGTTAGATCTGGATGAAAATGTGTCGGTCGGAGTTTATTCGCGATTTTGTTGATATATTTTTAGTTTCATTCGTGTGATTCGCGGTTTAATGCATTATTTGGGTTTCTTCGCGATTTTGTAGATATTTTTTGGTTTTCATTCGCGTGATTCGCGGTTTATTGCGTTATTTGGGTTGAATCAAAAAAATTAGTTGCTAATGCCGTGAGGCTTGTCGGTAAGCGGGACCCAGATTTCCCCCTGGAAGTTTTCGTCACTGGTGGATACCTTTTGGTAATCGATGACCCTTACTACCACCGGTCCATCAATCCGCAGTTGGCCATTCTTCAGGGATCGTAAAAAGCCAATATCCGGGCGGGTGATTTCATCCACCGAACCGATCCGCTCCACGGTTAACACCTGATTGTAATCCCAGGTTTTAATTTGCAGCGGCTCCTTTACCATGGTGCCTTCTGCGGTGGGAAAGCAAAATTCCATGATGATGTTGGATTCACCCGGATGCTCGGGAATCTCCCGATAAACGATAAAAAGTGGTCCGGTGGGAATAATCTGCTGCCGCTCCACCTCGTCCAGGAATGATTTTAAAGCCAGAAATTGCTCCGAGAAGTCCCCCTGAAAAGCGAAGGCTACGTAAGGGAAGGAATTGACATTCTCAACACGGGGATTAAAATGTTTGCTTAAAACACTTACGTTACCACCCTGTTGGCCAAAGAACAGAATCGCTACAGCAGCGATGACAATGATATATATTAATTTTTTCATAGAACGATTTCGTTATTTGAACAGCCAAATATTAGGGAATTTTACCCATTTTGTCAATATCCCATTGGGATTTTTTTCGTCCTGCTGGGGGTTCGGACCCATTTTCGTTGAACATTATTCAAAATATTTTCATATTCGATTTGTATCCCAATAATGCCTTAAACCCAGATTATGCATTCGCCTACGAATGACACGAATTAACACCAACAAAAATAATAAAATGCATTTGATTCTATCTGGATGAAAATGTTTTCCTGGATATATTCGCTATTTTGTTGATTTTTTTCGAAATCATTCGCGTGATTCGTGATTTAACGCCTTATTTTGGATAATTCAATGGATTTTAATCTGCTTGTTCATGGTAATATGTGTAACGTGTAGGCCAATGCATCATCCGGGATTATTAATATCCATCCGCGTGCATGCGTGGTCCAATGTAAACTTCGGGCTCATTGCGAAACCCGTCGGAAAATATTGGAATTTGAAAACCAACCCATTTGCTCTTAAATTCCATTACCAAGAAAATAAAGACTTTGAGCAGGGAATCTCGGGAACTCGAGCTCAAAATCAGATAATAATGAATGAAGCAAAAATCGGGTAAAACCATGAACATGAAAACAAGAGTGGTTTGTTTCTTTATGGCGCTTCTGAGTGTGGGCCTGTTAGCGAGTGGTTTGAATGCGCAGGTTGTGAAGGCCAGTGTCTCCGTGCAGGCCAATACTTTACCTGCCGAAGAACAGACGCTACTTATGAGTTTGCCCGCTCAATTGGAAGATTACATTAACACTTACGAATGGGCAGACGTTAATGATGAAATCGAAATTGAATGCACGATCCATATTCTGGTCGAGACTTACACCACACGGGGGGCTGACAAGCTGTATCTGGCGCAATTTCTCATCAGCTCGCCTTCCGGAGAAAACTTTCGGGATCAGGCCTGGCAATTCCTCTACCAGCCGGGCCAGGCTTTTGATCATCAGCGGTCCCAGTTTGATCCGCTATTAGATATGGTCGATTATTACATCAATCTGGTCATTGCCGGAGAACTGGACACCTACATTTTGTTGGGTGGCACTCCATTTTATAACAAAGCTTTAACCATTGCGAATCAGGGAACCATCAGTCTTTATGCCCGTGGCTGGACAGCGCGGTTAGAGCAGGTGAAAGAAATCACCGACGGAGACCATCTTCCCCTGCGCCAGGCAAAATACTACTATTATGAATGCCTGTATTATATTGAAGCCGAGCAGGATGAGGAGAAGGCACGGGAACTGTCGCGCAAAGTGGTGGATTTGCTGGAGCAGGTGTACAATCGTGTGCCAAACAGCGTTGCCCTGAAGCGCTTTATGGATGCTCACTACCAGGAATTTTGTAGCCTGTTTGTTTATGACGAGAGCCGCTATAACGTGCGGCGCCTAATATCCATGGATCCGTCTCACCGGGAGACGTATGAGGAGTGTTTGTGATCCCGGTAAAAAATTGTGCCAGGCGAACATAAATCAATGGACAAATTCAATGATTCAAAGTGTTGAAATTTTGTATTTTAAGGGGTTTAAATACAAAAAGGTTGATTTAAAATCGTATAATGTCTTGGTTGGTCCGAATGCCAGTGGAAAAAGTACCTTTATCGATGTCTTAAAGTTAATAAAGGATGTGTTGAATGATGGCCCAATAGGAGCGGTTGAAAAACGGAGCTCTAATTTTTTAGATTTAACATGGAACAAAGCAAAAACGTATTTTGAATTTGCATTAGAATTCAAACTACCATCTACCTATAATCATCACTACCGATTTTCACGATATGAATTAGCGATTAATCAAGACACTGAATATGGTATTTGTATTAGCAATGAGCAGCTGTGGTTGATTAAAGATGAAAAATCACTAAAGAAGGGGTATGCGCTTTTCCAGAAAACGGCGGAGGATCAATTAGAACGTTTCCCGTATGAATTTGCCGCTCCGGATCATCTGAGCATTGGACGAAGAAAATCCCCTGCAGGTTGGAGAAAAATTTTTTCAAAGAATGAAAAGGGAACCGATTATTTTCGCTCTGAGACCACCGATTGGAATATCACTTACCGTTTTGGACCCCATAAAGCATCATTGGCCAGAATTCCCGAAGACGAAACTCGGTTTCCAATATCACTCTGGGTAAAGCAGGTTTTAATGGAAGGAATAGAGTATATTCATTTGAACAGTGAGGCCATGAGATGGCCTTGTCGTCCAGATGCACCAACAATGTTTAAACCCGATGGATCTAATTTGCCAAAAGTGTTGAAAAGTTTGAGGATGAAGGATGAAGAAAAATACAAAATGTGGGTTAATCATGTAAAAACAGCTTTATATGATATCAAAGATATTATTATTCGAGAAAGGCCTGAAGATCGATTCTTGTATGTTTCTATACGATATCAAAATGGAATTGATATTCCCTCGTGGCTCCTTTCGGATGGAACATTACGACTCCTGGCATTAACCTTAATTCCATATCTTCCTGTTAAAAACAAAGTGTTTTTAATTGAGGCGCCAGAAAATGGATTGCACCCCACTGCAATTGAGACCGTCATCCAATCCCTGTCATCAAGTTATGAAAATGTGATATTCGTTGCCACACATTCTCCGATTGTACTGCGTTTGGCCAGCCCGGAAGACATTTTATGTTTTTCAAAAACGGAATCAGGAACAATTGACGTCATTAGAGGAGATCAACACCCAAGGTTAAAGGATTGGAAAAAGGATATCGATTTAGCGACTTTGCATGCAGCCGGTGTACTTCAATGAAACGATTAATTGTTCTGGTACCCGATAAAAACACAGAGCACACTTTAAAAGGGCTATTATCCAGACACCAGTCCTTTAATATTGTTCCCCTGTCATATCGGAGAGATTATGATATTTTTGTTCATCCTGAACGAGATCCAGGTGTTGTTAGAACCTCAGTGAATTTTTTAAGAGCTTTTCAAAGGCAATACGAATATGCAATGGTGTTTTTTGATTTTGAGGGAAGCGGCCTGGAAGATCAATTCCTCGACGCAATTGAAAACAATTTAAAATCGGATTTGGAACGGAGTGGGTGGAAGGATCGGGTCGAAGTTTTTGGTTTTTATCCGGAGTTGGAGATTTGGGCCTGGGTTCAATCGAATGAAATGGCCCGGATCATTGGTTGGGAAGATGTGGATAGGATTCGTTTGTTTTTAAAAGAAAATGGTTACTGGCAAGAGCCGAATAATAAGCCGCATCGTCCTAAAGAAGCATTTGAGCATTTATTATATGAAAAAAGAATTCAAAGATCCTCTACTATTTATGAGGAAATTGCACAAAGAGTTAGTTTCCGAAATTGTTCAGACCGTACGTTTTTAAAATTTAAGCAAACACTAAACCGATGGTTTTCTATCTAATTCATCACACATTAAACCGAATGGTCAGAATATCCCCGTCCTGGACGATGTAGTCCTTCCCCTCCAGGCGTAACGCGCCTTTTTCGCGACAGCGGGCCAGGCTCCTGTGTTTCATGAATTCCTCAAAATGAACCACTTCTGCTCGAATGAAGCCTCTCTCCATATCCGAATGAATCGCACCGGCCGCTTTTTGAGCCCGCGTTCCTCGCTTAATTGTCCACGCCCGACATTCTTCATCGCCCACGGTGAAAAAGGAGATCAGACCGAGCAATTCGTAAGATGCTCGAATCATTTTGGATAAAGCCGGCTCCTGAATCCCCAGTTCTTTTAAGAAAAGTTGCGCATCTTCAGGGGAAAGCTGCGCGATTTCTTCTTCAATTTTGGCGCACAAAGTTACCACTGCCATGTTTGTCCGCCGGGAATATTTCTGAAATGTCTCTAAAATCTCGTTTTCCCTGCGGATATCCGTTTCCCCAATATTTACCACCAGTAATACCGGCTTGGCCGAAAGAAATTGAAAACCCCGAATCATCAACTGTTCATCATCGGTAAAGGACATTTCCCGCAAGGGACGTTCCGTCTCCAGCCACCGGTGACAACGTTTCAACAATTCCAGTTCCTTTAATCCCTTTTCATCCCGGGCTTTCATCACCTGCTTTTCCAGTCGGGCAATTCGATTTTCCACGATCTGCAGGTCAGATAACAGGAATTCGGTTTCCAGAATTTGAATATCGCGAAGCGGATCCACATTTCCATAAGGATGAGGAGCGTATTCATTCTCAAACGCTCGAATCACCATACACAGGGCATCCGTGTTTTTCAGGACTTGCAGGATCTGGGAATCAATTCCCCGGGTACGGGCGGCGTCTTTCTCGAATCCACCAACTTCAATATATTCAATGGTGGCAAAGGTGGTCTTTTTGGGGGTGAAGATTTCCGAAAGGATCTCCAGGCGCCGGTCGGGTACCTTTACCACTCCCCGATGCACTTCCACTTTCCCAAAACGTTGCGCTGTTTCTCCACCCTCGCCGATAAGTGTTCGAAACAAAGTGGTTTTACCCGAAACGGGCAGCCCAATGATTCCAACTTCCATGGAGTATCCCTTTTCTTTTTTCTAACTCCATTAAATACCGGCCAAATTTAACGGTTCGCGCGGGCGAAACCAACTGTTTACCAATTCCATATCCAGAATAATTAAGGCGTGACAGGAATTGCCTTGATATAACCACTTTTAATCCTTAAATTTCTTTGAGATAACGCCAGAGAGGAACATCATGAATCGATTGCAGTGTCCCCAATGTGGGCAGACATTGAGAATAGAGAACGAATATCTGGCCATTTGTGATCGATGTGAGGAGGAATATCCCACGATTTCTCAGTGCCCGGTCTGTCAGCACGACGTGTACAAGGCCTTTCACGTGCCGTATAAATATGAAGTCCCGATTTTTGGGATTTTGTTCATCTGGATAGATCGGTTACTGGATCGGGTTCAGGTCATCTGTCCGGAATGTTATCATCGGATTCGCATTAAGGAAATTACGTACAAGTTGATTTCCCGTCCCCGCATTTTTCATACCATGCTGATGTAATCACAACAATCTGTTTGCCCCGCCTTTCCAATTCGGTAATTATCCACCGGTTAAATCCGGCAAAAATGGGTCGGTTTTTTTCAGGCGTGTGAAAAATTGAAGGCTGAAAATATTCATTTTTTCAAAAGAAAAATATTTTAGAAATTGAGTTTTATCTTGAATTTGATGAAAATCACAATTTATATTCATTCGAAATTAATATATAGAATAACCGTCTGCGTTTTTTGATTTTGAAATCAAGCGAGGCCTATGATTTTTGTGGAGAGGAAGCTGTTCTTGCCAGGGGGATTTTATGCGCTTCTGATGACCTTTCTCTGGTTATTCGCGACCGGAAACAATCTGGCGGAAGAAAAAGACCTGTTTAAAGGACGGCGGTATGCCGTCGCTGTTCGAACCAACCCACCTCCCAAAATCGATGGATACGTTGATCCGCTCTGGCTAAAAGCGCCTGCGCAAACGGATTTCATTCAACGCTTTCCCAATCAGGGCGAAAAAGCCATTGCCGATACCCGATTTTACATCATGTATGATGACCACAATTTGTATTTGCTCTTCATTATGATTGATCCAGAACCGGAAAAGATTCCGGCCCGGTTGGTGGAGCGTGATTACATGTTTTATCCAGACGATAGCATCAATTTTTATCTGGACACCTTTAACGATAATCAGCGGGCTTATTATTTTTCCACCAATCCCCTGGGAGTGGAACAGGATGGCCTCATCAGCGAGAATGGGAATAAGGTGGATATGTCCTGGGATTGTGTTTTTCATGTGGCGGCACGTCGCAATAAATATGGATGGGTCGCCGAATTTGCCATCCCATTTAAATCACTGCGGTTTGACAATTCAAAAAAGTATCAGGTGTGGGGATTTAACGTCTGGCGCATTCGAAAAATTAATCGGGAAATTTCTTACTGGAGTCTGGTCGACCAAAATTACAAGATGTTTCGTCTGGACAAGGGAGGCGTACTCATCGGTATTGATCAAAAGGTCAGTTCCGGGAATCACCTGGATTTTCTCCCGTTTGCCACGCTGCAGTTACAGACCCGGGGTGGAATGGATGAATGGATTTACAAGGGGGGATTGGATCTGCGCTACGGGATCACCTCGGATGTGACGCTGAACCTGACCCTGAATCCCGATTTCGGTCAGGTGGAAATCGATGAGGAACAGATTAATCTGGATAAACGCTATGAGCTGTATTTACAGGAGAAACGTCCATTCTTCCTGGAGAATACCAATTTATTCCAGCTGCCCATTCAAACGTTTTATTCCCGGCGCATCGGTGCACGATCCGATATTAAAGGGGGGCTGAAACTGACGGGCAAGAGCGGCCCGTATTCGTTTGGATTGATCGGTGTGGCCACGGGCGACTGGCGCAATCAGGGACTTGGGGATCCCAATCGGGATCCCCCGGAGGAGTTGTTCACCGTGTTGCGAGTGCAGCGGGATATCTTCCGCAGTTCCAATATCGGATTCATGTTAACCGGGGTCGAACAAAATCCAGGGGGTAGGCAATACTCCTTTAACCGTTCCGCTTCGGTAGACTGGAATTTGTTCATTGGCGCCCACCAGTTTTTTACGGGACAGCTCGTTCGTTCGGCTACATATGGCCCCGGTGGTGATGGTAACGCAGCGCGGTTTACACTGGGGCATTATGATCAAAACTTTCTGTTTTACCTGGATGGGTATTTCTACGACCCTGAATTCGAAGTCAATGGCACCGGTTTTTTCTGGAAGTTGCCGGACAAAGGCCACCGTCAGTGGACGCTATATCTGGAAGCCCATCCCATCGTCAACCGTCGGTTTTTGCGCAGCTGGGGGATAAGCGCCGGGATGGCATACATCCGCGAAACCCTGGAACAGAAACCGGGATTGGGAATCAATAACCGGTTCTGGTTGGAATTTCCTGATCAAAGTCGGTTGGAGTTAACGGTGGCCAATTACCAGGATGTGGAAACGGACTATCGTCAGCAACCGCTTAAAGATATTGTGTATCGGGGGACGGATGCCAAGCTGGCGTTGCAAACGGATATTGGCAAGCCCGTCTCGGTTCGGCTGGAAATAGGTCAGAATCGCCATTACTACTTTCAGACATACACCACAGGGTACGATCGAGGAATTCTGGCATCCGTGATGGTAAAGCCCATGTCCAACACATTCTTTGAATTAATTTATGAACGGCGTCAGTTTCTGGACAACAACTTCCGGCTGATGCCCATCGAAGCGATTGGCCAGAATGATGCTCAGATATGGATTTTAAAAGGACGTTATTTATTTACTCGCGATGTATTCGCCCGAGTTTTTGCCCAGTACACCAATGCGGCCGAATACTATGAATATGTGCAGGATGCTCTGGGCAATTACTATTTAAAATACACCGTATTTGATCGCATTAGCGCCAACTTATTGCTGGGTTGGCGATTTACCCCCTTGAGCGCGGCTTATCTGGTTTACACCGAAGAATGGGATAATTTTGGAAGACCTCAAATTGCTTCCAGTAATCGCATTTTATTTTTTAAACTGTCTTATTTGTTTAGCTGGTAGCTTTCGCAAATGGGTTAATCATACATGAATGTACCCGATACGATTCCGCCGGATCTGGAGTTTGAACATTTAATCTGGCAACAGAACATTCGCTACATTGCGGGGATAGACGAGGCAGGTCGGGGCCCTCTTGCCGGGCCGGTGGTGGCTGCTGCGGTGATCTTTGAACCCTACACTTACATTGATGGGGTTCGCGATTCGAAAAAGCTTACGCCGGAACAGCGGGAACGGCTATTTGAGGAGATCCAGGCGCATGCACTCAGTATCGGGATTGGGGTGGTTTCGCCCACCGAGATTGATCGCATAAACATTCGTCAGGCAACCTTCAAGGCCATGCGCATGGCCATTGGCCGATTGAAAATCAATCCCCAGTATCTGCTCATCGATGGGGAGGAGCTTCCGGAAAATTTTTATCCCCAGGAAGCCCTGATCGGCGGGGATGAACGTTGTTTCACCATTGCCGCGGCGTCCATCCTGGCTAAAGTTACCCGGGATCGGATGATGCTGGAATTTCACCAGCAATATCCTCAATATGGGTTTGATCGGCATAAGGGATATGGTACCGAGCTTCATCGGGAGATGATTCTTAAACACGGCCCATGTCCCATTCACCGAAGATCCTTTTTAAGGAAGCTGTTAGGAGAGGATGGAAGTCGCTAAGTCCTTTCAAGAAGCGTGCAAAACAATGCCCGGCGATGGGGGAAAATCGCCGGGCAAATGCGCATCCCGCTCTCCCTTTCCGGCACCATTAGCGAATTAACATCATTTTCCGGGTTTTAATCCGATTACCAGCTTTTAATACCAGAAGGTAGATCCCACTTGCCTGGGGAATGTTGTGATCGTTGTCCCCTTTCCAGAGCACGGTGTGGTATCCCCGGGAAAGTCGCTGGTTGGCAATCAAAGTCCGGACCTTCTGGCCTAAAAGATTGTAAACAATGACCGACACCTGTTCGTCCCCGGGCAGGGCAAATTTGATCACCGTTTCCGGATTAAACGGGTTGGGGAAGTTTTGATACAGGGTCAACTCGCGAGGCAGGATGTCTATCTCTCCAAAAACCTGCTCCACAAATTCACGGGTACCGACAATTAATTTAAAATCCCGGGCATTTTCCTGCTGCCGTAATTCAAAGGAATATTCGGGCTGTTTCTGCAAATTAATCGGGATGTGCGTGCCCTTATCCCAGAGCCAGATTTCAAACTCAGAAGGAATTTTTCCCAGGATTTCAAAAGTGAGTTGGATGGATCGGGATGGTGATTGGGTGGAAACGGTAAAATCCCATACGTCTCCGTTTTCCTTCACAGATCGCCAGTCCGTACTGAACGATCCGGGGATGTCCCAATCTGGATGAGAAAAGTACAGCGATATAAAATCCCCAATTGCCGGTGGTTCAAACCAATCCAGCGGGTCGTAACCGTCTGTGGCCACAGCCGCCATACCAGCATAATTGTCCCGATCCATCGCCGTCTCGTTGCCAGCCTGAATGCGAATAGCCCAGCCGTCCTGAATTTCAAAGGGGCTTGCCGGTTTCTGCAAACCGGCCTCGATGGGATAAAAAACCAGAGCCGCTTGATTGTCCAGCGCGTTTACAAAATAGCCTTCCCAGGGTTGTAACACTGTAGCCGCTTCGTAGCCACCGGATTGGGGATTATAACCCCACAGATCATTGGCGATATTGCCCACGCGTTTCACTGTAGACCAGTCCACCGGAAATGCAAAGGGATTACCGATTTGATTCCAGCCTTTTTGAAGCGATACAACAAACGAATCGGCAACGGGAGTGGAAATCCCGGAACCGGTATTGAATGAGGTCGCTGTTCGGGTGGCCAACCAGAAAGCCAGGCCTGGCTGGAAGGCCCCGATGGATTTGTCCTTGTCACTCAATTCCACATATTCTCCGTTGATCCAGCGGAAAAGGCGCCATTTGTATTCGTTGTATTCTCCCAGATTGTCCCCCAGAACCGCCAGTGGAGAAGGATCGTCCAGTTGAAGGGGAACGGAGACCATCTGATATCGCCCATCACTAATTAAATTGCGATCCAGGTTTTGCATTTTTACGGGAAGATTGAACACGCCCTGTTCCGGGTAGCGGGTAACAAATTGGCCGTTAGAAATCTTGAAATAGTAGACCGCGCCGCGCTCTGAGGCCAACCATGCCGGCAGGGTTGCTCCGTATTGCTGTGGATTAATCGGCTGCAGATCGGTGGAGTCAAATTCGGTTTTGCCACCCACATGGTAAAAAATTCGGGCATATGCGATGGGCAAATCCGAGCGGAGTTGAATTTGAATTTCCATCTGACTACCGGGACTGGCCGAAATGGCTGTCGGATCGAACGTAACCTGTGGCGGTTCCGGTAATTTTCCGATTCCCTGCATCTGGATGGTGTAAAACCCGTTATTGGTTGCATCGGAATAGATGAAAATTTTCCCCGAATAAGTCTGAGCCTGTGTGGGATGAAATGTCACCCGCAACGTTTCCTGTTGCTGGGGTGCCATCGTTAAGGGAAGGATCCGGGAAAACTGGAAGGAAAAAGCCGGAGAGTTGCTTACGATACTGTCGATCGTAAATGAACTGTATTGATGACTATTGGCGATGGTCACCAGATAGGGCGGGGAGACGGAGTCCACCAAAACGGTATCAAAATTGATGGTTTCAGCTGAGACCTGGATCGTTCCGCGAGAATAAATTCCCTCTCCGGAAAGCGACACCGTGATAAGCGATTGGTTGGGATCATTACTTTTGATCTGCAACTCTCCCTGGTAGCTTGTCTCCTCTGTAGGCCTGAAAACGATCGGAATGGGGTAAACCTCCTGAGCCATCAAAAGAAATGGGAATATGCTGGTATCCAGAAAGGTTATATAGAATCGGTTTCCCTGGACGCTAATATTATCAATACGCACAGGATACATCGCATGGGTATTCGACAGCAATACGGTGATTGTATCCCGTTGCTGGAGATAAACCTGCCCAAAATTGACGGTTGTGGTGGAAATGCTGAGACTCCCCACATTAAAAATCCCTACTCCGGATAGATTGACCTGGGTTGGGCTGTTACTGGCGTTGCTGTAAATTGTTAGAATGCCGTAGTAATTTCGTGTGGTGTCTGGTTTAAAATAAACGTTCAGGGTAATGGATGAACCGGGATCCAGACGGTAGGGGAAAGAAACGTCGCTTTCAAAATAGAATGCCGGTTCGTTAATGGTGATGCTGTCCAGTCTGAGATCGTACACCGAACTGTTGTTAATCAACGTGAGTTCCCAGGGTTCCGAGGTCAGCCCGATGTTTACTTCCCCAAAATTCTGTTCATTTTGCGAAAGCACCAGTTCCGCCGGGGATCGATCCACTCCCTGGCCTTTTAGCAGAACGGATACCGGATTTTCTTCTGTGTCCGGGTCATTCGAATAGATCTGCATGATGGTTTCATAACGATCCAGCGTTTCCGGAGTAAATTGAAATTCCAGCTGTGCGCTCTGTCCGGGAGCGATTTCAATGGGCAACGTCGGATTGATCAATCGAAAGGCGGTGTCCGGGATGACGACCTGATGGATGATCAGATTCGCGTCCCCGGTGTTTTTTACCAGAAGGTTTTGTTTCACCGAATAGCCCACATAAACCCCACCGAAATCGATCTCGGTAACACCGGACAGGTCAATGTCTGCCGCCACGCCTTTTCCGGCAAGGGAAACATTATGCTGGGACTGATACACGTCATCGCTGTTGATAATCAGAGTTGCCGAAAAACTTCCCGTCTGATTGGGGCGAAAACGAACGGTAACTGTCTTTTGTGCACCAATGTCGATGGTAAAGGGAGTGGTTACTCCCTGCAAATAAAATGCGTTTTTTCCCGTGGTGATAATGTCCATGCCGTTGATCGTTAGCGCGGCATTACCGACGTTTGTCAGGGTGAGTTCCAGATCCGTTGAGTCTCCCACGTAAGTATTCCCGAAATCCAGAGTATTGGTAGCAAGTTCTAACAATCCGCCGGTGCCATTACCATACAGATCGACTTGATAAACCGGTTGAGTTGGGTCGTTGGTTTGCATGGTTAATTTCACGGACAGATCACCTACCGAATCCGGCTGAAAGACCATCCGCAGGGTATCGTACTGGAATGTAGTTAATTCGAATTTGTCGGGTTGGGAAGCAAAGCTCCAGTGGGATGCATGAACACCTGTAATTTGGAAATTGGAAATGGTGAGCAACGAATTCCCGTCATTCCGGAATACAATTTCGAACGGTTGAGACTGTCCCACCGGTACACTCATGGTCGATAGCAGTGTCACTTTGTAAATTTCCGGCGCCTGTTTCATCCGGTATAAGCCCTGGTAGGTTTTATAATAAATCACCTCGGGATCGTATCGCGAAATATCTCCCCCAAGGGAACTGGTTAGTTGCAGGTTGCTTTTATCGTACATATTGTTCCAGGTTTTGCCGTGATCAAAACTTTTCATTTGACGGTAGCCGAATAAATAATGGTGCCGGCTATTGGTGGGATCAATAACCACTTCCCTCCAGTAACCGCTCTCGGAGATTTTTGAGAATTGTGTTCCACCGTTGGTGCTCCGATAAACATAGCCGGAGTTGGTAATCACATACAACGTGTCGATGGTTTGGGGGTAAAAAGTGACTTTTTCCGGGATTTCCTGAAGATTTTCAAAAAATGTTCCACTTAAATTGACCCAGGAGATCCCGTCGTATCGGTAAAGCTCCCACATGGTGCAAACATAAAGGGATGTATTTAAGTAATTGTAGGTGGCCCCATACGCAAACGTGGGAAACCCATCTGGCACATTTAGGCGATGCCAGGTTTGTCCCCAGTCATCCGAGTAAAGGACAGGGGAACGATTCACCACCAGGGCTCGGCCGGTCAAATAAATCCGCTTATTGACCGAGTCGTAAACGATATCTTGATATTCATACAGGCTATCGGTGGCCTGGCGATTCTCCCAGCTGGATCCATTGTTTTCGCTGATGAAAAATCCTTTTTTTTCGGTGACCAATAGAATTTTTCCGGGTTCGTCTTCAGGCCAGATCAGATCCTTCACTACCAAGTCGGTCAGGCCAATGTTTACTGGCCCCCAGGATTTGCCCCCATTTAAACTGCGATATACGCCGCCGTTGCGGGAGGCGGCAATTAAAATATCCGGATTCGTTGGAGATTCTACCACCCGCACAATGTTGGCGCCATATAGCCCTTGATTGTAGGGCAACCAGTTGTTACCTCCATCGATGGTTTTGTAGACGCCATTTCCGTTGGTCAGGGCATAAAGGACCTGCGGATTTCGGGGATCGATGAGCACCTCCGTGATATCGGTATTCATCATGCCGTTGGTGGACAGGCGTTGCCAGGTGGCGCCGCGATCTTGCGACACATAAATGCCCCCATCCGATCCGCTTTTTCGAGCGGCAATATAGATGGTGTTGTTATCCGCCAGATACCGAATCGATTTGATGCCAATCGATGCCCCCAGGTCCACATATCGCTTTTCCCAGGTGTTCCCCTGGTCGTAGGAAATAATGATGGAGTTGGTATACCAATCTTCATACAGAATGATCAGGCTATCATCATAAGGAGAAATGGAAATTTTGTAGAAAGTTTTATTGGTTACCTGCAGCAAATTGTTGGAAATATCGGTCCAGGTTTGTCCACCGTCCGTGGATTTAAACAGGCTATCCGACGTGCTGAGAAATACCAGCAGGGGATTTTCCGGTGAAACGGAAATGTCGCGCAGGGTGACGTTTGGATCTTCAAAAATGATCTGCCAGGTATCTCCTTTATCATAGCTGGCAAAGGCCCGATCGTTGGTTGTGGCAATACTGTACATATAATGGGTGTTGGCAAAGCAGATGGACAATCGGCCATATGGTTGATTGTCTTTGTAGGGCTTATACTCCCAGGTAGTCCCAAAGTCCCCGCTAATCAGTAGATGGTTATAGTTGTTCACAAAAATGCTATCGCTGAATTGGGGATGGATATGGACCCCATAGATGAGCGAAAATCCATAATCAAACTTCGTCCAGCTCAATGCTGCGTCGGTAGAATAATATCCCGTTGAAGACGAGTTGAATATGATCAGGCTATCCGGAGCGGTTAATGCAATGTCTCCATAAAACAAACTGGATCCATATAAGGGGAGTCGTTCCCATGTATTGTAATTTTGTGTGTATCCGGTAACGATCAAAGCTAAGAGCATCAGGGTAGTGAAAAGGTACTTTTTCATTGCCAGATCTCCTCACGCATTTATTGCTTTATTTTTGGCCAGGGGGTAATGGCGGCAATCCGATGGGTTCTTCCTGTTCCGAGGCCAGTCCGGCTCCCTGTTTGGAGCCCAGTAAAACAGCGGCCAGAATGCCACCACCGGCTACCAGGGTTCCCGCGCCTACCCAGAACCAGGTTTTCTTCCGGGAGGCCTTCTTTTCCAGTTTCACGGTTAGTTTACCGGCTTTGTTGACCTTTACTTTGCCTTTCCATTCCCTGTATCCATCGTGTTTGATGCGAACTTCGTGAACCCCTTCTTCCAGTGTGGCCACCAACGGGGAAAGTCCCAGGTACTTCCCATCCACATAAACCGAACTATTACCGGGTTCGGAGAAAATTTTAATTTCGAAGGTTTTCAATTCAATCCGGATACCTGCCAGCTGTTTGGCCAATCGCTCCAGTAAGGCTATCAGATTCTCCTTACTGCCGGAAACATTTTCGCTCATGGTGCGGGTAACTTTCCCGGTTTCCACATTAACGATGCGAAGATCCACCGTGTACGTGTCCTCGATTTTCCCAATGCTTCCGGTGATGATCTGCTGCACACCCAGAAGCTTACCGGCCTGGCTGATGGACTCTTCAGAAATCACCCCACTCATCTGCAGACCGATTTCTTCCAGGATCAGGTTGATTTTTTCCCTCTCCACCACGGTAAATTTTTGCGTTTCGACCAGGACTGAGCGAAATCGATCGGTAAGTGCGGCGGCTTCAGCTGCAGAAATGCCCTTCCCCTCGAAATCGAACACCGCAATATTTACCCGTTTTGCGGGTACCTGCCCCATGACAAGTTGTAGGATGGGTTGGGTAATGAGCAAAAATACCAGGATAAAACAAAGTATGCATCGATTCATAAAATACCCTCCTGCAACGGCTTGAGAATTTATGTGATAAACAGTGATTATCTGCGACGGTAGCACAGTCAATAAAGATTAAAGGGAGAGTTTAAAACAGATGGAAAATGCGCAACCCGGTTCCGTTACGGCGAAAATCGTGAGTAAACCGCTAAATCCGTGTTCAAAAGGACATTACGATTATTCCCCCTGATCCCCACACAATTTCTATTTTTTCGGATAAATTTTTCAAAACCTTACACTTTATTTGGTAGTTTTGTGCCGGGTGTGCTGTATTTGGAATTTCGCTTCTGGGAAATGGGAGGGCATTAACCCAGATTATGCAATAAACCACGAATCACACGAATAAAACCAAAAATATCTACAAAATCGTGAATAAACCACAAAACACATTTTCATCCAGATATCATCCAATGGATTTTATTATTTTTATTCGTTTTAATTCGTGTCATTCGTAGGCTAAAGCATATTCCAGGTTTAACGTGAAGCGCCCCGGCTCCGTCTGGTCTTCAAACGTGATTCGCCGTTCGAAACGGAAGTTGATGTAAAATGGCCTTACTCCTCTGGCATGGAACATTTTTTCATTTGATTCGCCATCTGCACGATCTCTTCTGCAGAATAGAGGCGTCCCCGATTTACGCCCGGACACTGACGCGCCACCATCTTCCATCGATAAGCAGACTTCAGGTGCTCCGGCCAGAACGGATATGTCCGACACTGAAGCGGTCGTACCGGGTAAATTTGGCACCCCTGTCCATCGAAAAAAATACAGGCCCCGTTCGGGTGAGAACGAAGTTGCCATTGATCCTGGTGACCTGGATCCAGGTATTTATTCAAAAATGTTTCCTAGGAAATATTCAAGAACTGGCAGATTTCCAACGCCTCTTCCGCTGTGCAATTCACCACCCCTTCGGGATCCACACAACAGGAGCCGCATCCCGTACAGGTAAAACGCAATCCTGCCTGATAAAATTTGTTTCCCTTCATTGCTCTACTCAAAACAAATGGCAAGGATAATTCTGGAACAAAGAGAAACCAAATTGTTTTTCATTTTTTGATCCGGGAATTTGAACCGGTTCCATCTCTGCACACTGGAATGCCAATCGTGGGAAGTCAAATTGATTGTAAAGATGCTTTCTTTTGAATTGGCCTCTCTTTAGTCGCTTGCTTTGTTTCAGTTTGCAGAAATGCATCATTGGCAGGGTGGTGTCAGGTGGCGAAAAGGGCGAAAATATAAGGTGTAAGTCATTGTAAAATAATGAATAATACGGTATTTTGCACAAATACTTTTTTCTTGACAAATCATTTCCCTGTGAGTAATTTTTTGAAGCATTTGTAAGTCAATGAAAATCTTTAAGAATAACGAGATATAAGCGATGGTCAGGCTTACCCAACAGTTGTCCCTGGAACAGCGGCTCACGCCCCAGCAGATCCTGCTGTCGACCCTGCTGCAGCTACCCATGCTCAGCCTGGAACAGAAGATCAAAACGGAACTGGAGCTGAATCCGGTGCTGGAAGAGTCCGATGAACTGGAAGAAATCCAGGATGAGGAACTGGAAATTGAAGAAAACGCCGAAGAGGTCGAGGAAATTCAGGAAGAATTCGAACAGCTGGAAGAAAACAATAAGAGCGAAGAAGAGGAAATGTATGAGGAGGTGGAAGAGGATATTAACTGGGAAGACCTGATCAACGATGAAAGTACCTACGAGCTGAAAATGCCCTCCCAGAAGGATGAAGATGAATATGAGCGTCCCGAAGTCTACCATGCCACCATGGCGGAGTATCTTTTGAATCAATTGCGGTTGCTGAATTTACAGGAAGATGATTTCCGCATTGGGGAATACATCATTTACAATTTAAGGGACGATGGATACCTGGATCCGGAGGTGACCGTTGAAAATATTGCGCAGATA
Organism: Calditrichota bacterium; assembly: GCA_013150955.1. Lineage (GTDB taxonomy): Bacteria > Calditrichota > Calditrichia > RBG-13-44-9 > J042 > JAADJD01. The sequence continues at coordinate 198,258 of JAADJD010000020.1, forward strand.
TTTAATGTGACCCCGGAGCACGTGGAAAGAATCTTGAAGATGATTCAGCAGTTCGATCCGGTGGGAATTGCCGCTCGAAATTTGCAGGAGTGCTTACTGGTTCAACTGGAAGCCAAGAACGAAAACGGGGAATATGATACGGCCATCCGCATTTTAAAAGAGGATTACGAGGACTTTGTAAATAAACGCTACGAAAAAATCGCCGAAAAGCTGGACATCTCCCTGGATGAAGTCAAAAAGGCGGTGCATGAAATTAGCCGCCTGAATCCCAAACCGGGTGAGGGATTCTGGGATGTGCGTCAGAATTATGTGATCCCGGATTTTATAGTGGAAAAAGTGGATGACGAACTGGTCATCTCGCTGAATGAATGGAACATGCCGGGATTACGAATCAGCCCGCATTATTTAAAGCTGCTCAGTCAGGCCCGGAAGCTGGGGAAGGACGTTCGGAAATTCTTACGCAAAAAAGTGGAAAGCGCGCGCTGGTTTCTCATGGCCCTGCATCAGCGGCGGGCCACCATGTTGAAGGTGATGCACGCCATTGTGGAAAAACAAAAGGACTTTTTTGAAAAAGGGCCCGAGCACATTAAGCCCATGATCATGAAAGACATTGCTGATATGATCGGCATGGATATTTCTACTGTCAGCCGGGTGGTGAATGGGAAATACGTCCAGACGGATTATGGGGTGTTCGAGTTAAAATACTTTTTCAACGAAGGGATGGAAACCGCAGATGGGGAAGAGGTCAGTACCCTGAAAATTAAAGAGCGCTTGAAGGAAATCATTGAGAATGAAGATCCCAACAAACCTTATAGCGATGAAAAACTGGCGGAGATATTAAACAAAGAGGGCATTCCCATCGCACGGCGGACGGTGGCAAAATATCGTGAGCAGCTGGGCATTCCCATTGCACGACTCCGACGGAAAATTTAGTCGAAATCATTTTCCCCAAACCATTGTGTTACACCCTCCCACAATTTCCCGGACAAAATTTCACCCCATTGAACAACCCAAGGGATGTTTGTTTGATTGGCTGTGTGGCCTGAAAATTCGTTTCGAGATTTATTCGCGATTTTATTGATATGCTTTGGCTTCATTCGCGGGATTTCGCGGTTTATTGCATAATCCGGGTTAATGCCTTTTGATTTTCAACGAAAGATCTGGACCGTGTTCATCATTGCCTTTCAGTAGCAGTTCGGCGATCTGTACCGCATTGGTGGCCGCCCCTTTTCGCAAGTTGTCGCTCACCACCCACAGATGCAATGCACGGGGATTCCAGGGATCCTGACGGATGCGTCCCACATAAACCGGATCGGTGTCCTGAGCGGTTACTGGCATGGGATACTGATTGCGTGGGGGATCATCGATCAAAACCACACCGGGCGCCGATTGGAGGGTATCCCGAATCGCCTCCAGCGTAAATGGCTGTTCCAGCTCCAGATAAACCGCTTCCGAATGTCCTCCCAGAACCGGCACCCGCACCGCCGTGGCAGACACCGGCAGGTGGGGTTCATCAAGAATTTTTCGCGTTTCGACAATAATTTTCCATTCCTCACGGGTAAATCCGTTGTCCAGAAATTGATCGATATGTGGGATGCAGTTAAACGCAATCGGGTGAGGATAGTAGGGAGAAGCGGCCTTTCCAGCATGAAGCTCCTCCTTCAATTGTTGAACGGCCTGTTTCCCGCTACCCGTTACGGCCTGGTAGGTGGAAACCAGTATCCGCTGAATCCGAAACTGTTGATGCAGAGGGTGGATGGCCACCACCAGCTGGATGGTGGAGCAGTTGGGATTGGCGATGAGGGTTGCATTTTTGTGAAGCGTATGTGCGTTGACTTCAGGAACGACCAGCGGAACGGCGGGATCGAGTCGCCAGGCGCTGGAATTATCAATGACGCGCGCTCCCGAGGAGATGGCCAGTGGGGCATATTGGCGGCTGATTTCAGCACCGGCAGAAAAAAGGGCCAGATCAACATCCCGGAAACTCTGCGAATGCAATGGCTGAACCTTGATCCGTTCTCCCCGGAAATGAATGTCTGAACCTACTGAATCTTGGGAGGCAATGGGGATAAGCCGATTGACCGGGAAAGATCGTTCTTCCAGAACCTGAATCATCTTTTGGCCCACAAGGCCGGTTGCTCCCACGATGGCTATGGTGGTCATGTTATCCTCCTATTGAAAAGTTATAGGCATTCGGTTTGTGGGGTTTTTTCCAGCACTCTTTTTGAGGGGGAAATTCGCTCCAGAAACGGTTTCAGGATGGCCGCCAGTTGATCAAATTCAATCAGAAACGCATCGTGACCGTGAGGCGATTGAATTTCCCGATATTCGGCCATGGGCACATGGCGTGCCATTTCCTTCTGTTCTTCCACGGGATAAAGAACGTCCGATTGAATCCCGATAAACAGGGCGGGCACGGTTACTTTTTCCAGCACATCGGGAAGCGAACCTCTCCCGCGGGTGATGTCGTGCCAGTCCATGGCTCGCGTTAAATAAAGATAGCTATTGGCATCGAAGCGCAGGAAAAATTTATCCCCCTGATAATGCAGGTAGCGTTCCACCTGAAAGAAGGGATTGTCCGAGAAACCATGCGAGGGTAGGGGAAGCTCCATCATTTGCCGCGAGAATTTTTGCAGAAATGAAGAGAAACTGCGGTAAGAAATCATGGCAATCATGCGTGCCAGTTTCATTCCGTTAACCGGTGGATGCGTGTAATTTCCTTCCTGCCACGCGGGATCGTTCAGGATGGCCCGTCGGGATACCTCATTAAACGCAATTGCCCAGGGGGAGTGGCGGGCACTGGTCGCAATAGGAATGATTGCCTGCACCTGTTGCGGAAACATCAGTGCCCATTCCAGAACCTGCATGCCACCCAGAGAGCCACCGACCACGGCATTTAGTTGCCGTATGCCCAGGGTTTTCATCAGGAGCTGCTGCACCCGAACCATGTCGCGCACGGTGATTGAAGGGAATCGGGTGCGGTATGGGCTCCCACTTATTGGATCCCTGCTCAACGGGCCGGTGGTGCCGTAACAACTCCCCAGTAAATTGGGCACCAGAATGCAGTATTTTTCCGTGTCCAGGGCTTTCCCCGGCCCAATAAGTGCATTCCACCATCCGGGGTAGTGTTGAATGGTGCCCAGGCGGGATGGTTCTAAAGGTGCGGCATGTTTTTCAAAAGCTTCCGCAAACAATTCAGGGGCGCGGTTTTCCAGGTCAGCGGCATGGGAACTTCCCGTTAATGCGTGGCAGACCAGAATAACGTTTGTTTTTTCTGCATTAAGATTTCCATAAGCTTCAAAGGCGACGGTGATGCGTTTCAGCTGGCCTCCCATTTCCAGCATAAAGCCTTCTTCGGGCAGCGGTAATGAGATTGCTGAAGGCCGGAAACGAGACGGTGCAGATCGATCGACCGTTTGCGGGCGCACCTTTTGATGCAATGAAACAGCTGTGGGAATTCGACTCATTTATTCCTCGATTTTTTCCGGTTGTAGAGAAACAATTTGATCGATTGCTGCAAGCAGATCCTGGAACAATCCCTGTGCAGTGAATCGAGGGCCAGCGCCCGGCCCCTGAATAATCAAAGGCTGTTTGTAGAACCGGGAGGTGTAGATCCGGAGTTGATTCAGTACCCCTCCAGGCCAGGAATCGGCTTCGGCTTCGTCCACTGTCTGCACCCCAACGCGCGCCTCCCGTCCATTAAACGTGGCCAGGTACATCAGGCGTTTTCCCTGCTGTCTGGCGTCCGCGACACGTTGCGTCCACCGGTCATCTTCTGCAGAAAGCTGTTCCAGAAATGCAACAGGGGAGTCTACTGAAGCCAGGTCGGGGGGCGTCAGGCTTTCCACCGCAATGTCCTGCAATTCCAGAGGAATTCCGATTTCACGCAACAGGATTAGCAACTTGCGGGCCACATCCGTTCCCTGCAAATCCACGGCGGGATGGGGTTCCGTGTACCCCTGCTTCCAGGCCAGATGCACCGCTTCCGAAAAGCGCTTTCCCTGATTCAGCTGATCAAAAACGAATGACAGCGTTCCCGATAAACTTCCTTCGATTTTATAGACGGTTTCTCCACTTTCGTGCAGTTGTCGCAATATCCGAATGAACGGTGTACCCGCCCCCACGGTGGTGTGGTAAAGGTAAGGGATACCCCCTTCAATGGCCACACGCTTCAGGTGTCGATAATATTCCAGATCCAGCGTGTTGGCGATCTTACTGGCCGTGATCACACCCACGCGGTGACGGAGCAGCTCTCCATACGCCTGTGCAATTTCTGGGCAGGCTGTACAATCGATGAACAGCACTGGAACGCCTTCTGTCTGTAGGATTCGAGATAGAAAATCCGGCCAGCTTGCGGTTTCCGAAACGGGAAAATTCCCTGTTAACGAATTGACGGGAAGCCCCTCAACATCCCAGGCCATCCACCGACGATTAATGATTCCCATAATGCGGAGGTCGATGCCCCGCTGCTGTCGTAGATCGCGATAATGCTCCTGAATCATTCCAAGAAACTGTTGTCCAACATTTCCCGTGGCACCCGCAATGGCCAAGTAGATCGATTTAACCCGATGAAAGAAATGATCATGCAAATGGCGCATGATGCCGGGTAACTGTTCATCCGCCACTACAAAGGCCAGGTGCGTTTCCGTATTGCTGTATGAAAACACCGTGAATACCGGAGTCCAGGTTTTCATCATTGCACTGATTTTTACCGGAAGATTCAAACGGGTAATCAGGCCCTCTCCAATAATGGTGATAAGGCCAAGGGATTCCTGTGAATAGTGGAGACTAATTTCGCCGGATTTCAACTGAAGATTGAACCGTTCCTGGAATTTTTGTAGAAATTCTTTTTGATCGGAAACGTGGGTGAGAATGCGGATACCACTTTTGGGGATCCCCAGGGGGCTGATAAATACCTGCCCACTCATCTGGCGGGAAAGGGCGTAAACGTCCGTTAAAATCTGCTGAACGTCCAGGTGGCCGGGGAAATGGATCACCACCTCCGCCAGTTCCCGTTTCGAAACCAGGCTCCGTATTCCAGGTGTTGAAGCCGAATCTCTTGTCACCCGTGTACCCGGATGTTCGGGATGGTGCGTATTTTTGATTACCAGAGGAATGTCCCGTTGCTCCAGCGGGTGAATGGTTTTGGGGTGCAACACCCGCGCTCCAAACCAGGCCAATTCGGCGGCCTGCATGTAAGACAATTGCGGGATGGGCAAAGCGCCGGGAACAACATCGGGGTCAGCAGTTAAAATTCCGTCCACATCCGTCCAGATTTCCACAGCACTGGCGTTTAACAGAGCACCCAGGATGCTTGCGGTGTAATCCGATCCATCTCTTCCCAGAGTCGTTGTTTCCCCCAATGCCGTTGTGCCGATGAAACCGGTAACCACAGGAACCCTATGGAATTCCTGAAAAATTGGGTGACTCAGAATGGCTTTCTGCGTTGTCCCAAAATCCACTTCCGCCTGACCAAAATGATCATCTGTACGGATGAGCCGATCGGCATCCACCCACACGGCAGGACTTCCGTTTAAATTAAGAAGAGTTGCGATCAATCGGGCACTGAGTTTCTCTCCGATAGCCAGAAAGGCGTCGCGATAACGGCCCTCGGGAGCATCCGGCTGAGTGGACCAGGCCGCTAAGATAGCCATGGACTCCTGTTTCAAGTGACCCCATGCCGCATACAGATCCGAAGGAACCTCTTCTGGATAAAGGGATTGGAGCATGCGGGTGTGATTGTGGAAAATATCGGTTAACTCCCGGTAGGCCTCGTGCAATGCCGTGCGGGATTGAGAAAATATCTGCAGCAAACGATCGGTGACACCACCCAGTGCCGAGACCACCACGACAATTTGCTCGTGAGCCACCTGATCCTGAATAATTTGCAGTACCCGGCGCAGTTTTTCCGGAGTATTCAGAGAACTGCCACCAAATTTCAGTATTTTCATCAAAGCATCTCCCCTTATTGCTGTTGCACGGCCTTTTGAATGGCCTGATCAAAATCCGCGATGATGTCCTCAATATGTTCCAGGCCTACGGACACCCGGATCATGTCGTCCAGCACGCCCGATGCCAGACGCTCTTCTGGAGAAAGTTGCTGGTGCGTGGTGGATGCCGGGTGAATCACCAGTGTTTTGGCATCACCCACGTTGGCTAAATGACTGGCCAGTTGAACGTGATTAATGAATGCCTTACCGGCAGCGTATCCTCCACGAATGCCAAATACCACAATGCCCCCGTACAGGCCCTTCCGTAAATATCGACGGGCCAGTGTGTGGTAAGGATGATCCGGGAGACCGGGATACCATACCCATTCCACTGCAGGATGACTCTTTAACCAGCGGGCCAGCTCCAGAGCATTCTGGCTGTGTCGCTCTGCCCGCAACGAAAGGGTTTCCAGACCCTGCAGAAAAAGAAACGCGTTAAAAGGGCTGAGTGCCGGCCCCATGTCCCGGAGGTATTCCACCCGCGCTTTAATAATAAATGTGATGTTCCCGAAAGGGGAGTCCGGGCCAAACGTTTCCCAGAAGCGCAGTCCGTGGTAGCCGGGACTGGGTTCGGTAAATTCCGGGAATTTTCCGTTTGCCCAGTTAAAATTGCCACCGTCAACAATCACCCCACCAATGGAATTGCCATGTCCACCAATCCATTTCGTAGCGGAGTGCACCACGACATGAGCGCCCAGTTCAATGGGACGGCAGAGGTATCCGGCCATTCCGAATGTGTTGTCCACCACCAGGGGAATGCCATATTGCTCTGCCAGGCCTGCCAGCGCTTGAAAGTCGGGGATGTTTAATTTGGGATTTCCAATGGTCTCCACGTAAATGGCACGTGTCCGTTCATCGATGGCGCGTTCATAGGCCCCAATGTCGTCCTCCTGCACAAAACGCACCTGAATGCCAAACCGGGCGAGGGTGAGGTGAAATAATTTGTAGGTTCCGCCGTAGAGATAGCTGGTGGAAACAATATTTTCTCCCTGACGCGCCAGCGTGGTTAATGCCAGAAGAATGGCCGATTGTCCCGAGGATGTTGCCAGAGCACCAACGCCGCCTTCCAGTGCGGCCATCCGTTCCTCAAAAACGGCGGTGGTGGGATTCATGATGCGGGTGTAAATGTTGCCGAATTCCTTTAATTCGAATAACCGGGCAGCGTGGTCGGCATCCTGAAAAACGTAGGACGTGGTTTGATAAATGGGAACAGCCCGTGAGCCCGTGGTTGGGTCGGGGGACTGACCGGCATGCAATTGCAGCGTTTCGAAACGATACTTTTGTTGATCAGAACTCATTCTTAAAACTCCTCCTGTGATTTTAAGTGAATAAAAAAAGCCCTTCCGGCTAACCGGAAGGGCTTCTGCGGTGATAAAATATGATTTTCTATTCAATTACGTATGGACATCCCTTCCGGTGTTTGGCGGTGGCAAACACATCATACAACACATCAGACAGCACATTGCAGCACGAAGGGATGTCATACGTAAGTCAAACATTAAGCCTCTGTCATTTTTAAGTTGGCCAATAAAACGAAATTATTTTGTAAAAATCAAGGGAAAAATTTCTTTTTGTGTTAAAAATACCATTCGTTTTTCAAAATAGATTTAAAATTTCTTGATAAAAGTTGATGTTATGATTAGATTTTTAATAACAATGATAATCTCAAAATGATTGTCGTGTGACTATACTAACTTAAAAATATTCCAGTTATCATTAATTACACAGTATCCAAGATTATAAAAATTATCCGTTGTTTAAAAATGTGACAAATAAAATTATAAAGAGGGATGTCATGAGGAATGTTTGACTTACGTA
>JAADJD010000020.1:206070-225254 GCA_013150955.1 Calditrichota bacterium
GGCTTTTTGTGTTCAGCATTTTACTTATCGCATCATGTACGAAAAACACAACGGAGATTAATAAGAGATTTTCAATCACGGGGGTGGTTTATTATAATGGTGTGCCCATACCAAATGCGGTCGTAATCCTTGATAATGACGAAAATTTTACTGTAGAAACGGGTGAAGATGGAACATTCATTTTAAATGATGTTCCAGCGGGAAAACATTCGTTAACCATCAATAAAACATTTAAAGATGGAAGTTTTGTGGAGAAAAATATGGAACTTGCTGTAGAATCGGATATCACACTGGACAATTTAACCCTCCCCAAAGCCGTTATTTTGCGTCCTCCAACAAACGTGACCGATAATTCGATGACTTTGAGCTGGACAAAAAGTGAAGAAAGCAATTTCCGTGAATATAAACTATACCGGCATATTACGTTTGGATTGGATGAAACCACGGGCACCCTTGTATACGTTGCGACTTCGGTGGATGATACCATTTTTACCGATCAGAATTTGGATCCGTTAACGCCCTATTTTTATCGAGTATTTGTAATGAATGAATTTGGCCGGATAGGAGGAAGTAATATTGTCGGCGATACAACGATGAACCGAAACTTCATCTGGAATGGGAATTTTGAGTTGCAAGACGATTTGTTGAACTGGTGGAATGGTTACGCCTATGGACAGGCTATCTATTCCGATAGTATACGAAAAGAGGGAAATTATTCCCTTTTACTCATTGCAGACACCGTCAATGCGAATCCGCCGTATTTACTGGCTAACCTGAGTCACAATGACTTTCCCGGGCTTGTTCCTAACAAGCAATATAAAATTTCATTCTGGGTAAAAACTGAGGGACCCGCAAGTGAATATGGTGGGGACTTTTGGGGTAAGCGGACTGAAAAAGCTGGATTATTAGCGTACGATCACTTTGGAGTTTTGGGTATCCCAGAAAATACTGATTGGACATACATTGAAAAAACGTTCTATATCAGCGACCAAAATATTAATTCTTTTAGTATTGACGTCCGGAGTTGTAGCAAATACGCCTGGTTTGATGACATTCGCCTAGAGATGGTTCCAGAGTAGTACAAAAATCTTATCCGTTATTAAGCCTTCAAAGTTTGAAGTGTAATCCGACGTATTGTTCTAAGTGATTAAGCTAATCGATCTAAAGGAATTTTGAATTAGGCGTCAAAAAGTTTTTTATATGAATAGTTGCTTTCCCATAAAATATTTTTATTTATTCGGGAATTGAGGATCAAAAACTTCATATTTACAGAATAAAGAAATTATTTTAAATCCTTGGTAGATTTTACTCAATATAAACAAAATATTCCTCCCGAATTTTAATTATTAACTTTTGCCCCATTATTATTTTAAACCAAATTCATTGTTATTACCTAACAAAGTGTGTAAATTTTTGTTTACGAAAATTTGAGGAGTGGCAGAATGTTTACCTACCCGGAAATTCACGGTACCACCATTTTGGGGGTTATTCATAAAGGAGAGGCGGCCCTGGGGGGTGATGGGCAGGTCACCTTTGGCACCACGGTTCTCAAGCACAATAGCCGTAAAATACGGCGCCTGTACAATAATCAAATACTGGCGGGATTTGCCGGTGCGGCGGCAGATGCCTTCACGCTATTCGAACGGTTCGAAGAAAAGCTGGAACGTTACAACGGCAATTTAACCAAATCCGCCGTTGAACTGGCAAAAGACTGGCGAACGGATAAGTTTCTTCGACGACTGGAGGCCATGCTGGCCGTCCTGGATGGTCGTACGGCCTTAATCATTAGCGGAACCGGGGATGTGGTTGAACCGGATGATCAAATTTTGGCCATTGGCTCCGGTGGCCCTTATGCGTTGGCTGCGGCTCGAGCACTTAAATTATCTTCAGATCTCGGAGCCGCCGATATCGTTCAAAAATCGCTGGAAATCGCAGCCGATATTTGTATTTACACCAATCGCAACATTGTTGTAGAAACGCTTTAACGACTGGAGGAACAATGAAACAGGATGCCCACGAATTGACGCCCAGAGAGATTGTTCAGGAACTGGATAAATACATCATTGGGCAGGATCGGGCAAAACGTTCTGTGGCCATTGCCTTGCGCAATCGCTGGCGACGACAACAGGTAAAAGGTCACTTAAAAGAAGAAATTCTTCCCAACAATATCATCCTGATTGGACCCACCGGGGTGGGCAAAACCGAGATCTCCCGCCGACTGGCCAAACTGGCCCGCGCCCCTTTTATTAAAGTGGAAGCCACAAAATTCACCGAAGTGGGGTATGTGGGGCGGGATGTGGAAAGCATTATCCGGGATCTGGTGGATATTGCCATGAATATGGTGCGCGACGAGAAAAAGAAAGCTGTCGAACCACGGGCCAGGGAACAGGCCATCGAACGGTTGCTGGATATTCTAATCCCCGCCCCCAGTTATCCATCTCGACCCGGTTTTACTCCGGAGGAGGGGGAGCCCGATGAAAGTCCCGAATCCAAACATCAGCGTACCCGCGAAAAATTCCGCCAAAAACTTTTGAATGGAGAACTGGACGACCGGGTGGTTGAAATAGACATGCCTTCAGAAACCATGCCCATGATGCAGATTTTTTCTCCCGTGGGAATTGAGGAGATGGGGATCAATATTCAGGAGTTGTTTGGCAATCTGATGCCGAAAAAGATCAAGAAACGCAAGGTGAAAGTGCCGGAAGCCCTGGCCATCCTGACCCAGCAAGAGGCGCAGAAACTCATCGACATGGAAGAGGTCATTCGAGAAGCCATTCAACGGGTGGAAAATTCCGGTATCGTGTTCCTGGATGAAATCGACAAAATTGCCGGCTCCGGCTCCAAGCATGGACCGGATGTTTCCCGCGAAGGGGTGCAGCGAGATCTTTTACCCGTGGTGGAAGGCACCACCGTGGTCACCAAATATGGGATGGTACGAACCGATCATATCTTATTTATTGCATCGGGTGCGTTCCACATTTCCAAGCCGTCGGATCTGATTCCTGAACTTCAGGGACGGTTTCCCATTCGGGTTGAACTGGACAGTTTAACAACCGAAGATTTTGTCCGCATCTTAACCGAACCAGAAAACGCCCTGACCAAACAGTACAAAGCGCTGCTGGCAACGGAAGGGGTGGAATTGGAATTCACCGAAGATGCCATTCAGGCGATTGCGGAAACGGCCAGCTTTGTTAACTCTAAAGCGGAAAATATCGGCGCGCGTCGTTTACACACGATCATGACCACCTTGCTGGAAGACTTCCTGTTTGATGCTCCGGATTTGAAAGGGCAGAAGATTGTCATTACGGGCGAGTTTGTCCGTGAACGCCTGAAAGATATTCTGGAAGATGAAGACTTACGGAAATTCATTTTGTAGCCCAGATTGAATGTAAAACCAGGAGGCGCCAGTGAAGAAAGATTTTCTATCCATTGCGGATCTGACTCAGGATGAAATTTTCGAAATTTTCGATTTAACCCGCGATTTAAAACAAAAAACCCGAAATCGGGAGCCACATCCCATTTTACAGGGATATACCCTGGCCATGATCTTCGCAAAGCCCAGTGCCCGCACCCGCATTTCCTTCGAAACTGGAATGTTCCAATTGGGTGGACATGCTCTCTATTTGTCCCCACAGGACATTGGCATTGGGAAACGGGAGGCGGTAAAAGACATTGCCCGCGTTATTTCGCGTTACAACGACATGATCATGGCCCGATTGTTTGATCATGCGGATATCGAAGAGTTGGCGGAATATGCCAGCGTTCCGGTCATCAATGGATTAACCGATTACAACCATCCCTGCCAGATCATGGCCGATGCATTCACAATTCTGGAACATCGGGGAACCCTTGAAAATCTGAAGATTGTGTATATCGGGGATGGCAATAATGTGGCCCATTCCTGGATTAATTTTGCCTATCGGGTTCCCATTCATCTGGTGATCAGCACGCCTCGAGATTACCAGCCGGATCCGGCAACCCTTCAACGGGCCAGAGAGGCGGGATTGAGCACTATTGAGTTAATTTCAGATCCTGTTGAGGCCGTTCGGGATGCGGATGTTGTTTATACCGACGTTTGGGCCAGTATGGGACAGGAGGATGAGGCGGAAATCCGGAAACAGATTTTTAAACCGTATCAGGTCAACCAGGAACTGCTGGCCCATACCCGGAAAGACGTTCTGGTCATGCATTGTTTGCCCGCTCATCGGGGAGAGGAAATTACCGATGAGGTTCTGGATGGCCCCCATTCAATCGTCTTTGATGAGGCCGAAAACCGATTGCATGTCCAGAAAGCCATTATGGTCAAATTGGCCGGGAAAGCCTGATCGGATTCTTTTTGGTAAGCAGATTTAAACCCAGGTAACCGTCGATATTGCGTAAATTAAACCGTATTTCGTAAATCCATATTGACTACCAGGCGGAAACGTACCCATTGATGTCCGATTCGAAATATCGCGTTTGTGAAATTACCCTGGAGAATGAGCAGGAATGGCGCCAGCTTCTTTCGCACACTCAGCCGCCCATTCTATTTCATGAACCGGAATTTATTCGGATTGTGGCCGAGGTATTTTCGTTTTCCCCGCAATTGATCGTGATTGTAAAGGGGGAAACGCCCATCGGGGGAACGGTGATGTGGAAGCGTACCCGATGGGGACAACATCTGGGTATCACCCCGTTTTATGTTCTGTATAACCCCATCCGAATGCTGACTTTGGCTACATACCGTACTTTTCGACAAGTTGAAAATTTACATGATGTTGCCGTCCCGTTACTACAATGGGTGGAATCGCAATATCGTGTGGCCACCCTGAGCACACATCCGTCCTTTGGTGATGTACGGCCGTTTCTATGGCGTCACTGGCAGGTGCAGGTGCGGTACACGGCCTGTTTATCGCTACCCTGGACACAGACCTCTGTAGAAAGAATGGATCCCGAACACCACCGCCTGTACCGGCGTGCGCAAGAACGCACAGAATGGCGTTTTGTTACGGATGGTGATCCCGCTGCCCTGTGGGAGCTCATCCAGAAAAATTATGCGCAGGATGGTTTGCTTCCTCCAATACAGAAAAAGGAGTTTTTACGGTTTGCACACGAAATACAACGGGCTCAGAAGGGTGAGGTATTCAGTATACAATCCGAAAAAGGGAATGTACTGGCTGCGACCCTGGTGCTCCGGGATGCCTCCACTGGATATGGGCTGTTTCTGGGCAGACAATCGGGGCATGATGGGAATCTGGCATCGATCCGTTTGCTGGTTCAGACGGCGGAATATTTGTCGGCGATGGGATTAACGCAGTTTGATCTGGGGGGAGCCATGGTACCGTCCATAGCGCGATTTAAGTTGCAACTGGGTGCCGATCTGGTACCCTATTTCCATTGTCAGTGGACGCGGGGATCAATTATCCGGTTGGCTCTGGCCTTTCAAAACTGGCGCAACCGGCGCAAACGACGGATCGTTTCGTCCAGCGGGTAATTTTTCTGCTTGCAAATCAAATGTCGGTTTTTTACACTTATTTCTTTCAGTTATGATAATGAGTCTGATGGAGGTAATGGAATGGCAAAGAAAAAAGTGGTGGCTTTTGTTTCTCAACGGAATGTCTGTCGAAGTATTATTGCGGAAGCCTACGCGAAGCGGTTGGGACAGGAGGTGATTGAGTGCTTTAGTTTTGGTTTGGAGCCAGATCGGGTGCACTATCTGGTGCAGGAGGTGCTTGCCCAGCGGGGTTTCAATCTGACCTACTATTTTTCCAAGCGCTACGAAGTTGTGGAACGGCAACCTTTCGACATACTGGTGCTGATGCATCCATCATTGAAAGAACAGCTACCCCAAATTGGTTATCCTCACGAAGAGATCGTCTGGGAATTTGAGGATCCGATGCAACAGGATATTCCGGAGGCCGAAAAACGAAAGGCGATTGAACAATTGTGTGACGCCATCGAACAGAAGGTGAAAGAACTGGTGGCGTCGCAGCAGCAGGTGGCCTGAGACGGAATGAGCGAAGAAAGGTTTTTGAATAAAAAATCCCACTCTCCAGATGAGGAGCATCCTGTATTGGAGAGTGGGACGACCTGTATGAAAGGCCGTTGTGGGTTGTCCGTTGAGTCCGCTTTCAATGCATGTATTGTTTTTCCATGAACAATCGATTTTCCAGTTGATCCAGATAATGTTCCCGTTTTTGTAATTGTCGGAGTTTTCGATAAAGGGAGGTATTCCGTTTCCGATGCAATTTAATTTTGTCATCGCCGCCCATCTGCCGAATGACTTCCAGCATCTGGCGGTAGTTTTCGTCGTAAGCCTTGCGAATTTCGATTAAGCTTTTCATATACCCTTCCCCCTGTGTTTTTTCTAAAATGTTAAGGGGATGGGAAAATTTTTAATTTGATTCAGATTACAGAATGGTGAAAAAAGTGGCGTTATTTTGGGCCACTGGTAATACAGGCGATCGAAAAACGTTTAAACGGCTATTTGGGACGATCTTTTGAATACATTGTGCAACCCATGAAGAAACAAAATGATAGCGAAAATATTATTTTGATTATCGAGGACGATTTTGACCTCATGTGGATGATCCACAAACTGCTGTCCACCAGTGGCTTTCAGGTTTTGACCGCAGTCACAGCCAGCCAGGCAATCGAAGTGTTTTCCCGATATATCTTTCAGATTTCAGCCGTGATTCTGGATCTTTCCCTGCCCGATAAGGATGGGGAGGAGGTTGCTGCCGAATTTCTAAAAGTCGTCCCGGACATCCCGATCATCATCACCACCGGATCGGAAGACCATGCGCAACGGGCTCGCCTGGAACGCATGGGGGTGGCCGCCTACCTCATCAAACCCTTTGATTTAACCGAGCTGGTTCAAACGATCGAGCGACTCATCCAACATGTTTAAATCACACACAACGGATTCCCCACCCATTCGTCCCACACGAATTCTGGTTGTCCAAACCGCTTTTCTGGGAGATGTCATTCTAACCATTCCCTTACTCAAAGCACTTCATCGTGCCAATCCAGACGCCCGGCTGGACTTTCTTACCATCCCATCGTCCAGGAACCTGGTGGAAACCCTGCCCTACATTCATCGATTGTGGATTTACGACAAGCATGGCCGTGAGCGGGGAATTCGCTCGCTCTGGCGATTGGTTTCTCGGCTGCAGAAGGAGCATTTCGATCTGGCCCTGGTGCCCCATCGGTCTCTACGCAGTGCCCTGATGGTGGCCGCTGCTCGAATTCCCATGCGGGTGGGATTTCATAACAGCGCGGGAAAATGGTTGTTTACCCATCGGGTTCGGTACCGTCGGGGAATTCACGAAATAGACCGCAATCTGGAATTGCTTCAACCGGTGCTGGTGGATCGAGCGAAGCGAATTTTCCCGGAGATTTTTTTTACGGAAACGGATCATCAGGTGGTGAATGCCTGGCTTGCGCAACAGCAAATATCGTTTGATCAGAACTGGATCACAATGGCGCCGGGATCGGTCTGGGCCACCAAACGATGGCCCCCGGAATATTATGCGGAGGTTGCCAGAAAACTTGCTGCGGAAAACGTGGGCACCATCTTAATCGGCGGAGAAGGCGATGCTCGTCTGGCGCAATGGATTGTCCAACGGGCGGGTGATCGGGTAAAAAACGCTGTGGGGAAATTTACCTTACGGCAGTCGGCTTTGATCATTCAAAAATCACGTTTGCTATTAACCAACGATAGTGCTCCCCTGCATATGGGAGTGGCAGTAAACACACCGGTCATTTCCATTTTTGGCCCCACAGTCACCGAGTTCGGGTTTTACCCCTGCGGGCCACTGGATGAAGTGATCGAAATTCCGGAACTGAAATGTCGACCCTGCGGTATTCATGGGGGACAGAAATGTCCCCTGGGTACCCATGAATGCATGAAACGCATTTTGCCGGATAGGGTATTTCAACGGGTCATGGAAAAATTGACTCAGATTTTGCATTAGCCATGAATTACACGAATTAAAACGAATAAAAATAATAGAATCCATTTGGATTAGATCTGAATAAAAATGTGATTCGGAGTTTATTCGCGATTTTGTGGATGTTTTTGGTTTCATTCAACAGATTCGCGGTTTAATGCATTAATTGGGTTTATTGGTATTTTGGGTTTCATTCGCGCAATTTACGGTTTGATGCGTAATATGGGAGTAAGTCGGGTCTAAAATTTCAGGGATTGATGATGAAGCGTTTTGTTGTGGATCAGAATCGTCCTCAGGAGGAAGCGATTCAGCAGGCGGCACAGGCATTGAAAAAAGGGGGCGTGGTGTTGCATCCCACAGAAACCGTGTATGGCCTGGCGGCCGTCTTCGATGAACCCTCTGCATTACAGCGGGTGTTGCGTTTAAAAGGCCGGAGCGAACAGCAGCCTTTTTCGCTGATGGTGGATGACATCTCGTGGATTTTGAATCTTTCGGGACAATCTGCACCGGAATGTAAGCGGTTTCTTGAGCGCGTGTTCCCCGCACCGCTGACCGTTTTGATTCCCCGCAAAAAGAAACTTGCAGCCGCCTACTGGAACCAGTTTGAATATCTGGGATTCCGGTTACCGGAGCATCCACTCAGTTTGCGATTGGTTCAGCGGGTTGGGAAGCCCATCATCACCACCAGCGCCAATCTGACGGGGCAGCCAGCGCCTTCGCGACCGAAGGAAATTGCTCCCGAAATTCGCGATGGAGTGGATGTGTTTCTGGATGGGGGCGAGACATCCTTCAAGATCCCATCGACGATTGTTAGAATTTCATGGGCGGATGGGCATATCGAATGCGTCCGTTCCGGGGCGGTACCTTTCGAAAATATTAAAACAATTTTTTTTGAAGAACTTGAAAACTAAATTAGGCGGTCGAAAATAGGAGTGTTTTGGAACGAAAATGGTTAGGGGCGCGAAGATCGATGTACAGGATATTGTTTGTTTGCACGGGAAATATTTGCCGCACGCCAATTGCCGAGGCCATTTTGCGGCGTTTTATTCATAAAGAAAAGCTGGAATCCATCATGGATGTGGAATCGGCCGGTACCTGGGCCATTGATGGCAATCCGGTTTCGGAAAATACCCGCCTGGTTTGTCAGGAGCATGGTCTGGATGTATCTCACCATCGGGCACGCCACATTGATCATTTCATGGTGAAGGAGGCAGATCTTATTCTGTGTATGGCGGAACAGCATAAACTGGATCTATTGACCATTTATCCCCATTTCCGGAATAAGATCTTTACCCTGAAAGAATTCATGGCCACAGAAAACCACCGCTCGCTGTCGGTAGACGATCCGTATGGACGCAATATCATGGCCTATCGGAAAACGTTTCAGGAAATTGAGCGAGAAATTCAAAGAATCTGGCCGGAATTAAAGGCACGGGCGTTGCAAAAAGCGCAGTATGTGGCAACCTCCTCCAATCAATAGGTGTAAACCGGTCGTTCCCTGTAAGGGATGGGATCTTCCACGCCTAATTTTTGAAAGGCACGCAGGCGCAGTGCGCAGCTGTCGCAAATCCCACAGGCAACATCTTCCCGCTGGTAACATGACCAGGTGAGATGCAGGGGGGCATGAAGCTCCAGGCCTTTCTGAACAATTTCAAATTTTTTCATGTGGATGAGCGGGGTATGAATGGTTAGGTGAGTTTCCGGTCGAGTCCCCAGTTCAATGACCCGATTAAAGGCCTGAAAGAAGGGCAGGCGGCAATCCGGATATCCGGATGAATCCTCCTCCACTGCTCCAATAAAAATGGCGCGCGCCCCCAGAACTTCTCCCCAGCTAACCGCAATCGACAGTAAATGGGCATTTCGAAACGGTACGTAAGATGTGGGAATGTCCTGCGATTGCAAATTGGCCCGCGACACCGGAATGGTTTCGTCCGTTAAAGAGGAACCGCCAATTTTTTTCAAATGGGCCAGGGAGGTCACCAGTCGTCGGGATGGGGGGACTTTATAGTAATCGCAAATATCCTCAAATGCCTGCAATTCCCGTTTTTCCGTTCTCTGACCATAATTCACGTGAAGCATGGCCAGTTCGTGGGTTTGGGCAGCGATGGCAGCCGTCACGCAGCTGTCCAATCCACCACTCACCAGTACCACTGCAAGGTCTCGCGATTTTTTTGCCGACATGGAACATCCCTCATTTTAACCATTCCATTTTACTCATCCAGAGTAATCAGGATTCCCGGATTCTGGCCTGAGCGCCAGTGAGACTTCGGCGAACTCCTCCGGTGTTTCATACAAAAGGATGCGCAAAACATGCAGATTGGGGAAGGTTTCGAGAACCGGACGAATTCGCTGTGCAAAGTAATGGGCAATGTTTTCCACGGTGGAGTGGAAATCAACAAAACAAACTTTCAGACCGGACTGTTTTAAAAAATCTCTGGCCAGTTCATCATCCTGCGAGCACATAAAAGCATGATCCATCTCATCCACAATGGGTTGAATCAGATCCCGCAGATCGAAAAAATCGATGACCATGCCGTTGTCCTGAATTTCACCTTCCACCTCGACAATCATTTTGTACGAATGCCCGTGAAAATTCTGACAGCCACTCTGATGATAGGGGATGCGATGCCCCATTTCCCAGCGAAACGTCTGCGCCACTCTGGCCAATCGCTTTGTCATGCCGTTGTCCCTTCTCCTGTTGAAGTTAAACGCCTCTCCGATTCGGATCCCAGATGTATTTGTGCAGTTGTAATTGAAATCGAATGTTGGGAAAGTTTGCCTGCAACCGATCCTCCAGCATCCAGGAAACCAGGGTAACGGGTTCCAGCCATTCAAACACCGGTGATAGCAGAATTGCATGGACTTTCTGGTGTAGGTTGTGGGTGCGGATGAAATCCTTTGCCCATTCGTAATCGTCCCGGTTGCCCACAACAAATTTTACTTCATCGTGAGGCAACAGGTAATTCACGTTTTCGATCAAATTCTTATGCACCATCTGGCTGGATGGGCATTTGAAATCCACAATTTTAATGACCCGCTGATCCACCCGTTGCAGCGAACGACTGCCGCCGGTTTCCAGCAGCACCTCGTAGTCCAGGTCGCAAAGCTGGCGCATGAGTGGAAATACGCCGGGCTGCAGGAGCGGTTCGCCACCGGTAATTTCTACCGTGCGGCAATTGTATTGCTTTATCCGTTCAAGAATCCCGGAAAGTGAAATGGGTTCTCCCTCATAAAATGCGTATGCGGTATCGCAATACACGCAGCGCAAATTGCAGTAAGTTAAACGGACGAACACACACGGTTTGCCCGCGTGGGTGGACTCCCCCTGGATGCTGTAAAAAATCTCGTTGATCATCAGAGTCGACTCATCGACTCTGGGTTTGACCCGGTGTTTTAAATGACGGGTTTGCATTGGCTGCGAAAATTCTTTTTTCAAGTTTTATGCAATTATTTCCATTGTATAATCATGATCCTAAGCGATACTTCAAGCATCCCGACCCATCCAACGGGCTAATTTAACCTTTTTTCGTTGGGGAAAGCAACCCGGAAAAGAAGCGACACTTTCGGTCTGGTTCACAAGCTCAATCCAAATTATGCATCAAACGGCGAATCACGCGAGTGAATCTAAAACATCTCCACAAAATAGCGAACAGACACTGGGACGCATTTTTGTCCGGAATGCATTTTACGTTTTTTATTCGAGCGTATTCGTGTAATTCGTAGACGAATGCAACATGTGGGGCAAATTCCCTTTGCAGGGAATGGTTGCTCCTGCAGACGAATGGGGATGATAAACCAGGTGCGGAAAAGAAGGTCTTGCTACGCAAGATGGAAATGGGCTTGCAGTAACCCGGATACAAATCTCCCAATGCAAAAATTGAACCCAGATTAAGCATTAGACAACGAATTACACGAATTAACACAAATAAAATTAATTGAATAGCTTGAATTATATCTGGATGAAAATGTGTTTCGAGGTTCATTCGTGATTTGATTGATATTTTTGGTTTCATTCGCGCGATTTGCGGTTTAATGCATTTTTTGCATTAATTTTCACAAATGTTTGGAGAAACAAAATTCCATTCAAAGGAGATGTGCCAGCTTTTGTTGAATAAATTGCCAGAAAATTTGTGCATTCTTCAAACTCATCTGCCAGCCTGCTTTCAAAAATGCGTCGATTCCGGCTCCCCGAACCTCCAGTGCCGACAGGGTAAGCCCGATGAAGAACAGATTTCCCAGTAAGATGACAACCAGTGAAAAAATCACTCCCGTTGTTTGAATATCCGGCTGCGAGGGGTGCACCTCGGAAAACAAAGGAACAAGGTGAAACATCAGGAAAAATCCCAGAAGGAAGTTGAGCACATCATCGTAGTGAGGAACAATCAAAAATTTTAACAGGATGATGAACAGCACCGGTAGGGGAAAGATGTAGGGAGCCAGGGCGATAACAAAATTGCCGCCTTCTACGGTAACCTGTCCCCCGCGATTGCGAAAGGCATTCAACGATCGCACGCGCTTGAAAAAAAGCAGGGCAAAAACCGCATGGGTGAGCTCGTGTTCCACGATTGACCAGAACGGAGCACGCCGGGAAAGATAAATCCGCCACAATAAACCGTAAACACCAACGCCTGCAAGAAACGGCCAGTTGGATTTCCAGCGGGAAAGAAATGGAGGGATCAGCTCGATCAATGCCTGACCAAAACCACTCAATGCCACCAGCGCCGCAAAAAAGAACACGATCTTAACGAATCTTTCCATGAAAAATTGCTTTATCCGTATGAGCCTCTTATTTTTTATAGGTCAATTTAAAGGGCAGTGACTCCGAAAGTCCAGATGAAAATCGAGAATCTCCGGGAAGAATTCGAGAAAGTTAAGCAACGGGCAGATACCATTGCCAGGGAGGAACCGCGGCTGGAACACCTTATCCGGGAAGCTACTGAAAAGGCTCGCCGTCATCGGGATGAGCTGCAAAAATTATGGAGCAATCTCCAATGGCTGCTCCGGATGCTGGATGCTTATCGCAGGGGGCACTATCGGGAAGTTCCCTGGCGGGTCATCCTGTATGCGGCAGCGGCCATTTTGTATTTCTTGAATCCCATGGATCTGGTACCGGACTTTTTAACCGGCATCGGTTTTGTGGACGATGCCACCGTGCTGGCACTGGTGGTAAAGGCCATTCACGACGAACTGGAGCGGTTTAAACAGTGGTATACCCGGCAAAGTACGGCTGCCAGAAAACCCACCGACTGAATGTCTAAGCTGTTGAGCATCTTCAAAACGCGTATTTTACAGTTCCCTGTCAAAGAATTTCCGGGCAAAGGAAATTGTGAAAAGGCATTTTTTTGATTTTTTCAAACAGATCGATCGGTCTCATCGCTTTCACCTGACCATTTTGTGAACAGATAGAGGATGCACCGCACAATAGCCCGTTAACCTGAATTTACCCAAAAGGATTCTTTTTGCGAAATTAAACCGGCATAAATGAACCCAGATTAAGCAATAGCCTACGAATGACACGAATGAACACAAATAAAACCAATAAAATACATTGGATTGTGTCTGAATGAAAATGTGTTTCAGGGTTTATTCGAGATTTTGTAGATATTTTTTGGTTTCATTCGCGTGATTCGCGGTTTATTGCATAATTTGGGATGAATCCATCCCGGAAAGATGTGACCTGAAATTGTATGGAAATGACAATTTTTGCCCCGATTAAAAATGGCCACCTCTTTTTCTTGAATTCCATCCTGATTTCGCTTATCTTCCGGTTAGATTGAACGTGGTATTCAAAAGAGGAGGCCTGATTGACATGCCTGTAAAAAAGGGATCATCGGGAATATCCCGCCGGGATTTTTTAAAGGGAATGGGAACCACCATTTTGAGCACCGCGGTCGTCACCGGTGGTGGGCTGGTGCCGGACAGTGCCACGGCAGCCTTACTGGACGACACGGTTGAGACCATTTCGGGCAGGGTGAAAATATCCCTTCGGGTCAACCATAAGGTCTATTCCGTTGCGGTGGAACCACGAACCACGTTGCTGGAGGTTTTGCGGGAACGGCTGGGACTGACCGGTGCCAAACCGGCCTGTAATCGCGGAGAATGCGGTGCCTGTACGGTTCTGGTGGATAATCAACCCATGCTGGCCTGCAGCCTGCTGGCGGTAGATGTTCGCGATGCAGACATAATCACTGTGGAAGGATTGTCCACAGACGACACCCTCACTGCTGTCCAGAAAGCCTTCGTGGAAAAGGATGGGTTGATGTGCGGCTTCTGCACACCGGGATTTGTGGTCGCTGCAACGGCACTTCTCCAGAAAAATCCCAATCCCAGTTTGTCCGAAATTAAACAGGGATTATCTGGAAACCTCTGCCGTTGCGCAGCCTATCCTAAAATTTTTGAAGCTGTTCAACAAGCAGCCAGAACGATGCAAAGGGGGAAATAAGCGATGGCCAAATGGAAATCTTTAAACGAGATGAAAATTCTGAGTTCTTACTATCCCCGTCTGGACGCACCATTGAAAGTTCAGGGCAAGGCCAGATATATTTATGACATTTCTTTACCGGGCATGCTTTATGGCGCCATCTTAACCTCGCCGTATCCCTCCGCAAAAATCATTCGCATAGACGATTCTCGTGTACGCAAACATCCGGGTGTGCGTGCGGTATTAACTGATGTACATCCGACGGGACGCATTCGTTACGCCGGGGAAGAGGTGGCAGCGGTAGCCGCCACCAGCCCGGAAGCCCTTCAGGAAGCCCTGGAATTGTTCCAGGTTGAATATGAGGTGCTTCCGTTTGTGGTGGATCTGGAAGCAGCCATGGATGAAAAAGCGCCCCGGGTTTTTTCCGATCGTCCGAATGTCCGAAAACCCCGAGAGAGGGAAGAGGGCGATATTGAAAAAGGATTTGCCGAAGCCGATGTGGTGGTAGAGCGGGAGTTCCGCACCCAGGTGCAGGTACATGTTCCGCTGGAACCGCACGGGAGTGTGGTGACCTGGGAAGGCGATCAGTTGATCATTTACGACTCTACCCAGGCAGTTCACGGTGTCCGCGAAGGCGTTGCCAAAGCCCTGGATATTCCCGTATCCCGCGTGCGGGTCATTTGTGAACACATGGGAGGTGGATTTGGAAGCAAATTATGGGCCGGGCGTTACACGGCCATCGCCGCGCGATTGTCCCGTCAGGCCGGGGCTCCCGTCAAATTAATGCTCACCCGCAAACAGGACTTTCTGGGCGCCGGAAATCGTCCCAATAGCGTGCAGAAAATCAAAATGGGTGCCCGTAAGGATGGTACTCTGGTGGCCTTTTATGCCGAAACTTACGGGACTGCGGGAATTGCCACTAACGCCAATGTGCGATTGCCTTTTATTTATCAGGTACCCAACTGGAAGCATATTCATCGGGACGTCTTTATCAATGCAGGGGGTGGGCGTCCCTTTCGGGCGCCGGGATGTCCGCAGGCCTCCTTTTCTATGGAACAGATGATGGATGAGCTGGCCGAAAAGCTGGGCATGGATCCGCTGGAATTCCGCCTGAAGAACGATCCCAATACCACCCGGCAAAAGGAATGGCGCATCGGTGCGGAAAAAATTGGCTGGTCTCGTCGGCGGAAAGCTCCGGGAAGTGATCCAGGCCCGGTGAAACGCGGTCTGGGGATGGCCGCCAGCATCTGGTGGCCGGGAGGACGAGGCACAAAGGCCAGCATGACTATTTATCCTGATGGTTCCGTGGAAGTCCGCTGCGGAACCCAGGACATCGGCACCGGTACCCGAACCCTTGTGGCCAGTGTGGCTGCCGAGGAACTGGGAATCGATATGAGATGGATTCGGCCACTCATTGGAGACTCCAACTACCCCTATTCCGGTGCTTCAGGAGGAAGTACCACCGCGCCTTCGGTTGGACCGGCGATTAAAAATACTGCCGAGAAGGCCAGAGCGGCTCTTCTGGAACGCGTGGCCCGGAATCTGGGCCTGGCACCTGAAAAACTGACCTGGCAGGCAGGCAGCATTCGCATCACCGGCAGCCAGAGCCAGCAATTGTCCTGGAAGGAAATTTGCCAACACCTGGAAAATGAACCGCTGGAAGTGCATGGTGAATGGGTGAAGGGACTCTCTTCCGCTGGTGTGGCCGGATGCCAGTTTGTGGAAGTGGCCGTGGATACCGAGACGGGGCAGATCCAGGTTGAAAAAGTAGTCGCCGTTGCCGACTGTGGCCTGGTTTTGAATCGTTTAACGACGGAAAACCAGATCAACGGCGGCATTCTGCAGGGAATTAGTTACGCCTTGCTGGAAGAACGGTATATGGATCCCACAACCGGTACCATGGTCAATCCCAATTACGAAAGCTACAAAATACTGGGCGCCATGGAGACGCCAGAAATAGAAATCATTCTTTATGATGAACCGGAACGCGGGGTCATTGGAATAGGTGAACCCCCGACCATTCCCACCGCCGCCGCTATTGCCAATGCGGTGTACCATGCCATTGGCGTGCGGTTGCGGGAACTTCCCATGACGCCCGATCGGGTGCTGAATGCATTGTATCAGGAAAAGAAAGTGTAACAGGAGGCCGATATGTTCCCCTTTGAATACATCAACGTGCGGGAATTGACCGCATTACCGGATTACCTGGAAAAGGACGGAGAAAAAAGTGCTATTCTGGCCGGTGGCACGGATTTACTGGGATTAATGAAAGAAGGCCTGTTAAAACCCCGGAAGGTGGTCAATATCAAGCAGATCAGGGAACTGCGGGGAATCCGGGATACCCGTAAGGGGCTGGAAATTGGCGCCGCGACCCGCCTTTCGGAAATTGAACAACATCCTATAATTCAGCAGCAATACCCGGTTCTGGCCCAGGCCGTAGCCTCGATTGCCACCCCTCAGTTGCGGAATATGGGGACAATCGGGGGTAACCTTTGTCAGCGTCCCCGCTGCTGGTATTTTCGCGGTCAGGAATATCATTGCCTGAAAAAAGGCGGCGACATGTGTTACGCCGTGGATGGGCTCAATAAGTATCACGCCATTTTGGGCGGAGGGCCTTGCTACATTGTTCATCCCTCGGACGCCGCACCGGCGTTAATTGCCTTGGGCGCCACCGTGGAAATCTTTGGCCCACAGGGAAAACGAACCGTACCGCTGGAAGAATTCTTCCAGCTGCCGGAAGACAATCTCTTACGGGAAAATATACTGGCTCCCAACGAAGTGGTTACCCGCATCTTCGTCCCCAGGCCGGAAGCAGAAACCCGATCCCTTTATCTCAAATTTCGGGAACGTCAGTCCATGGATTTCGCCATTACCAGTGTAGCGGCTTTAGTACAGTTGCGGAACGGAAAAGTCCAGAAAGCGCGACTGGTTTTGGGGGGTGTGGCTCCCATCCCCTGGCGGGCACGGGAAGCCGAAAAAATTCTGGAAGGGAATTCCCTTTCCGCCGACCGCATTCAACAGGCGGCAGAGGCGGCCTTAAAAGAGGCAGATCCACTGGATCAAAACGCTTACAAAGTTATTCTTGCTCGTAATTTGATCCGGAAAGCGTTTACCCAACTTCAAAATGCCTGAAAAAAAGCACGAGGTGCCCTATGCGATACATAAAAAATCCAGAGCATCCCAATATCCCGATCTGCAAATATTTAAGGGCAAAGGCCAGTTACGTGCCCGATATGCAAAATGAACATTACATGGAGATTCATTATCCATACGATCAGTTTTATTGTCTGAAAACCCTTCACAATGTCGGGCCGGACGATGATGTGGTTTGTCCAGAAGATTGTTTACCTCAGCGAGCTTGCTATGAGCCCCTGCGGGTTCCCACATTATTTGCTGAGGGGAATGATGGCGGTACCGGTTCAGAAAAAACGTAAGGAAATCGGGGTGCGCCATATTTAAGTTTCTGGCAGCGGTTTTAAAAAGTTGAATGATTTGCATATCAGACGGCATTTCTTGTCTCCCGGTGGAATAAACACCGGGATTTTTTTAACCCAAATTATGCAATAGCCTACGAATTACACGAATTAACACCAATAAAACCAATAAAATACATTGAATTGTGTCTGGATGAAAATGTGTTTCAGGGTTTATTCGCGATGTTGTGGATACGTTTAGGATTCATTCGATTGATTCGCGGTGGAATGCATGATTGGGGATTGATGGAATCATTAAAAAGGTACATATGTTTTGCCAAAAAGATACGTATGTTTTGATCAAAAGATATATATGTTTTGTGAAAAAGATACGTATGTTTTTCACCAAATATCTAATTGCCCTCAGCAGTTTTCAGTTTGCAGCATGTATTCCAGCACACAGTGTGCAGTTGGCATTGGTGGGCTCAGGCTTTATGCCTACGGTATTTTTTTAACAGATGCAACAATTGGCAAATTAATCCTGCGGCGAAGCTGGAGGACTACAGAATCAGATAGTCGGGCTAAAATTTGTAACCCCGCTCTCTGAGCGGGTGCGAGCGACAGCGAGCTATTAAAACCACGAATTAGACGAATGAACATAAATAAAAATAAGAATATTATTAGATGAAAATTTGTTTTGGGGATTATTCGCGATGTTGTGGATATGCCTTGGGTTCTTTGCATGATTCGTGGTTTGCTGCATTATTGGAGATTAATATTAACGCATGGCTTTTCAGCCAGGAGAATGGATAACGTAACAGATTAATGATTAAACACACAATTATCAGAGATCCAATAAGGGGATCAGGTATTTTACCTCAAAGGCAGGCATACTTCCCTGGCAGATAAAATATCTTAAGCAATAATATTAAAGCATCTGAAAAATGTCGTAGAAAAACAGCAACTTCACACGCTTTTCAATTAAACATGTTCTTCCCGATCCGATTCCTGCCGTGCAACCCAAGAAACCTGCGGACAACTTTCGAAATTTTTGAGATATCGATTCAATAATAACAATGACTTACGAAAAATAACTGTCAAAGTCGGATTAAAAATAAAATAATAATAGTAAAGGATAAATTTAGTGTTAACAAAATTGTATAAATTTTTTTTGTTTTATTTAAATTTTCATTTAATATAGTCATTTTTAAATTTATATCATCTTTTAAATTTCTTTCAATAATGTCCAATCTACTAAATACATTTTGGATTGTTGAATTAATTGTACTTATTGAGGCATCAATTTTATCCAATCGAGCTGGAAAATCTATTTTATCCAACTTTTTCATTAATTCACTAACTAAATTAGCTAATTCACGTGTATTATTTTGTAGTCTTTTTGTCTCATTTATAGTTTCA
>JAADJD010000061.1:0-32686 GCA_013150955.1 Calditrichota bacterium
GTGAATACCGGCTTACCTTAATGGAATTGCGAAACCTTAAAAATTCATCCTAACAATAAAATTACACAAAATAAACCCAGATTATGCAATAGCCTACGAATTACACGAATTAAAATGAATAAAAATAATAAAATTCATTGGATGATATCTGGATGAAAATGTGTTTTTTGGTTTATTCGCGATTTTGTAGATATTTTTAGGCTTCATTCGTGTGATTTGCGGTTTAATGCATTATTTGAGATAAATCCATCCCTAAACGACAAAATAAGCCACTTCATAAATATCCCTCAAATCCAGCTTGATTCGTATCTAAGGTAAGCCGGTATTCACCTTACCGCAGCTCATAATCTCGTTTATCCTAGCTAAACGTCCCCTTAATATTCACCCAATACCAAGCCCATTTTGTAATGTTTTTTCATTTACAGTTTGAGAAATAAACCAGTACCTGCGAAGCATAACCCAGCAGCCTTTCTAAAAATCAAATCATTTTGTGCATCTAATTCTTCTTTTTCCCATACAACCCAATTTTGATAGTAGAATTTTGCTAAACCCTGTAATATCAAAAGGATATCCTCAACCCAAAATGGGCAATTTGTCACTACAATGCATGGATGGTGGGTCTGGAGGTATCTAACAACTCGAAAATCTTTAATTGCTGAACATGGGTTCGGGTGAGGGCTTTGCGTCTTCTGTCATCGCTTTCACATGCAATCACCATGATCCCCTTTAATTGCTACATGGCCTTCGTCCCGCTCAGCTTGAGCTTGGCAATCCGACGTTCGAATAATAGCGCCTCTAAAAGCTATAAAAATCTAAGTTGAAGAACATCGCCTTTTACCAGCGAGGTTTCGCCTCAAAACAGCAGGAGGCTAAATTATAAACCCAATTCGTGCCTTAGCCTGCGAATGAACACAAACAAATATACCAAACCACACTTGACTATCTATGAATAAAACGATGAAATTCGCAATGCTTGTTGCCTCCCCCCACCCTCAATTTCTCAACAAATTCGTGGCAACTGCTCGCCGCTGATCATGTCCAGGATGCGCCGGGTGCCAATCTGACTGTGCAGTACCACCACCGGACGATCCGCTGAACGCACCTGCCCGATAACAGCCGCCTGTTCCGACACCGCATGTCGGCGCAGAATCTCCACCGCACGGTCCGCATCTTTTTCGGCTACAAAGGCAACAAAGCGTCCCTCGTTTGCGATGTAGAGCGGATCCAGGCCCAGGATTTCACAAGCGGCCCGCACATCATCGCGGATCGGAATGGCCCGTTCATCAATTTCTATCTGCACCCCGGCTGATTCCGCCAGTTCGTTGGTTGCACTGGCCAACCCGCCACGGGTCAAATCGCGCAGACAATGTACATCCACTCCCGCCTGTAACAGATCCTGAATGGGCCCGGCCACCGGGGCGCTATCGCTTTCAATAACGCTCTCAAATTCCAGACCCTCGCGCATTGCCATGATGGCAATTCCGTGCCGCCCCAGATCGCCACTCACAATAATCACATCGCCCTCCGAAATTCTCTGCGGGCGAACATCCACTCCCTCTGCGACCACCCCCACGCCGGAGGTATTGATAAAAATACCGTCTCCCTTTCCTTTATCCACCACCTTGGTATCGCCGGTGACAATCTGCACGCCACAATGATCCGCCGCGGCTTTCATCGACTGTACAATCTGCCATAGCGTTTCCATGGAGAGCCCTTCTTCCAGGATAAATCCCACGCTCAGGTACAGCGGACGGGCTCCACACATGGCCAGATCGTTCACGGTTCCGTGTACGGCCAGAGACCCGATATCGCCACCCGGAAAGAAAATGGGATTGATGACATACGAATCGGTGGTAAACGCCAGCCGCTTGCCCTCCAGCGAAAAAACCGCGCCATCGTGTCCGGCATCCAACAGGGGATTAGCAAACGTAGGGCCAAACATTTTCTGAATTAGCTGATGCATGAGTTTGCCGCCGCCCCCATGGGCCAGTAACACCTGTGGATATTCCTGAATGGGAATGGGGCAAACGGGCCCCATGCTGAAATCGGCACGCTGCTGTTTGTTGTTCATCTTGCCCGTGAACCCTCCTGAAATTTTACCCTGGCTCTTACACTGGCCTGAAAATCAAGCCGTTTAATCGGTTCAACCTTTACCGGGCTCTCCGGCATTCAGGCCCTGCGGTAACGATAATAAGCGGCACAGGCGCCTTCCGAGGAAACCATGGGAGCGCCCCGGGGATGTTCTGGCGTACAATCGGTGGCAAACAGGGAACACTCATTGGGCTTCTTCACCCCCTGCAACACCAATCCGGCAATGCATTCACTGGATTCATCCGCCGTGTAATCGGCAATATCGAAGCGCTTTTCGGCATCAAAGTGTGCATACTTGGGCTGGAATCCCAGACCACTCTGCGGAATTTCTCCCACACCGCGCCATTTACGCGGCACTACTCGAAACACTTCCTGAATCAATTGCTGGGCCGGGCGATTGCCTTCCTTACGCACCGTACGGGTGTACTGGTTTTCCACTTCTGCCCGCCCCTCTTCCAGTTGTTTGATGCACATGTAGACGCCCTGTAGAATGTCCAGGGGTTCAAATCCCGTCACCACAATGGGCACCCGATATTTTTTTGCCAGTGGAATGTATTCGTGATAACCCATCACGGCGCAGACATGCCCGGCGGCCAGAAATCCCTGCACTTTGTTATTGGGCGACGACAGGATGGTTTCAATTGCGGGTGGCACCAGAACGTGCGAAACCAGTAACGAGAAATTTTTCAAGCCCTTCTGTTCCGCCTGGTAAACGGCCATTGCCGTGGTTGGCGCGGTGGTTTCAAATCCCACCGCAAAAAACACCACTTCTTTATCGGGATTTTTTTCGGCAATTTTCACTGCATCCAGCGGGGAGTAGACCATGCGCACATCCCCGCCCTCGGCCTTCACGGTGAACAGGTCTTTCTGAGAACCCGGAACCCGCAACATGTCTCCAAAGGAACAAAATATCACATTCGGCCGGGAGGCGATATAGATGGCCTTATCGATCAACTCCAGCGGGGTGACGCACACGGGGCACCCGGGGCCGTGTACCAATGTGATCTGTTCCGGCAACAAATTGTCAATGCCAAATTTCACGATGGCATGGGTTTGTCCCCCGCAAACCTCCATGATCGTCCACGGACGGGTGGTGATTTGATGAATGGCCTTTGAGATTTTCCGGGCGGCTTCGGCATCTCGATATTCTTCCATAAATTTCATTCTTCGCCCTCCTCTAATTCGTCCAGAGCAGAGATTTGTTTTAGATACTCAAATACCTGCCGGGCTTCCTGCTCATCCACCACACTAATGGCAAACCCCACGTGCACCATCACATAATCCCCCACCTTTGCCTCCGGTACATACGCCAGATTCACTTCTTTAACAATGCCTCCAAAATTCACCTTGCCGGTGCGGAAGACGGGATCGTCTCCCTGAATGCTTTCGATTTTACCGGGAACGGCCAGACACACAGGTAACCCTCCTTTTGCTTTGATCTTCAATTTCTCAAACAGACCCGTTCCGGGGACAGTTCACCAACGCAGCGTTTCCCCCAATCTATCCGCAGTCGTCGTTTGCATCATCCCGTTGCAGGAAAAATTCGGCCTATTTTTTTCCTTGTTCTTTCCCTTCATTCGAGCGATTCAGCTACGCGGTCGATTTGGGGATTAGCGACTCCAACCACCGAATCCAATCCTCCAGCCCCTCCCCCGTGCGTGCCGACAACTCAAAGAACCGCAAATCGGGGTTGATGCCACGGGCATAATCCCGGGCCTTTTGAATGTCAAAATCCACATAAGGAAGCAAGTCAATCTTGTTGATGACGCACACATGGGCCACCCGGAACATGGGTGGATATTTTAACGGCTTATCATCTCCTTCGGTGGTGCTGATAATGACCACCTTCAGGTTTTCTCCCAGGTCGTAGTTGGCCGGACAAACCAGATTGCCTACATTTTCGATGAACAGCAGATCCAGCGCATCCAGTTCAAAATTTGCCACGGCTTCCTGCACCAGATTGGCTTCCAGATGGCACCCCCCACGGGTTACCACCTGAACAACCGGCACGTGGTGTTTGGCAATTCGCCGGGCATCGTTGTCGGTCTGGACATCCCCTTCCACCACGGCCACACGATAACGATTGGCCAGCTTTTCCAGCGTGCGTTCCAGCAACGTGGTCTTTCCAGCACCAGGAGAACTTAATAAATTCAAGACCGTTAAATTGGCCTGTTTAAAGCGCTGACGATTTTCGGCCGCAATGTCATCGTTTTTCTTTAAGATCTTGCGTTCAACGGTTAATACTTTCATTCTTCCACCTCCAGTTCGCTGACCTGCAATTCCTGTCCCTGAAGCAAATGAACCCGGGTACTTTCGCAAAAAGGGCAGATAAAAAATGGTGTTTCCGGCGAAAATTCCCGTCCACAGGCCTGACAGACGGCGCGTACGGGCACGGTCTGAATCACCAGTTCCGAATCCCCCAGTTCGGTACCTTCGGTAATTGCGCGATAACAAAATTGAAGCGACTCGGGCACTACAGCCACCAGCTCGCCAATCCGGACCACCACTTTCAGTACCCTGTGGGCTTTCTGTTCCTGCAACACCTCTTCCACAATCTGAACAATACTCTGCGCCACCGACATCTCGTGCATGGTTCATCCACTTTCCCTGTTTTCTGTATACATATTAATCAATCCGGGAATAAAAAAAAAGAGCCTTTTATCCGCAATTCCCTTTTCCCGGGATCTTTCCCTTCCGCAACCGGGGGGCTTGTGTTGAACGCCCGGAATGCGTAACTTGAACCCAAAAACAATGGCGAATGGCGTATGGCACAAAAAAAGACGCTGGTACTGGGCATCGGAAACATTTTGATGGGCGACGAAGGCATTGGGGTTCATGCGGTGCAATATCTGGAAAGGCACCATGCCCGGCCGGATGTGGATTATCTGGACGGGGGTACCGGTGGTTTCCATTTGATGGAATATTTTCAATCCTACGATCATGTGATCCTTATCGATGCCACGCTGGATAATCAGCCTGCGGGAACCATTCAGGTGCTGCATCCTCGATTTTCCAGCGACTATCCTCCCACTTTGACGGCTCACGACATTGGTCTGAAGGACATGCTGGATGCGATCCATCTGTTACAGCAGCAACCGCGCATTACGCTGGTGGCCATTTCCATCCCATCGCTGGGGGCCTTGTCCACAGAACTGTCTCCCGAATTGCAACAAAAACTTCCGGAAATCGCCGACACCGTTCTCCGGATTGTGTCCGAGTCCTCGGGGTAAATCGGTTCCCTTCTCGACGGCAAATAAAGCCAAAGGTTTCAGACACATCCCGGGCCCAACCCCCATTCAACCCAGATTACGCAATAGACCCCGAATGACACGAATGAACACAAATAAACCCAAATTATGCAATAAACCGCGAATTACACGAATTAACACCAATAAAAATAGTAAAATGCACTTGATTCTTTCTGGATGAAAATGTTTTCCAGGATATATTCGCTATTTTGTTGATTTTTTTCGAATTCATTCGCGTGATTTATGGTTTAACGCTTTATTTGGGATTATTTAAGTTCAATCCGTTCTGGGGTAAAGATGCGGATTTGCTTACTCGCTTCACCCCGGGTGATTCGTTCTGTGGTGCTTTTGTTTGAGTTCATACAAAAAAGCCCCGCCGGGTGGACGGGGCTTTTTTCAAACCCGGGACGGGGCTACTCCACACTCTCCTTCTCCACAAATTTCCAGCCCCCCACCATGGAAGAGGTGGTTCCACGGGCTTCCACGTAATCATGATAAAAGACCAGGTATACGTGGATCATGGCCACGATAATGAAAAACCACATCATGATGTGATGCCACTGGCGGACGGCGAAATCGCCTCCCATCAGGGGAACCACCCAGGCAAACAAATTCGCCAGCCAGCTGTGACTCATGGCCGCATACATGCCAAATCCGGTAAACACCTGAAACAGAAACGCCAGGAAGAGCAGAAAATAGGTGAATCCCGCCAAGGCATTATGGCCAATGGATGGCAACGGCTTCTCCCGAATCTGCAAAATGTCGATGCGCAGAACATCCAGAATTTCCTGCCACTGCTTCCGCGTATAGGGAATGAAATTCTTCCAGTTGGCATACTGGTTACCCACGAATCCCCAGTAAATCCGAAACAGAAAGTTGAAGAAAAATATGTAGGCAAACAGAAAGTGGAGAAACCGCACCGTTCCAAACCAGTACTGAAAGGACGCTTCCGCATTGGTTTTAATCGCCAGCGGATTCCCGATCAAATATCCGGTTGCTGCCAGCACCAGAATACTCACAAAATTGATCCAGTGGTAAATGCGGACTGGCATTTCCCAGACGTAAACCCGTTCGACGGTATTTTTCTTTTGCTTCATCGCCAGCCCCTCCTACATAAAGGTTACTTGATGCAGATGTTCACCGTTGGGATCGTACAGGTGCACCGCACAGGCGATACAGGGATCAAAAGAGTGGATGGTACGCAGAATTTCCAGCGGTTGCTTGGGATCCGCCATGGGGGTTCCAATCAGGGACGCCTCGTAGGCGGATCGCTGGCCTTTGGGATCGCGGGGAGAAGCGTTCCAGGTGCTGGGTACCACCAGCTGATAATTGGCTATCTTCTTGTCTTTGATGACGATCCAGTGCGCCAGTGCACCGCGAGGCGCTTCCGTAAAGCCCACCCCTTTGGCCTCTTTCGGCCAGGTATCGGGATCCCATTTTTCGGTGTTTGCCATGCGGGTATCCCCATTTTTAATATTGCTCATCAGCTGGTCATAGAATTCTTTCATCCAGTGGGCTACCAATCGGGTTTCCAGTCCGCGAGCCGCGGTGCGTCCTAATGTGGAGAACAGTGCCGTAATGGGCGCATTCAATTGACCCAGTGCCTCGTGGACCACTTCTTTCACATCCTCCCGCCCACTGGCATAAGCAACCAGCATTCGCGCAAGGGGACCGACTTCCATGGGATGATCTTTCCAGCGCGGTGTCTTCAACCAGCTGTATTTGCTATCCACATTCAGGTAATCGTACGGCGGTTTGGGACCGGTGTAATTGAATTCCGTTTCCCCTTCCCATGGATGCAGCGATTTGTCATCACCCACGCTATATTTGTACCAGGAATGGGTAACATATTCACGCACCTGATCGGGATCATCCCCTTTCACTTCATGGACTTCATTCAGGTTGCGATTTAAGATGGCCCCCCGCGGGAATTTGTAACTGGAAGGATCGTTGTAGCCATTTGTGGGCAGGTCGCCATAGGCCAGATAATTCTTTAACCCACCACCAATGGCAAACCACTCTTTGTAGAAGGAGGCAATCGCCAGAAGATCCGGTAAATAAACCTGCTCCACAAAATCAATGGCATCATTGATCAGAGTTCCCACATAGGCCAGGCGCTCGGCATTAATGGCGTTGGCATCGTCCAGGTTAATGGCGCAGGGGGCACCCCCAACCAGATAATTCGGATGCGGATTCTTTCCACCAAAGATGGTATGCACTTTTACGATTTCCTTCTGCCATTCCAGCGCTTCCAGATAGTGGGCCACAGCCAGCAAATTGACTTCTGGAGGTAATTTGTATGCCGGATGTCCCCAGTAGGCATTGGCAAAAATCCCCAGCTGTCCGCTCTCCACAAATGCCTTTAAACGATCCTGCACGGCCTTAAAATATTTGGGGGAGCTTTTGGGCCAGCTGGAAATTTTGCGGGCAATGCTGGCCGTTTCGCTGGGATTGGCCTTCAGGGCACTGACCACATCCACCCAATCCAGAGCATGCAGGTGATAAAAATGCACCACATGGTCCTGCAAATACTGAGCACAAAACATTAGATTGCGCACCAGCTCCGCATTGGGAGGCACGGTAATGCCCAGGGCATTTTCCACCGTTCGGACGGAAGCCAATGCATGCACCGTGGTGCACACACCACACGCTCGCTCGGTAAATGCCCAGGCATCGCGCGGATCCCGTCCTTTCAAAATAATCTCGAATCCCCGGACCATGGTCCCCGAGGAAAAGGCATCCACAATTTTACCATTCTTTAATTCGGCTTCTATGCGTAAATGGCCTTCAATTCGCGTGATGGGATCAACAACGATACGGGTAGCCATCATTCACCTCCTTCCTTTTTTTCGGTCGAGGTGGTGTTTTCGGGCAGGCTATTCTCAATATTGGATTTAATGAGTTTGCGTTTGCGGATATTGGTGGAGATGGCATGTGCAGCTATGCCACCCAGGGTAATCGCTCCAACGATGGTTCCCACCCGATCGGCTGTGGTCTCGATACCAAAGCCCGGAAAGGAAGCCAGATGCCGATAAAACGGGCCATTATCCCAGAAGTTCTCTTCGCTGCACCCAATACAACCATGACCCGATTGAATGGGATAACTGACCCCATTGTTCCATTTGATAATTCCACAGGAATTGTAGGTCACCGGGCCCCGGCATCCCATTTTGTACAGGCAATAGCCTTTTTTGGCGTTTTCGTCATCCCAGGATTCCACAAACAATCCCGCATCGTAATACGGCCGACGATAGCAGGAATCGTGAACCCGTTTGGAATAGAACGCCTTGGGACGACCCAGCCCATCCAGCTGGGGTAAGCGTTCAAAGGCCAGGACGTGGATGATGACCCCTGCCATCACCTCGGCAATGGGGGGACATCCCGGGACTTTAATGATGGGCTTACCGGACACCACTTTGTGCACCGGCGTGGCACCGGTGGGATTGGGATTGGATGCCTGAATACATCCGTTGGACGCACAGCTTCCCCAGGCAATGATGGCCTTGGCACCTTCGGCCGCTTCCCGGACAATGTCCAGCGCGGTGCGTCCACCAATCGTACAATAAATGCCCCCATCCTTTGTGGGCACCGAACCCTCCACGGTCATGATGTATTGTCCGTGGTACTTTTTCATGGTCTCGTGAAGGGCTTCTTCTGCCTGAAATCCCGCTGCAGCCTGCAACGTCTCCGTATAATCCAGCGATATCCGATCCAGAATGATGTCCGCTACAATCGGATGCGAAGAACGCAGAAACGATTCGCTACAACAGGTACATTCCTGAAAATGAAACCACACCACCGGGGGACGGGGCTTGGTCTCCAGTGCCTTCACCACGGCAGATATACCACTGGAATGAATCCCGATAGCTGCCGAAATATAGGCACAAAATTTCAAGAAGTCCCGCCGTGAGTATCCCCGCTCCTGCATCTTTTCCCAGAAGGTAGGTAGGGCTTTGTCGGGCATGCTTCACCTCCTCCTTTAAAATGAATGGTTCCACCATTTATTTAAACACCCATCCACCATTCTCAAATGGTGATCACATTCGGTGTTTTATGCGGCCTTAAACGTGGACATCACATTCTGCACAAGTGAAGGCGAAGCACCCAAAAAGCAAAACCGGATTGTAAAATTCGTCGCTCCTCCAATGACCCGGAAACCGGAATTAAAACGCCACACGGTGTCAATCTATAGCCAATTTTTGCCAAAATCCAAAAAGTTGATCGAGTTTACTCGTTAAAAAAAAACTAAACAATGACGATTCTCAGAAAAAAAACTGATTTAGAGCAACAAATTCCGCCCGAAGCACCACTCTGCCCCTGTTTTCAAGTCTTTTTCATCGAATTTTTTGTTTTTATCAGGAAACCGCGAACCACGCGAATGAATCCCAAAACACATTTTCATCCAGACACAATCCAATTTATTTTATTGATTTTATTTGCGTTAATTCGTGTCATTCGTAGGCTATTGCTTAATCTGGGATTATTTGACCAGCACCATGCGCTTCAAATCTGAAAACGATCCTGCAGACAGGCGATAGAAATACACCCCGCTGGGAACGACCTGTCCACTGTTGTCCCGTCCATTCCACCACACGCTGTAACGTCCCGGTTGATGAAATCCCTGCACCAGTCGGGCAATCTCTCTTCCCTGCACATCATAAACAATCAATTGGACATCGGCGGCCCTGGGTAACTCAAATTCAATCCGGGTGGAAGCATTAAACGGATTGGGATAATTCTGCTTCAACTGAAACTGACGAACGGTCTGCACCGGTTCTTCCTCCACTTTCACCACGGACACATTAGTGCTGAACACGCCGTTGCCGTGGGTAGCGGCAACCACCAGGCCATCTTTCGGACGGGACACAATCATATCCACCACCGCATAACCGATAGTGGTGGGCGCTTCCAGCTCCCAGACGGTGTTGGGCCCGTTCAATTGGGCTGTGGAATACACGCCGCGAGAGGTTCCCACAAAATAGACGGTGGCATTCTCCAGGGGCACAATCTCTGCCCAGCGTACAGAAGGCCCGGCACCCGTCCCATCGGGATTTTCTTCCAGATTTCCACTGATATTCTCCCAGGTGCTGCCGCCATCGGTGCTGCGCCACAGACTGATCACATTGTAATTGGAAAACACCACAATCAACTCGTTGCCGTCCTGGGGATTCACAGCAATGGAGTTGATGTAACCGCCGGGAAAATCCGGCCCGGTAATCTCCACCGGTGTGGGATCTCCCGTATGGGCATTGTCCAGCCGGAAAACCTTCCCCAGACTGGTGCCGTAGTACAATCGATGCGCCGGTCTGATATTGGTGGCTTCCAGGGCGGTAATGGAACCATTGCTTAAAACTGTATTGGACAATTTCTGCCAGTTGGTGGAGGTGGGATTTTGCTGAAAAGAAGGAATCTGAGTCAGGTCACTGTTGCGCCAGATGGCATCCCAACCGGCGTAGTACATGATTTTCGAAATCTTCGCATCCAGAATAAATGGATTGATGAAAAGGTGATCGGTTACGCCTGCCGGATCCACCTGAGCCCAGGTCAGCCAGCCGCCACTGCTGTTCAGCGTGACCCGAAAGACGGTACCATTTTGCCAGGAAAAGTAGTAATATTTCTTCCCCGGTGCGATGGCGCAATGGCCACCATCGCCGCCCAGCTGTTTTTGCCAGTTCGCAGTGGCAGAAACCGTGGTTACCCGCCAGGTACCATTGTCCTGCATGCCCCCAACCAGCTCCGAATCCCCGTGCGCCGAGGTGTCCAGCGCAATGGTGTAAAATTGCGTGGTGTAATAGCCCCGGTTTAACGAGGCCCACACCACCGTTGATGCCATCACGTTCTCGGTGACACTAACGCCACCATCGTGTCCGGAAAGCAATTTGGAGGAATTGGAGGGATAAAACACCAGCGCATGTTGATCGGGATGATGGTTGGGATACCAGCTGTAATCTTTCTTGCTGGCATTATAGCCACCAATCCAGCGATAGTTTCCACTGGTGGCGAATCCATCTTCGGAAATATACAGGTTGGTGCCCCCGATTAGCACCACATTTTCGTTATCCGGTTTAACTTTGATGACCAGATTATATGAGGACTGGGAATCGAAATTCTCCACCGGTGCATTGCTATTGTACGGCAGGTTGTTGGATCGATTTTCCCACTGTCCCCCGCTTCCACTCCCATCGCCGCTGATGTAGGTGTATTTCCACAGGCTGTGGCCGTTCTTTCCAGAGCCGGGAGTGTCGCCCAGAAAATACACCACGTTTTCGTTGGATGGCGCAATGCCAATGACCACCCGGTTGTATGTGGCAGGCCAGCCGGAGGGGGTTATATTCACCCAGTTGATCCCATCCGTCGATCGCCAAACGCCCTTTTTGTCCCCATCGCTACTCAAGGTGGCATAAAGCACCCCGGTGGAGGTGATGGCCACATCCACGTATCGGGAATAATTCGATTGGCCGGATATCAACACCGCCTGCCAGGAATTGCCTCCATCGGTGCTGCGCCAGATCCCCCCGTAAGTGGCCGCATAAATTTCATCCTCGCTGGTATTAGAAACATCGATCACCAGATTCCAGACGTAATCAAAAAAATTATCGAAAGTTTGCGGTCGACGGGTGGAGGTTGCGGGCAAAATAAACCAGGTCTTTCCGCCATCCACCGATTTAAAAATGCCATCGCCCCGGTAGGGATCGGCCATTAAACCCGCGCTGTTTCCACGAAGTTCCCCCGTCCCATAGTACCAGATGTGCGTCTTACCCGGCCGGGTATCCTGAACCAGGCAGGTGACACTCTGCAAAGTATCGGGAATGGTGGTGCGCGTCCAGCTATTGCCACCATCGGTGGAACGCCACATGCCGCCGGATACGCCACCGGCCAGGATGATGTTCTCATCGGTGACATCCAGTGCCAGTGCCCGTGTGCGGCCACCCAGATTATACGGCCCGCGACCCGTCCAATTGGACACCACCACCTGTTGAAATTGCCCGCCTTTCTGAAACCGTAACAGCGGATACCCATCTCCCCGAACCGGAAGAGTTTTCACGTAGGCCAGCTCTCGTTCGCGGATGTCATCGGGAATCCGGCCTGTTTGAGGATCCTTCAGGCGCTCCATTTCAAAACGAATCCGTGCCTGCGGATCATCTTTTGTGCCCACACTGGCCTTATGCGACGGTTTACGTACCGTCTGCGTCATTTTCCGGTCGGATTGCCAGATCAAAAACATCATCAAAAAAACCACACTGACCACATAAAAAAGAATCCGCTTCATGCTTACCCCTATAATTAAATTTGATTGTTCTATTTTAATAAATTTTTCAACCTTTGTATGGGATTTAAATCATATCGCTTAAGATTTCGAAGCGCTTTTTGAATGGTCACTCTTTTCTGAACGATCCCCGGGGAATCCATCCATTCGATCCTGTTTATTCAGACAGTTTCGTTGAATAGGATTATCGTATTCCAACGGTAAGATGTTTACCCAGAAACACGAAATTCATTGCGGTATTAATTCCAGATTATGC
Organism: Calditrichota bacterium; assembly: GCA_013150955.1. GTDB lineage: Bacteria > Calditrichota > Calditrichia > RBG-13-44-9 > J042 > JAADJD01. The sequence continues at coordinate 12,863 of JAADJD010000061.1, forward strand.
TTTAACCCAAATTATGTTTTAAACCACGAATCACACGAATAAACGCGAATAAAAACAAACTTTTAGAAGATGATATTATTCCAAATTAAGCAATAGCCTACCAATGACACGAATTCACACAAATAAAGCCAATAAAATACATTGGATTGTGTCTGGATGAAAATATGCTCCAGGGTTTATTCGCGATTTTGTAGATATTTTTTGGTTTCATTCGCGTGATTCGCGGTTAAATGCATTATTTGGGTTTAGTGCATGATTTGGGATTCTATTAACTCCAGGCTTTAGCCAGAAGAATGGATGACGTAACGGATGAATGGTTAACCGTTTTTACGGTTTTCTAAATACTCGCTTTATCCTAAAAGTAGCACAACAAGTTTTATTACTTGTTTGTGTTCATTCGTGTCATTCGCAGGCGAATGTATAATCCGGGTTTATGGAGATGAACCGGCCTTTCCCAGCGATCGTAAGATTCGATTTGCCGGGGTAATGCCAACGAAATAATCCTTAATCACCCGGTTCTCGATTACCACGATGGTGGGGGTTCCCATGACGCCAAACTTCTGGGCAGTATCCAGATCCTTTCGAACATTAATCCGCACCAGCTGCTTGACCTTTTGTTGAACGGAGGGCAGGAATTGCTCCTGAGTGCGGCAGGCCCTACATGCGGGACTGTAAAAATACACCACCACCTGATCCGCCTGGCGAATGGCCCGTGCCAGAGCCCCTTTGACCTCCGGCACCGGCTTTCCCCGCCGTCGCCAGCCGCGCATCCGGAACATTACCTGCATGAAAATGAAAAAGCCAATAATGACCAGAAGTATAATCACCGGTACGGGCATGGTTTTCCCTCATTCCTTTCGCTTTCTCCGAAACAGATCTCGATTCCATCCAATCACCAGGCCGGTGAACACACCATACCCGGTCATGATATAGGGATTGCTGCTAAGCGGGCAGGAGCCCGTGCGACATCCGATGAAATAATAATATGCAAATCCCAGTGCGCCGCCCACCACAGCAAAAATGCTTAATTTAATCCAGCTATTCTTCATGTTCTGCCTGTTCCTTCTGCATCACCAATTGGTTAAGTTTCTGTAGAATCTCATCCAGATTCTCAATGCCTTTCTCGCGGGCATTTTCTTCCAGCGTTCCCCAGACAGGCTCACCGCAGGCAATACACTTGATGCCATATTCCATCAACGGCCGCACCAGCTCGGGGTACTTCTGGACAATCTCTTCGATCGTCGTGTCCGGTTTAATTTTAAGCTCCAGGGTCATGGTCTGCCCTCCTTACCCGGAAAAGGTGCTGCGATTATTTTTCCACGGGATACCCCTTTTGATTCCAGGCGCGCATCCCACCCATCATATTGATCAGGTTTTTGAAGCCTTTCTCCTGCAGGAATTCCGCCGCCACCCGACTGCGATTGCCACTGCGGCATACCAGCACAATTTTCTTATCACTGTTTTTCAGCGATTCAATTTCCTGTACCCAGTTTTCAATCTCCTGCAGGGGACGCAATTCGGCTCCGGGAATGTGTCCCAGCTCGCCAATGTATTCCGCCGGCGTGCGCACATCGATTAAGACGTAATTGGTATCTTTCTGCATCAATTCGTATACCTGATCCACGTTCAGATGCTGGATGGCCGCCTGCTCCACCCCGGCCTGTTGTTGGGTCTGTGCCTGTTCATCTCCGGAACATCCCAGCGCAAAAATCGCAAATATACCGATCAGTAAAATCACACTGAATTTCTTACTCATGATGCCACCTCTCGTTTATGGGTGATTATTTGGTAAAACCGATCATTTTGATAAGTTACCGCATATTCATTAAATCCCGCTTCCCGCAACAGTTGCAGGGTCTGCTGCCTGGGTAACCGATCCCATCGCTGAACCGTCTGCCTTTGCGGATCCCACTGCCATTCTACCACCATTGCCCATGCACCGGGTTTTAGCACCCGCAAGACTTCCTGCAGGAGTTCCTGTCGCTGCCGGGATTCATGCAGCACAAAGGCCAGTACAGCACCATCCACACTGTTCGAACGGAGTGGGAAATGCACAGCGGTTACCAGAAGCAAAAAACATCCCGCCGGAAGTCCCTGCGATTTAAAGTGCTTTATGACAGCGGCATTCACATCCAGTGCCAGAACCCTGCCGGAAGATCCCAGGCGAGCGGCCAGAGCACGGGTAAAATAGCCCTTCCCACAGCCCACATCCAGAATCAGATCACCGGGACGCAGGGAAACCGCCTGCAAAAGCTGGTGGGGTGATGCTTCTCGATAACGATCAGGCAACGCCGCATCTATTTCCAGGGTCGGATTGTTCATCATGGTAAACTATTCCCATCCGTCACGTAATACAGTTAAATGCCGCTGATCCGAAAAAGTTACAGCTCCTCCACATTGCTCCTCCGGACGGCCTCAATTTACATATTGCCCGGTAAATCCCCAAACAGATCCAGCAAAATTCAACCCGGATGATGCATTACACCATGAATTACACGAATGAACACGAATAAAAATAATAAAATGCATTTGATTCTATCTGCATGAAAAAATTTTCCCAGATATGTTAGCTATTTTGTTGATTTTTTTCGAATTCATTCGCGTGATTCGCGGTTTCATGCATTATTTTGGTGTATCCGTTAACAATGCCTGGAAGTTAATCGATGCGGGCGGGATTATTCCAGTAAAACTGGGTGATGCCCGAATTGGTGGCCACCCACAGATAATCCCCATCCAGCAGCACAAAATGGCAATAGTTGTCCAGCAATCCATCGTTGGTGGTGTACAGGCGCCAGTAGCGCCGCTTTTTATCGTATTTCAACAGGCCTTCCTCGGTGGCCACCCACACGCTTTGCTGATTGACCTTAATATCCCGCATTCGCCCCTTAATTTCCATGCCAATTTGCGGGAAACTTTCCCAGCGTCCGGTACGGACATCCAGCCACATGATTCCCGATGGGGTTGAAAACCAGACTTCGCTGCCAAAGCTCCCCACAGCGGTGATGTACACGTCAGAGAGGGCGGCCTGACTGGGCACGAATTCCCAGCGGGGTGGATTGGGCACCCGACGAAAAATTCCCCGATTGGTGGCCACCCACAGGGTGTCGTTCTGGCGGGCAAAGCGATTGATGGAGATATTTCGCAACCGTTTATCGGTCACCCGCTTTACCAGTCCCGTTCGTGTATCGATGGCGTTAATGCCCTGGTCAGTGGCTACAAACAGCTCGTCCCCCAGCAATAAAATGTCGTTCACCTGATTGCTCCACAATCCATGTACCAGGTTGAAGTTAAACCACCGGTCTCGATAGGTGTCGTACACGGAAACGCCGTATCGGGTACCAAACCAGACGGAATCGCCATCCACTTGAATGGCGGTAACCTCGTCGCTGGGGAGCTGGCTGATCCAGCGAGCCTCAAAGTATTCCCATCCGCCATCGTGATTACGCCAGTGCACAATACCGGGACGATCCATCCGCTGCCACAATCCCCCAATCCACAGATCGTCCCCCTGAAACGCCAGCGCCTGCGGATAAATATCGGACAATCCCAGGGCAAAAAAATCTGCCCGTGCCGAATACAGCTGCCCCAATCCAATGCCAAACTTATCCACCAGAAACCAGATGCGATCCCATTCATCCTTTAAAAAACCAATGATGGGAAATTCCCGAAAGAAAGGATCCACCAGCATCCAGTCCCCGGTAATGGTATACGGGCCGTTGGCAAAAAACATGGGGAGCAGTTTCAGGAAGCGGGCATCGTAAAACCGATTCACCTGGATCTGCTTGCCGGTGTCGGGAGCAGAAATGCGAGGAAACCGATAGGGCCAGTAGCCCACCTGCGAACGGCTGATCCATTCCTGACGTGCCGCATCAAATACGGCGGTATCCCGGCGGGTAATGGCCCACAGCAAGCTGGTCTCCGGATCATAAATCACATTGTAGACTTCATTTTCGGGCAAACCGTTACTGGTGGTAAAAGGGTAATCCCAGTGCTCTTCGTACAAATGGTAACGGAGAATGCCGCCGTCCAGGCTACTGAAATAAATGTACTGGGTACCCATGGTCACGGAAGTAATGCGGCGGGCTTTGGTGAAGCTGACCCAATCATCCAGCGCGTAATGCAGGCGGCGTTCATGTTCGTTACGGAAGGAAAAGCGACGCACATATTGCGAAAATAAAACATCCGTCCCCCCGGCCAGCACCAACGCAAACACCAGCAATAAGCGAAACCAATCTAATATGGATCGAGTTTTGAACCAGTCCGTCATACAAAACAATTCCTGTTTAAGCGAACGATCTTTTTGCCCCTAATTTGCGGCAACCATTTGTTTTTGCGCGAAACCGACAGGGCCATCCCGGTTCCGATTTTCCCTATCCTGCATTCTGGCACTCGGGGGAAATTCCCCGCTACAGCGGGGCCTATTCGCCCATCACCTTCACAATCACCCGCTTGCGGCGCTGTCCATCAAATTCAGCGTAGTAAATCTGCTGCCAGGGTCCCAGATCCAGGTGACCATTGGTAATGGGGACAATCACCTCATGGTGAATCAACAGGCTTTTCAAATGGGCATCGCCATTGGTTTCCCCGGTGCGATGATGCCGGTAATCCGGACGGAAGGGAGCCAGTTTTTCCAGCCATTCGTCAATATCCTGTATCAGTCCGCTCTCGGCATCGTTCACATAAACTCCGGCGGTGATGTGCATGGCGCTCACCAGCACCATGCCTTCCTTCACCCCGCTTTTGCGGACAATCTCTTCCACCGTATCCGTAATATTGATATATTCCCGTTTCTTTTCGGTGTTAAACCACAGGTATTCGGTCAAGAACTTCATGCCATTCATCCTCCCGCGTTATGCCCGAACTTGATTCCGATAATCCCGAATGGTCTCCCGCACATGGCGTAATATTTTGTATTTATTGGGAATGGTACTGCGAAACTGTATGGTGACCACAGAATCACTGAAATTCTCCGATTCCACAATGCCCAGATCGTGCACCAGAGAAATGAGCCCCGAAAACTGTAGCGGAATTACCACTTCCCCTTCCACGTAATGCTTTTCGATAAAATCGATCAATACGCGCTTCAAATATTCAATTTGAATGTGTCTGGCAGCGCTAATGAAGACGCTGCCCGGAAACTCCGCCTTTAATGCCCCGATGATGTGCTTTTCCTTCAGACGATCGATCTTATTAAAAATCATCAGCACGGGCTTATCGGCCACCCCGATTTCCTGCAACACATGATTGACGGTCTGAATCTGCTCTTTGAACTGCGGATGACTGATGTCCACCACATGGAGCAGCAAATCGGCGTCCCGCACTTCATCCAGGGTGCTTTTAAAGGAGGCGACCAGATGATGGGGCAGTTTGCGGATGAAACCGACCGTATCGCTGAGCAGGATCTGATGGTCGCGATCCAGCCAGACCCGACGCACGGTGGAATCCAGTGTGGCGAACAACTGATCCTCCACGGTAACCCCGGCATTGGATAGCAGGTTCATGATGGTGGATTTTCCCACGTTGGTGTAGCCGATGAGCGAGGCCTTGAAAATCCCCTCGCGCCGTTTGCGGCGAATGGAACGTTGCTGATCGATTTTGCTGAGCTCCTTCCGCAGGAATTCAATTCGCTTGCGGATCAGGCGCCGGTCGGTTTCCAGCTGGGTCTCCCCAGGCCCCTTGGTACCAATACCGCCCACCTGACGGGACAGGTGCGTCCACTGCCGCGTTAAGCGGGGCAACAAATACTGCAGCTGGGCCAGTTCCACCTGGGTTTTGGCCTCGCGGGTGCGAGCATGTTTGGCAAAGATGTCCAGAATCAGCGTGCTGCGATCAATAATCTTGACGCCGGTGGCCTTTTCCAGATTGCGCACCTGTGCCGGGGTTAAATCATCGTCAAAAATCACCGCGGTGACCCCGTGCATTTTTACCAGCTGGGCCAGCTGCTCCACCTTCCCACTTCCAATAAAATAAGTGGGATTGATTCGATCGCGGTCTTGCATGATTTTATCAACGACCTGAACCCCGGCCGTTCTGGCCAGAAGTTGTAATTCGGAGAGATTTTCCTCCACTTCCCAGCGGGTCTGGCGTGGAAGGATAACGCCTACCAGGATGGCCTTCTCGTGTGCAGTAAGCTGATCTTTCTTCAACAAAAAGCCGTACACCTCCTATGGTTTTGATTTGATGTTTGGTTTATGAAACGTTTCGGCTGGTTGTTTATGCTCAAAATGGTCACGCGTTTCCCGTTCGTATGGATATTCATTGTTCCCTCAAACTATCCCTATTATACGGATAAATCCCGGAAAATTTCCATTCCAATCGTTCTGCATTTCACCCCCAGCCCCGCCTTCCCGATGCCTTACCCCTGTGGGGTGGTTTCCAGCATTTCGGGAACGGGCTCTTCCTTCCCTGCGGTGCGTGCCACCGCCATTTCCACCACCAACAGCAGCAGCGCCAGCATCAGAAAATACGGCCACAGCTCCCGACCAAATCGCAGGTGCTGAATTTGAGCCGCCACCGGCTGATCCGAAACCAGTATCACCCGATCGGGAATCCATCGGGCCAGTTCCTCCTCCGGCACGGTCTCAAATATCGATTCCGCCGGATCCACATTGACCGAAAACAGGGTCAGAATCCGCTTGCGGTGATAAACACGATAGTTCCCCGGCAATTGCGTCTCTCGAAACTCCAGCAATACCTGCCCTCCCTTCAGCGCGGCATTGAGCCGCACCGTGTGTCCTACCGGATCTTTAACCGTAAAATCGAACGGAGCGGTTAAATGACCAAATGTTCCCACAAACGGCTGCCCACAATACAGCTGCACCGGCTCCCCCTGCTGAAACAACGCCGAATAGTAAATCATGCGGTAAAACAGGGGAATGACCAGACCTTTCAGCGGCAGGCGCGTAAATCGTTCCTGCAACGGAGACATCATTGCAAATACCAGTCCGCGGGAGGCCGGCCGCAGTACCAGATAGGGCAGGCGATCGCCGGCGGTGATCAGCACCTCAGCCGCCGGGGTGGGCAGAAGTCGCAATCCAGCGTACACTTCAATCGGATTCAGCTGCGGCGGGGTCTGCTGGAACAACCCTTCGAAAATCGGGTGCTGCCAGCGCAGATGCCGCAAGGTCAGGAACTGTTCCACGTTCCCCGGTTGCCCCCACATTTCCACCACCTTCCCCAGTCGAAACTGGTCGAAGAAGCGCTGCAGCTCCTTGAATGCGGGACGTTCGGGGGGAATGAGTAACAATCCGCCCCCGCGATTCACAAATCCTGACAACCGCGAAAGAAACGTTTCGGGATATCCGTCCACCCCTTCCACAATCACAAAATCGAATTCCCGAAAATCTATGGCTGACCATTTCGTAAAGGCAATTTTCTGGTAACGGAAAATTCCCCGTTCCAGGGCGGGTTGTAAAATGTACGGTACAAAACTGCGAAGGGTATTGCTGCCCACCAGGTGCAAAATGGCAATCGATTGCGGCACATACAGATGAAAATAGCGGCGATTGTCTTCCAGCAGGGCGTCGCTTTCCAGCTCCACATAGCCTTCAATAAAACCGGATTCGGTCAGGGTCACCTGAAAATCGATCGCTTCCCGGCGTCCCGGTGCCACAGATGCTTTTTCCTGCGCCACCCGTTTGCCATTCAGCACCACAGAAACCAGGCTATTCAAATACCTGTCGCTACCGGGATTGGTGACAAAAGCCCGCAGGTGCAGGGGTTGATTGCGCTCCACCAGCCGGGTGCGAACTTCCACGCTATCGATGGACAGGTTGTCGGATGCACGATGGGTTAGCGGAATTACCACCACCCGAAAGGCTACCGGCGATAGCTCTTCTGCAGAGGCACGGGAGAAGGCCGTACGCTGCAGGTCGGACAGCAGGTAAATTTCCCGATTGGCAAACGGCGATTCCTTTAAAATGGCTTCTGCCTGTCGCAACGCCGTGACAAGGTCGCTTCTTAAATAATTGGGTTGAATCTTTTTCAGCACATCATCCCACACATCGTCCGAAAAAGCCACGTTTCGAGCCAGCAACGTGGGGGGGCGGGTCGTCTGAATAACGGTGATCCGATCCCCATTGCGAAACACCGATTTTAAATCCACAAACCGCTGGCGCAGTTCTTCCAGCAAGCTTCCCGTCAAATGCACCTCGTTCAGGGAAAGGGAATTGTCCAGCAAAATCACCGCCGCAATGGGACTCCGTTCCTGAAAAAATCCCCCATCGCCGGATTTCAGGGTGGGACGCGCAAATGCCAGCACCAGGCTGATGATGATCAGGGTGCGCAACACCAGCAGGATCCATTGCCGCAGGCGAAACGTGCGCATCTGTTTCCGTTCCAGACGCTTTAAAAACTGAATGGTACTGAAAGGAACCCGCTTGATCTTGCGGCGACTGAGGAGATGAATGATTAATGGGATGGAGGCGGCAGCAAGGGCAAATAAAATCGTGGGATTCAGGAACTGGATCATTTACCGTTTATTCTTCTCCTAAGATTCAATTTTTAAAATAATAGGGAATACCGACAGAAGCAAATTTTAAACACGAAAACTGAACGCACCAGTTTTCTAATGACCCTTCGGGGAACCGGAAAAGCCCATGCGTTTTCTTTCACGAATTTTTCTGCCCTGTAACTTTCCATTGCATTCCTCATCAAAAGCTAACGTGTGAATGAGAACATGAGAGAAAGAAAATCTAAGGAGGAATAAATCATGTCTAAACCCATCACGGTTACGGATAGCACTTTTCAGAAGGAAGTGCTGGAATCGCCCATCCCCGTTCTGGTGGATTTTTGGGCACCCTGGTGCGCCCCCTGCCGGATCATTGCTCCGGTGGTGGAAGAAATTGCCCAGGAATACAGCGGTTTGCTGAAAGTAGCCAAACTGAACACGGATGAAAATCCAGAAACCGCCATGACCTACCACATCATGGGCATTCCCACCCTGGGCATTTTTGTGAAGGGTCAAATGGTGGATCAGATTGTGGGGGCGTACCCGAAAGATTTCATCGTGAACAAGCTGAATCAGTACATTCAGCAGGCTTCCATGAAGAATTAAGGGAAATTTGAACAGGGAGGTTTTCTTATTGCCCGGCCAGAGGGTCGGGCAATTGTATTTTGATTTTCCCAAACCGGTCGTTAAAGCAAAAATTCCCTTAAACGATCCTCACCGGCTTCAACGAATTCTTCCCAATTGAACCCAAAAATGCATTAAACCATTTTGTTCCAAATTTTTCTTTAGCCTACGAATGACAGGAATTAAAACGAATAATAACAATATAATCCCAGATTAAGCAATAGCCTACGAATGACACGAATTAACACAAATAAAACCAATAAAATACATTAGATTGTGTTTGGATGAAAATATGTTCCGGGGTTTATTCGCGATTTTGTGGATATTCTTGTATTCATTCGTGTGATTGGCGGTTAAATGCATCATTTGGTTTTATAAAAAGTTTCAAAGAAAAGGACGTTTTTACCCGTTGCTGGCGCCGGTTCTTTTTTGAAAAATCTCCTGGCCAACTCTGTTTGGACCCGCAGGGCCCTTAACCGACTGTTGCCCGCTTGCTGTTGGTTCAAGTGCCGTTGCTAATTCACTTTCTGGACCATGACGGTCTACTGGCTCAACCATTTTTATCCCAAATAAAGCGTTAAACCACGATTCACGCGAATGGACACAAAAATATTAATAAAATAACGAATAAACCTCGAAGCGAATTTTCATACAGATCCAAATCAATGGATTTTATTGTTTTTATTTGTGTTAATTCGTGCAATTCGTGGTCTAAAGCGTAATTTGGGTTTATTTGTGTTCATTCGTGTCATTCGCAGGCGAATGCACAATCCTGGTTTAATTTTGCACAAATTTCCGTTGCATTTATGGTCTAAATCTCAATATATTTCTAACGTCTAAACCAACATATTTCATGGCGAATCTCCTGGGTTTTGGATCACCTGAAAGGTCAGCCAGGAGATTCGCCATTTTTTACTAATCCATGAATTACGCGAATGAAACCCAAAAATATCTACAAGACCGCGAATAAACCCAGAAACAAATTTTCATCCAGATACAATCCGATGTATTTCATTATTTTCCTTTGTGTTCTTTCGTGTAATTCGTGGTCTAAGACATAATCCGGGTTGAACAAAAATTGCAACCCAATGCGCGAATCTCCGCAAGGAATCCCACATTTCTGTGTTAGCCGTTGCATCGCCTTGCTCGTTGCCCGTAAATTTCCAATCATGGAAACGAAATAAGAGGACACCATGCACGCGGCTCAAAAACGGCAGGTTTACTTGGATTACAGCGCCACCACCCCGGTGGATCAACGGGTACTGGATGCAATGCTGCCCTATTTTCGGGAAACGTTCGGGAATCCCTCCAGTGCCCATCGGTATGGCAAGGCGGCGCAACAGGCGGTGGAAGCGGCGCGCCAGACCCTGGCACGGCTCCTGCATTGTCGGGAGAGTGAAATCGTGTTTACCAGCGGTGGCACCGAATCGGACAACCTGGCCATTCGTGGCGTTGCCCACGCCAGCCGCGATAAAGGCAATCACATCATCACAAGCCAGGTGGAACACGCCGCGGTTTTGAAAACCTGCCGTCTGCTGGAAAAAGAGGGATTTGCCGTGACCTACCTGCCTGTGGATTCACACGGCCGGGTGGATCCCGATCTGGTAGCTGGCGCCATTCGCAAGGAAACGATTCTCATCAGCATCATCCACGGCAATAACGAAGTGGGCACCATCAATCCCATTCAGGAAATTGGAGCCATCGCCCGCCAGCACGGCATTCCCTTCCATACCGATGCGGTGCAAAGTTTTGGCAAGGTACCCCTTAACCTGGAAGAAATGCCCATTGATTTGCTATCCCTATCCAGCCATAAGATATATGGCCCCAAAGGAGTAGGGGCGTTGTTCATCCGGCGGGGAACGCCCATTCAGCCCATCCTGACCGGAGGTGGCCACGAGATGGGTAAACGGGCAGGCACCCACAACGTTCCGGGCATTGTGGGACTGGCGCGCGCCGCCGAGATCATGATCACAGAAATGGCGTCCGAACGTCGGGAGATAGGAGCCCTTCGGGATTACTTCTGGGAACAACTGCGAAAACGCATTGATAACGTGGTGTTGAATGGCCATCCGGAAAACCGCCTGTACCACAATTTAAACGTTTCCTTCCCCGGTTGTGATGGGGAAGCGTTGCTGATGGCCCTGGACATGTTTGGCATTGCCGTGTCTACCGGATCGGCCTGCCAGTCCGGCAGCGTGGAACCCTCTCATGTGTTAAAAGCCATGGGGCTGGAAAACGATCGGGGCACATCGGCCCTGCGGTTTACACTGGGACGCTACACTACCCGCGAGGACATCGATTACACCCTGGAGGTGCTGGAGCAGGTGGTTCCCCAGCAGCGACAGGCACAGCGGAAACGTCCGTGAGGCGGAAGTGTTCGGTTAGCAGCATTAAGCCCTGAGAATGCGTTAGACCACGAATTACACGAATTAACACGAATAAAATTAATAAAATACATTGGATTATTTCTGGATGAAAATGTGTTTCGTGGTTTTATTCGCGATTTAATTGATATTTTTTGGTTTCATTCGCGTTTTGGTTTCATTCGCGTGTTTCGCGGTTTATTGCATTATTTGGGATTAACAAAATAGCGAATATATCCGGGAAAACATTTTCATCCAGAGAGAATCAAGTGCATTTTATTATTTTAATTGGTGTTCATTCGTGTCATTCGTAGGCGAATGCATTATTTGGGTTAAAATAGTAGATGAAGCATTCATGATAACCAATCCCTTGCCATCAAAGAAGCGATGAGGCGAACATGAAACATTCAAATAAATCGAAAGAAACCCCATCCCGCAATAATACCAGCCGGGACAACCGCCTGATCTGCCCGGTTTGCGGTGCCGAGCTGATTCAGGAAAAATGTAAGGTGGTCTGCCGAAGCCCGCAGTGTGTTTACCGCATCATTTTCAATTGTTCCGAGTTCTGATGCCATCCCCGCAGGCGGGATCTTTTCCATTGCCAGACGCGTGCCCCTTGTGCTTGCCTGTCACCATTCTCCCGTAACACCCATTCCCGTCCCACCGTGCTGACGGTATCCCACCAAACCGGAAACCGAAGGGCCGCAGCATTCCCCTTCTGCCACAACGGGAAAATAGCTTATCCCTTGCCAATCGTCTTCAATGAGGGGAAAAAGAACAACCGCTTCTGAACCAGTGCCTTCAGGAGAATTTCCACGTCCAGCAACAGGGACTGGTTCTTCATATAAAACAGGTGGTATCGTTCCATATCATCCGGGATTTGAATTTTTTCCCAGTTCAATTGAACCAGTCCGGTAATTCCCGGTTTGTACCAGTATTCGGGGTGAGCCCGGAGGGATGCTTCCGGCGGAAAGGGTGCCCCCACAAAGGAGAGCTTCCCCCGAAAGATCTCCCAGATCAACAACCAGCGATTCAGTCCCCATTCCGGACGGAACTCATCGATTTGCAGGATGGTTTTTTCTCCTTCTGGGCCAAAATGAAAGGAAATCCGCCGAATGCGAGACCAGCGGAAGATTAGCAGCGGCAGCAGCACCGGCGCAGCCAATAGCAAACTTAAGCCAGAAAGTCCGATGTCAAAACTTCGTTTCACAAAGCGATTGAACGGCCGCCCGATGGCGTAATCGATTTCCAGGAAGGGATAATCATCCAGCCGTTCGATGGTGGATTTGCCGATCATAAATTCGGAGCTGGAAGGCACCATTTTAAATTCCACGCGTGGATCTCGAATCTGGCTCATGGTTCCCAGTATGTGCTCGTAACTCAACGCATCGGTGGCAAAAATGACCTGCCGAATGCGGTGAATGCGAATCAATCCCGCCAGGTGATCCAGCGTTCCCAGCACCGGAATATCCGAACGTCCGGGGAATTCCTCCGCATCGCTGACCAGAATTACTCCCAGCAATTCGTAGCTCAAATCGCGCATATCACGAATCTTATAATACAAATCCACCACGCCCTGACCATTCCCCACCAGCACCGTGGGTTTGCTGAACCAGTCGCGTCCCCAGGCGGAACGATCCCCGCTGTAATACCGCTTTAAAATGATCCGCCAGGTAATCATGGCCAGGGGGGAGAGCATTGCCGCAATCAACACCACCATTCGCGAAAAAGCAAACTGCTTGAGGAAAAACGTTAAGGACGCCAGAAGCAAAAAGGTAATAATGTTGGTTTTGATGATCTCCTGCACGGACAATCGATGATGCGGATACACCTGCAAATAAAAGGCCGTGCCCAGAAATATGATGGTCGAAATGGCGTGAATGACCCAGTAGCCGGCAAAAAAGTCCTCCCACCGAAAACCATGCTTAAATTGCATGCGCACGTAAAACGAAAACAAAATGACCAGATTCAAAATCAACACATCCACCAACAATGGGAAATGTTCCTGGACAAAATTTTTCAGGTAAATAAACACGCCCCGTAAGATAATCCCCAGCACAATCAACCAGCGCACAAAAAAGACGGTGCGGTGGGCATAGTATTTCCGGAAAAACTGATAAAGCGCCTTGTTAAACGTAATGACGTAGTCAATGTTGTTTTTCTTTGTGCTTTCCCCTTTGTAATGAATGATCTGGGTGGTGGGCACGTAGTAAATTTTGTGTCCCGCCTGATTGATCCGGTGGCACAGATCGATGTCCTCGCAATACATGAAGAATTGTTCATCAAAATAGCCCACCTCATCCAGCACCGATTTTTTAATCATCATGAACGACCCGGAGATGGCGGGAACGGTGTAGGTTTCGTCGGGATTCAGGTAGGTAAGATTGTATTGCCCGAAGATTCGGCTGCGGGGAAACAATCGGCTGAGTCCCACCACCTTCCAGAAGGCAATCATGGGTGTGGGGATGCTGTGGCGGCAATCAACGGAAAAGGTGCCATCGGGATTGATGATCTTGCAGGTGGCTGCACTGGCATCCGGATGCGCTTCGAAAAACGCCAGTAATTGGGTGAAGGTATCCTCCTGCACCACCGTATCCGGATTAATGATGACCACATATTCGCCCTGAACCTGTTTCAAGGCCAGGTTGTTCGCCCGTGCAAACCCCAGATTCACCGGGCTTTCGATTAACTTGACCTGGGGAAATCGCTTTCGGATGTAGGCCACACTGCCATCCACGGAAGCGTTATCGACAACAAAAATCTCATGCGGGATGGTTTTCAGCGCCCGCTGAAGGGAGATCAGCGCCTGTTCCAGATATTCCTTCACATTATAATTCACAATCACCACCGATATTTTCGGGCGATTCCCCATTGCTCCCCCTTAAAACAGCCTGACCCGCCGTTGAATTAATAATAAAATACTGCGGATGATGATTTGAAAATCCAGCCGGAGTGAAAGATTCTCGATATAATAGATGTCCGATTTAATGCGCTCTTCCAGATACTTTTGCCCGGATTCGTACCGATAACGTACCTGAGCCAGGCCAGTTAATCCCGGCCGCACAAACAATCGCCGATGCAGAAACCGAAACCGCTGCTCGTTGCGCCGATACCAGTCGGGCGACTCTGGCCTGGGGCCCACCACACTCATTTCACCCTTCAAAATGTTGAAAATCTGGGGGAATTTGTAAAACCGTGTTCGAAACAGGAATTTTCCCAGCGGCGACAGGCGAGAAGCCCGACCTTCTCCAAAATAATACCGCTCCGGAATTTGCCGCCCCATTCGGAAAACGTACAATCGAAACGGCTGACCAAATTTTCCCAGGGCCGCCACCGAGGTCACCGGAAAGCGCTTAAACTGCCAGGAGATCAACCCCCAGGCACCCAGCACCAGCGGAACGTTAATGACCAGATTCACCAGGGCAAACAGGATGTCGAAGCCGCGTTTCACAATCCACTGCCAGGGCACCATACGCTCCGGAAAAACCCGCGTCAGCGAATGGTCATCCACTGCAGAGCGTGATCCAGACAACAAATGATGCAATGCGGGCGTGGTCTTCATCACCACATGAAAGCGATCGCAAATGCTGATGATGTTTAACAAATCCGTACGGGAATTTTCCGGTACGGCAATGATGATTTCCTCGATGCCCAGCTGCTGAATCAGGTTCGGCAAATCCCGGTACTCCCCCAGAATGGGCAACCCCTCAAACTCGTGCACGCTGCCCTTCTTTTTGACCACGATCCCCTTCACATCATACAACAAATGCGGATTGTTGCGAATGTCCCGCAACAGATTCCTGGCCTGACGGGTAGCCCCGATTAACAGCGTATTTTTCATAGAGTATTCGAATATGCGTTTGCGCTTCTCCAGTTCGATGATTCCCAGCCGGCCTCCATTGACAAAAACCACCATACAAAACCAGTAAAACACCAGAGTGGTTAGCTGGGATGCATTCAGCGGACTGGACGGATCCGTGGTCAAAAATCCCACCAGCACAATCCCGAAGGTAATGACGCGGGTGACTCGCAGAGTTTTTTCGAACCGCCCAACATCCCAGGGCATGCTGTACAGCCCATTCAACCAGAACAGTAACACCCACCCAATGGTGAAAAACAAAAACACCGGATCCATTAAATAATCCTGCAACGCCCGGATGGTAAACCGGGAAACCCATCCCGATTGAAACTTAAACCAGTAGGTGAAGTAAAGCGCCAGATTCACCGCAACGAGATCGGATAAAAAGATGAACACCTGGTGCCACAATCGATTCAAATGCAAGGGGGGCGCCTGGTGGGTCTGACCCGGCTGGACATCCAGCTTTGGATACCGCCGGTAGGCTTCCATGTAACCCAGTCGCCGTGCCCAATAAATAGAGGTCACAAACGTGATCGTGAACAACACATAACCGGTAACCTCCAGGTACACCACCATCAACACCCCCAGCACCATGTAGAAAAACGCCACAACATACAGGAGCCAGACGGTGTGCAGATGAGATAATCCCAGTTTCAACAACCGATGATGCACGTGTTCCTTATCCGGTTTAAACGGACTCTCGCCCCGTCCCAGACGTCGGAAAAATGAAATCAACGTATCGGTAACCGGAACCCCAAGCAGTACCAGCGAGGCCAGAAAATACACCTGATGACTGCGCGCCACGCGTAAAGCCTCGATCGAAAAAAAGGCCAGCAGGTAGCCCAGCTGCAAGCTGCCCACATCCCCCATAAAAATTTTGGCCGGATGATAGTTAAAGCGAAGAAATCCCAGCACGGCGCCAATAGCGGAAATTGAAAGGATCAATAAAAATAAATTGTGTTGAAGGTACGAGATGATGGCAAATCCAATGAGTGCAATAAGGGAAATGCCACCGGCCAGGCCATCCAGACCATCCAGGAGATTCAGGGCATTGATAATAAAAATAATCCACAACACCGTAAAGGGATAAGCCAGCCAGCCGAGGTTCAGGGTGGCTCCTCCGGGACTCACAAACGCCTCGATGACACATCCCCCCAGCACAATCAGGACAGCAGCCATAAATTCTCCCAGAAACTTTTGCCAGGAGGACAGTCCCACAACGTCATCCAGCGCGCCGGTAAACACAATCGCCAGCCAGCCCACAAAAAAATAATAGTGGGTTATCCACACATCCCAGGGAAGGATTCTTAAGCCACTGGCAACGATCAAAGAAATGAGAATGGCCAGAAAAATACCCAATCCACCCAGGACGGGTTTAAACTCCTGGTGCATGCTGCGCGCCGTGGGAAACGAACCAATCCGATACCGGTACGCGACCATGCGACAGCAATGAACCGCTAACAGAGCGGCAACCAGCGAAATGGCAAACGGAAGCACCAGGTTCATAAAATTCATCCCCTAATAATGTATCCCTCCATCCGGAAGAATCCCCCTGCTGACCTTCCAGATTGGCCGAATCAATTGCCGGTCATCAATCAATTTCCGGTCATGGATAGCGCCCCGAAATCGGGCAAGACCTGTGTAATGGAAGCTCCTCCTCCAGAATGTCCCTGACCCTGAATGTTATTTTTCCTGATCCGGGGAATCGTCATCCAGCCGTTTCACGACTCTTGCCGGCACGCCGGCGACAATCGTCCGGGGGGGAACATCCCGGGTAACCACCGCCCCGGCTCCAACGATAGCCCCTTCCCCGATGGTGACCCCACATAAAATCGTTGCACTACTGCCAATGCTGGCGCCTTTCCTGACGTAGGTGGGAATGCACACCCAGTCCTCTTCGGTTTGTAATCGCCCATCCTCGGTGGTGGCACGGGGATATTTGTCGTTAATAAAAGTAACGTTATGGCCAATAAAACAATTATCCTCGATGTGTACCCCTTCGCAAATAAAGGTGTGGCTGGAAATCTTACAATTCTTCCCGATCGTTACGCCTTTCTGGATTTCCACAAATGTGCCAATCTTTGTATTATCTCCAATTTCGCAGCCATACAGATTCACAAATGCGTAAATCTGGACATTCTTTCCCAGTTTCACATCATCCGTAATATTAACGAACCTCATAACAGAACCTCCTTGCCACGATTCTTAATCGATTTCTCCGACGCTTCCAGAATACGTACCACCAGAAGCCCCAGTTCCCCACCGGAAATGGGGGTTGCCTTTCCCTGAATGCAATCCACAAAATGTTGCATCTCCACCGCAAGCGCCTCCGTCTGGGGAATCTTCGGGCAGTACATGTCGCCTGTCCGGTACTGAATCAGGGTATTGTAGATTTGATCCGTGGTCTGGATGACCTCGATGCCTTTGTCGTAAACCTTTACTTTTTCGCTGGGGGAATTGTCATCCCAGACAATCATCTTCCGGGTTCCGCTGATCAACGTCTGGCGAATTTTTACCGGAGACAACCAGTTTACGTGAATATGGGCGATGAGTTTTTCTGGATAGTAAACCGTCAAATAGGCCACATCCTCCAGCCCATTATCCAGATGATCGGAACCGGTGGCCACCACGGCTTCGGGCAACTGATCGATCACATAATTCATGATCGAGATGTCGTGGGGTGCCAGATCCCACAGAACGTTGATGTCATGCTGAAACAGCCCCAGATTGACCCGCACCGAATCAAAATAATACAAATCCCCGATCTCTCCACTGGAAACCAGTTCCTTAATTTTCTGAACCGCACCGGTAAACAAAAATGTATGATCCACCAGAAGGGTTAAACCTTTCTGTTCAGCCAGATTGATCAACTCCTCCGCCTGCGCAGACGTGGAGGCCATGGGTTTCTCGATCAGGACATGCTTTCCCGCTTTAAGCGTTTCCAGAGCGATCTCATAGTGGGTAAAAACCGGGGTACAGATGGCCACCGCATCCACATCGGGGTGATGGATGACCTCCCGAAAGTCCCGGGTGGTCTGGATGAATGGATACAACGAACGAATGTAATTCAACCGTTCCGGCTTTAAATCGGCACAAATCGGCACCGTGGTATGCGGATTGGCAATGAGGTTGCGCACAATGTTCGGTCCCCAGTATCCCACACCAATAACTCCCACTTTCAACATATTTCCTCTCCTTTTATAATAACCGTATCCTTAGAATTCATACATGAAATTACAAAACATTTACTTACAACGATAAAAATCACGAATAGAATCTACGACATACTCTATTTGCTCACGATGTAGTTCTGGATACATAGGCAAAGAAATAATTTCTTTCATTACTTTCTCGGTGACCGGGAAATCCCCCTCTTTATAACCGAGATATTGATAAGCCTTTTGTAAATGCAATGGATATTTGTAATGGAAACCTGTAGCAATACCTTTATCTTTTAAGAACTGTTGTAATCTCTCGCGTTCTTTCACGCGAACCACAAAAAGATGGTAAACATGCCTGGCATATGGCATTTCACGTGGGAGAATCACATTGTCAACATCTTTTAGCAATTCACAATAATAGGCCGCATTTCGACGACGGGCATCATTCCAATTCTCTAAATATTTAAGTTTAATATCTAATACCGCTCCTTGGAAGCCCTCCATCCGCATGTTAAAACCTTCTATTTCATGAACATATTTCTCACGCGAACCATGATCCCTAAATTTACGTGCGTAATCCGCAATTTCATCTGAGTTCGTAGTCAACGCACCCGCTTCACCATAAGCACCCAAATTTTTTCCCGGATAAAAAGAAAATGCCGCAATATCCCCTATTGATCCGACGTTTTGTTCTTTGTATTTTGCACCGTGTGCCTGGGCTGCATCTTCAATAACAAATAAATTGTAACGCTTGGCTATTTCCAAAATGGGATCCATATCAGCTGGTTGTCCATAAAGATGGACCGGTACAATGGCCCGGGTCTTCTTTGTTATGGCCGCTTCTATCTTTTCTGGATCCATATTATAGGAATCTTCTTCTATGTCTACAAAAACAGGTTTCCCACCCGCAGCTGTGATTGCTTCTGTTGTTGCAATAAAAGTATTAGGTACTGTAATCACTTCATCTCCTGGTTGAATAATTGCTTTAACAGAGAGGTAATTTGCGGATGTCCCAGAATTCAAACCAATACAATGTTTTACACCGACATATTTTGAGAAATTTTTTTCAAATCGCTGAACAAAAGGTCCTAAAATAAAACTGGTATTTTCACATACCATTTCCAGTGAGGATAAAATTTCATCCTTAATTTGATAATATTGCGTTCTGAGATCAACGAATGGCACTTTCATCTGCACACCTCACATTTTACATTCCACACAATTTAAACGTAAGGAATTAGAATTTAAAAAAGATTTATTCTTAATCATCATTAGAAAAATATTTTAATCTTCTTAGAGATTCGAATTATATGCTAAATTATTCAACATTATCCAGCGTTTCAGTTGAAGATTTTCCCCAATATTAAA
>JAADJD010000061.1:32719-33195 GCA_013150955.1 Calditrichota bacterium
ATCAAATTGCAAGAACCCTACATATATATTCCTTTCAACTTTCCACATTCTAAAAATATTTTAAACTTGATATTAAAAGGTGCTTTTTTAACTTTAATGATATTATTTTTTAGAATAAGAACATAGAAGAAATGGTATGCATTTGAAAAAGAAACGCAACATTTGTGTTATCACAACTGTCCATTATGTTTATGACACGCGAATATTTCACAAGGAAATAAAGACCCTATTAAATTATGGGTACACTATCATCTATATTGTAAAAAAAAGTCCCATTAATTACTACCACCCCAATTTACATTACCGTTTTTTGAAAAACTCTAAAAACACTTTTTGGATTCGCTTTATAAATATTGTGTTGGCTTCTTATTACGCACTCAAAATGAACGCTTCAATCTACCATTTACATGACCCGGAACTGCTTCCTTTAGGCATTATCTTAAAAATGCGAAATAAAAAAGTAATTTATGACATTC
>JAADJD010000057.1 GCA_013150955.1 Calditrichota bacterium
AATTATTGTTACTTTAGGAGTTGTCCACCCAGATAAATCTGGGTGTTAATGAATGATAATTTCGATTAACTCCTGGCTTTAGCCAGGAGAATAGATGACGTAACTGATTGATTATTAACCGTTTTAACGGTTTTTCAAAATATCTGCTTTATCCTGAATTAGCACAACGGGTAATACAAATAAACCCAGATGATGCAACGGTGATATTTTTCCGTCGCGCAACCTGTGGCAATTTTGCCACAGGGAACACCGGCTTACTATGTTGGGATGCAGACACCATAACGGGAGCCGGGTTCATTCCTGAGATAGGCCAACCATTGCAACATTCAGAAATTTCAATGGGTTACAGACACAGCGGTACACCCGGAATTTGGTAACATGATGGCATACGGGTTGTAGTCAGCCAAATAAAAACAAGGGAGATTCAGCATGAAACGGGTACTCTTCTTTTTACTTGGATTTTTGTTATTCAGCTGTTCCACCGTTTCGTATGCACCGTTAAGCGATCAGTCTTTCCCGGTTACCGACGCCTCCCGAATCCAGCTCTACCCGGAAGTCCCTGAAGACAAAGAATTTTTTGAGATTGGTTACATCGCCGTTCAAAGCACGAACGGAGTGGATGAGGTGATGAGGTTGCTCAAAAAACTGGCGGCAGAGAAAGGGGCGGATGCGGTGGTGCGGTTTCGGGTGTCGGTTTCGGCACGCAAAACCTCGCTGGGTGAAATCACCGAGTATTGTGTTCGGGGATTAGCGATCAAATTCAAATAAAGGAGGGGATCAAATGGGCGTCAGGAAACAAACCGTTCTGTGGACAATGCTGGTGGTGGTCACGCTTTGCCTGTCCTGTGCCCACTACGCCCAGGTGCCTCTGAGCAGCCAGGATTTTCCCGAGGCCGATTGGCGATCGGTACAGGTTTACGGGACGATTCCAAAAGGGATGCGCTATCAGGTTGTGGGCGTGGTTTCTTATTATGGGTTGGGCAGTTTTGGTGAAACCGCAGTGGAGGAAATTAAAAAGCAGGCCGCAAAATTGGGGGCCACGGCGGTGATCAATTTCGAAATCAATCTGATTAACGGTCGGGTACAGGCCGAAGGCATTGCCGTCAGACAACAATGAATCCGAATGGTTTCTTTAACCCAGATTAAGCAATAGCCTACGAATGACACGAATTAACACGAATAAAACCAATAAAATACATTGGATTGTGTCCGGATGAAAATGTGTGAAAATGTGTTCCAGGGTTTATTCGCGATTTTGTAGATATTTTTTGGTTTCATTCGCGTGATTCGTGGTTTATTACATAATTTGGGTTTAATCGCTGAGGGATACATAACTTTTAAACCCTTTAAAGCTTGATTGGAAATTGAAAGGAAAGGAACAATTATGGAACGTTTATTACGTTTGATTTTCCTGGTGATGCTTGGATTGGGGATCACCGGTTTGGCGCAGGAACATTCAGGAACCCGCTTCGGGGTGGGCATCGATCTCAGCGGGTTTGGGACGGAGAGTGGGATGGAAAATGTGTACGATAATTTTTATTTCCCCATTCAGATTGGCTCCAGTCTTTTGATTGAACCGGAACTGGGATTCAGCCGAAAGTCGGTAACCGAAGGTGTTCAAAAATCCAGCCGAATGTTTGTCCGTGCGGGATCGGGTTTCATGATTGTCTCTCAGAAGAACAATACCCAGCTCTACATTGGACTCCGCGGGTATCTACTACTGGATTCTTTTAAAATTGAAGGAGACGTATTATCCCGAAGCGAAAGCCTGCGAAGAATATTCCTTGGGCCCGTAACCGGTGCCTTTTATATGATCACTCCCAATCTGGCTATCGGTGGGGAAGTGCTGGTGGAATTTCGAGTGCATGAAGGTGGAGCCGTAAATGGGAGATCTGTGGAGCTGTCGGGCTCTTCCTTTTCCCGGACGGTGACCCGCGTTCTGTTGCGCTGGTTTTTCTAACTGGCGGGTTGAAGGGCCATTCCCTTAAACCGGGAAACTGAGCGTGACCGTGGTGCCCTTTCCGGGCTCGCTGTCAATGTGAATCTGTCCACCCATTTGCTCCGTTAATCGCCGGGTGATGGTCATCCCCAGACCGCTCCCGGTGGCACTCCTGCTAAAAAAGGGATCGAAAATGTGTTCCAACGTTTCCCGATCCATTCCGGTTCCATTATCCTGAACCCGAACCACATAACGAGGACGGCGGCCCCTGTGCATTTGGGTGTGGATTTGAATACGCCCGTCTTTTTCCGGGATGGCCTTCCGGGCATTGGAGATCACATTCAACAAAATTTGTTTGAAGGCATCGGCGTCCAGAAGCACGGCTTGATTGCCAGCCCCGGCGGTGAACTGGATGTGCGGATCGTTCAACTGCTGTACCATTTGCTGGATGAGCGTGTCGGGCACAATTTTTTGGGGCGTTAGTCGGGTGCGGCGGGCAAACTGTAAAAATTCGTTCACCAGCCGGTTCAATCGATCGATCTCTTCCGGGATGAAATTGAACATTTCGTTTTGTTCAGAAGCATACTGGCGTTTGAGCACCTCTGCGGTTCCCTTAATGATGCTGAGGGGATTGCGAATTTCGTGGGCCACCATGGCGCTCATCTGTCCCAGTTCCGCCAGCCGTTGTTGCTCCTGAAGTTGTCTTTCGGTATTCAGCAACTGCCGGATGGCCAGAACAATCACCGCGGAAAAGATGAGAATCAATGCCATGGCCCCAACACCCAGCAGAAAGAGCCCCCGGCGAAAAAACTGCAGGGTCGCAAAAAAATGGGTGGGCATCTCGGCCACCAGCACCGCAGAAACGTTTCCGTACAGGGAATTAAAAATGGGCGTGTATCCAATTAAATAAAAATCGCCATCAAATTCGATCAGTTCCGGTTCAGGAAATTCTCCTTCCAGCGCCTGTAAAAAACGGGGATTCCGGGTGGGGAAGCGCTGCTGGGACGCCCCGATGGTAAAATCCACGCGATGATCGATCAAAATCCGGCCATCCAGGGTCAGAATCAGAATGTCGTTTAACCCGCTGTTCTGTTTTATTTCCCACAACAGTTGCTGGTAGTAAAGCACGCCGGGTCGGGTTTCGTCTCCGGGATGGATGGCTTCCAGTTCCTCTCCGTTGAACAGGCGGGTGGCAATTTGTTGCATATGTTTGAATTGGCCGTTAAGTTGCGAAAGGATCTCCCTTTCCAGGCGGTTCAGGAAAAAATATCCCCACAGGTTCAGACCCATCAGGACGGTTATGCCCAGAACAATGATGGCATACAGCGTTGGCTTGTGGGTAAGCCATTGCCTAAAGGTCATCGGTATCTTCCCGATTAAACAGATCCATCCATTCCTGTATTTCCTGATCGCTGAGATCGGGTTCGTACTTTCCGCGGGCTTTTTCCAGTTCACTGTCCGCGGGTTCGGCCGGGGTGGGTGGAGAAAACAGCTGGCGACAAAATTCCTCGCTGCTCCAGCTTCGGGCGCCGTGGTCACTGGCGGTAAAGCGAATGGCCTGGTCGGAGCTGACCACCACCAGGTGATGGGCGTTCTTCTCCTGGCGGATCAGCTGCCGAATCACATCGTCGGCTTCCTGATGAGGTGCGGAAAAGATCACCTTCACCCGTCGGGCCTGAAAACGACGATTGTTGGTCTGTAGCGAGCTGTCGAACACCACCACCACTTCCACTCCGTGCTGGTTGGCGTAACTGTACAGGAGCCGGATGAGGTGATCCCGCTGACCTTCCAGATCCAGATTCAGGGGAGTATGGAATGCCGGGGAGTGGAGTAGATTGTATCCATCGATGAGGATTTTTTCCTGCATGGCCCCGTCTCCTGTGTGTTTGGAAAAAAATACACGGCATCCCCTGGCTTTGCAAGCGCTTTTCTTTTCCGGCACGGTCCCCGAATGGGAAAGCGCCAGGTTCGGTATCCTTGCCTGGCAGGATATTCCCTTTATTTTCAATCGATTATGCCCACGAAAAATGAGTTCCGCGGGAACCTAAAATCCAGGCCGGTGTTGAAATCATAAAATTCTTTTATGCTCCGGACAGGTGGCCGGGGAAGGGGGTGGGGCCAGGATGGGGAGATTTTTCAGGAAAGGTTACGTCAGTCGGAAAATTTGCAAAATTCCGGTAACCCTGGTGGAATTCGGCGTATAATAGAGACACTGGAATGAAGGGGAGCGAAATGTCTGCGATTTCGGCAAAGTTAGCTGATTTTCGTATGAAAATTTTATAAATTTGTGTATTATATGGATTCGAAAATAAAAACATAAAAATAGGAGGTGGTTCTTATATGTTTTTCTGGGACCCAACGTTCATTCTGCTGATTCCTGCATTAATTCTGGCGATTTACGCCCAGACCAAAGTGAAGAGTGCGTATCGGAAGTACAGTGCCGTGCGGAACGCTCACGGTTTGACCGGTTATCAGGCGGCCGTGGAGCTGTTGCGCATGAACGGGATATCCGATGTGGAGGTTGAAGAAGTTCCCGGAGAACTGTCCGACCACTACGACCCCCGCACAAAAACGGTGCGGCTGTCCAGTATGAACTATCACAGCGACTCCCTGGCAGCCGTGGCCGTGGCGGCTCATGAGGTGGGTCATGTAATACAACATGCCACCGGATACGTCCCGCTGCAAATTCGCCATGCCATCCTGCCGGTTACCAATCTGGGGTCCTGGATGGCGTTCCCGCTGTTTTTTGTTGGGCTTATCTTCAGCTGGCCCCAGCTGATGGATCTGGGAATCCTCTTTTTTACCGGTGTGGTGTTGTTCCACGTGGTGACGTTGCCGGTGGAATTTAACGCCAGTCATCGGGCCTTGCTGCAACTCCAATCGCACGGATTTTTAACGGCTCAGGAGATTGGCGGCGCAAAGAAGGTGTTGAATGCCGCGGCGTTAACCTACGTGGCCGCTGCAACTATGGCGTTAATGAACCTGATCCGTCTGTTACTGTTACGAAACATGGCGGATGAGTAAGCTTAATCAAATAGAACGGATACATTCATGGATACATTAAAAAAAATTCTGGTGTTGCTCACCAGTCTGGCCATGATTGGCCTGGTTGTGTATGTGATTGTGGTATCCTCGGCAACTCAGCCGGTGAAGACAGAAGCCCCAACGCGAGACACGGTACGCATTGAAGTCCCGATTCCCACGGAACCCGAAAATCCCTTAACCATGGAACCCGATACCAGTTCGGTGGCGACGGTGCCCGGGCCATCTGCCCGGGCCTCCACCGATACCATCGGGTGGATGCGTGCCCCCAAGGTGACCCCGGAAGTACCCCCGCTCAGGCCAGAACAGCGGGTCTTCCCCTATCTGAATCCGAACCCATTTTTCACCGCGGCGGCAAAGCGGATTCTGCCAGCGGTGGTGTCCATCCACAGTACCCGCAAGGTGAAGGCACCACGGGGCGATTCCTTCCACTGGTTCCTGCCCCGTAAAGATAATGAAGAGGACGATTCCGAGGATGAAGAAGGCCAGGAGTTCTTTCATCCGGGAACCGGTTCGGGGATCATTATCGGGCACAATGGGTATATCCTCACCAATTATCACGTGGTTGAGGGGGCCCAGGAGCTTCGGGTGAAATTGTATGACAAGCGGGAGTTCGAGGCCCGCTATGTGGGGGGCGATCCCACCACCGACGTGGCGCTCATTAAAATCGATGCGCACGATTTGCCGGTGGCGTACATCGGGAATTCGGACAGCGTGCAAATTGGCGAATGGGTAATGGCGGTGGGCAATCCGCTGAATTTTACGTCCACCGTAACTGCGGGTATTGTAAGCGCCATTGGACGCGATATTAGCATCATTGACGTGGATTACCGCATCGAGAATTTTATTCAAACCGACGCGGTAATCAATCCCGGAAACAGCGGTGGTGCTCTGGTGAATTTAAAAGGGGAAGTCATTGGAATTAATACTGCCATTGCCACCCGAACCGGGCTTTACCAGGGGTACGGGTTTGCCATCCCGATCAATCTGGCCAAAAAGGTGGCAGACGATTTGCTGCGCTACGGCCGGGTGCGTCGGGGATTCCTTGGGGTGAGCATCGAGAACGTGTCTGATGCCAACGCCAAGGGAGTGGGCCTGCCCCGACCGATCGGTGCCCTGGTGCAGGGGGTGCAGAAGGGCTTTCCTGCAGAAAAGGCTGGCATCCGCCAGGGGGATATCATCATTGCGGTGAATGGCCGCGAAGTCACCTCGGTGAATGATCTGCAGTTGCGCATTGCTCAGCATTCTCCGGGGGATCGGGTGCGGATTACCATCTGGCGGGACGGTCGCGCCATTGATCTGGATGTGGTACTGGGAGAAGCACCCATTAATCAGGCACAGGCCGCAGTACCCCCACAAAACGAGCCCCTGAAGTATGAGCGTCTGGGATTGACCCTGCGGGAAATTACCGAGCAGGACATGGCCCATTTTAATGTGGATCGCGGGGTGTACATTGCACGGGTGGCGCCGGGTTCGCCAGCGGACGTGGGCAATATCTTCCCGGCCGAAATTTTACTGGAAATTAATGGCGAACCGGTAAACAGCGTGGCCGATTTTGATCGCATTCTGTCCCGGGCACGCCCTGGTGAGATCTTGAAAATGCTGCTGCGCACTCGCTCCACCGTCAATCGGGATCGGATTGTCTACGTGCAGGTGCCCGAGGATTAACGGGCAGACGGGCAGGACGGTTCAGCGTGCCGGGTGGGCAAACCTCCCGGACGGTTGCAGTAGGGAAAGGGCCAGTCTTTTGTTTTGAAATGTCCGGCAGACGAAATTTGCCATCCACGAAAACAGGCATCGTCTGCCATCAGGAATGGTTTCCAGATAGATCATGAAAAACGACATTAAATGGTTTTTCCGCCGCAAATTTACCTTCCTGCGGGTAATGAATTACAAGCGCCTGCTGTGTTTTACACGGAACAGCTACCTGGCACAAACTGGATGGACGGAAAGCCTCCGACGCGGGTATCCCTGCGATGCGGAAGGTCGTCCGTTGCCCTGGATGAATTATTCCTTCATCGCGTTTATTAAGGAGCGTCTGCAGCCGGAGATGGTAGTGCTGGAGTTCGGCGCCGGGTATTCGTCCCTGTTCTGGGCAGCCCATGTAAAGCACGTATTCTCGGTGGAGCATGATGCGTTTTTCATCGAATTGCTAAAAGACGAATTGCCAGGAAATGTGACGGTATATCATGCGGCTCCTGGAAGTGAGCCTCCCTATTATGCGTTTGGAGAATACATCTCTACCCGCAATGGCGGACTGAAATTTGATATAGTGGTCATTGATGGGTTGGCGCGGGTGCAGTGCGCCCGTCGGGCACCTGAACTGCTGACACACCGGGGGGTGATTATTCTGGATGATTCCCAGCGACCGGAATATCGGGAGGCTCATACGTTTCTGCAGAGATCGGGATTCAAGCATCTGACGTTCGAGGGATTGAAACCGGCTGACCGTGGTGTCAACTGCACCACTATTTTTTACCGGGACGCCAATTGTCTGCAGATCTAACGCGGCAATTCGATGCGCTTAACCCCGGATGATGCATTCGCCTACGAATTACGCCAATTCACGCGATAACCCCAAATTTTTCATTCGCCTACGAATTACACGGATTAACCCAGATTATGCAATAGCCTACGAATGACACGAATTAACACGAATAAAAATAATAAACCCGGATTATGCATTAAACAACGAATTGCACGAATTAACACCAATAAAAATAATAGAATGCGCTTGATTCTATCTGGATGAAAATGTTTTCCTGGATATATTCGTTATTTTGTTGATTTTATTCGAATTCATTCGCGTGATTCGCGGTTTCATGCATTATTTGGGATAAAATTCATTGGATGATATCTGGATGAAAATGTGTTTTGTGGTTTATTCACGATTGTGTAGATATTTTTTGGTTTCATTCGTGTGATTCGTGGTTTATTGCATAATTTGGGTTAAACGGCGTGTTTCAGGAAGCGTCTTCCAGGGTGGAGATGGATTTCTGGAGCAACTCCCACTGCTGCAATTCACGTTTCAGGAATTGGCCGGTATAGGAATGGGGTGCATTGGCCGCCTCTTCAGGGGTTCCCTCAAAAATAATTTCGCCGCCCCGATCGCCCCCTTCCGGCCCCAGGTCGATGATCCAGTCCGCAGTCTTGATCACATCCATATTATGCTCGATCACGATCACCGTATTGCCCCTGTCCACCAGCTGGTTTAACACGTTCAGTAAATTGTTGATATCATCAAAATGGAGGCCGGTGGTGGGCTCGTCCAGGATGTACACCGTGCTGCCGGTACTGACTTTGGAGAGTTCGGTGGCCAGTTTGACGCGCTGGGCTTCGCCGCCACTGAGAGTGGGCGCCGGCTGCCCCAGCTGAATGTATCCCAGTCCCACATCGTACAGCGTTTGCAGTTTCCGCCGGATGGGAGGAATGTTTTCGAAAAATTCCAGTGCCTCGGCGACGGTCATGGCCAGCACATCGGCAATGGATTTGTCGCGATAACGGATTTCCAGCGTCTCCCGGTTGTAACGCTTCCCCTTGCAAACTTCACAGGTCACGTACACATCGGGAAGAAAGTGCATCTCAATTTTTTTAACGCCATCGCCCTGGCAAGCCTCGCAGCGCCCTCCCTTTACGTTGAAGCTAAACCGACCGGGCTTGTAACCGCGGATTTTGGCTTCCGGCAACTGCGAAAACAAATCCCGGATATGCGTAAACAATCCCGTGTAGGTGGCGGGATTGGAGCGCGGCGTGCGTCCAATGGGCGACTGATCGATGTCAATCACCTTGTCCACATGTTCCAGCCCTTCAATGCGGTCGTAGGGCAGGGGGATCATCTTGCTGTTGTAAAAATGTCGCGAGAGGATGGGGTACAGCGTTTCGTTGACCAGCGTGCTTTTGCCAGAGCCGGACACGCCGGTCACGCAAATGAACATGCCCAGCGGAAACTTTACGGTGATGTTTTTCAGGTTGTTGCCGCGGGCGCCGTGGAGGGTCAGGAAGTGCCCGTTGCCTTTGCGCCGGCGCGAGGGGATGGGGATATATTTTTCGTAGCGAAGATATTTTCCGGTGATGGAATCGGGGTGGGAGGCAATGTCTTCCGGGCTGCCCGTGGCCACCACCTCGCCGCCGTGTTTACCGGCTCCCGGCCCCAGATCAATGACAAAATCCGCACTCTCGATGGTCTCGCGGTCGTGTTCGACCACCAGCACCGTATTGCCCAGATCCCGCAGCTGGGTCAGGGTGCGAATCAATCGGCGATTGTCCCGCTGGTGCAACCCGATGGACGGTTCATCCAGCACGTACAGCACGCCTACCAGCTGGCTACCAATCTGGGTGGCCAGTCGGATGCGCTGGGCCTCGCCGCCGGACAAACTGCCCGCGGAACGATCCAGCGTCAAATAATCCAGCCCCACGTTCAGTAAAAATTGCAAGCGGGCTTTGATTTCCTTCAAAATCTGGTGCGCAATCTGATGCTCCTTTTCAGTCAGGGACAACTGGTCGAAAAACTGATAGGCCTTCTGAATGTTCAGCGCCGTAACCTGGGCAATGTTAAATCCGTTAATTTTCACCCCCAGCGCTTCCTTCCGCAATCGGGCGCCACCACAGGTGGGACAGGGGATGGGATTCATGAATTCCTCGATCCATTCCCGGATGGCCGTCGATGATGTTTGCCGGTAGCGGCGGTACAGATTGGGGATGATCCCCTCCCAGCGAGTGGTGAATTCAAATCGTGAATCGTGCCGCTGAAATTGAATGCGAATTTTTTTATCTCCAGAACCGTACAGGATCAGCCGTTGCACCGCTTCCGGCAGGTCTTTCCAGGGGGTCTCCAGATCAAAGCCAATGGCTTCCGCCAGTCCCTGAAGCATCTCGAAGTGCCAGCTGGCCCGTTGTTCCCCCAGCGGTGCCAGTGCCCCCTGCTTGATGGATCGGTTGGGATTGGGTACCACCAGTCGGGGATCAATCTCCCGTTTAATTCCCAGACCGTCGCAGTCCGGGCAGGCGCCGTAGGGACTGTTGAAGGAAAACATCCGCGGTTCCAGCTCTTCGAAACTGATGCCGCAGCGGGGACAGGCAAAATGTTCGCTGAACAGGTCTTCCCGCTGGTGATCCAGATCCACTACAATGACCAGTCCCCCGGCCAGCTGAAGCGCTATTTCAACGGATTCGGTCAATCGCTGGCGGATGCCAGAACGCACCTTCAGGCGATCCACCACCACTTCAATATCGTGTTTGATGTTTTTGTTTAACGCAATCTCCTGTTCCAGCAGGTGCAGGGTGCCATCAATGCGCACCCGCAGGAATCCCTCTTTGCGGATCTCATCCAGCAAATCCCGATATTCCCCCTTGCGACCGCGCACCACCGGTGCCAGGATCATGATGCGCGTTTCTTCCGGAATTTGCAGGATGCGATCCACGATTTGTTGCGGGGTTTGTCGGCTGATGGGATCGCCACATTGGTAGCAGTGGGGATGTCCAATGCGGGCGAATAACAATCGCAGGTAGTCGTAAATTTCGGTCACCGTCCCCACGGTGGAGCGGGGATTCTTGTGGGTGGTTTTTTGTTCGATGGAAATCGCCGGGGAGAGCCCGTCGATGTAATCCACGTCCGGTTTTTCCATCAATCCCAAAAACTGACGGGCATAGGCACTGAGCGATTCCACATAGCGTCGCTGCCCCTCGGCGTAGATGGTGTCGAACGCCAGACTGGACTTGCCGGAACCGGAAATGCCGGTGATGACCACCAATTGATCCCGCGGAATTTCCAGGTCAATGTTCTTAAGATTGTGCTCCCGTGCCCCTTTTATGATGATGGCATCTTTTCGGCTCATGATCCGCTACCTGTTCCAAGTGAGTCAACCAAATGTTTCCTTTCGATCATTGGTTTTGCCCGGATGAAAACTGCAGCAAGTGAAAAGGAACGAAAGACTCCATATTTAACCGCCAATCCTCTTTGCATTATTTTCACGTTCCTTGTTTGCGGTTTTCAATCGGTTTTACGGCGCTTTTCGCGACATTTCTCCGCCTTTTCCGGTCAAAACACCCGCATGATTTAACGATGGTGCACTTCCTGCTCTTTTAATTGATTAAACAGATCCTGCAATTTTTTGCTGTAACGGACGGGATAAGCGTCCGGTTGATCAAACCGTTTGAATCGATCGTCCAGCCGATCGAAATTTTCCAGAAAATAGGTGCGAATGGTTTCCAG
The DNA here is from genome assembly GCA_013150955.1 of Calditrichota bacterium. Lineage (GTDB taxonomy): Bacteria > Calditrichota > Calditrichia > RBG-13-44-9 > J042 > JAADJD01. The sequence goes on from JAADJD010000057.1 coordinate 11,193, forward strand.
GGCGGGCAGGTCGTACACCAGTTTCCCTTTCTCGATAACCGGCAGCAGCAGGGTAAAGTGATCTTCGGGAATGTCGTCGTCTTCCAGGCCAATTACGTCTTTCACGAATTTTCCCTGATCGTCAATCAGCCGAAAGACCTGCTTTTTGCCGGGATAGGTGGCTTTGTTCTGGGAAAATTTTGCCCGGTAACGCACCTGTCCATCGATGATCTGTTCCACCAGTTTGTAAATGCCCCCCAGGGAGGGCGCATCTTCCGAGGTGACCATCTGAGTCCCCACGCCAAACGCATCGATCGGTGCGCCATTTTCTACCAGCGCTTTGATGCGGTATTCGTTCAGGTCGCCACTGGCCACGATGATGGCCTTTTCCAGGCCGGCTGCATCCAGGATCTGGCGTACCTGCCTGCTGATGGTGAGCAGGTCCCCGCTATCGATGCGCACACCGCGGATGCCGGGCCCCAATCGCGTGGCCCGTCGCGCTCCTTCCAGCACGTCGTAGGTATCGATCAACAGAATGGTGGATTCAGGGAATACCCGATGATAAGCCCGGAAGGCGTCTTCTTCGGTGGGGAAGGCCATGGTCCAGGAATGGGCGGCGGTGCCGTAGACCGGGATGCCGAACTTCATGCCGGCCAGGACGTTCGAGGTACCCATGCATCCGGCGATGTAGCTGGCGCGTGCGGCCAGCAGGCTGGCTTCCGGCCCGTGCGCCCGACGGGATCCAAACTCCATGATGCCCCGATTGCGACCATCCAGTCGCGCGGCATAAACCACCCGCGAGGCCTTGGTGGCAATCATGCTCTGAAAATTAAAAGTGGACAACAAAAACGTTTCCACGATCTGCGCCTGAATGATGGGGGCCGAGATGCGCATCAGTGGCTCGCCGGGAAAATAAATCTGACCTTCCGGGATGGCCCAGACATCCCCGGTAAAACGAAACTCCGCCAGAAAATCAAAAAATTCCCGCGATACGTGCTTGAAGACCGGCAACTGACGTAAATAGTCAATCTCTTCCGGTGTGAATCGCAGATGCAACAAATATTCCACCGCCTGCTGCAAACCGGCGCTAACCAGATACGACCGGTGCTTGGGCATTTCCCGAACAAAGATTTCGAACGTGGACCAGGGATTGTAGTTGTTTTCAAAATATCCGGCGGCCATGGTGAGTTCGTAAAGATCCACAATCAGCGCCTGGTTATAAGGCGGTTGTTCCAGTTTCTCGGGCATGTTTCCATCCTGAATTTTTGAAAAACAAAGTTAAAGTTTGCCCGCATGGGAAGCAAGCGGCAAAAATACCGTGCCGGTGGATCCGGGGTGTGGAAATTGGCGGGAATCAATAGGTTAACAGCTGTTCTATCCGGCGCTCCACGTGGTGGGGATTCAGTTCGGGGACGTCCAGCTTTTTCAGGATGGCCGCAAGGGGCAGGGAGTTGCCTTTCCACCAGAGGGATTTCAGGAACTTCCCGCTTCGGGGATTTTCGAACCAGTTGGTGCCAAAGTTTTTCTCCAGATGCTGTAGCAGGGCCTCGGTAAACAGCGCGGCCTGAAATTGTATGGCGGCATTCATGAAGGGATTCATGTCGATGAGGTACCAGTCCATCTCAAAAGCGTAATCCGGGAAGATCAGGATGGAGTTAACGAAGTTTTCCAGTCGCTGGGAATCCGGTGTGGCAGATTGAAAAATCTGGTGCCCATCGATGTAAATTTGCGCCCAGTGGCGGATGAAAAACAGTTTTCGGAATGCGATGTACTCCCAGTAATGTTTGCGATCGGGGTGATTCAACAGACCGGTTTGTTTCATCCAGTTGGGATTTTCCCACACTGTTTCGAACAGCTGCCCGAAAGCCTTTCGTACCGGTGTGGGTCCCAGGTGCTGAAACGCCCAGGTGTTGACCTCGGTGTGCAGATACTGCTGGGCCATTCCCAGGATGTGGAACAACTGAATAAAATCCTGAAAATTCCCGGAAGGTTTCACCGACAGGCGAACGTCTGTGGGAATGTCCACCGGAATACAGAGTGCGGGATAAATTTTTGCCGGATCGTCATCCAGATCCATTTTCAGGCCCGTTTGTTTTTTGATGTCGATTCCCAGACTGCGCAGCAGCTGGTTGTAGGAGGTTTGCAGGTATTCCGGTGGAAAGTATTCGCTGAATTCCCGACCGGAAAGCAACAGGGGATAGTCTGCCGGATGAATGGTGGCCGCGGCTTTCCCCAGCAACCGTCGGGAAACGCGCGTTTGCAGCGCCTGGAAGATGGAATCGGTTTCCTGAAGGGTTTGTTCGGCCAGGGAAAGCAAGAGCTCGGGGCTGAAGTAGTGGATTTCGGCGACGAAGGCGGTGTAGTCCGGAAAGCCCAGCTGCCGGGCCAGGATGCGGGACTTGTGGTATTTCTGAATGAACAATGGAACCATGCGCTCTACCACCTGCAGCCCCCGGTTCCACAGCTGACGCCGCTTTTGTGCCGATCGTTCCCGACTGAGCAGGTACGGCAGATTACGAAAGTAAATGGCCTGCTTTCCTATTTGAATGGTGGAATAATCATACAAGTCGCGCAGGGAATCGTCCAGAGTAACGGTGTGCATTTCAACAAACTTTTGCAGCAGGTAGTTTTTGAAGTATCGAAGCTCCAGAGTTTTATTGGGATTTCGGGTTTCCTGAATGACGTCCACAATCAGCTGCAGGGTGGGAATGGAAAACAGTTCCTGATGATTGCGATAGGTTTCCTCCAGATGCATGCGCGTCCCCTGGGTGCCGTGAAACCACAGCAGCAGCGCCTGCTGTTTGGCCAGCTTTTGAGCCTCCAGTTGTAGCTGTTCCACCCGTTCCAGATCTCTGGCCAATTTGGAAGTGCATTGAACCAGCAGGAGGGAAATGCCCGCAATGCAGAGGATAAACCAGGCTTTCATGAACGATTCCTTACGTTTGAGCGATTGTGCCGGTAATTCATGTTGGACATCTGCCCCCATATTACCTGTCAAATATACGCTTTCTCGAGCATCATTTGCAAACCGATCGCCGAGAAAATCAGGGAAACACCCGGCGGCCGGTGATCTGAACCGCCATTTTTATCCCAGATTGTGCATGAAACCACGAATCACGCGAATGAACACAAAAAATATCAATAAAATCACGAATAAACCTCGAAGCGAATTTTCATACAGATCTAAATCAATGGATTCTGCTAAATCAATGGATTCTGTTGTTTTTATTTGTGTTAATTCGTGCAGTTCGTGGTTCAAAGCATAATCTGGGTTTATTGGTGTTAATTCGTGTAATTCGTAGGCGAATGCATAATCTGGGTTTATTCGTGCAATTCGTGGTCTAATACATAATTTGGGTTAACTCGTGTCATTTGTGGTTTAATGCATCATTCGGGATTAAATGAACAGCCTTCCCACATACAGGAATCCCACAGCACTGACGGTGTTTAGAAAATTGACCATATCGTTGTTCATCCAGTTGACCCCGCTGTAGGGTGTGGTGGGAGTTCCATTGCAATGATGGGATTTTTCGGTGATTTTCTGGCAGACGGGACAGCGATACTGGATTTGCACGGTGGCCCCCAGGTAACTGTCCACCACATTCCCCAGAAATCCACTCCCGGTGATGAGCCCCAGCAGGACGGGAACGGAGCCCACCGTCGCTTCCAGAAAAGCGCTGCCACTAAGGGCCAGCACAAATGCCCCGGCAATGGCGCCCAGAGATCCAGCCAGAGTAATCCCGCCGGAAGTTCCCGGCATGACCGGTTTAAAATTTCGGATTAAGCGGGGTTGTTGGCCGATCATGACCCCAATTTCGGTGGCCCAGGTATCCGCCGTTGCGGCAGCCAGGGCCGCCAGGTAAAACAGGTAAATTTCCGGCTGCGGGAAGAACATGTAGAGCACCATCAGGGCGCCGGCAACCCCTCCGTTGGCCAGAACCTGCGCGTAATCGCGCCGGCTACCTTTTTCGAACATCGGTTCATAAGCCGCTTTGCGACGTTTACCAATTTTGGACAGCAGGCTGGACAGGATGAAAAATGTGAGGATGGGAATGGTCCATTGCCAGCCGCCAAAACCAAAAATGCAGACCGCCAGCAGAAATGTGGCCACGGCACCACTGGCGTCCAGAAAACGGGCCCGGAACGACAGCAGCGCCACCAGCCCGCCCAGCAGGGTCCCCAAGGTTAGTTGCACGTTTGCGGCCAGATCGTGGTTTAGCAGGTAGTACAGGATCAGGGCGGCAAAAAGCGGCACCGTCAGGTTGTCACTACCGCGGGTGCTGAGCGCTTCGGCGGCAGTCGCCACAATGGCCGTAAGTCCGGCAAACCACAGGGCAATCCAGGGCGAATCCACCGGGAATGACGATTCGAACGGAAAGAACCACAGCGTCAGGAATACCACCAGGGTGCTGCTGATGAACATGGCGGCGGACCCTTCCAGGGATTTGGTTTCGCCGACCAGCCGAAAGGTATGAGGCCGTTTAACGGACTCGCCCACAATGGCTGCCATGGCATCCCCAATGGCCAGTACCAGCATGGACGCAATCAGTACCACTTTCTGGTTCTCCCAGGTGAACAGCACCAGAATTAAAAAGGCCAGCGGATACAGCGTGGTACCATAGCTCTCCCGATCGCTTTCCATGCCTTTGAGCCAGCCTTTCTTCATGGCCAGATAATTGGTTACTGTAAAAAAACTGGCCATTAAAACCAGGGGCAGAGAGGCCTCCAGCAGAATGGGAGAGAAAAACATCAGCACCCCGACGGCAATGTGAACCAGCTTGCGGGTAAACTCCTGGGGCCAGTTCAATTTTTTTCGCAGGGCTTCGGCCAGACCAATAAAGATCACGATGCCTGCAAACAAAAGCAGCAGGGATAACCAATCCCTGGCGGGTACCGGACGCAACACGTGTGATATGTTCATGATCCCGGATACCTGTTGATTGCCTGTTAAACGATGGTGCCGTTTTTACGAGGGTGATCCAACGCCGAAGCCATCGGTTTCCCCATCATTTGACGACGATGTTCACCAGTTTATTTGGCACCACAATGGTCTTCACGATCTGCTTACCGTCCACCAGTTTGGGAATGCGGCCGGCCTGAAGGGCCATCTGAACAATTTCTTCCTGAGAAGCTTCCCGGGGCACCACGACCTTGTCCCGCACCTTGCCGTTAATTTGAATGGCGTATTCCACCGTCTCCTCTTCCAGCATTTTGGGATCGTATTCCGGCCAGCGCTGGTGGAACACGCTGTACGCATGACCGGTGCGTTCCCACAGTTCCTCGCCCAGATGAGGGGCAAAGGCCGACAGCATGATGTTGAATTGCTCCAGCACGCGTTTCAGAAGGCCGGCGTTTTGTTCCTCCCGGGGACGATTCCCCGTGTAGCGGTACAACTCGTTGGTCAATTCCATTAACCGGCTGATGGCCGTGTTGAAATGGAAACGTTCAACGTCAATGGTGGCACCTTTGATGGAGCGGTGCAGCGTTTTCAACAGTTTCTCTTCATCGGGGCCCATCTCCTGATAGTTGTTGCCTTCCTGAAAGACCCACAGGCAGTTTTCAAACAATCGCCAGACGCGGTTCAGGTAGCGATCCATGGAAGCAATGCCGCTGTCATCCCAGGGGCCGCCCATTTCGTAATCGAATCCGAACATCAGGTAGCAGCGGAAGACGTCAGAACCATATTTTTCCAGATAATCGTCGGGATTTACCACGTTACCCAGAGATTTGGACATTTTCTGCCCGTCGGGTCCCATGATGACGCCCTGGTGCCGGAGGGAAGTAAACGGTTCTTCAAACGCAATGTGTCCCAGATCGTACAGCACCATGTTGATGAATCGGGCATACAGCAGATGCATGGTGGCGTGTTCGGCACCTCCCACGTATTTGTCCACCGGACACCATCGATTGACGATGTCCGGGTCAAACGGTGCCTCGTTTAACTGAGGCGTGAAGTAACGCAGGAAGTACCAGGAAGAATCCACGAAGGTGTCCATGGTGTCCACTTCGCGGGTCGCCGGGCCCTGGCATCGGGGACAGGTGGTTTTCTTGAACCCTTCGTGGTATTGCAGGGGGGATTCGCCGGTGGGCCGGAAGTCTACATCGTACGGCAGCTCCACCGGTAGCTGATCTTCAGGCACCGGCACTTCTCCGCAGCGGTCGCAGTAGACGATGGGAATGGGAGCCCCCCAGTAGCGCTGGCGGGAGACCAGCCAGTCCCGCATGCGGTAGTTCACCTTTCGCCGCCCGATGCCCTTTTCTTCCAGCCATTGAATGATTTTTTCCCGTCCCTCCTGCGATGGCATTCCGCTGAACGGGCCGGATTGGATCATGGTGCCTTCACCGGTGTAGGCCGCCGTAAGGGGGGCATCTTCTTCGGTGCCCGGTTCCAGAATGACTTTTCGGATGGGCAGCTCGAATTTAGTGGCAAATTCAAAATCGCGTTCGTCGTGCCCCGGAACCGCCATCACCGCACCGGTTCCATAGGTCATCAATACGTAATCTGCAATCCAGATGGGAACTTTTTCCCTGTTGACCGGATTGATGGCGAAAGCACCCGTAAATACGCCCGTCTTTTCCTTTTCGGTAAACAGGCGTTCAATTTCCGATTCGCGAAGGGTGGCTTCCACATATTGCTCTACTTCTGCCTTCTGGGTGGGGGTGGTGATTTCTTCCACCAGCGGGTGTTCCGGTGCCAGCACCATGTAGGTTACACCGAACAGTGTGTCCGGTCGGGTGGTAAAGACTTTGATTAACCGATCGGAGCCATCCGCCAGTCGAAAATCAATTTCGGCGCCCTCGCTGCGGCCAATCCAGTTGCGCTGCATGGTTTTGGTCTTTTCCGGCCAGTCCAGTTTGTCCAGGTTATTCAATAACCGATCCGCATAGGCGGTGATTTTAAAAAACCACTGGGTGAGATTGCGCTTGGTCACCGGTGTGTCGCAGCGTTCGCAGCGTCCATCGCCCACGACCTGCTCGTTGGCCAGCACGGTATTACAGGACGGGCACCAATTGACCGGGGCATTGGCCCGGTAGGCCAGTCCCGCTTTGTACAATTGCAAGAAGACCCATTGCGTCCACTTGTAATATTCCGGACGACTGGTGATGACTTCATGATCCCAGTCGTACATGGCGCCAATTTGTTTTAGCTGCTCGCGAATGTAGCGGATGTTCTCTTCGGTAATGTCTTGGGGATGACCACCGGTTTTGATGGCGTAATTTTCGGCGGGCAGACCAAAGGAATCGAATCCCATGGGCTCGAATACATTATATCCCCTCAGGCGACGGAAGCGGGCCCAGGTATCGGTTGGACCGTAATTAAACCAGTGTCCCAGGTGCAGTTTATCTGAAGAAGGATAACTGAACATGACCAGGGTGTAGCACTTATTTTCGCTGCGGGAAAAGTCGGTTTTGTAGATCCGGGTTTCTTCCCAGCGTTTGCGCCATTTGCTCTCAATTTCTTTGAACGGATAACCCATAATTCCAACCCCTGCGTTAATCATTCAGCAAACAGAAACCCACCGGCAGATTTCCAGTGGGCCAGAAAAATACATTTGTTTTCAAGAAAATACAATAATTTAGAATCTTAAATATAGGAAATCGATCTCCGATATTCAAGTTTTTTGATGGTCGATTCAGGCACCCTCATTGCCAATCTCCGGGAAGAATGTGAATTTTCTCCGTAGCTACCCGCACGGATATCCAGATGAATCCCTTGTCCTGCCGCAGCAGCAGGTCCAGTTCCATCGGCGCAGCGGATTGTCGCGGAATGCGGCGAAATTTTAAGAATACCGGAAGGGAATCTCCCTGAAATTGCCCTTCCCGATAACGTTCATAAGTGGAATCGGTTTCGTACAGGTGAAGCAAAAAATATCCCGAATTTTCATATTCCATCGTCAGAAAAACGTCTCTGTACGTCAGATGGTTAAGCTGGAAAAAATAGTCCTGTATTGTCTTCAGTCGCTGTCGGGCTTCTGTTGGGGTTAACCGGGTTTTTTCATAGGGTTCCTGGATCAAGGTAAAGGTATGAGGATCGTTTTGGTGAATGTAGGCAAATCCTTCTGCACCGCATAGTAAGCGGTGCCCCTGGTAGTGGTATTTCTCTTTTACGCCAATGAACTGCAGGTGTTGATCGATCCAGTCCCGGTAGGCCTGACGCTCCAGTTCACTTAGCACCTGTTCGGTGGTGCGAGGTGGCGGTTCCAGGAAAAGCAGCTGCCATAGTCTTTCGGCTTCCAGGTTGCCGGGGTAATTCAAAAGCGCGGTTTTTAAATAATTCCGGGCCTGGTTTAAATCGCCCCGTAAAATCTCCAGTTGCGCCCGCAGGATCAAATACACTCGCGAATGATGGGCTTTTTCGGGAAAATGGTTTAATGTAGTCGCCAGTTGATGAACATCCTGCTGGTGAAGGTAGATTCGGGCCAGTTGTTCCAGCGCCTGTTCATCCCGTGGCCGCAACCGCAGGTAACGGTGCAATTTGTCGATGGCCTGCCGGTAGCGCAGGGCATGTCTGTCCACCAGTGCGGAATAATACAGCACCAGCGGGTCCAGGGGATATTCGGATTGCAAATTCTGAATCAGTGAATCTGCACCGGAAAGGGAGTTGAAATCTAAGTGCACTTCCAGTAATTCCAGCCTTAACCAGTATAGATAATCGTCCACCTTTTTCATGGTTTTGTGAAATCTCTTCCTCTGTTTCGGCCATATCGCCTTAATTTAGAACGGAATTTTCAGGAATACCAGCCATTTGCCCCGGATTTTTTAGAATGGGAGTTAAGGAGGTGGTGGCATTCGGGAGAGGTAAACCGGGATTTCCTGAAGTGCTGGAAGGGGATAAGCGGTGCCGTGCCGGTGCGTCTGGGGGGAAACTGACGGGTAATGAAAAAGGGTAGCCACACGCTACCCCTGATCTGGCGGAGAGGGTGGGATTCGAACCCACGGTGGCGGTTTGTGCCGCCACACTCGCTTAGCAGGCGAGCGCCTTCAGCCAGCTCGGCCACCTCTCCATTCACTACCTCTGTTCACGGCGACAAAAGTTAAAAAGTTCGACTCAGGGACGCAAGGGTTTTTTGATTCCCGGACCGGGGAAGACCGTTCACCGGGTAAACGTTGTTGACGGAAATGGGTTCCAGCGACAGGCAACCATTTTCAGGAAACGGTATTTTCCAGTGCGGACAGATAGCCCACCGAATAAATTCGATCCAGCTGCAAATGGTCCAGAAAGGCCGGGGTTAAACGGATCAGGTTAAATACCACACCGCGATTCCGGGGGGAGATGAAGTTGACCAGCTGGTTGTAGTGCCAGGAAAGCTTGTTCACCAGCGTTGCTTTGGGTCGACGCATTTTTTCGTAGGTTTGGAATGCGGCGGTGTGGTCGGGAAACTGTTTCAGGCAGTGGGCCAGCACATAGGCACTTTCGATGGCCTGAGCCGCGCCCTGGCCCAGATTGGGAGTGGTGGCATGCGCTGCATCCCCCAGCAGTGCCACCCGTCCGCTACACCAGCGATTCAGCGGCGGAAAATCGTACAGATCGGTGTGAATTAATTGCTCCGGTTCAGTGGCTTCCAGCAGCTGCTGGACAAATGGCGGAAACAGCTGGTATTTTTTAAGTAAATACGGTTTCAATCGCTCCGCTTCCAGCTGTTTCCCCGGTTTTTGCTTTAACGTGAGGTAAAAATACACCCGCCCACCGTCCACATAACCCAGGCCCGCCCGCAAACCGGCTTCCGGTCCCCAGATCTCAAAGGTGCCGTCAGGGGGGATATCTGGACTACTGTACGGGATGGTGCCCCGCCAGCAGGTTTGTCCCGAATATCGTAGTGGGGTCTCCCCAAACAGCAAGCTACGCACGGTGGAGCGCAGTCCATCGGCGGCGATGAGCACCTCGCCACGGGCCTGGCTACCATCTGCAAACTCTGCATGGATTTCATCCGGGTGAATGTGAAGGGCGGTCAGGCGCTTTCCGGTGTGAACACAGGCGTCATCCAGTTGCTGCAACAGCAGCTGATGCAGAGTGGCCCGATGGATGCCGTAGGTTCCAAAGCCAAACTTCTGAATCATGCGCTGGACGTCCAGTCGTTTCAGCAGGTTGCCGGTGAAATCCCGTAATTCCAGGGAGCGGTACAACACGGCATGCTGCTGAATCGCTTCGGCAATCTCCAGACGCTGAAAAATTTGCATGGCATTCGGCGGTAGCCAAAGTCCCGCACCCACGGGCTTGATTTCCGGAGCCGCTTCGAACAGCTGATAAGGTATCCCCAGCCGCTGAAGCGCCAGTGCGGTGGTCAAGCCGCCAATTCCTCCACCAATGATGAGAACGGACATATGCGGTGCCGTGATTTTTGAGTGAATTGGGTTTTGCACCCGGTTCATCGCGTTTACATAAACCGGGTGGGAAAGTGTTCCGGGAATTAGTTACCCTACATCCCGAAAAAAAACAATTAACAATGCAAAATACAACATATTTTTCGCCGGAAAAAGGACGATATGAATTAAAGGAATGAAAATAAAATTTTAGGTATGCCTAAAAAATTTATTGCAGTAACAAAAATATTGTTTTAATATAGAAGCTCATTTAACAGATGGGTGCCATGAAACGGGTGATTGAAGATTATTTGAAAACGATTTACGATCTTTACACAACGGAAGGCAGGGTGACCACCACCGCACTGGCACAACGATTAAAAATTACCCCGGCATCGGTGACCGGGATGTTGAAAAAGCTGGCCCGGATGAATCTGGTGCAGTACGAGCGGTACCAGGGCGTGCGGTTGACCCCTGCCGGTGAACAGATCGCGCTGGAAGTCATTCGTCACCACCGGCTAATCGAACTGTTTCTGGCGCAGGCATTGAATGTACCCTGGGATCAGGTGCACGAAGAGGCCGAAAAATGGGAGCATGTTCTGTCCGAAGAAATGGAGGACCGCATCGACCGGTGGCTGGGATCGCCCAAAACGGATCCGCACGGCTCACCCATTCCCGATAAAAATGGTAAGATTGAAGAGCCACCCAAAGTGCGTTTAAGCGAGGTGGGTCCCTCCAGCCAGGCCGTGGTGGCCGAGGTGAGCGATCACGACCCGGAATTGTTGCGCTATCTGGGAAAGCTCAACATTTATCCGCAAACCCGGTTGATTATTCTGGAAATCGAGCCGTTTGATCAATCCATGCACGTGCAGGTCGGTGAACAGACCCACGTGCTGAGTGCCCTGGTGACTCGATGCATCTGGGTAACCGGGGTGGAATCCATTAATCGATCGAACGATGCAATTTCGTAACCCTTTCACATTAACCATGAGGTGTGATGATGCGTAAACGTTTGCCGGTAGACCGGACAACGCGTTCTGGGAAGGGATGGATGATCGGGACGCTGGTAGTGGCAATGATTTTCGCCATTCCGGGACACCCGACCTTGTGGGCCCAACAGGTGCCACCGATTGTGGGGGAACGTCCCGGATACGGGGAAAGCACCCTGACGGTTCCACCGGGATTTGTTCAGGTGGAAATGGGATACACCTTCTTCCGTCAGGATCCGCTGGACCAGCAAACCATTGGGGAATTGTTGATTCGATTTCCCCTGACCGATCGGATTGAGCTGCGGCTGCTGGGGAATTCCTATCTGGTGCAGAAGACCAATCGAGGGAACCCGGTGGAGGGGATGGAAGATGCGGGTGTTGGAGTAAAGTTTCAGTTGAGCCGATCCACCGGGAGCCGCTTCGACCTGATGCATCCACAAACGGTGTTGATTGTGGGAACGACCATTCCCACGGGAAATCGCGCCTTTCGTGCCGGTAAGCCGCAGCCATCGGTGAAGTTTGGGATTGAGTATCCGCTCAACGATCGCTTTTCGGTAAACGCGTTCTTTAACGGGGACTGGTCTGTGGACGGGGATCGTTATACCACGCAATGGTCCAGCAGCTTTTCGGTAGGTGCGAATTTGACCGAAACCCTCTCCTCCTTTGTGGAAGTTTACGGAATTTTTCCCATGGCGGAAGGGCTTGAGCAAACGGGATTTGTGGATGGCGGCGTGACCTATTTGTTCAATGATAATCTGGCATGGGATGTCCATGCTGGCTGGCAGGTCCTGGGGGAGGGTAACGGATTTTTTATTGGCAGTGGTCTGATTGCCCGCTTTTAAGCGGAGACTGCCGTTGGGAGAACGGGAATGATGCCGGTTTGGAAAAATCAATATCCGGGAACCACAGGGATGATGGGACGCAGGCGGCTTAACCGGACAAAGGTGCTCAGGGATTCCGCTCGCGTCCGTTTCATCGCAGTGGCCATTCTTTGCGGGCTTATCGTGATAGGCTTGATTGGGTGCAGCCGGACCCGGTTGGAGCGTGGGCAATGGCAGATCGAGCGGCCGGTTACCGAGGCCCATCCCATTAAGATTGTTACCACCACCGGGATGATTGCCGATGCGGCCAGCGAGGTGGGGGGGCGCTGGGTATCGGTAAAGGCGCTGATGGGTCCCGGTGTAGATCCCCACCTGTACAAAGCCCGCGAAGGGGATGTATTGCTGCTGGCGGATGCGGATCTGATTCTTTACAATGGGCTCCACCTGGAAGGCAAAATGACCGACATCCTGAAGCAGCTGGGAGACTACATCCCCACAGTAGCGGTAGCAGAGGCCATTCCCGAAAGCCTGCTCATTGCACCGCCAGAATATGAAGGCAATTACGATCCCCACATCTGGTTTGATGTGCGCCTGTGGATGCGGGTGGTGGAAACGATTCGGGATGTGCTGGTGGAGCTGGATCCATCGCATGCCGCGGATTACCGGGCCAATGCATCCCGGTACCTGCAGCAGCTGGAAGAACTGCATGAGTATGTCTGGAATCGGGCCCGCGAGGTCCCGGAAAGGATTCGGGTATTAATCACCGCGCACGATGCATTTAACTATTTCAGCCGGGCCTATCATTTTCCGGTGAGGGGGTTGCAGGGCATCAGTACCGCTGCGGAGGCGGGAATTTCGGATGTTCGCGAGCTGGCGGACTTCATTGTTTCGCGGCGCATTCCGGCAATCTTTGTGGAAACCTCGGTGCCCCCGCGTTATATCGAGGCGCTGCGGGAGGCCGTTCGTGCCCGCGGGTTCGACGTGAAAATAGGGGGAGCACTATATTCGGATGCCCTGGGAACTCCGGGAACGCCCGAAGGCACCTACCTGGGCATGGTCCGCTATAACATCGATACCATCGTTTCCGCGCTGTTGCAGCAACCCCTGTCGCAGTACGGGATCGAAAAACAATCGGGGAGAGCGTCCATATGAATACAATGGAAAAATCCGGCCCGATGGCCATTGAAATAGAGGATCTGACCGTGGCCTATCAACATCAGCCGGTGTTGTGGGATGTGGATTTAAACATCCCGCAGGGGGTGTTGATGGCCATTGTGGGACCCAATGGCGCCGGGAAGACCACCCTGATCAAGACGGTTCTGGGTCTGGTAAAACCACTGGCGGGAGAAGTGCGCATTTTCGGAAAGCCGTATGAACAGCAGCGACAGCGGGTGGCGTACGTGCCCCAACGCAGCAGTGTGGACTGGGACTTTCCGACCACCGTGTTGGATGTGGTGATGATGGGACGTTACGGACAGCTGGGCTGGTTTCGGCGTCCGGGGAAAAAGGAGCGGCAGCTGGCCATGGCGGCTCTGGAAAAACTGGGAATGGAGGCCTTTGCGCATCGGCAGATCAGTCAGCTATCCGGCGGACAGCAGCAACGCGTTTTCCTGGCCCGTGCACTGGTTCAGGATGCGGATATCTATTTAATGGATGAACCGTTCCAGGGAGTGGATGCCACCACCGAGCGGGCCATCGTGGCCCTGCTCCAGGAATTGAGCCGTCAGCAAAAAACCGTGGTAGTGGTGCATCATGACCTTCAGTCGGTACCGGACTATTTTAACTGGGTGGCACTGCTGAATGTGCGGGCCATTGCCAGTGGTCCCGTTGACGAGGTGTTCACGCTGGAAAATCTCAAGAAAACCTATGGCGGCCATCTGGTCTGGATTGATCGCGATGTGCTGGCCTGAACCATCTCCATTGAAAAATAATCATCACAGGCCGGGGAGTGCGTGGATGGAAAGGTGGGGGGGGTGAAAACCTTGCGACCCTCAATTTGTAGCGGTTGGAAGAATCACGAAGGGGGTATTACCTGGCAAGCGATTCGGTGCCAGGTGGGTTTGGGTCTGCCTTAAACCCAAATAAAGCGTTAAACCACGAATCACGCGAATGAATTCGTAAAAAAGTAACAAAATAGCGAATATATCCGGGAAAAGATTTTCATTCAGATAGAATCAAGTGCATTTTATTATTTTTATTGGTGTTCATTCGTGTAATTCGTAGGCGAATGCATAATCTGGGTTCAATATAAAGCATGGGATAAGAAAAGGCTATGGAAGGGCTGGACATTTTGATTCATCTTTTTCGGGATTATACCCTGCGAAATGTGCTGCTGGGTGCCCTCATCCTGGGGGGTATCAGTGGTGTCCTGGGAGCACTGGCGCTTTTGCGACGGCAGAGCCTGCTGGGGGATACCATTTCCCATGCCGCCCTGCCCGGCATTGCCCTGGCGTTTTTGTTCAGCGGGTCCAAGTCCTCGTTGATTTTATTGACCGGAGCGGCCCTGTCCGGCTGGTTGGCCACCCTGTTCATGCTTCAGGTCGTGCGCAGTTCGCGGATTAAGGACGACACCGCACTGGGGTTGGTCCTGTCGGTGTTTTTTGGTTTTGGTCTGGTGCTGTTAACCTTTATTCAGAAGCGACCGGATGCGGCTCAGGCCGGTCTGGATAAATTCCTCTTTGGTCAGGCCGCTACCCTCATGGCCGAAGACGTCCGCATCATGGCGATTCTCAGCGGTCTGGTGTTTGCCGTGGTGCTGCTTCTGTGGAAGGAGTTCAAAGTCTTTTTGTTCGACACGGGATTTGCCGAAAGTCTGGGTTTCCCCACCCGACGCCTGGACGTGCTTCTGCTGTCCATGCTGGTTATTACCATTGTGATTGGTTTGCAGACGGTGGGGGTGGTGTTGATGAGTGCCATGGTGGTGGCACCGGCGGCGGCGGCACGTCAGTGGACGCATCGGCTGGAACGCATGGTATTGCTGTCCGGTGCTTTTGGGATGATCGCCGGTGTGGTGGGATCGCTGGCCAGCAGTGTGGTGCCCCGCTTGCCCACCGGACCCACCATCGTCGTCGTGGCCACCATTCTGGTCCTGTTCTCTCTGCTTTTTGCTCCTGCACGGGGCATTCTGTGGAATTGGTTTATGCAGAAGCGAAATCAAAAAGAGATCCACGTGCAAATTGCTTTGCTGACCCTGCTGGAACTGGCCGAACATCATCACGACTTTCGACATCAGCATTCCCTTCAGGTGATTCAGGCGGCCTTACCCCGGAACACCCACCTGAAGCGCACGCTTCAGGAATTGCGCGAAAGGGGATGGGTGGATGAACCCCGAAAGGGCTATCTTTCCCTGACCCCCGCCGGCGTGGAAGCGGCACGGAAATTTCGTCAATCGCGGGAGGGCAAAGCATGAATATCCTGCAACTGGAAATCCAGCTGGTGGCTGTTGTTGTGGCCATTGCCTGTGCGTTACCGGGAACCTTTCTGGTGCTACGAAAAATGGCCATGATGAGCGACGCCATTAGCCATTCGATTCTGTTCGGAATAGTGGTTGCATTTTTTTACACCCACGACCTGTCCTCCCCGCTGCTGGTGCTGGCAGCCACAGCAACCGGACTACTAACCGCCCTGTTCGTGGAATTGCTGTACAAATCCCGCAGAGTGGGAGAGGATGCCGCCATCGGCCTGGTGTTCCCCTTTTTGTTCAGCATCGGTGTTATCCTCATATCCCGATACGCCGGGAACATTCACCTGGACACCGATGCCGTTCTGCTGGGCGAAATTGCCTTTACCCCGTTTGAACGATTGACCATTGGTGGACTGGACTGGGGTCCCAAGGCGCTGTACGTGATGGGAGGCATTTTGCTCCTGAACATTCTCTTTATTGGAGCCCTGTACAAGGAGTTAAAACTGGCCACATTTGATCCGGCGCTGGCTGCGGCGCTGGGCTTTTCCCCGGCATGGATTCATTATCTGTTGATGGGATTGGTTTCCCTGACGGCCGTGGGGGCCTTCGATGCGGTGGGATCCATCCTGGTGGTGGCGCTCATGATTGGCCCGCCGGCCGCAGCCTACCTGCTGACCGATCGCCTTTCCCACATGCTGCTGCTTAGTGCAGGCATTGGCGTTCTGGGTTCCATTGGGGGATACTGGCTGGCACATGTTCTCAATGCTTCCATTGCCGGTTCGATGGCGACCATTATTGGAATCGTCTTCGTGCTGGTGTATTTGCTGGCACCGGAGCGGGGTGTGCTGGCGCTATACCGTCGTCGGCAGCAACAGCGCCTTGAAACCGCCGTGACCATGCTACTGGTGCATATTCGTAGCCATCAGCACCGTACCGAGGCGGAGGACGAATGTCATATCGATCATCTGTATTCCCATCTGAAATGGGATCCCCAGTATACCCGGCGCATCATCCAGCACTGCCAGAAGGAAGGGTGGCTTTACTTGAAGGACGATTTGCTGTACCTGACTGAAAAAGGAAAAGCCCATATCCAGCAGGTTGCAGAATGATTTCCATCCTCACCAATCATTTTGATGGGGCAGGGAAAAACAGTGAATTCCGGTTTTCGTTTACTCCTGTGTTTTTAACCCCGGATTATGCATTAGAACCACGAATTACACGAATTAACACAAATAAAATTAATCAAATACCTTGGATTAGATCTGGATGAAAATGTGTTTCGGAGTTTATTCGCGATTTTGTAGATATTTTTGGGTTTCATTCGCGTGATTCGCTGTTTAATGCACTTTTTGGGTTTATTCGTGTTCATTCGTGTCATTCGTAGGCTAAAGCATAATCTGGTTTTATTACCGAATGAAATTCGCTGTGGCTACCACTTCGCGCCCAGGCTTAACAGTCGGGTGATGGTAAAACCCAGATGCCATTGGTCCATTCCAGATCCCTGAGCACCACTCCCGGCCAGAAATTGGACCGAATTCAAACGGGTGCTGTTGGTTAGAAAGATCTTAAAAAAGTGTCCACCGGTCTCGAATTCAATACCAACCGTCAGGGGAAAGTCTCCATCCTGAAATCCACTGATCACCGGTGCAGCTTCCGCCCACAAATTCCAGGACGGCGAGACATACACCTGAACATAACTGCCCAGGGCAAGGGTTTGCTGAACATCGGTGCTGAATAAATCGCTGTTGTACACCCATGCCGGGACGATTCCCAGCCCAACTTTTTTTGAAATCAGGGTGTTCACCATCAGTTGTCCAAAATACTGGAAGTTGCGGGGATGCCAGCGATTTCGGCCATAGATTTCCGGATTGAGCGGACTGACGGCAGCTCCCAGGCGCAGCCCCACCACCAGCGGCACCACTGGATGATCCTTCTGAAGCACTTTTGTTTTCAGGGTGAAATCCATGTTTCGCAGGCGATTGCTGCGTCCCAGCTCCACCATCAGCCGATTGGTAATGGCGTAGGCCAGTGAGAGGCGGTTGTAAGCGGGGCCATCCACACCCCACAGATTGTCGAATCCCGAGGAAAGTGCCGGGATGAACCGATGGGATACGATGAATTCGAAGTTGCCCTGGCGCAGAGTTTCGGTGGTCGGCAGATTGGCCACAATGGTTGAATGAAACAGCTGCACATCCAGGGGCGGTTTGTGAACCCGCTTTTTCCATTTTACCCGCTGAGCATTCAGAGACTCCCCGCCAATCAGGCAAACGATTAACAGTCCCAAAATCAGCTTCTGCCAGCGCAAGGTGGTTTCCTCCTGATTTATTCCCCTTTTCAATTGATCTATTTCAATCCGTGGTTTAACCCAAATTATGCAATAAACCGCGAATCACACGAATGAAACAAAAAATATCTACAAAATCGCGAATAAACCCTGGAACACATTTTTATCCAGATATAATCCAATGTACTTTATTTGTTTTGTTTGTGTTAATTCGTGTCATTCGTAGGCTAATGCATAATCTGGGTTTAAATCTTTCGTTCAGCAGAGTGTCCATTTCTTTCTGGTCAGACATTGCCACCAGGCGTATGGTAGTCTGAAGCGCCCTTCGCTTGCGCCTGCTTGGAGCACCATTCGCTAATCCGCTACTTTGACCAGAAAAAAATCCAGCTCCAGCTGGATGATCTCGTTTAATTTAAAAAACATAATGCGCGGAATCTTGATCCGGTAGTCGGTGAGTTTGACCTGAAATCGCACCTGAATCCGCATGCGATCGGTTTCCGGAAACAGGACCCGTCCTTCCACGCGGACGGTTCGATCCACCCCGTGAATGGATAATGTTCCGGTAGCGACTGCCCGGTAGGCCACCACCGAAGTGTCCAGCCGACTCACCTCCGTCACCTTCCCCTGAAAAACCGCGTAGGGCCAGCGATCGGTTTCCAGATAATTCTCCCGCATGTGACGGTTGCGCAGTCCAATCCCGGTGTCAATGGTGCGCAGATCCACTTCAAAGTACATTTCATTGGACCGGGAAAATACCGAATCGCCTTCCCAGTAAATGTAGCCATCAATATGGTTGGTGATGCCTTCAAATTCTTCCAGAGGGGCACGGGAGATGAACTTGACCAGGTTTTTTGCCTGAGTATCGACGTTCCATTCCACCGCCTGCGCCTGGAGGATTGGCAGCAGGATAACAACGAGAAAGCGTGCGATTTTCATGGTTCCCCCGGCTAATTGTTTTGTGCTCCGTCAGCAATCCATTGTCGAATCACGTCAATGGTGGCCTGGGGGAGCGGATTGCCGCTGGCCGGCATGCGCACGCCCTGTGGGGGATTGTCCTGCTCCAGTTTGATGATCAGGTAGCTGTTGTTGGGATCTCCCGGCTTTACGCGGAATAGATCGTTGACCTGAGAGCTCCTCACGTTTACCAGATTGGAATACGCCTTGCCTGGGGATAAATCCAGTCCCGCCTGCTTATCTGCGCTATTGTGACATCCGGAAACCGCACATGTTTTGGAAAAAACGTTAGCCTGAATGGACGATAGCCGGGGTTCCAGACCGGTGTCCTCTTCCGGCGTTTCTTCGGTGGGGCTGCTACAGCCCAGTGCAAGGAGCAATGACAGGGAAAAACCAACTATATAAAACCGAATACGGGATTGAGTCAGCATAAATAGGCCTCCTTTAGTTTGTTTGAACGTTTCAGAAGTGTTTCCAGCGTTGACCGGTTAATGATTGGCAATAGGGGAAAGAATTGCAATACAGTGGATATCTATATGAATGGGCGCGGTGGTCATGGATCTGGCCTCCTGTAATCAACTATGTTTATTTTTTACTGTGTTAACTATTCAAATGCAAAGATCGTCATTTGGTTCCCAGACTGTCCGCAGAAATGTAGGCCAACGGGTGGAAAATTCCAAGACCGGCAATTTTCAAAATCAGATTTTACATTCACCTGCGAAGGACACGAATGAATCCACATGATGCATTAAACCGCGAATGACACGAATGAACACGAATAAACCCCAATCATGCATTCGCGTGATTCGTGGTTCGTTACAAAATTTCAAAACATTCTCCCCGACATTCGGCCTTCCCTTTACCGGCAGAAGTGGATGATTTCGTCAATGGTTTGCAAGATGCCGTCGGGAAGGGATTTGTGTTCCAGGTATTGCGTGATGTACAGGGCGGCGATTTCCCGAAATCGCTCTTGCGCCTCCTGATCGCTGACCGCACGGGCGGCCTCCAGCAGGGCCAGGGGATTGGCCAGGTGACCCAGCTGTGTGAGTAAATCTTTGGCGCGGAACTGGGCAAGCGTCAGGCTGCCATTCAGAATGGCTTCTGTTTGCTTTTCGACCCGCTGGAGCTGTTGGCGCAGTGCGGGGGTACCGGGAAAATCGCTCAGGGATTTTAGAATCTGTCTGGCTTCCTCGAAAAATTGCCGGTGCACCTGTTTTTTGAGCATCACCTCCAGCATGTCCAGCGCCTGAATGTTGCTACTGCCCTCCCAGATGGGGGTGACCAGCGCCTCCCGATGCCAGCGGGCGATGGGGAACTCCTCCAGAAATCCGATGCCACCAAACAACTCCATGGCTTTTCTGGTGATGAGCGCGCTGGCTTCGGCAGTCATATTTTTCGTAATATGCCCCAGAAAGCGTGCGTAATGATAATCGGCATTGTAGGGGGGCGTCAGCCGGGCACACCGGTTGAATAGCGCCACCGTCTTCAGCGCCAGGGCCAGATTGGCCTCCAGCAGCACCTCCATTTCCAGCAGGTCTTTCTTGATCAGCGGATGGGCAATCAGCGGCTTTCCAAAGGTCATGCGGTGCTCGGTGTATTGAAGGGCTTCCAGGTAAGCTTTCCGGGAGAGTCCCATGGCCGCCACGCTGTTGGCTATTCGAGCCAGGGTCAGTACCTCCAGGGCGATGTAAATGCCCTGATCCGTTTTGCCCAGCGGATAGGCCAGGGCGCCTTCCAGTTCCACTTCACCGGTGGGAACGGCCCGTGTGCCCAGTTTATCCTTTAGCCGGCGAATGATGTAGTTGGGTTGGCCGTTTTCCAGATAAGCGGGAACAAAAAACAGGGCCAATCCTTTTGGCCCGGAAGGGGCTCCCCGTGGTCGGGCGGTGATCAGCGCCGCATCGGCAATTCCGGCATTGCTGGCAAAATATTTATCACGACTGTAGATTCGCCATTCGCCATTTTCCCTGACCGCCTCCGCGGTTGTGGCTCCCAGATCACTGCCCGCATGGGTTTCGGTGTAAAACGTGGCTCCAAACCAGGCCTCTCGATCATCCTCCGGAAGAAAACGGGGCAGATATTTCTGGCGAAGCTCCGGTGAACCGTATTTTTCCAGCGCATATACGGTTTGGTTGGTTACCGTAAGCGTGCAATAGATGCCGGCATCGGCAATCAGATACCCCGCTGCGTAGTGGAATTGCCAGGGCGCCTGTTCCCGGAACGTTGCCGAGATGATGCCCTGGCGTAAAAGCGCTTCCAGCAGCTCCCGATGAGCCGGGTTCAAATGCACCCAGTCCAGACGTTCCCCCTTCACATCCCACATCTGAAGCAAGGGCGGGGAGCTCTTATCGATGTAATCCACCAGTTCCAGGAATTCGCGCCCCACAAATTCGCCCAGTTTTTCCAGGCGAGGTACATACGATTCCGGAAGACCAAAGGCTTCCAGCAACCAACGAAAGGGCGCATCGATGGTAAAGTGGTTCAGTCCGTAAGACAAATAAATGCGGGAGAGATGATTCCGCAGCATGATGGACTCCTTTTGCCTGATGGCACCTGATTCGGTAGTAAAATACAACAATAAGTGGCCATTCTCAATGAATACCTGATGAGGGTCGAGAGATTTTTCGTTTTGTGAATGATCCGGTGTACAGGAAACCGTTCAACCCAGATTATGCATTCAACCACGAATTGCACGAATTAACACAAATAAAAATAATCAGATACATTGGATTAGATCTGAATGAAAATTTGTTTCGAGGTATATTCGTTATTTTGTGGATATGGTTTGGTTTCATTTGCGTGATTATCGGTTTAAAGCATTATTTGGGTTCAATGAATTTTCATTTCAATCCGGGCAGATGAATTGTAAGTATTGGCATGGTCACCTGCCGGAATACTAGGGCGATGCATTCTCTCCGTTGGCCGGGGATAATCGATAAATCCGGATTTCTGGCCCTGGTGTTTTCCAGTCTGGACGAAACACCCGTATGGGTTGAAGGTTCCGAAAAACGGCTTCGTAAAATTGGCGTTTGGCCACAAAAAGATGGCGCAGTGGGTTGTTTTCCGGAGGTTCGGGATTCAGCAGATATTTCTGGAAGGTTTCGCTGTTCAGGATCAGCCATTGAACGCCTTCTTCCTGCAAATCTTTCAGCGATTTGAAGGGATGGGAAAATTGTTCCACCAGAAATGGATTTCGGGAATGGCGAATGCTATCCGCGGTTGTGGGCCAGCGGGGACGATTCAGGCGGTGACGGGGTGAAACCAGTCGGTAACGATTGGGTAGTCCTTCCAGTTGACGTAGCCGGGCTTTCAAAGTTGGCGATAAAAATCGTGAGCCGGCACCGTATTCCGCAAATCGATCGATGTCAATGAGGTTCAGATCATAATGGTAGTGATCGTAGCACAGGGTGCTTTCCGGTGGAATGTGCTTCACAATCCATTGGGTGGCCTGCTGGCGGGTGTCTGTCCGGGTGAAGCGAAATTTCAAATAGGCCACGTGAAGAACGGACGGCAAAAGCAGTGCAATGGCCAGACCCACCACCAGCCGCCGTGGCCAACGTCCTTTTATATGTTCCGCATAAATAAATCCGGCCTGTAAGGTCAGCAGCGGAAAGATGATCAACAGATAATCCAGACCTTTTTTCTCCCAGCTGCCCACGATTAAGAAAGTGGGATAAACCACCAGCAGGAACGGCCAGTATTTTTTCTGAGGACGAATGATGCTCCAGAAAAATACCAGCAATAGTACCAGTCCCCACAGCCATTCGGTTTTAACCATTTCCAGCATTTCCCAAACATACGGCAGGCCGGTAGTAATATTGTAGTCGTATTCCGATTGCGCCCAGATGGTCAAAAATCCCTCGCGAAAACGATGGAAAGCCAGCAGTGCGTAGGGTGTGCCCAACAGGAATCCCAGTCCAATGCCCCCTACTGCGAATGCAAGGTGGCGGAGCAGCGGTTTCCCACGACGGGGTTGCGTTTCCAGGAAAACGGCTCCCAGCAAACCCAGGGTTAAGAATCCGGCATTGTATTTGGCAGACAGGGTCAACCCACAAATCAGGCCAGCCCAGAGCACCTCCCGCGTGCGTACTCCCATTTTCTGCCATTTCAGAATGTAGTAGAAAACCACCAGCGTGCCCGTAAACAGTAGCGCATCCGGTACCATCCAGAATGTGTAGAACTGCAGGTTGTAGGAAAATAGCAGCATCAGGGTGAAAAACAGGGCACTGCGCGGTTCCAGAAACAGGCGAAGCGCCCGATAGGCGTAAAATAATCCCAGAATGAAAATAACCGCGACCACCAGCCGTCCCAGCAGATAAAAATTGCCCGGTTGAATCAGAAACTCCAGCGCAAAGTCTTCAGGACTGTGAAACCGGCCACCAAGCAGGCCGGCAAAAAAATACATCCCATAGGTAATGGCCATCAGATAAGTGAATAGGGTGGGATAAATAAAATAGAGCGGCTCCAGTGTGTGGCGGGCGCCCATGCTTAAGGCATGTTTGGCAATAAAATATTCGGTGGAATTGTACGTTACAGGTAATCCGTAAGTAATGCCAATCAGACGAACCGCCAGCGCTGTGCCGAATAATACCAGAAGGTAGGGCGTTTCCTTCCGAAGGGTTTTCTGCTCAAACAAATACTCACTGAACTGATCACGAAAAGAACGGGTCATAAATTTTCACAAACTGAGTTGTTGATAGATAATTTGCAATTGCTTCTCCTGCTGTTCCCAATTCCAGACGTTTCGAGCCTGCATACATTGCTGATGCAATCGCGTCCACACCTGTGCGTCCCTCAATAATGTACGAATTGCACGGGAAATTTCCATGGGATTATTGGGATCGACCAGCAGGGCCACTTCAAATTGCTGGTTGAAGGCCTCGAACGGGGGAATGCGCGATGCGACGAGGGGGGTGCCGGCGTGGACGTATTCAAAAAATTTATTGGGGGATGCATAGCGATAGTTGATGCTGGTTGGTTCGAACAAAACCAGCCCCGCGCGGGCACTTCGGGTATAGTGTGGAATGTCTTCCAGAGGTAGTTTCCCCAGTAGTCGGATGTGTGAACGTCTGGAGTGATCGCTTAATTGTTTCTGGATGATGGGTTCCAGCTCACCGAAGCCGATCAACCAGATTTCTTCTTCGTCTTCTAAATGCTCCGCGGCAGCCAGCAGGGACAGCAAGCCCCGTCCGGGTTTAAATATGCCCTGAAACACCGCGCAATTCTGGCGCTGTTCGAATGGGGGCGGATCCGCTTCTGTTGATTGGGACTTGCGGGGAAAGTTGTGCAGCACCCAGCCCTGTTTCAGCTGCGGAAAGTCCTGCTGATACAATTTAAGCTGGTGGGTGTTGATTGCGATGAGCGCATCCACTCGGGAAATCAACAATTTTTGCGTCCAGAGCCATACCGTGCGGGAAAGGCGTTTGTGTAGAAAGATTTCCAGACCCGCATAATATTCATGGGCATCGTACACCAGTTTTCGAGAACGCAAACGGGCAGCCAGGGCTGAGGCCGGTAACACCCACAGATCGTGACAGTGTAGCAGATCGAATTTTGTAAACAACAGTCGAATAAAGAGGCGCAAATTAAACAATAGAAACTTCAGCGGCCCGCCCCGCCAGAACGGGATCCACAACCGCTGGATGCAGAATCCCCGACGGGTTTCTTCTTTCGGCACATCCGGGGTCTTCAATGCCAGAATAACCACTCGATAACCCGCCGCCACGCCGGTTTCGGCTTCATGGAAGATGCGCCGCTCGTTGTCGCAGGGACTGATCGTGGTGTGAACGATTGTCTTCATGCCGCCTTCCCGTTAGCCTGTCAATCTATCCGATTTCCACCATTTTCAAATTTAATCCCTGGTACCCCTTTTAACCATGGCTTTTTCTGGAAGCTGGGTGTAATGTCAGCGTGGACTCTCCGGCCGGCAGCTCAGGTAAAATCATTAGACAGCGGTCTTTTTCAACCTGTTGTAACCTGTACGCCCGATTGAATGGCTGCAGGCGATGGGTACAAAAAATTTCCAGCGTAAGGCCATGAACGGGGGCCGGTGTTTTTAATACGATCCGGTATTGATCATCCGTTCTCTGCAGGGACACCAGATCAATTTGATTTCGGAGACGCCACCAGCTGGCGATTTGTTGCAGGGGAGCCAGAAAGGCTGTCTGGGGATCAGCCCACTGCACCAGGCGTTCCCACAATGGACGAAACACACTTTCTGCCAGATTACTGGGGTGCCACAGGATGCAGAGATGTCCATGGGTATCCTGAATGGATTGAGTCAGGGAGACGAATGCAGTGCCCCTGTTCGTCGAGCGTTCCAAAGCATGCCAGGGATAATCCATTATGGCAAAGGGAATTTCCAGCAGGGGAGGCGCTTCGGAATGCCGTGGATCCGGGAAATAAGGGAACGATGTTCCGGCCAGCAAACCAATGCCCCGGTTTAATCCCACACTGGAATCGTACAGAAATCCCGCCCGGTGAAAGTGCGTCCAGCCTTCAGGGAAAGGTACCCGCAGGTAATGCTGACGCACGCCATAAAGCGGGTGACCAATCACGCCTTCCAATCGCTTTTTTTCCCGGGGGATACGTTCAGGATGAGAAAACGCATGCAGGCTGGTGTGCAATCCAATTTCGTGACCTTCCTGTTCGATTTGCGCCAGTAACCGGCGGAATTTTCGGGAGCGAATGTTATACCGATACGCCAGGCCTTCCCGGCTTCGGGCCAGGAAAAAGAACGTGGCCGCCATCCCGCGGTCTCGATAAAATGCCAGCAGCTCCGGGTAGACCCAGTAGGGATCCTGACCGGAGCGAATGGTGCGAATGGCCTGGATGGTCGGGGCAAATCTCCCCTGAATCCCATCCCGCAGTAAGCGCTTGAGCCCGTACTTTCGAGTAAGATCCACATCGTGGGTAAATGAGATGGCCAGGGATTTTGCAAACGGCCAGGGCCATTTGCGAACATAAAAGCGGATTTGTGGCAGAAGCTCTCGTACCTGCTGGTAAAACTGACGCTGCATGTGTAGATCGAGATCGGGTAGCGCAAGGAGTTCCGTGGTCGGGGACTGGGGATTAGGGTACCGGAGCCGGTGCGAGCAGCGACTGGCCATCTCGGAAGAAAGGTGCCATTCCCACTGTTCGCCAGAACGAGGAATCATTCGAAAGCCAGTCTGTTCCGATTCTGGCTGAATGGATACAATCGAATGGCGAAAAATGCCCAGCGTGGTGAACAGCCATTCGCCAAAATAGCGCATTTCTTCCGAAAGCAATTCTGCCCGATAGTCATTCGCCATGCCTGCTTGTATCCCCTCGCCAACATTTTGGTTGAATAGATAGTATACATCGGTGGGGAAAAAATCCACAGGAAAAAGCAATTTGCATTTAAAAATTGTGTTTCGCTGAAAATTTTCGTTTTTTAATGACGCGCAGGTATGATCGATAGTTGGAGGAAAGACCCGTCACCGATGCCCGTGGGGGTTATCTCTGGCCGGGATTGGTGAACGGCTTCGACAATATCTGGAGAATCGGAACATGGAATACCGAATTGGCACATCCGGGTACAGTTATGACGATTGGCGCGGGGTATTTTATCCGCCAGATCTTCCCCGTGGAGAGATGTTGACCTATTACGCCCGCTTTTTCAATGCGGTGGAGATCAACTCCACCTATTATCGTATTCCCCATAGCGCGGTGTTTTATCATCTGGGACAGAAAACACCGGCGGATTTTGAGTTTATCGTGAAAACGCATCAGGAGACCACCCATGTGCGCCAGGATAACGAGACAGCCATGCGACAGCTGATTGAAAGCATCCGTCCTCTGGACGAAATGGGCAAATTTTATGGATTCCTGGCGCAATTTCCCTACTCGTTTAAGAATACGCCGGAGAACCGGGATTATCTGGTGAAGACTCGGGAATTGGCCGGGGTGTATCCGCTGTTTGTTGAATTTCGAAACTGGACCTGGAATCGGCCAGAAATATTTGCTTTTCTGCAGGAAAATGACATTGGCTACGTGAATGTGGATCAGCCGCGTTTGCGGGGATTGCTGCCGCCGCAGGAGGTGGTGACCACCCGGATGAGCTACATCCGTTTTCATGGCCGGAATAAAAAGGACTGGTGGGAAGGAACCAACGAAACCCGCTACAATTACCTGTACACCCGCCAGGAACTGGAAGAATGGATGATACGGATTGCTCATGTGTTAAAAAAGTCTTACAAAACCTACATCTTCTTCAACAACCATCCTCAGGGCAAGGCAGTACAGAATGCCCGCATGTTGAAGGAAATGCTGGATTCCCAGTTAAGTTTTTTGCAGGAAGAAACCGGCGAATGATTCCGTATTCCCGGTCCCGCCCGGTGTTTGTGGAAAATCCCCGGGGATAAACCCACGTAATACATTAACCGCGAATCACGCGAATGAAGTCAGAAAATATCTGTAAAATCGCGAATAAACCCTGGAACACATTTTCATTCAAATATCATCAAATGGATTTTATTGTTTTTTATTCGCTTTACTTCGTGTCATTCGTAGGCTATTGCACCATCTGGGGTAAAATACAAAGGGATCATCGGATGGGCCCTGGCGTGCCGGTGTTGGCAATGGCAGAGGTTGGGAAATATCTTCAGTCCGGCTGATCCAGTCTGCAGACCCTTTGCCACTTTTTCTGCCGCATCGGTAAAAATTTCAGTTTTGCCCACCTTCAAGTTTTAATGTAAATTGTTGAAAAATAATGAATAAGTGAATTTGTTCGAATTTGGCACACCGCTTGTAAATAAAAGGGGTGGAAGTTGAAGGAAAGAAAAATTAAATAAAGAAAGGAGGTGTGAGTTATGGCACTGGTTCGTTGGCGTCCATTGCGGGATTTGATGAGCATTCAGGAAGAAATGGATCGCATTT
>JAADJD010000022.1 GCA_013150955.1 Calditrichota bacterium
ACATTTTCATCCAGATCTAACCCAGGGTATTTTATTAATTTTATTTGTGTTCATTCGTGTAATTCGTAGGCTAATGCATAATCTGGGTTAAAGCATAATTTGGGTTCAACTCAGATCACCCGGTGCCGTTTTTTATGGAATGCGGATTGGATACAAAAACTGGCCTTCAGGTGTGGGATTGATTGGATCGGCGCAGCAAGGTAAGGCTTTCCACGTGGTAGGTTTGGGGAAACATGTCGAATGGGTAGATGGTGTCCGTGGTGTATCCCAGCCGGGTAAAGATTTCCAGATCCCTGACCAGGGTTTTGGGATTACAGGAGACGTAAACGATCTTTTCGGGCTGCAGTTGCACCAGCTGGTGGATAAATCGTTCGTCCAGGCCTTTCCGGGGTGGATCCACAATGACGGTAGTGAATCTGGCTGCAGAGGATTCCGGGGAGCCAAGGTACGCTTCGGCATCCCCAATCTGAAATTCCACGTTGGAAATTTGATTATCACCGGCATTTTGGATGGCGGCCTGAACGGCTTCTTCGCTGGATTCGATGCCGACTACATGCCTGACCCGTCGCGCAATGTACAGGGCGATGGTGCCCACTCCAGAAAATAAATCCAGTACGCTTTCCGAAGGGGAAAATTCCGCAATTTCGGTAAGTTTTTCCAGCAAACGAACCGTTTGAACGGAGTTGATCTGAAAAAACGTATTGGGGTAGATGCGAAAGGTGAGGGGGCCAATTTTTTCGTAAATAAACGGTTCGCCCCAGATCAGGATGTTCTCGGGGCCCAGGATCACATTGGTCCTGCGGGGTTGAATGTTGAGATAAACACTGGTCAATCCCGGCAGGTGATTTTTCAGCTCCTGCAGCGCACCCTTCCAGTTGGGTACTTCCTGTGTGGTGACCACCAGAATTACCATAACCTGGTTGGTGAACATGCCCTTTCGAACCACCACGTGGCGCAAAATGCCTTCGTGAGCGCGTTCGTCGTAAATCGGGATGTTTGAGCGATTGGCCCAGTCCCGAATGATGCGAAGCACGGCATTGGCATCCCGCGATTCCACCAGACAGCGATCGATAGGAACCAGAAAATGGGTACCGGAACGGTAAAGTCCGTAAATGACCTGATCCCCTTTTATTTGAAACGGCATCTGGGTTTTGTTGCGGTAGTAAAACGGTTCTGGCATGCCCACTACCGGTGCCACTTTAACCGAGCGCAGGGAAGGATATGCCAGCAGCAGTCGTTGAATGATTTGTTGTTTGAATCGCAATTGGAGGGGATAGGCCATGTGCTGCAGGTGGCAGCCACCGCATTCGTCGAAAAAGGGGCAGGGGGGCTCCACCCGATCAGGCGCCTGCTCCAGCAGCTTTTTTAGAACGATGCGATCCTTGCGAGGCCGTTCGGGGCGGTATTCCACCAGCACTTCTTCCCCCGGAAGGGTCTTTTCCACCGTGAGCTTATGCCGCTGATGGAAGGCCACCCCGGCGCCTTTTTCATTCAGAAATTCAATCTTGGTTCGGATGCGAACGATTGGTTCCGAAAGAGCCAGGCCGTTGCCACGCTTTCGTTTCTTCCTTTTTGCCATAATCCCGGACTTCGCCTTGGTCCACAAAGAACCCGAATGCACACCAATTGAATGAAAAATTGTTTGCCCCGGTTTCCATTGGAATCGGGACGACAGCCCTCTCAAAGATCCCAATTTCCCGGGCCTGTTTTTCCACTTCCCGATACAAAGGCGGCAAAATCTAAAATGGTGAAGGCCGGATTCCTAACGGTTTTTAAAGTTTCCGATTGCCCGATTCCCTGTAAATCCAGATTATGCATTCGCCTACGAATGACACGAATAAACACAAAGAATACGTTTGACGATGTCTGGAAGGAAATGTGTTCCGGGAGATATTTTTGTAAACATTTTTCGGATTCATTCGCGGGATTCGCGGTTATTACATTAATTCGATTTATTCATGTGATTCGCAGGCGAATGCATAATCCCAGATTAAGCAATAGCCTACGAATTACACGAATTAACACAAATAAAACCAATAAAGTACATTGGATTGTGTCTGGATGAAAATGTGTTCCTTAGTTTATTCGCGTTTTTGTCGACATTTTTTGGTTTCATTCGAGTGATTCGCGGTTTAATGCAAAATTTGGGATAATCCGGGCTAAGTTGATCGCAGGCAAACGCCTGTGGGGGTCGATCCGATATATTCGGGAACATGGGGAATCCTCGTACATGTTGGCAAAGTCGTCCTCAGATTCCGTGAGAAAAACGACCGTGAAGCGGTCTGGCTTCTGATATTTGCCTTTGAAAGCCAGGGAACGCCTGTTTCCAAACGGATAGAGGCTCATTTTACCCGGGTTGAAATTAGCCTTGCTCTGTGCTGGCGGTTGCGGACTGCTGGTACCGCTGCACCAGGGATTGCAGGGTCTTGGCATTTTTTACAGCGTAGCCTTCCACATCGTTGTTAAAGAAGGCCCATACTTCCAGCCCTTGCTGTGCCCAGTCAACCATTTTTTGCGCGTATGTTTCCAGCATTTCATCCGGATAATCCGATGCATACAACCGCCCCGGGCCATGAAACCTCAGGTAAACCAGGTCGCCGGTCACCGTTTCCAGGTAAGGAAAGCGTCCACCCGAATGCGCAATGACGAAGGCAATGCGATATTCGCGCAACAGGTTCAGGGCTGCGGAATCGAACCAGGAATCGTGTCGCACTTCCAGTGCGAATTGGTAATTCTGGTACCGTTCGCGGAGCAGCTGAAAGAAAGGTTGCGCCCGGGAAGCATCGAAGCGCATGCTGGGGGGTAGTTGAATGAGAATGGGGCCCAGCTTTTCTTTCAGAATGGAAAAAACCTCGAAAAAACTGGCCAGGGCTTCCTCCACCGCCACCAGCTTTTTTTGATGTGTAATCAGGCGGCTGAGTTTTGGGCACAGGCGGAAATGGGGTGGAGTGCGGGTGAGCCAGCCTTCCACCATGGCCGGTTTGGGCAAGCGATAAAAACTGGCATTTAATTCCGTGCAGTCAAAATGTTGAACGTAGTATTCCAGAAATTCAGAAGGTTTCAGATGCGACGGGTAGAACCGACCGATCCAGTGCTTATAGCTCCATCCGGAAGTGCCAATCCAGATGCGTTTCATGATCTCCGGCCCTTCTATTTATTGGGTGATAAACCCAAATAATGCATTTAACCGCGAATCACACGAATGAAACCAAAATACCTCCAAAAGAAGCGAATAAACTCCAATAATGCATTAAACCGCGAATCACGCGAATGAAACCTAAAAATATCAATAAAATCGCAAATAAACCTCGAAACGAATTTTTATCCAGATCTGATCTAATGTATTTGATCATTTTTATTTGTGTTAATTCGTGCAATTCGTGGTCTAATGCATAATCCGGGATAAATCATGAGAACAAGTTTTTCATCCAGATACAATCCAATTTTTTATTAATTTTATTTGTGTTCATTCGTGTCATTCGTGGTTTTAATGTATAATCTGGGATAAATCCGGACAATGCAATTATTTATACGAATGATCCCGGGAGAATTTTCGGAAAGGGCGAAAAACAGGAACAGTGGAACGGGCATACCACAGGAAAAAGCGTTATTGGCCGCATCGATCTGACGGATCGGGCACCACTGAGTGGTTAACGATAGGATTCACAGCTGCTTCAGGATGTCTCGAATGATATCCACCCCCTGATCGATATGGGATGCTTCCACTATGAGCGGTGGCAGAAAACGGAGCACGTTACCGGCTGTGCTGTTCAACACGATTCCTTTTTCCAGCCCCTTTAACACCAGCGGAAACGTATCCTGATGCATTTCCATGGCTGCCATCAGTCCCAGCCCGCGCACGGTTTTGATCCGATCGGGAAATTCGCTCTGGAGGTTCCGAAGCTGATTCAGCAGATAGGCACCGGTTTTCTGGACATGTTGCAGGAGATTTTTTTCTTCAATTTCCTGAAGCACGGCCAGTCCGGCGGCACAGCTCAGGGGACTGCCTCCGAAGGTGGTGCCATGTTCGCCCCGCTGCAGGACGTCGGCAAGCGAAGCGCGAACCAGGAAGGCTCCCAGCGGCAATCCGCCACCCAGCGCTTTGGCCGAGGCCACCAGATCCGGCTGCATATCGAAATGTTGATAGGCCATGAACTTACCGGTGCGTCCAATCCCGGCCTGAATTTCATCACCGACGACGAGAACGTCGTGCTGTTCGCGTACGGTCTGAATGGCCTGGATGAATTCAGGTTCTGCGGGAACGATGCCCCCTTCCCCCTGGATGAATTCCAGAAAAATGGCGGCGGTGCGTCCGTTAACCGTGCGAAGCAGCGCTCCCGGATCGTTGTAAGGTAGTTGAATGACACCGGGTAGCAGGGGGGTAAAGCTTTTCTGATATTTTTCCTGTGCCGTGATGGAAAGTGCCCCCAGCGTGCGACCATGAAAGGCGTTTTCAAAACAGATAATGTGATCCTTTTGCCGCGCTTTGCCCCATTTTTTTACAATTTTAAGGATCCCTTCAATCGCTTCGGTGCCGCTGTTGGTGAAGAACAGCCGATCATAGCCGGCCAGCTGCAGCAGTTTCCGCGCCAGTTCAATCTGAACATCCTGCACAAAGAAATTGCTCAGGTGAAGGTTGCGCTTCAATTGTTGTTCAATGGCTTTCTGAACCCGGGGATGCTGGTAGCCCAGGGCGTTAACACCCAGACCACTGAAAAAATCCAGATAGGCCTTCCCCTGGCGGTCGTACAAAAAGACGCCCTGTCCGTATTGCACTTCCAGCGGAAGCCGGCGGTATACCGGCAAAAAGTATTGTTCCGATTCCTGAATCCAGTTCATATCGTTTCCCTTTTATTTCAGGTGACCCACGGGATTATCGTTGCCTGGCCAACAGAGGGCAATCCGTTTTATGGCCTTGTTTTCCAGCAAAATGGTTCGATGATATGGGTGTGGATACGAAACGTGTTTCATACAGAGGCGATACCCAAATTACGTTTTTGAAACCCTGGCATCTTTTTTTATATTCGATGAAGCAAAATATAATTGTTTGGTGAATGAAAGGCAAAAAAAGAAAATCAACCATTTACGATGACCAGCTGGTCATTTCCAGCGATTTCTCGAACCTTTCCAAGGTGGAGAAATTTTCCCAGCGGA
The DNA here is from genome assembly GCA_013150955.1 of Calditrichota bacterium. Classification (GTDB taxonomy): domain Bacteria; phylum Calditrichota; class Calditrichia; order RBG-13-44-9; family J042; genus JAADJD01. The sequence continues at coordinate 5,155 of JAADJD010000022.1, forward strand.
TATCGAAAAAGGCCCGCCTTACCGAAGATCAGGGAGACAATCTGGCCATTGCCCTGACTGAGCTGGTGAATAATGCCATCATTCACGGGAACAAATCTGACCCTTCCAAACAGGTGGCCATTTTTGTGCAGTACAAACCGGATCGGGTGGAAGTCTCGGTGCTGGACGAAGGGGAGGGGTTCGATCCGGCCACGCTTCAGAATCCCACCGATCCCGAAAATCTCTGGAAAGAAAATGGCCGGGGCATATTTTTAGTCCAGCACCTGATTGATGATCTCATCTTCGAGCAAACCCCACAGGGACTGCTGGTCACCATGGTCATTTCCCTGCGAAAAGCCACCCGATAGCATCATCGGAGCTGCTGCGATCACAAATCTCCAGTGCACACCGATCAATTGTAACGGATCCAGCGAATAATTTCGGGTAACGTGGGACGTTTCCCGTAAAGCAAAATGCCCGTGCGATAGATTTTTGCCGATACCCAGGTTCCGGCCACAATGGCTGCCAGATTAATCAGAATGGCACCCCAGATTTCGTACCATGGGGGCATCATCAGCGTAATGCGCAGAAACATGAGCATGGGAGTAAAGAAGGGAACGTAGGATAAAACCTGCACCAGGGTGGATGCTGGATCTCTCACCACCGTAAAGCTAATGATAAAGGGTATGACCACCAGAATGGTGATGGGAGTGGATAGTGCCTGGGCATCCTCCTGGCTGGAGGACATGGCCCCCACTGCGGCGTACAGGGTGGAGATCTGAAAGTAACCCACCAGGAAGAAAACGATGAAATAGAAGAACACCACTGGGGAGATGCTGATGTACTTCAACAGTGCTGGATTGGAAGCGGCCGCAAAGGCGAAGACCCCCAGCGCCATGGCGACCCACAGCAAGTATTGAATGAGGCCCACCATGCCCACCCCGAATACCTTGCCCATCATGAGTTGAAAGGCATTGGTGGAAGAAAGCAGCACTTCCATGATGCGGGAAGTTTTTTCTTCCAGAACTCCGCGCATGGTGGCATTCCCGTAAAGCAGGCTGGTCATGTACAAAATGATCAGGAAGACAAAGGCGGTGACCCATTCCTGTCCCAGTTGCTTTTCCCGGGCCTGTCCCTTTTCAATTTTGATGGTTTTGATTTTTAATCGGGTGGTCAGTTGCTCGATCACGTCCGGATTGATGCCGGCCCGGAATAGCTTCAGACGGTTGAGCTCCTGATTGATCCGATCCCGAACCAGCTGGATGAATTCCATGTCGCTAATGCTCTTCCCCATGTATATCAGTGTTCCCCCTTCCCAGGCATTGGAGGGGATGATGACCACGGCTTTAATCTGTTTGTCTTCCAGTTGTTGCAGAAAAAGGGCGCGCTGGCGTTCGTAGGTGATGGAATCGATGACGGTGAGGATGAACCGTGGCTGCCCATTGGCCAGGGTGTCGCTAAAGGCGGCCGGCAGGTGAGGGGATAGCTGATTCGTCTGGTCGACAATCACCAGGCTGACGGATTTTTCCTCGGACAGGCTCAAGAAAAAGGCAGGACCAAACGAAATGCCAATCATGAAGATCGGACCCAGCACGGTTCCCACAATGAATCCCCGGGTGAACACTTTGGTCATAATCTCGCGTTTGATGATGGTAACGATTTTATTCATGGCCGTTTCCTCCCCCGACAATTTCGATGAAGATGTCGTTTAAACTGGTTTCCATGGCCTCGAAGCGGGACACCTGCAATCCCGCCTGTGCCACGGCCTGGAACAATTCCTGCGGTGCCGTCTGGTCTTTCAGCCGAATTTCCATGTAATTGCCGTAATCATTAATCCGTTCCACAAAGGGTAGCGCGGCGATGAAGCTGGCATCGCCGGCATATTCCAGTTGAACGGAGTTGTGACTGTAGCGCTGCTTGATGTCTGAGAGGGGGCCCTGCAGCACCACCCGTCCCCGGTTGATCAGGCAAATTTCTTCGCACAATTTTTCGGCCTGATCCATCAGGTGGGTGGAAAGAATAATGGTTTTCCCCGCCTGTTTAAGCTCCAGCAGAATGTCTTTCAATAATTTGGTGTTGATGGGATCCAGTCCACTAAACGGTTCGTCCATGATGATGAGCTGTGGATCGTGCATGATGGTGCTGATGAACTGGATTTTCTGCTGCATGCCTTTGGATAACTCCTGGACTTTCTTTTCGGCCCATTTTTCCAATTCAAACCGTTCCAGCCAGTGGTGGGCTCGCCGTCGGGCTTCCGCTGCGGATAATCCCTTCATTTCGCCCAGGAACTGAAGGTGATCGACGACTTTCATTTTAGGATAAAGGCCCCGTTCTTCTGGCAGGTAGCCGATCTGGTTTTTGTGTTCTTCCTGGAAGCGGGCACCAAAGATCTCGATGCGGCCTTCATCCGGAATGATGATGTTCATGATCATCCGCATGGTCGTGGTTTTGCCAGCTCCGTTGGGTCCCAGCAGACCAAACATTCGGCCCGCTTCGATCTGGAAACTGACCCGGTCCACGGCTTTGAAATGGTCATAAAACTTGCTCACCTGATCCACGATCAATACCGCCATTTCGCCGCTCCTTTTTTGTGATTCAATGGTCATGGGATTTATAAGCAATATATGCAGTCGACAATACGGCCAGGCTGCGGAAATGTTCGCCAATTTTTCCAGCGCTCACCGGTTCCGTCCCCCCACCCTTCGTTTTGCCAGAATTTTAACGAACGTCTTATTTTAACCCAAACAATCGAAAATTATTCAAAAAAAATAACAAAATTTTGTGTTGCTGGAATATTGAGGAGGGAGGGACTTTTAATATCTGGTTGAATTGACCGGGCTTTTGTGTTAGTTTCAAACGATATTGCAGGCAAAGTGAGAGGGATGAAACGGCGGCATTTTGTTCAATGGCTTCTGGGATGGGGCATGGCACTGGGGGAATTCTTCAGTTTTCCCCGCAAACTCTTTTCCCGCATACTTCCCCAAAACCAGCTTCCCCGGGGGCACAATCAGATTACCCTGACCCATCCCCGGACCGGTGTGAAGACCCGTTTGCGGGTGGACTGGCATTATTCGGTGGCCTATATCAGTGCCCATCAATTTGCCCGGGCTTTGGGGTACCATATTTATTTCAACGAGCAGAAGAGCAAGATGGTGCTATATTTGCCCGGGAACAAGGTGCTGGTTACCGCGAACAATCCGTTTATTTTGATTGACAATAAAACCTTTCAATTGCCGGTTCCGGCCATCTGGAAAGAGCAGCAAATCTGGGTACCGCTGGAGCCTTTTCTGGCTGTTCTCAACCGAAATACTAATCTGAATATTGCCTTCGACGCCGGGGATCAGCAGGTTCGCATACAGGAAAAGCATTATAACGTCACCGGGATCGAAATATCCACCCGGGCCAACGGAACGGTGATTCGCATCCGCACTTCCAAAAAATACCGGAAAGAGGAAATGACCGCCAGCATGCGCTACGGGTGGTTGCATGTGGATCTGTATGGGGCCCGTGCCGATGTGGCGTTACTGAAGCAGACACCCGTGAAGGGCCTGGTGCGGCAGGTAAAGGCCTTTCAATTTAAGGATTTACTGTCCATTGCGTTTTTATTGCGGGAGGAGCCGTTGTCCCGGGAGCTTTATCAGGATGAATTTTCAGGCGATATTGTGGTGGTGCTGCGTACCCGGGAGGAGATCCCCGATCCCGCCGAAGAACCGACCACCGGCACCGGAAACGACGCCGCCACCGATGCTGTGGATCCCGTAGATCTGGAAAAGGAGCGCGAAAAATGGTTGATCGATCGGGTGGTCATCGATCCGGGTCACGGGGGGAAGGATCCCGGGGCCATCGGTGTGGGAAATCTCAAAGAAAAGGATGTGGTGCTGGATATTGCCCTGCGCCTTGGGCGGTTAATCGAGAAAAAGATGCCCGGCGTGGAGGTGATCTATACCCGGAAGGATGATCGCTTTGTGGAACTGAAAGAGCGAACCCGTATTGCCAATCGCAAAAAAGGAAAGGTATTTATTAGCATTCATGCCAACTGGAGTCCCAATAAGCGCACCAGCGGATTCGAAACCTACATTGTGGGTCCGGAAAAGGGTGAACGGGCGGCGGAGGTGGTGCTGAAAGAAAATTCGGTGATTGAATTTGAGGACAATAAGGAAGAATACGAAGGGATCAACTTCATCCTGGCGCAGATGGCCCAATCCGCTTTCATGCGGCATTCGGAATACCTGGCGTCGCTGGTGCAGGAGGAAATGGAAAAGCGGCTCCGCAGCCTGAAAATGAAAAGTCGGGGCGTGAAGCAGGGGCCTTTCTGGGTGATGGTGGGGGCAACCATGCCCAGCATTTTAGTCGAAACCGGATTTGTCAGCAATCCTTACGAGGCCCGTCTGTTGCGCACCAAACGGCATCGGCAAAAAATTGCCGAAGGCATTTTTGCCGGATTGCAACGGTTCAAAAAAGATTACGAGAGTTCGATTTAATCCATGCAGAATCCGCAATCCACAAACGGGATGGATCCTCGCCCCATCGGGGTTTTTGATTCCGGTGTGGGTGGGCTCACGGTGGTCAAACAGCTCATGTCCCTGTTACCGGAGGAACGCATCATTTACTTTGGTGACACCGCCCGCATTCCGTACGGCACCAAATCGGAGGAAACCATAGTCCGTTTTGCACTGGAGAATTCCGTTTTTTTGCTGGAGAAGCAGGTGAAGATTATTGTGGTGGCCTGCAATACGGCGTCGGCCATTGCCCTGGATCGCCTCCAGCAGGTGTTTTCGCTGCCGGTGGTGGGGGTGATTGCACCCGGTGCACAGGCGGCCCTGGAACAAACGCGGAATGGGCGAATCGGGGTGATCGGTACCGCCTCGACCATTCGTAGCAATGCTTATGTTAAAGCCTTAAAGGCCCTGGATGCGCGGGTTAAGATTTTCACCCGGCCCTGCCCCCTTTTTGTGCCCCTGGTGGAAGAAGGCTGGATTGAGGATGAGGCCACTTATCTGATCGCCCGCCGTTATCTCCGCCCCCTGATGGACAATGGTATCGATACCCTGATCCTGGGCTGCACTCATTATCCGCTGTTGAAATCCGTATTGCAGCAGGTGCTGGGGGAATCGGTGGTGCTGATCGATTCGGGCATCGAAACCGCGCGGCATGTGGAGGGCATCTTGAAAGAACGGGGATTGCGCGCACCAGTGGGACAAAAACCGGAACATTATTTTTACTTGAGCGATTTACCTTATAAATTTCAGGAGATTGGCGAGCGGTTTCTGGAACGGAGCCTGCCTCATGTAGAAACCGTCAATTTCGAGGCGTTTGTTTCTGGAAAGGGCAGGTCCTTCTGGGAGCGATTTGAAAGGGTGGTTGAATCGACCCCGGTAAAATAGGGAAGAGAAGGTTTGCGGGTTGGCCAGATGCGGCCGAATAATCGGATCACCGGTTTATTCATGGGAAAGGCCGGGGGGCGGGAGTGCCCGAAAAACAGGAAAATTCCGGAGGAACAATGAGAAGCGTTTTGCAAGTGGCGATATTGGTGATGTTGTTTTTTCCTGGCTGGAGCTGGGGACAATCGGCAGGGACAACCAGTTTTAATTTTCTGAAGAATCAATACAGTGCGCGGGGGGCAGCACTGGCCGGAAACCTGGTTGCGGTAAAAGGGGACCTGAACACCCTGATGTACAATCCGGCAGGACTCACCGGTTTGCCTAAAACGCAGTGGATGCTGGGCTACGTGGATCATTTACTGGATTTTCAGGGAGGCCAGCTGGCTTACGGGCGGGTGGTCCCACGCTGGGGGACACTGGGGGTCTGGCTGGTGTACTTTAATTATGGCCGTTTCGAGGAAACGGACGTTTTTGGAGAACCCACGGGAAAGGAATTTGGAGCTTCGGAGATGGCCCTGGGGGTCACCCTGTCCAATGTGCTGGGGCCGAATTTTGATTATGGTGTGAGCGTTAAGTGGATTTATTCTGCCCTGGATGTGTACACCGCCTCTGCACTGGCCATCGATGCCGGATTAATTTACACCCATCCCGGAATCGAAGGATTGCGGATTGGGCTGTCCGTGTCCAATGTGGGGATCATGCTGGACAAATACACCACGGTCAAGGAAAGCATGCCCATTTTGATCCGTGTGGGATTTGCCAAGCGACTGGCCCATCTGCCCTTACTCTTTACCGCTTCTTTAAACGATCTCACCCGCAGTGATGGCGGGCCGCTGTGGAACCGGTTAAAGCGGTTTTCCGTGGGCGGCGAATTTGATGTCAGCCAGGTCATCAAATTGCGGTTTGGGTATCAGAATGACGTCAATCAGAATGTTAAGCCGCTGGGCGGGCGCAATTTTGCCGGGGTTACCGCGGGATTGGGAATCGTGTGGCGAGGGTTCCGGCTGGACTACGGCTATTCATCCTGGGGAGACCTGGGTTCTCAGAATCGGTTGACGGTCACCGGCACGTTTTAACCCAGATTATTCATGAGCCACGAATTCCACGAATGAACACAAATAAAATGCTTTGGATTATTTCTGGATTGAAAATGTGTTTCGGGGTTTATTCGCGATATTGTGGATATTTTTCGTTTCATTTGCGGGATTTGCGGTTTCATGTATGATTTGGGATTATTACATGAAACAGACGAAATAGGGAATCCCCTTCGCCAGAATGACAAATTTTTGTAGATTCCATCTAAAAATGAGCGGGGAGAAAATCCGATGTTGAAAATCACCGATGTTCCCGGAATCGAAGTCGGGCACGCCACCCATCCCACCGAAGCAACCGGCTGTACAGTGGTGCTGTGTCGCCAGGGAGCCGTGGCGGGTGTGGACGTACGCGGATCTGCTCCGGGCACCCGGGAAACGGATTTATTGCGTCCCGGCTTTCTGATTCAAAAGATTCATGCGCTGGTATTAACCGGTGGCAGCGCTTTTGGTCTGCGCACGGCGGATGGGGTCATGCAGTACCTCTGGGAACATCGGATTGGGTACAATGCCCGGGGCATTATTGTGCCCATTGTTCCCGCAGCAGTAATTTTCGATCTCCGCCCCAATCGAGATCCCCGGTTCCCGGATGCACAGATGGGTTATCAGGCCTGTGAGACGGCTGGTCAAACCACTCCCGAGGGGCTGGTGGGAGCGGGTCGCGGCGCCACCGTGGGAAAAATTCTGGGCCCGGAGAATGCCATGGCTGGTGGACTGGGGAGCGCCGCAACCGAATTACCCGGCGGCGTTCGGGTGGGCGCCCTGGCTGTGGTCAATTCCCTGGGCGACATCGTGGATCCCGGTAGCGGGGCAATCGTTGCCGGTGCACGGGAACCCGACGGTAGCGGCTTTGCCGATACCCTGCGCTGCATGAAGGAAGGACGTCTGGGATCGCCCCTTACCGCCACCAACACCACCCTCGCCGTGGTGGCAACCAACGCGCGCTTGACCAAAGAACAGGTCAACAAACTGGCCCAAATGGCCCAGAATGGCATTGCCCGCGTTACCCGGCCCGCCCACACCATGTACGATGGCGACGTGGTGTTTGCCTTGAGTACCGGAGAGGAAACCGCGGACATCAATCTGCTGGGCGAGGTTGCGGCGCAAATGGTCAGCGAAGCCATCCTGCGGGCCGTTACCCTGAGCAACGCCTCCAGCACCGGATCGGAATTGACAAATTTGGAATAAACCCACGTGATGCATTAAACCCAGATTATTGATTATCCTACGAATTACACGGATTAACACCGATAAAATAATAAACCCAAATTATGATTTAGACCACGAATTGAACGAATTAACGCAAATAAAAACAATAAAATCCATTGAATTAGATCTGGATGAAAATTCATTTCGAGGTTTATTCGTGATTTTATTGATATATTTTTGGGTTCATTCGCGTGATTCGTGGTTTGACGTACTGTTTGGGTTAAATGCACTTGCCGGTTGAAAATGCTTTCCTTTTTTCATAGCTTAGTCGATCTTGAAAACATTTCGTGCCGTGCCACAGGCGTTGGTCGGAAGCACATAAGGCACCGTCGCAACGTTTGCCCGGCGCGGGCATCCAATGAAGTGAATAAATTGTACGGGATGAATACCAATGGCCATTCGCATAGATCGGAAACACCAGGTGGAGCTGGAAGCCTCCCGGCTTCTGGAGTTGTATTATTATCTCCTGCTGCCCCGCCGCATTGAAGAACGCATGTTAAAACTGTTACGGCAGGGGAAAATCGGGAAGTGGTTTTCTGGAATCGGGCAGGAGGCCATTGCCGTGGGGGCCACCTTTGCCCTGCAATCCACCGATGTGATTCTTCCCATGCATCGCAATCTGGGAGTGTTTACCACCCGGGGGGTGGATTTAAAACGCCTTTTCCGCCAGTTACTGGGACGGGAAGGGGGATTTACCCGTGGACGCGATCGCACGTTTCATTTTGGGGTGCCCGGGCACCATATTATCGGGATGATTTCGCATCTGGCAGCCATGTTGCCGGTGGCCGATGGATTTGCCCTGGCCTTTCAACTGCGGGGGGAAAATCGCGTGGCCTTAGCGTTTACCGGCGAAGGGGCCACCAGCGAGGGCGATTTCCACGAAGCGCTGAATTTGGCCGCCGTCTGGAAATTACCGGTGATTTTTCTGATAGAGAACAACGGGTATGGATTATCCACGCCCACACACGAACAGTTTGCCTGCGAGCGGCTGGCCGATCGGGGTGTGGGCTATGGTATGCCGGGCGTTCAAATCGATGGTAATGATGTGCTGACGGTTTACCGAACCATTCGGGAAGCGGCAGAGCGGGCCCGAAGGGGAGAAGGTCCCACGCTTATCGAAGCCATGACCTTCCGTATGCGGGGTCACGAGGAGGCCTCCGGCACCAAATACGTTCCCCCCGAGCTGTTCGACATCTGGGCGAAAAAAGACCCCATCGATCGTTTTGAGCGCTGGCTGCAGGAGCAGGGAATCTTACAGGACACTCACAAGCAGGAAATCGAAAAACGAATTGCTCACCAGATCGATACGGCTTTGAAAGATGCCCTGGACGCTCCCATGCCCCGCAGTCATCCAGAAGCCGAACTGGCCGACGTATACGCGCCCTCCCGGGTTGCGATTCACATCCCCCGTTCTCCCGGGGAAACCCGCCGTTACATCGATGCCATCAGCGAAGCCCTGTGGCAAAAGATGGAAGCCGATGAAAGCGTTCTGCTGATGGGGCAGGACATTGCCGAATACGGTGGGGTGTTCAAAGTAACCGAGGGGTTTGTGCAGCGCTTTGGAAAGGCCCGGATACGCAATACGCCCATCATTGAATCCGGTGCCGTGGGTGCGGCCCTGGGACTGGCGCTGGAGGGATTCAAACCGGTGGTGGAAATGCAGTTTGCCGATTTCGTGAGCTGTGCGTTCAATCAAATTGTCAACAATCTGGCGAAAACCCATTACCGCTGGGGTGCAGCGGTTAACGTAACCATCCGATTGCCTTACGGAGGTGGGGTCAGTGGCGGGCCGTTTCATTCGCAAAGTCCGGAGGCCTGGTTCTTTCACGTGCCAGGGCTCAAACTGGTGGCTCCGGCCACACCCTTCGATGCAAAAGGACTGCTGATGGCGGCCATCGACGATCCCAATCCCGTCCTCTATTTTGAACACAAATTCCTGTACCGCAGCTTGAAGGGGGACGTCCCCCGGGAACCCTACGCTGTGGAGATTGGACGGGCAAAGGTGGTACGGAAGGGCACGGACCTGACCATCATCACGTACGGTCTGGCCGTGCACTGGGCCCTGGAGATTGCGGAGCAATTTTCTTCGGAGGGGTTTCGCATCGAGGTGGTGGACTTGCGAACCCTGCTCCCCTGGGACCGCGAGCTGGTATTGGATTCGGTGCGCCGGAACAACAAAGTGCTGGTTTTGCACGAGGCCAACCTGACCGGAGGGATTGGGGCCGAAATCGCTGCCACCATTGCCGAAGAAGCCTTCGAATTTCTGGATGCACCGGTGCGACGGGTGGCCTCTCTGGATACGCCCATTCCGGCAAGTGACTGGCTGGAAAAGCAGGTGTACTGGCCCAAAATACGCTTACCGGATGTCGTTCGTCAACTGCTGGCGTATTGAATCCAGATGATGCGTTAGACCACGAATGACACGAATTAACACTAATAAAATCTGGATGAAAATAATTCGTTTTGCGGTTTTTTCACGTTTATCCCAGATTATGTATTAGAACCACGAATTACACGAATGAACACCAATAAAAATAATAGAATGCACTTGATTCTATCTGGATGAAAATGTTTTTCGTGGATATATTCGCTATTTTGCTGATATTATTCGAATTCATTAGCGTGATTCGTGGTTTAACTCATTATTTGGGTTTATATTGACATTTTTGGGGTTCATTCGCGTGATTTGCGGTTTAATGCACAGTATGGGGTTATTTTGGCAGTGTGAAAGGGATTGTCGGATGGGGATCGATTGTTGACGGAAATGAAGGGTGGATTGAAAATATTGATTACCGGAAAGCCCGGGGTGGGTAAAACCACCTGTGTGGAGCGACTGGCACGTCAGCTGCCGGCAGACCGTCGGCTGGGATTTTTTACCCGGGAGATTCGCGAGAAGGGACGACGGGTGGGGTTTGCCATCGAAACGCTGGATGGAATGCGGCGCACCCTGTCCCATGTCCGCTTTTCCAGTCCCCATCGGGTGGGGAAGTATGGGGTGGATGTCCCTGCCCTGGACGCAATCGTTGCCCACCTGGAGGCCCAACCGCTTCTGCCTTCCACCGTGGTGGTGGTCGACGAAATTGGGAAGATGGAGAGTATTTCCCCGCGTTTTCGGCAATGGATGGAACGGGTACTCCACGAAAGTCGGTTGCTGGTGGCCACCATCGCCATCCGCGGCGATGCCTGGATGGAGTCGCTCAAGCAGCGGCCGGATGTGAAGCGGGTGGAACTCACCATGGCCAATCGAGAAGAGACCTGTGCAGCAATCGTTCAGCAGGTATTGCAAGCACTTGAAGAAGTGAACGGAAAGGAGAATCGGTGTTAACGGCAAAAGTGATTCAACGGGTTCTGGAGATTCTGGAACGCCAGTACGGCAATACCGGAACGGCGCTCCGTTTTCGTACCCCGTTTCAGTTGCTGGTGGCCACCATCATGGCGGCCCAGAGCACGGATAAACAGGTCAACAAAATCACCGAAAAATTGTTTGCGGAGCATCCCACACCGGAATCTTTTCTGGAATTATCTGTAGAAGAGCTGGAGGAGAAAATTAAACAGGTGGGATTGTACCGGAACAAGGCGCGCAATATTCTGGCAACGGTGAAGATGATTGTGGAGGAATTTGGTGGAGAGGTGCCGCGCACCCGTCAGGAACTGATGCGGCTGCCGGGGGTGGGACGCAAAACGGCCAACGTGGTGCTCAGTGTGGGATTCAACCACGATGCCATTGCGGTGGATACCCATGTGTTTCGGGTGGCCAATCGGATTGGGCTGGCGCAGGCGAACGATCCCCTGAACACCGAAAAGCAATTGATGGAGAACATTCCCCGGGAGAAGTGGTCGGCGGCCCATCACTGGCTGATCTGGCACGGACGGCGGATTTGCCGGGCGCAAAATCCCCGCTGCGATATTTGCCCCCTGACCGAATATTGCGAGTATTACCGAAAGACCTCGGGAACGTCAACCCAGGTTGTGGATTAAATCCAAACAATGCATTTAACTGCGAATCACACGAATGAAACCAAAAAATATCTACAAAATCTCGAATAAACCCCGGAACACATTTTCATCCAGACACAATCCAAAGTATTTTATTGGTTTTATCCCAGATAATGCATTGAATTGCGAATCACGCGAATGAATCAAAAAAATATCAATAAAATCACGAATAAACCTCGAAGCGAATTTTTATACAGATCTAAACCAATGGATTTTATTGTTTTTATTTGTGTTAATTCGTGCAATTCGTGGTTTAAAGCATAATTTGGGTTTATTTGTGTTTATTCGTGTCATTCGTAGGCTAATGCAAAATCTGTGTTAAAAAAAGGCCACGGCACCGCAGTACCGTGGCCGGGAGGATTGTGCTATGCCACTGCATTTAGTTGCGAAGCGGCTTGCCTGTTTTTAGCATGTGCACGATGCGTTCCTGGGTTTTGGGTTGCTGACACAGGGTGACAAATGCTTCCCGTTCCAGATCCAGCAGGTACTGTTCGTCCACGGGATTGGTGGGCGAGGCCTTATCACCCCCGGTGAGCACGTAAGCCAGTTTCTGCCCGATGAATCGATCGTAATCGCTAATCAGGCCGCGCTTTCGCATGTCGTCCAGGGAGGCCTCGATGACCAGCCGACCGCCTTCGCCCGGCAGGTAAATTTCTTTCTGTGGCTCGGGGGGCGTGTAGCCTTCGGCCAGCTTCAGCACCAGTTGTTTGGCTTCGTAAATCAGGTGATCGGGATTAATGACGATCGAATCCTCAGGAGTCAGATAGCCCATTTTGATGGCTTCGGCAGCGGAGCTGGAGACTTTGGCATACGCGATGGTCTCAAAGGCTTTTTGCACGGGTGGAAAAGGCCCGCTGCGCATGGGCTGCATCATGCGAATAAAGTTCAGCAGAATGCGCAGGGTGCCGCCGGCGCCGGGAATCAGTCCCACGCCCACTTCCACCGCACCCACGTACAGTTCGGCGCAGGCAACCATGCGATCGGCCGCCGCCGAAATCTCGAACCCCCCGCCCAGGGTCATGTTAAACGGGGCGCTGACCACCGGAAACGGCGCGTATTTCAGGGCCTGTCCCAGATCCTGAAAGGTCTTGCTGAGCGCTTCAACCTTCTCCCACGCCTGCTGCTTGATCAGTTCCAGGATCATGGCCAGGTTGGCACCCACCGAAAAGTTCTGTGCCTGGGTACCGATCACCAATCCCCGGTAGCCTTTCTGGGGAATGATGCGCAACGCCTGGCCAATCAGGGCCAGCATCTCATCGTCAATGGGGTTCATGTTGGGTTGATATTTACTGTGCAGTTCCACCATCAGCACGCCATCACCCAGTTCCAGCAGGGTGGCGCTCCCATTTTCGGCGATGATGGGGCGGCGGGATTTCTCCACCTTTAATCGAATAACTCGCGGATTGTCGGGCGCGGGTGTAGGGGTTTGTTTTAATGGATCGTAAAATATAAGCTTGCCTTCCTGAATGGTGTAAAACGATCGCTGGCCTTTTTGAAGCATGGTACGCACCCATTCCGGAACCGCCTTGCCTTCTTCTTCCATCCGCTGAACTGTTTGCTCCACACCCAGAATGTCCCAGGTTTCGAAGGGCCCAAATTCCCAGCCAAAGCCCCATTTCATGGCATTGTCAATGTTCAGGACATCGTCGGCAATTTCGGGAATGCGGTTGGCGGCGTAAATTAGCGTGTTGGCCAGCACTTCCCAGATGAATTTGCCGGCTTTATCGCTGGCAAAGGCCAGTGACCGCAGGCGATCCTCCGTGCGCGGCAACCGTTTAAACTGCTGCACGCTGTCAAATGCCACTTTTTTGCGCGGTTCGTACTCCAATGTGTCCAGATTCAATGCCAGGATCTCTTTCCCTTCCTTTTTGTAAAATCCCTGTCCGCTTTTCTGACCCAGCCATTTACGCTCAATCATTTGCTGCAGGAAATCGGGTATCTGAAAAACCTCGCGTGCTTCGTCCGTGGTGCATTTCTGATAAGCGGTGTTGGCCACGTGCGCCAGCGTGTCCAGGCCCACCACATCGGCCGTCCGAAACGTCGCGCTCTTGGGGCGCCCAATGAGCGTCCCGGTCAGGGCATCCACTTCGTCTACAGTCAGTCCCATCTCCCGGGCCAGGCGCAGGGTAAGCATCATGCCGTAAACCCCAATGCGATTGGCAATGAAATTGGGTGTGTCTTTTGCGTAAACGATGCCCTTGCCCAGAACGTTTTCCCCGAATGTAACCAGCGTTTGCAGCACTTCGGGGAGGGTATCGTCTCCCGAAACCAGTTCCAGCAGATGCATGTAGCGTGGGGGATTGAAAAAGTGGGTGACCATGAAATGCTGGCGGAAGGATTCGGGAAAGCCCTGAATCATCTCCTGAATCGAAATTCCCGAGGTATTCGAGGTGACGATGTTTCCCGGTCGGAGATGGGGCAACATGCGCTCGAAGAGGGCGCGTTTGATGTCCAGCCGCTCCACCACCGCCTCGATGACCCAGTCCACTTCTTTCAGCAGGTGCAGGTGGTCGTCGTAATTACAGGGCTGAATGCGCTGAATGAATTTGGGATCGTAGAACGCGGCCGGTTTAATGGAGGCGGCCATCTGGATGCCCTTTTCGGCCACCTCCTGCGAAATGTCGAATGCCAGGGACGGGATCCCTGCATTAGCCAGGTGAGCGGCAATCTGGCTGCCCATCACCCCGGTACCCATCACCGCAACTTTTTTAATTGAATATGCCATGATCTGCCCTCCTCTTACAATCGTTCGATGATGGTGGCAATTCCCTGGCCGGTACCGATGCACATGGTGGCCAGTCCAATTCTGGCATTGCGCTGTTCCATCACATTCAGCAGAGTGGTCAGAATTCGGGCACCGGAGCATCCCAGTGGATGACCCAGGGCAATGGCTCCGCCGTTCAGGTTGATTTTGTCCATATCCCAGCCGCCCTTGCGGATCACGTACAGCGACTGGGCAGCGAAGGCTTCGTTGAGTTCAATGACTTCGATGTCGTCCATGGTCAGGCCCGCACGCTGAAGGGCTTTTTCGGTGGCCGGCAGGGGCCCCATGCCCATGCGCGTCCAGTCCACGCCAGCGATCGCCCGTGCCAGAATCCGCGCCCGCGGTTTCAGTCCCAGCTCGCTGGCCAGAGTGTTGCTGGTAATGAGTAGTGCTGCGGCACCGATGGAAATCGGGCTGCTGGTGGCCGCGGTGATGGTGCCATCGGCCAGGAAGGCCGGCTTCAGGGATTTGATCTTCTCGATGTCCGGTTCCCGGGGGCCTTCGTCCCGCTCAATGGTCTGATCTTTGTAAACCACCGGCACCACCTCGTTGGCAAAGCGGCCACTGGCCCAGGCGTCCAGGGCCTTGCGGTGAGACGCAATGGCAAATTCTTCCTGATCTTCTCGACTGATGTTGCCGTCCCGTGCCAGATTTTCGGCGGTTTCGCCCATGCCCATGTAATACTGTTTTTTCATCAGTTCCCGGTGAAAGCTGGGATTGAATCCGCCCATGGGCACGGAAAACATGTCTTCCACGCCTCCGGCAATGATGGCCTCCGCATCGCCCATGCGAATGGCATATTCCGCCTGATGGACGGCATCCATCGAGGAGCCGCAGAACCGATTGACCACCTTCCCCCCGGTGGTTTCCGGGAAGCCGGCCAGAATGGCGGCACCCCGGGCAATTAGCATGCCCTGACTGCCTTCCGGGAAGGCGCATCCCCAGATCACGTCCTCCACTTTGTCCTTCGGTAATTGGGGATTGCGCTCCATCAATGCCTTTAACACCTGTGCACTGAGGTCGTCCGGGCGCATGCCCACCATGTGTCCCCGTTTAATGCCAATGGGGCTGCGCACCGCATCGACGATCACGGCGAAACGTTCAGTTGTATTCATGATGCCTTCTCCATTGTTTCGTTTGGATGCAATTGGTTGAATGCGACTACTGGATGGCCACCAACCGGGCCTCCTCTGTTTTTTTGATGGCGGTGGTAAATGGCGCGGAACGGATGGCCGTCCGCGCCTTGCCTGTCCTGCTTGTGTTGACTAATGGGGATGAGCTTCCAGAGCTTCCTTTTTACCGGGGGATTTGGTTTTACGCGGTGGACGGTCATACATCCCCACAATACCTTCTTCCACCCAGGTGAATTTATCGTCCAGCACAGCCCGGGCGATCCGGTACTTGAAGACGTCGTCGTTATCCCACAGATCTTCAAACAGCCGATTGACCCGTCGGGTGGCGTTGCGGCAGAACAGATCGGCCAGATCGATGGCGTTAGTTCGGCCTTCCTCGGCTTCCTTTTTCGCCCGGCTGATGGTTGCCGCCATGGCAAACAGCTCCGCTCCAATATCTACCAGACGGAACAGAAATGCCTGTTTGCGCTGTAAACCGGCCTGATGGCGCAGCATACCGTGGAAGACCTGCCGGGCCAGTTTCCGCGTGGAGCGATCCACAAAGCGCAGGTGTTTGGCCAGTTTGCCAAAGCCGGCATATTTGGGCCAGCGACTCCAGCCCAGCCACAATCGTGGATACCAGGTGGCGTAAAATCCGATGATCTTTGGCAGGGCCGCCAGTTTGGCGCCGATGCTCTTTCGCGGATCCAGCAGCGCCCCGGCCACCTGAAGGTGTTTGTCCACGGCTTCCCGGGCAATGAAGAGGTGCAGGATTTCGCTGGAACCTTCGAAGATGCGGTTGATGCGAAAATCGCGCATGGCCCGTTCCACCGGAATGGGGCGTTCTCCGCGCTCGGCCAGCGAGTCGGCCGTTTCGTAACCGCGGCCACCCCGGATTTGCAACGCGTCGTCCACGATCTTCCAGCCCACTTCGGTGTTGTACATCTTGGCAATGGCGGCTTCCAGACGAATGTCGAATCCGTTATCCAGCAGGGAGGTGCTGATGTCCGCCACCGCCTCTAACGCAAACGTATTGGCGGCCATGTCGGCCAGCATGTGCGCGATGGCCTCGTGCTTGCCAATGGGCTGTCCCCACTGGATGCGCTCCTGCGACCAGCGACGGGACACCTCCAGCATGGCCTTGGCCCCCCCCACGGCCGTGGTGGGAATGGTCAATCGTCCGGAGTTCAGGGTAATCAGAGCCAGCTTCAAGCCCTTGCCCTCCACCCACAACAGGTTCTCCCGCGGCACTTTCACATTGTGGAAGGAGATGACCCCGTTTTCGATGCCTTTCAGTCCCATAAAGGTGCAGCGATGATCCACGTGGACACCTTCCCACTGGGTTTCCACGATGAAGGCGCTCAGTTTGCCAGTTTCTTCGTGGCGGGCCATGACGATCAGATAATCGGCGATGGTGCCGTTGGTGCACCAGAGTTTGGTGCCGTTCAGGATGTAGTACTTGCCGTCTTCAGACAGGCGAACGGAAGTGGTGAGATTGGCCGGATCGGAGCCCACTTCGATTTCGGTGAGGGCAAAGCCGGACACGGCGCCCCGGGCCAGGGGAGGCAGGTACTTCTTTTTCTGTTCCTCGGTGCCGAAGAGTTGCACCGGCCGTGGCACGCCAATGGACTGGTGCGCCGACAGCAGGGCGGTCAGACTGCCATCCTGGCTGGTCACCAGTTTCATAATCTGGTTGTATTCCGCCTGAGAGAATCCCAGTCCGCCATACTCCTTGGGAATCTTCATCCCAAAGGCGCCCATCTCTGCCAGACGTTTGCGAATCGATTCGGGGACGCGTCCTTCGCGATCAATGGCTTCAGAATCCACCTCGTTCAGCAGAAAATCCTTCATCTTCTGGTAAAACTCCTGGAATTCCGGGCGATCCAATCCCTTGGGCTTCGGGAAGGGGTAGATCAGATCAAAGCGGAATTTGCCCAGAAACAGCTCCCTCAGGAAACTGGGCTTTTCCCATTTTTCTTCGCGGGCTTCTTCCGCCACCCGCATCGCTTCTTCTTCAGAAGCATGTTTTTTTACCACGTTGTTACCTGCCATGATACGTCTCCTGAGTTAAGTAAATGTTTGTTTAATATTGTTCTTGTCAATCTGGAAAAATCCGAAGCGGGAATCTCTGGCCTTTCCTTTCCCATTTTATGTTTCTTTATCACATAATCGTTACCCCGGTCGTGAACATGAATGCCCGTCTGGAGCAGCGGACAATCAATCGTCATTGGAATGATTGGTGATACCTTCCAGAATGATGTTTAAAATGGTTTCGGCAGTTGCTTTTAAATCGAAATGGTGTTTATCGGCCATCCACTGAAGCAACAAACCATCGCCCGCGGCAATGATGGCCGATGCCACAAATTCCGTATTGTGCGGTTTAAAAATGCCTTTTTGAATGCCTTCTTCCAGGATGGGGATGGTCAGGTCGCGGAATTCCTGGTAGCGATTGCGAATGTCCAGGGTGATGTTGTCGGCATTGTCTTTATTGCGAATGGCATAAGCCCAGAAGTCCAGTAAAATTTCGGCAAAGTCTTCGATCTGCATGGTGGTCACGTCCAGGTAGGCCAGGAAACCGGTTCGGATTTTTTCCGGTGGGCTCAGGGATTCGTCGATCTGGGACACCATCATGGCCTTGATTTTGCGCAGCAGATATTCGAAAGCGGACTGGAAGAGTTGTTCCCGGCTCTGGAAGTATTCGTAGATGGTGCCTTTGCCGATGCCCGCGGCGCGGGCCACGTCGGCCATTTTGGTTTCGGTCACGCCCTTTTCGGCGAATACCCGCATGGCGGCTCGCAGGATTTCCTTTCGCTTGGCATCTTTGTCGACGATTTTGGGCATGGGCGCGATCTCCGGAAAACAATTTTGACCGACCATTCGGTCGGAATAAATATAATCGGTTCCCTCACCCCTGTCAATAGAATTCTGTGAAAAAATTTTAACCCGGATGATGCAATAGCCTACGAATGACACGAATTCACACAAATAAAACCAATAAAATCCATTGGATTGTGTCGGAATGAAAATGTGCTCCAGGGTTTATTCGAGATTTTGTAGATATTTTTCGGTTTCATTCGCGTGATTCGCGGTTTATTACATTATTTGGGTTTATTGGATTTATTCGTGAGATTCGCGGTTTCGTGCATCCTGAGTTTGACAGCAAACCCTCCATAGACGATCATTTTTGCTTGAAAATGCAAGGGTTTTGGCCGTTTTTTCAAAACGCTGTAGTCTATGCATTTTTAAAATAATGCTTGACATTCTCCATATTATTCCCTATATAAGTGATATGTTTGTAAAGAA
>JAADJD010000004.1 GCA_013150955.1 Calditrichota bacterium
GGATTACGTTTTCTCTGACTTCAGAAGAATCACAGGAGCGTCGGGTGGAAAGCATTCCCCTGTCCAGAGATCAGTTTCCCTTTTCCGTGATCCTGCAGTGGGAAGTGGAGGGATTGAGGGTCGATCTCCAGACACTGTCTTTTGTAGGGGATGAGCCGGTGGTCCAAGTTCAATTGGTCGAATCCTCCGGGGGAAGCGTGGTGGAAGTATTGAGGGAATTTTTATTAAGCGAGATCACCACGTTTTTAGCCCATCGCCGCTATAGCGACACCCTTTGGGTCGACATTCCCTTGCGGCCGGATGTCACCTATCGTCTTCGGCTTCAGCCGGGATCGGCGGTAAATGCTTCCGCAATTAAGCTGACCCGTATTTACCGGGTGGATGCATCGGAGGAACAAAGTCTCCCGGCCACGCCATTTTCCGTTCAGCAACCGGTTGAGGTGCCCTCGGTATTTGCCCTTCATCCCAATTACCCCAACCCCTTCAATCCGATAACCACCATTGCTTTTTCCCTTCCGGTGCGCAGTCGGGTGCGGCTGCAGGTGTTCGATGTGCTGGGTCGGGAGGTGGCCCGGCTGGTGGATGGGGTGAAGGCCGCCGGGAGGTGTTTGAGGCGAAGCGGAAGATGCTGCTGGTAAAGTGAATTGGGGATTGGAGGATTGGAAAATTGGAAGATTGGAAAATTGGAACACTGGGAGCACCGACGTTTCCCCGGTGGTGAAAGCTGCCGGGGAAACGTCGTTTATTGGCGATTGGGTGATGTGTAATGCAGGAAATTGAGATGTTGATCCAAGATTATGTTTTAGACCTCGAATGACACGAATGAACACGAATAAACCCAGATTATGCATTAAAACCACGAATTACACGAATGAACACAAATAAAACCAATAAAATGAATTGGATTATGTCTGGATGAAAATGTGTTCCAGGGTTTATTCGCGATTTTGTAGACATTTTTGGATTCATTCGCATGATTTGCGGTTTGATGCTTTATGAGGGGCAAGCGAATGACCTTCCGGCACAAAGTATCTGCTGAAAGTGTGGCCAGGAGGATTGCTCATTTATAGGGAATTTCCCCATTCCAGGTGAGTCATTAGAACGTCCGGGTGTCGGGATTCTTATCCCGACACCCGGCATGTAAGTGGTCACTTCTGGAAAAGTAAATACTTCGCAATCGTCTGCAGTTGCATGTTGGATGTGCCTTCGTAGATCTGGCCAATCTTGGCATCGCGATAAAATTTTTCGATGGGATATTCCTTGGTGTACCCGTAGGCGCCAAAGATTTCCAGCATGCGGGAGGTAACTTTTTCGGCATTCACGGACGAGAACCATTTGGCCATGGCGGCTTCTTTGAGGAAGACCTTGCCTGCATCCTTCAATCGGGCGGCGTTGTAGACCAGCGTTCGGGAGGCTTCCAGCAGGGTGGCGGCTTCGGCGATCTGGAATTGAATGGCCTGAAATTGCACAATCGGTTTCCCGAATTGAACCCGCTCGTGGGCGTATCTGGATGCCGCCTCGATAGCGCCTTCCATAATGCCAATCATTTGAGCCCCAATGCCAATGCGTCCTTCGTTCAGCGTCTCGATGGCCACCTTGTAGCCTTTGCCCACTTCTCCCAGCACGTTTTCCTTGGGCACAATGCAGTCATCCAGGATGAGTTCCGTGGTACTGCTGGCCCGAATCCCCAGTTTATTTTCTTTTTTACCAACAGAGAATCCCTCGAAATCACGTTCCACAATGAATGCCGTTATGCCTTTGTAGCCCAGCTCAGGGTTGATGTTGGCAAAGATCAGGTAAATCTCCGCCTCGGCACCGTTGGTGATCCACAGTTTGCGACCATTGAGGACGTAGTGATCGCCTTTGTCCTCGGCGCGGGTTTTCAGGGAAAAGGCGTCGCTGCCGGATTCGGCTTCGGAGAGGGCATAGGCGCCCAGTTTTTCCTGGGCCAGCTGGGGCAGATATTTCTTCTTGATCGTCTCGTTACCCCAGCGGAGAATGGCATTATTTACCAGGGTATTCTGAACGTCCACATAAATGGCTGCCGAGGCATCGATCTTGGCCAGAGCTTCCACCGCCAGAATGCTCATGAAAAAGGACGCTCCGGTACCGCCGTATTCTTCCGGAATCTCGATGCCCATGATCCCCAGTTCGAAGAATTGCCGTATCAGATCGGGACTAAATTCGCCTTTCTCATCCATTTCGTGAACGTGAGGCGCAATCTGTTCCCGGGCAAATTCTTCCACCATCTCTTTAAACATGGCTTCTTCTTCGGTGAGTTCGGTGATGGGTTGGATATGGCTCATGCTGATCTCCCTGTTAATTATTTCACTTATTCACTGACAATTTTTATTCATTATCGACCGCTCAATCGTGCATTCCATGGAAAACGGGAAAGATCGGAAACGTGACTGGCTGCGATGGCCCATCCGGGTTCCAGCAATCCGGTGCCGTTGTCAACCAATTTTCTGCAGCATCCCGGGATCATCTTCCCTGCGAACGGCGGCTTCCTGATGGATTTTCCTGAATCCCTTATTGCACCGGGATAGCTCCCCGGTTAAATTGCCCCCTGCTGTGGAAGTCACCTTTCCCGGGACTGTTGATGCCACAGCAAATGTAAAATACATTTTTTTCTTATAATCGCAAGGGAAAATTATGAAACCAACCGAACGGGAAATTTTGCGTCGTTTGCAGAAAGCCCGCCACGCCTACCTGAATCGCGATTATCAGAAGGCATTACAGGAATACCACTGGGTGGCGGAACAAATTCAGGACGATCCGGATAATTTGCCCATTATCTGGATTGAGATTGGCTGGAGTTATTATTACAACAAGGACTATCCAAAGAGCATCGAATATTTGAAGCGGGCAGTAGATTCCGGCAAATTGCAGGAGCAGCAAATCTACGATTGCCTGCGCCTGATCGGTTTTGCGTACGGGAGCCTGCAGCAATTTAAGGAGGCACTGGATTATTTAAACCGGGCGCGTGAATTTTCGGTCAGTGAATCGGATAAACGGTATATCTATTTCGAGCTGGGGAAGATCTACTTTCTGCAGGGGAATATTAAGGAAGCCGAGCCGCATCTGCAAAAAGCATGGGAACTCTTTCGCATTGAGGAACGCGATTATAAATTGGCCCTGGCCTATTATCTGGGATTTGTTCACTTTTTTAAGCGAGATTTTAACGAGGCGAGGAAATGTTTTAATCAGATTATTCAAATGGGGGAGACAGACAGGGAGCGGGCGCCGGGCTATTTTGGTCTGGCCCATCTGGCGTACGAGGAAAAGGAATATCCCCTGTTGATTGATCTCTGCGAAAAAATTGTGCAACTGGATCCGGATTTTTATGACAAAGAAACCCTGGCCTATTTTCTGTGCACCGGATTTATGCATCTGAAAATGTGGGACGAGCTGGACGATTTTTTCCAGGAAATGAAAGCAAATTATCCCAACGGGCGGTATCGCATCTCCTATCCCGTATTTGAAAAAGCCCTTCGGAACCGTCAGATACCGGAGCCGGAGGATCGCAATCACAATCAAAAAAACGGTAACGCCAAGAACAGGTCGAATTAACCACCGGGCGGAACACACACCTTTTTTCCTGCCGCGATGTTCATAAAGTCTTTCGCCAAATGATTAAATTAACCCGGATTGAGCATGACCAACCGGCTCATTCGGGATTTAAACCCGGATTATGCATTGGCCTACGAATGACACGAATGAACACCAACAAAAATAATCCCAGATTAAGCAATAGCCTACGAATGACACGAATTAACACAAATAAAACCAATAAAATACATTGAATTGTGTCTGGATGAAAATGTGTTGTCTGGATGAAAATGTGTTCCAGGGTTTATTTGCGATTTTGTAGATATTTTTTGGTTTCATTCGCGTGATTCGTGGTTTAACGCTTTATTTAGGATAAACTATGCATCCCGGATGACGATAATGAACGTGTAAATATGACGAAAAAGACGCGTAAACCATCGATGGGAAAAGACCGCCAACCCCGCGCGCTGATCGTGGATGATGAATACTTCCTGGGTCAGATTCTGGCGCAGGCACTGGAACATGAGAACATTCAGGCGGTTGCGGTTACCGATGTGGATTCGGCCATTGAGCGTCTGGGACAATCCCATTTCGACATCGTGATCTCCGATATTTACCTGCCCGGAAAAACCGGTGTCGATTTGTTCCATTATGCCCTGCATACTCATCCGGACATTCCATTTATTTTTATGACCGGGAATCCCGACCTGGAAATGGCGGTGGATTTCCTGAAGAAAGGGGGATACGATTACATCGTTAAGCCCTTCATGATTCCAGATTTTGTGAAGAAGGTGCGGGAGGTCATCCGGCGGTCACATAAAAGAATCCAGGAAAAATCTCTGGTTGATGATTTAAAACAGATTTTGAACAAGCGGCTGGAGGAATTGCGCATTTTCCAGGACGTTATCGAGAGCACTGACGATGGTTTGCTGGTGGTGGATACGGATGGCATCATCGTAAAATCCAACGCCGGTTTTGAGCAGATGACCGGATTGCGGGATGCGGATTTCCTGCACAAGCCGCTGTCGGTGCTGTCGGAGCAGATCTTTCCCGCCATTAATTTCGATGAGATCCGCCGATCGGTGGGGGAAACCGGGTTCTGGAAGCAGGAGATTAAAGGAATTCGCCGGAATCAGGAGGAATTGATTGCCAACCTTTCCTTCTTCCCCATTCGCAACGAAAACGGACGAACATTTGCCTACGCCGCTTTAATTAAGGATGTTACCGATCAACGGCATGTGGAGAAGGCGCTGATCCAGAGCCTGAAGAAAACTACCCTGGCCCAGGAGGCCATTATTTTTGGGCTGGCCCGACTGGCGGAATACCGCGACCAGGACACCGGCTACCACCTGGAGCGGATTCGGAATTATTGTAAAGTGCTGGCCATTGCCCTGGCCGAAGAAGACGATTACAAAGATCAGGTGGATGAAAAATTCATCGATACGCTCTACCGCACAGCGCCGTTACATGATATCGGAAAAGTTGGCATTCCCGATTACATCCTGTTGAAAAGCGGCAAGCTTTCTCCAGAAGAGTACAAGATTATGCAGATGCACACGGTCATCGGGTATCACACGCTGCAATCCATCCGTGAACAGTATGGAGAAATGGATTTTCTGGACATGGGGATCGACATCACCTATTGCCATCACGAACGTTATGATGGCAGGGGATATCCCCGGGGATTGAAGGGGGATGAGATTCCGCTGTCCGCTCAGATTCTGGCCATTGCCGATGTGTACGATGCCCTGACCACCCAGCGGGTGTACAAGGATGCCTATTCCCATGACAAATCCCTGAAAATCATGCTGAAAGAACGGGGCAAGCATTTTGATCCCCGCCTGTTCGATGTGTTTTTCTCCATTGCCGATGAATTTGATACCATCCGTAAAACCTATCTGGAAAATAAGAGCTTTAATGTGGTGATTGTGTAAATCCACCATGGCAACGAATTCCAGTTGGAAAATGAATGAACATTCAGGATGCCCGTTCAAAATCCAGCTTCTTGAATGGCTGCTAATAGCAGACGAATTTTTTACCGGGTAAAATTATTTTGGTTTGATCGATCCCCTATTCGGTGGTATCACCATTTCTTTCAACCGGGAATACACGCCGCCCAGGTTTCCATTGGTCAGAATGACCAGTAAATCCCCCGAACGCAGCGTGTCTTCCAGAACCGGTAAAATATGCTGGTAGTCCTCAATGATGATGGTCGTTTTGCCCAGTTGGGTTAAGTCGTTTTGCAGCTGGGAAAGCGATAACCGTTCCTCCGGTGGGAAACGTTCCGGACGGTGAAGGGGAGCCACCAGAACGGCATCCGCATGGGAAAGTGCCTCTGCCAGTTCGGTTTGAAAGATGTTGCGCACCGTGGTGTTGGTACGGGGCTCAAACAGGGCGACCAGTCGCCGGGGATGGTACTTTCGTCTCAGCGCCTCCAGCGTTTCCCGAATGGCGGTGGGATGGTGGGCAAAGTCGTCAATCACCAGTGCATTGTGAAAATTGCCCCAGACGTCCATTCGGCGCTTGACACCGCGGAACGTCTCCAGCGCTTTGCCGATTGCATCGCGGGGTATGCCAACTTCAGCCGCCATCGCGATACAGGCCAGTGCGTTGCGGATTTGAAATTCACCGGGCAGGTGGATTGTAAATTCTCCCCAGACTTGCTTCCTGTAGTAAACCTGAAAATGGGAACCATTTTCATCTGCAGAAAGGATCCGGAAGTACCAGTCGTTTTGATCCGACTGACCGAACGTCTGTAAACGGCTATAGATGGGATCGAGTACAGCACGCACATTTTCGGAATCGCCGTTAGCAACGACCAGTCCACGCGAGGGCATGATACGCAGTAGCTTCCGGAAATTGTCCTGTATTTCTACCACATCCCGGTAAATATCGGCATGGTCAAATTCGATGTTGTTGATAATCAGGTAAAACGGAAAATAATGAAGAAATTTTGGCCGTTTATCAAAGAAAGCACTGTCATATTCGTCGCCTTCTAAAACAACAAACTCACTGTCCCGGTAGCGGGCGGAGTATCCGAAATTATGCGGAATGCCTCCCACCAGAAAGCCAGGATCTTTTCCCGCCACATCCAGGATCCAGGTCATCAACGCCGAGGTGGTGGTTTTCCCGTGCGTACCGGTGATGACGATGCTCTTTCGGTTCTGAATGATGTGCTCGCGGATCAATCGCGGCATGCAGGCAATGGGCAATCGCCGGTTTAAAATTTCCTCCACTTCCGGATTGCCCCGCGTCAGGGCATTGCCTATGACGGCCACATCGAAGGGTGTGTCCAGATGAGCGACATCATACCCCTGCCACACCGGAATGTGCTGCTGCTGGAGAAAATCGCTCATGGGGGGATAAATGCCCTGGTCGGTACCCCAGACGTCATGGCCCTTTTGTTTAAGCATGGCAGCCAGGGAAGCCATGGCCGTACCCGCAATGCCCAGAAAGTAAAACCTCATGACTTATCTTTCTCCTTCGCTTTTTTCTCCAGCTGATCAATGTAGACGTCAAACGCATGCAGGATTTTGTGCATCAGGCGCACATCGCGCACTTCAGGTGGCAGGCGCCCGAACATGCGTTTAAATCGCATCATGAAGCTATCCCAGTCATCCATCGGCTGGAATCCCACCCGTCGTAAGCTTTGTTGGAGGCGATCGTAAAGGGCGGTCAATTCGGGTTGGGAGGCCAGTCGCCAGCTATAAGATTTTTCGCTCTCCATTTCAAAATTAAACAATTCATAAGCGTAGACCATGACGGCCTGTGCCAGATTGAGTGAAGGATGGGAGACGGCCGCGGGGATGGTCGAGATGGCGTGGCAATAGGAGATTTCTTCGTTGGTGAGCCCGGATTGTTCTCGTCCGAAGACCAGGGCGACATGGTGCTCCCGGGAAAGATCGGCAATCTTTGCCGCCAGCTGTTTGGGTGTGTAAAAGGGAAAATGGAACTCCCGTTCTCGCTGGGTAGTGGCCACTGCAAAGTGAACGTCTTTCAATGCCGATTGCAGGTCGGGAAAAATTTCCGCCGCCTCCAGGATCTCTTCGCTGGCATGGGCCATCCAGCGGGCCTGGGGGGCATTGGGATCGGCCGGATTGACCAGCCGCAGGCGGGAAAACCCCATGGTTTTCAGCGCCCGCGCCGCCGAACCGATGTTGCCCGGATATTGCGGTTCCACCAGGATGAAAATAACATTTTTGCGTTCAATGGATTTCATCTTTTGCTCAAAAATTTTTAAATTTTATCGAACCGAATGAATTCTAAAAGGTTTATATTAAACGATGACTTTTAAACGACGAATATAACAAAGCGAATTTAAATTTACGATCAGGGATATATGTTTTAAAGCACAAAGTAAAAAGTTGGATAAACGTAAAATTGGCGTGAAATTCGAGACGACTGCTTGAACGATATTTTAAAATGAGAAAATGAAGGTGGCTTTATCGATAAGCCCGTTGGTGAACCGATGAAATTCCATATCGTCGTAAAAAAAGTGCGCGATGATTTGTACCTGGCTTCATGCCCCAATTTGAAGGGGTGTCACGTGCAGGCAACCACAGCGGCGGAAGCGAAGCGATTGATCCAGGTGGCGATTCAGGCACTCATTAAAAGTTATCAACAACATCACGAAAAAGTGGATATTAGATAAAGGAATGGAAACAAAAATTTTGAAAATCGACGAAATCTCCAGGACCCGTTTGTTGAGAGCATTTCGCAAGCTGGGGTTTGTGGAAGATTTCCACACAAAGGATGTGACGGTTCTTCGACAGATGAATTTCCCCTTCGACCGTCTGGTCATTCCCAATGATCGGGAAATTTCTGTGGAACTGATCAAATTATATTTGAAGGATTTGAATCTGGACTGGAACGATTTTTACACCAATTTTTTGCTCACGTCCTGAGGCGGTTCTCCCCTGATATGGGGTGGGGAAAAGACGGTTACAGAAGGGGATTAATTTTTTTGGCTAAGGATGTCCTGAACCTTGTGTAAAATGTCTTCAATTTGAAATGGTTTTCTCATGAAGGCAGAAGCACCTTTCTCCAGAATTTCCTCCAGATTTTCCCGCTGGGCGTATCCACTGATGATTAACACTTTTTGATCAGGTTTCACTTTTTTGATTTCCATAAATGCCGTTCGACCATCCATGACCGGCATGACCATGTCCAGAATGACCAGATCAATTTCATTGGCGTAACGTTTGAAGATCTCCACGCCTTCCTTCCCATTCCCTGCCGTGAAGACCTCGTAGCGTTTCATTTCCAGGACTTCTTTTAACATGGAACGTATGTTGTACTCATCATCCACCACCAGAATTTTAGAGACCTGAGCGACCTTTGCTTCTTCCATAAAGGGAACTACTTCCTGCATAATTTCCTCTCCTTTCAAGGGGATATAAACAAAGAATTTGGTGCACTCGCCCGGCGTACTTTTCGCCCATATTTCACCATCCAGATCGCGAACGATGTTGTAAGCAATGAACAATCCCAAACCCATTAATTCGTTTTTAATTTTGGTTGAGAAAAACGGCTTAAAAATGTGGGGCAGCAATTTGGGATCAATCCCCATCCCGTTATCCTCAACCGTGATTTCTATATAATCGCCCTGTTTGAGGAAAATTTTATCAGAATTAATTAAAGTGTCTCGCGGCAGGGAAATCAAATGGGTACTGATCTTGATGTATCCTTTATCCCGAATGGCTTCCACGCTGTTCTGCAATAAAATCCTTAACAGCTTTTTGATGCGTTCTTCGTAAAGCAGGGTGGTGGGCAGCCCCGGTTCCAGAGCATACTGAATGTCCACATGTGGCGGCACTTTTTGCCGAAATTCCTCGATGACGCTCTGAATCAGGTCGTTGATGTTCATTTCCTTCGGGGGTTCGATTTCCTGCAAGCCGTAATTCAAAAAACGCTGCAGGATCTTGGAGGTCTGACTCAGGGCATTTTCCACCGTTTGCACATTCTTTTGCAGGGGATGATCCGCGGGCAACTTGGATTTAATGAGACTGACGTTGGGCACAATCAGGGTTAACATGGAATTGATCTGCTCGTAGATCGTTTCCGAAAACTGGGTGATTTCGTCCAGCAGCTCGTTGCGTTTTTCCAGCTGTTCCCGATAAAATTGCTGGGTGGCATCCACCGCCAGAATGACGATGAAATCCACATCGTCCTGCAACTGGGCTTTGGCCAGATAGAATTCGAATACAAACTCTTCGTTGTTCGCGGAGGTAACCGGGCATTTGTAAAAATGGATGTCCCCGTCTTTGAGCTTGTTCATCAGGTTCTGGAAGGACTTGCGGTGTTCATCCGGGATGATGCTGAGGAACTTTTCGCCAATGATCAGGTTTTCGTCCAATTCCAATTTTTGCATGGCTGCCCGATTGGTCTGGAGCACCACACCGCGGGTATCCGTAATGAAAAATAGCAATGGCCCTTTTTCCAGGTATTCGGCGTAGTCAACCTCCTCCAGAATTTTTTTGTACTTCAGCTGCTTAAAGAGCTTGCGTTTGAAGTGGAAGAAGTAGTAGTGCTGGAACAGGATCAACGAGATGAGTCCCACGATGAGATTGACAAAGGAGAGGTGCTGCAATTGAAAGGCGTTTTCCTTCCCCAGCAGCATGCCAAACCCGAAGAACTTGTCCTTTAAACGGATGGGGAACATGATGGCCATGCGCGCGCCCATTTTCTTAAGCGTGGGTGGATCCAGCTGAAACTGCTGCAGGGAATTGAGCAAAATGGCCATGTCCCGATCCGCAATCAGGCGGTTCATCCGCTGGACATTCTCCGGGGTTAAAAGTTTTCTGTAAAGGGTAGCCCTGGCCGTCGCCGGGTGCAGGATCTCGTAGTCCTGCTCGTCTTCGCTCAGACGGGTATAGATGAAGGCATGCTGGAAGGGTACCTGGGTCTGGATGAAATCGAACAGCTGCTGAATGGCCTCCTGAGCGTTACGGGTGCGCAGAATTTGCCGCTGGAAATCCACCAGCCCTGACAACAGGTTGACCTGATTCATGTAATTCTGGAATTGATTGTCCAGGGTGGTGAAGACGGTTTTGATGTACTGTTCCAGTTCGTGCAATTCTTCGGCCACGCTGTGCAATTCCGAAAAAACCTGGGCGTGTTCTTCCATCGCCCGAACGGTTTTTAAAATATGATCGAAATATTCCAGAATATTTTTTTGTTTCGGCATCGTTCCCATCCTGCTGTCCGCTACACCTGGAGTATGTCAAAATAAACCTGATTTTCTTCCACGACCTCCTGAACGGTCGTGATCAGTTCTTGAAATTCTTCCTCGTTAAAGCGGAAATGTCGGGTAAAATTGGCGTCGTATTGAAGAATGGCTTCCAGACCTTTCATGCCGTCCTGGATATAATGGGCCAGAATGTTGCTTAAATAGGCCACGCGGATGGCATGACCGTGCCTGGCCGTCGAAGGTATCCGGGAAGGGTCGTGATGATGGATCGCCATTTGAACCAGCTCTTCCGGTAAATTCCATTTCTCCAGCAATTTCCCCCCAACCTGTCCGTGGTGGAAATTTAAAAATTTTTTTTCCACAACATCCAGCCGTAATCCCTCCTGATGGCTCTTTTCCAGCAAAAAGTCGAAATCTTCGTTCATGGTGCGGCTTTCCACCAGTTTGCCGATGTCGTGCAGCAGACAGCCCACATAAAACAGCGACTGATTTTCGGGATCGTATTTTTTCCCCAGTGTCCGTCCGATAATTCCCGAAAGCAGTGCATGGCGCCAGACGTAGCGCAGGTCAAACACGGAGGATTTTCGAAATCCCTTGTAAAAACTGTAAATGGCAATGCTGATGGCGATGTCGCGAATCAGGTTGAAACCCAGGATCACAATCGCCCGCTCGATGGAATGAATGGTGCGGGGGTAATTAAAATAGCTGGAGTTGGCAATCCGTAAAATCTGGGAGGTTAGCACCTGATCGGAGCTGATGATGCTCTTCAGCTGGTTGACTGTGGAATTCGGATCGGCACATAGTTGAATCACCTCGAAGGCCACATGATTCCGCGTGGGGAGGCGTTCAATCTGGTTCACGATTTTATCGATTTGGTAATTCATGTACCTTCCTTGATAGAAATCAGGCCCCAGTGTGGTATTATCCTTATCGAAACGATTGACGAAAACTTTAAACATTTTTGATTTTATTTAATAAAAATACACAACTTAGAGAGTCCACCAGCGACCGGCCATCCCGGTAATGGAAGGGATATTTTTAGACAGTTAATGGGTGTTATCGCAAAATGACCGGCAGTGGGGACAATTGGGCCGGGAATCTTTCGCCAGCCAATGCGGAATTAAAGATTGTATTTTTTAACCTTGTTCCGCAGGGTTCGGGGCGTGAAGCCCAGTTTTTTCGCCGCCTGGGTTTTATTGCCATTGGATTCCAGCAGGGCCTGACGAATGATTTCGCGTTCGAATGCCTCCAGTTTTTCCTTGTAGCTCATGTTGTTCTGGTTCTGGAGCAACGCCTGGAAGGGAGAGGGTTTTTGCGTGGTCATCTGCAGGTAGGCGGGCAGATCTTCTGGTTGAATGTATTCCCCTTCCGCCATCACCACCGCGCTTTCGATGGCATTTTCCAGTTCCCGCACGTTTCCGGGCCAGTCGTGGTTCATGAGGATTTCGCGGGCTTCCTGGCTAATGCCTTTGATATTGCGATTGTTTTTCTGGGCATATTTCTGAATGAAGTAGTCGGTCAATGGCCCGATGTCTTCGCGGCGTTCGCGCAATGGCGGGACGAAAATGGAGATGACGTTTAACCGGTAGTACAGGTCTTCGCGGAATAGTCCCTCGGCCATGATTTTTTCCAGATCGGCATTGGTGGCCGCAATCAGCCGCACGTTGACTTCGATGTTATCCACCCCGCCCACGCGGGTAAATCGCCGTTCCTGCAGAACCCGCAGCAGCTTGGCCTGCAGGGAGATGGGAATTTCGCTGATTTCATCCAGGAACAGGGTGCCGTTGTTAGCCAGTTCGAATTTTCCCTTTTTCATTTTATATGCGCCGGTAAACGCGCCTTTTTCATGACCGAAGAGCTCGCTTTCCAGCAGGGTTTCGGGAATGGAGGCGCAGTTGATTTCGATCAGCGGGCCGTTTTTTCGGGGGCTCTGGTAATGAATGGCCCGGGCAATCAGTTCCTTGCCGGTTCCACTTTCGCCCCGCAGGAGGATGGTGGCATCGGAGTTGGCCACCTTCACAATTTTTTTGAACACCTCCTGCATCTTTCCACTCACCCCGATGATGTTCTCGAATCGATAGGTCTCCAGAATCTTGGACTTCAAATCGATGTTTTCAATGATCAGTTTCTGTTCCTGGATGGCCCGACGGATGATGATGAGCAGCTCGTCCAGGTTAATCGGTTTGGTCAAATAATCGTATATGCCCAGCTTCATGGCATTGACGGCATTCTTTACCGTGCCAAAGGCCGTCAGCATGATGATCCGAATTTCGGGTTGCTCTTCCAGAAATTCCCGTGAGAGCTCCATCCCATCTTTATCGGGCAGCAAATAATCCAGCAACACCACATTGAAGTGATTGTTGCGGAACTCGGCCGCTGCCTCCCGGGCGTTGCGGGCCTTCACCACTTCAAAGTTTTCGTCTTCCAGAATCTCGGCCAACCCGTTAAGGGTATTGATGTCGTCTTCAACGATCAAAATTTTATCCTTCATACCCGTCCGTAAATTTTGCGTTCGATCTATCGTTGACTATCGATTGGTAATTCAATAAATACTTTGGTGCCTTTTTCAGGCCAGCTATTAATATAAATAAAACCCTGATGGCCTTCAATGATTTGTTTTGCAATCGCCAGCCCCAGACCGGTGCCGGTTTTCTTGGTGGTATAGTAAAATTCAAACACTTCTTTGATGATTTCCGGTGGAATCCCGCGTCCGGTGTCCTGAAAGGTAATGCGGACGTAGCGCTGGGATTGATCGGAGGATTTGTCCCGCTGGATGATTTCGGTGCGGACAGTCAACTCCCCGCCATTGGGCATGGCCTCCAGCGCGTTGACCACGATGTTGTGAAACACCTGTTTAAGCTGGTTGTGATCGAACATGCCGGTGATGTCGCTGTTGGCGTAACGCCGGCGGATCGTAATCCCTTCGGCGTTGGCGCGGGCCTCCTGCAGCAGCAACACTTCCTCCAGCACCCGGTGAATGTCCGTTCGAATCAGATTCAATTCAGGAGGGCGAGCTATCACCAGAAAATTGGTCACCAGGTCGTTAATGCGGGAGATTTCCGAGGATAGCACGTTCAGGTATTTCACTTTCCGATCCGGGGGCACATCCGCCCGATTGATCAATTTTTTAAGGATTTGCATGTTGATGTTCATGGAGTTCAGGGGATTGCGGATTTCGTGACTGACCAAGGAGGCAAAGCGGCTGAGTGCCGCCAGCCGTTCCATGCGTTGCAGCTCTTTCTGGTTTTGCTGAAGGGATCGGGCCATGGAGTTAAATTCCTGTGCCAGCTCTGCCAGCTCGTCCTGCCGCTTCAGACGAATGCGGTGATTCAGGTTTCCGCTGGCATATTCCCGCACTCCGCGAACCAGTTCCACTAAGGGAGAGGTTAGCCTCTGCACCGCCAGATACGCCAGAATCATGGCAATCACCGTGGTAAGCACCACAAAGAAAATAACCCGCTTTTGCATTTGAAAGGCCAGGGTGAATGCCTCCTGCTGCGATTGCTGGATCACAATGCCCCAGCCCAGCTTCGGGATGGGCGCGTAGGCGGCGATCATTGTCTCACCATCCATGGTGTAGTGGGTGATCCCTTCCAGCCCCTGTTGCAGCTGCCGGAAAAATTCGAAACCGGAATAATCTTCCTTCTCCAGCACCTTTTCTTTTTCTTTGTGGGCAATGACGATCCCGTTGTTACTCAGCAAAAAAGCATTTCCCGTCTTACCAATCGTGATGTTGTCCACCAGATCCCAGATGTTTTTCAGATCGATCTCTGCTGCCAGAACCCCCAGAACCTGATCGAAGCGTACCAGCGGTTCCGCAATGAGCAGGACGGGAAATCGAGAGGGAGTAAAGTAAACATCCGACAGGAATTCTTTTCCCTGAATCGCCGTTTGAAAGAAAGGTTCCTGACTGAAGTCCATTTGCTCTTCGCCGAAGCTGGTGGTGACCTGAACGATCCCCCGATCGTCCACAATGAAAATCTTGTGGAAAATGGAATTTTCTTCCTTAATGCGATTGATTAATCGGCTCTGGGAAAATTTTTCCATTTCCAGAATGTCCCGGGTGTAGGCGATGGTATTCAGGATGGTCAAAGGACTCTGGATGAAGAGGAAGATCTCGTTACTGGCACGGCGGGCGGTTTCCAGATTGCGCTGGTAAATGTAGGTCTGAACGGTGGTCTGGGTCAGGGAGATCAGGAAAACGCTAACCACGACGATGGGAAGCACGCCCAGGCCAACATATGAGAAGATCAACCGGCGGGAAATTTTGCCGCTTAAAAAACGCCGAAAGGCGCGTTTCAGCAGGCGCAATCGGGTTTTTAAGTGTCGCTTCTTCAAAGGGGCTCACCACCTTCCCATGCCCTTAAAATGAGTATTTTTGGAGCTCTTTGGGCACAAACCAGTTGGAAATGGGATTCAGTCGGTAATAATAGGTGTATTCATCCCGAAAAACCGAGCGCACATTGTGGAACCGGCTGTTTACTGCGACAATGATTTTACGATCGAAAAACAGGAAAATTGCCGGCAGATCCCGACGGACGTACAGCTGAAACCGTTTAATCAGCTCTTTGCGGATTTTGTCGTCTCGATAGGAAATGTTGAAAATACGGTCGATGTGCCGGTTGCGGTAGTTTGGATTTTTGAATTCCCCGCGTAAAATATTGAAGTAAAAATACTCCACGGCTTCGAACGGATGCTCTGGATCGTAGATGTATTTATCCACCAGACACTCGAAGTTGCCATTTTGAATGGCCATCTGTTTTTGTTTCTGATCCAGAGGAACCGGTTGAACATTGATGTTCAGGTCACCCAGGTAAACCTTAATGCTGCGCACGATGTTTTCTTCCAGAATGGATTTGCGCGAAAAGTAGAGTTTGAAGGAGAGCGGTTTGCCATTTTTTTCCAGAATTCCGGTGGTGCGGTTGAGCGTCCAACCCGCTCGGGTCAATATCCGCAGGGCCTGGGTGGGATTGTAATCGTCCTGGAATGCCCCACCGGCAAAGTGTGGACTCTTTTCGTCGAACAAGGTCAGGGCCATATCCCCGTTTTTGTCCAGAATTCGCCGGGTAATCTGTTTGCGATTGATGCCCATCAGAATGGCGCGCCGCACTTCCGGTTCCGTAAAAGGGAATTTGTGCAGGTTGAATAGCATGTAATACAATTTTTTCTCCGGGCGCGGTACGGAAAAGACAATGATTTTCCGCCCCATCAGCTGATTGATCCGCTGCGCCGTGGACACATCCGGCAGTTCGGCAAAATCGATTTCTCCGTTGACCAGCGCATCCACCATTTGTTGTTCGTCATCAAAGAACCGGATCTGAATCCGATCCAGAAACGGTCGCCCGGAATAATAGTGTGGATGATAGCGCAGGTAGATTGTTTTGGTGGAACGGAATTGATAGGCAAAGGGGCCCAATCCCATGGGGCGCTTCTCATCGAAAATCGCAAATCCTTTTTCCAGGCCATCGCCGTAGTAGCGCTGGGAAATGATGGGAACATCGTTTAACTTGCGGTTAAAATCGGCATCCGGAACATACAGTTCGAAGATGATTTCCAGATCCCCCACCGTTCGCACCGTTTTGATGTTCTGGAAGTTCAGCCGGCGGTTCAGGATGTGCCCCCCAAATTTTTTTAAGAATTCGAAGGTGAATTTCACATCGGTGTTGCGGACGTCGGTGCCGTCGTGAAAAATGATGTTGCGCTTCAGTACCATGCGCCATACTTTATTGGCCTTGGGGCCGGAGGTGAAAACAAAACGGTCGATCAACGTGGGGGGAGCCACCATTTTGTCCGGACGCTGGATCAATCCCCCACCAAACAACAGGCTAATCACGTCCCGCTGCTCGGGCGTATCAATCTCGAATGGATTCAGCTCCATGGCGGGATTGCCCAGCATCCCGATGATGAGTTGATCGCCATAGGCTTCCGTGATCTCGAAGGACGTCTGCGCAGGCAGCAGACAGAAAATCAGCAGTGTAAGGCCTATGGTTAAAGGTACGATTTTTCGCAAAAGTACACTCTCCTCTTAAATCAAAGTATATTAAAAAAAACCGGTACGAAAATCAATTCCTGTGCGGTAAATTTTAAGGCCAGGGCAGGTATACATTTTACTTGTAAAAAGAATGGCGATGCCCTAATTTCTACGCTTTGAAAGGATCGGGAAAGCATGGCACCGGAGAACGTAAAAATCGTGACCACCAATCGCAAGGCGTACCATGATTATCAGATTCTGGAGACGCTGGAGGCTGGAATTGTGCTGACCGGAACGGAGGTGAAATCCCTGCGGTTGGGCAGGTGCAATTTAAAGGACAGCTACGCCCGGATCCGTGACGGCGAGGTGTGGTTGATTGGCATGCATATCAGCCCTTATGAAAATGCGGGATATGCCTCGCACGATCCCTTCCGGGAGCGCAAGTTGCTTTTGCACAAGGACGAAATCAAGCGGCTCTGGCGCAAGGTGCAGGAGAAAGGCATTACGCTGATCCCGTTGAAAGTGTACTTCAAGCGGGGAATTGCGAAAATTGAACTGGGACTGGCTACGGGTAAAAAGAAATATGACAAGCGGGAAGAAATTGCCCGCCGGGATCAGGAGCGAGAAATGAAGCGTCTGGAAAAACAGTACCGCATTAAATGAGCGGGAAGGTCATTTCTGGGAATGATCCCGGAGGGTTACCCATGATCAATCAATGAGAATGAAATCAACGAACCCGAAGCAAAAGAAAGGTCATTGAAAATGAAGTCGAAATTTCCGCCGGTAGAAGAACAGCTGGAAATTATCTCCCGTGGAACGGTGGACTTACTGCCTCTGGACGAGCTCAAGAAAAAGCTGGAGCGCAGTGTTCAAACTGGTCAGCCCCTGCGCATCAAGCAGGGATTTGATCCCACTGCACCGGACATTCATCTGGGGCACACGGTGGGCTTACGCAAATTGAAGCAGTTTCAGGATCTGGGGCACCAGGTGGTGGTAATCATAGGCGATTACACCGGCATGGTGGGGGATCCCAGCGAGAAATCGGCCACCCGTCCCCGATTGACCCATGAAGAAGTGATGGAAAATGCCCGCACCTATGAGCGTCAGTTTTTCAAGATTCTGGATCCCGACCGCACGGAGGTTCGCTACAATGGCGAATGGTTCAGCAAAATGACTTTTGCCGAGGTGATGGAGCTGGCCTCGAAATTTACCGTGGCCCGAATGCTGGAACGGGATGATTTTGCCCGCCGGTTTGCCAATAACCAACCGATCAGCATACACGAGCTCTTTTATCCGCTGATGCAGGGCTACGATAGCGTGATGATCCGTGCCGATGTGGAGATTGGCGCCACCGAGCAGAAGTTCAATCTGGTGACCGGACGGGATATTCAGCGGGAGTACGGTCAGGAGCCCCAGATTGTGCTCACGTTGCCGGTCCTGGTGGGCATTGACGGGGTGAATCGGATGAGCAAATCGCTGGGCAATTACATTGGCATTGACGAACCGCCGGAGGAGATGTACGGCAAAACCATGCGCATTCCGGATGAATTGATTTATCAATATTTTGAACTGGTCACCGACGTGAGTCTGGAGGAGCTGCGGGAGATCAAGCGCCAGCTGGAGGATCCGACGGTGAACCCACGGGATATTAAGCGGCGTCTGGCGTTCACGCTGGTGCGCATGTATCATGGGGAGGATGCCGCCCGGCAAGCGGAAGCCCATTTTGATCGAGTGGTGGTGAAGAAGGAAGTGCCAGAGGACATTCCCGAATATCGGGTGTTTCCGGGGAAATACCGGGTGCTGGATTTGCTGGTGGATTCGGGACTGCTGGATAGCAAATCGGAGGCGCGGCGACGGATTCGCCAGGGCGCGGTTTCGATTGATGGATCGGTAATTCAGGATGAATTTTTTGAAATCGAACTGGTGGAACCGGTGGTGATACGTGCCGGGAAACGGGCGTTTGTTAAGGTTGTGCCTTCACGATAAGCGAGATTTATTTATCCCAGATTAATCAATAGCCCACGAATAACACGAATTAACACAAATAAAACCAATAAAATACATTAGATTGTGTCTGGATGAAAATGTGTTCCAGGGTTTATTCGCGATTTTGTAGATAGCGATTTTGTAGATATTTTTTGGTTTCATTCGCGTGATTCGCGGTTTATTGCATAATTTGGGTTTATTCTTGTTTTAGAATAAAAATTCATTTGAAATTATTTTTTCGATTCTTAATTTCTTTCATACCATCAATAGCTTTATCAAGCTAATGTATGAATTATCATTAAACACTATTGGGAATTTCGCCAGTGTAATAGGTGCAATTTTAACCGTTTTAGGATTTGGTTTTACATTGTTTAAAATTAAAAAAGTTCGAAATGCAGCGGAAAGTGCTCGTCAGGCGGCTATTGAAACGTGCCGTAGTATCAGACGTTTTGATGCTTCTGTGGAACTGGCGAGCGTCGTCGAAACTATAGACGAAATAAAACGTTTACAACGGGAAAATTCCTGGAAGGTTGTTCCAGATCGCTATTCCACTGCGCGAAAAAAATTGATAATGATAAAATTACATCATCCCGATTTAAGTAACCAGCACAAACGCATTATACAAAGCGTCATTCAACATTTGGAGAATATGGAGTCTGATATTGAAAAAGGATTGGCCAAAGAAGAAAATTTACCATCTGTTGCAAACTTAAATATACTCCTTTCTGAACAAAGAGATAAAATTTGGGAATTGGCCACCGAACTTAGAATTAAAACAATTGTATAAAAACAAAAAATTAGGTGGATTTTTATGGTAGTTGAGAAAGCGATTAAAATATTGAATGAAATTATTAAAAAAACTCGGGAAGGAAGATTACAATGGGAAAAAACGCATCGCGAAGATACCTTTCAAATTTCTCTTACGGATTATAGTATACAGATTGAACGAGAAGAGAGATTTGATATTGCTATGAATGATAAATATTTTGCATATAGGTTGAAGTTTTTTGATGAACGAGGCCGATTAATTGAAGATTTTGATCAATCCGATTTGTTGGAAGTTGAAAGTAATGCTTCCAGGGCGCTTCATGAATTATTCGTTATTGCAAGACGATCAGCGAATAAAACGGAAAAAGCCCTGGATGATATTCTTAACGAGTTAGAAAATAATGTCTAATGGTTGTTATTTGTTCACCCTGTTTTTGGGATTTGTTTCCAGCAACTTCCGAATCGTTTGCAACAACTTCTGAGACGAAAACGGTTTCTGAATAAACAGCGCCCCTTCCGTGAATTGCAAATGGTATTGAATGGAATTGTCGGTGTACCCGGACATAAAGATGACCTTGAGTCCCGGATGGTATTTTTTCAGTAGCCGGCCCAGTTCCGGCCCGTTCACGGATGGCATCACCACATCGGTAAGCAACAGGTCGATTTTGCCCTCATAATTTTGCCCCAATTTCAACGCCTCTTCACCATTGCGGGCAGCCAGTACCCGGTATCCATGATCTTTCAGAATGGTCATGGCCAGCTGGCGTACCATCTCTTCGTCTTCTACAATGAGAATGGTTTCGTTACCGGTCAGTGTGGAGATAATGGATTTTTGCCGCTGGGGCCGGGGAGCGGTTTCCATGATGCGCGGCAGATAAATCTTGAATGTGGTGCCCTTGCCAGGTTCGCTGTACACCATGATGTAACCATTGCTCTGCTTGATGATCCCGTACACGGTGGAGAGTCCCAGCCCGGTACCCTTGCCTTTCTCTTTGGTGGTGAAAAATGGTTCAAAAATGTGATCCATGATGTCCTTGCTCATCCCAATTCCCGTATCGCTGACCGCCAGCATCACATAGGGCCCGGCTTTAATGTCGAAATGGGCTTTGGTGTAGGAATCATCCAGCCAGACGTTCTGGGTTTCGATCATAATCTTCCCGCCTTCAGGCATGGCATCCCGTGCATTGACCACCAGATTCACCAGCACCTGTTCCATTTGCACCGGATCGATTTTGGTATTGCCCAGATCTTCTGCCAGGCGGGTCTCGATCCGTATGTTTTCCCGAATGAGTCGGCGCAACATGCGCGTGAGCCCGGTGATTAGCTGATTGAGATTGACCACCTCCGGTTTCATGACCTGACGCCGGCTGAAGGCCAGCAACTGGCTGGTCAACGATGCGGCCTTTTCTCCCGCGTTCTGGATCATCTGGATTTTGCTGTAGGTGGGATCTTCGGGTTTGAGCTGCAAAAGCAGGAGCTCGCAATAGCCGTTGATGACTGTAAGCAGGTTGTTAAAATCGTGAGCAATGCCCCCTGCCAGCTGTCCAATGGCTTCCATTTTCTGGGACTGACGAAGCTGTTCCTCCAATTTCTTGTGTTCGGTTACGTCAAATAAATAGCCCTGAACTTCTTTCAATTCCCCCTTGCGATCAAAAATGCCAATCACGTTCTCGATGATGTGAATGGGGCGTCCATCCCGGCGCTTCAGCTGGACTTCGATTTGCTCCAGTTTTTTCTGCTTCTTCACGCGCTGGATCAGCTCTTCCCATTGTTCGGGCGACGGATAAAATTCTTTCAGGTTAATTGCTGCAGCCTCGTCCACGGTAGCAAATCCCAGAATCCGGGCGAATGCCGGATTGCAAAACTGGATTTTTCCGTCGGGAGTGGCAATAAAGTCACCGGTTAAATCCTGCTCAAAGAATCGGCGGAATCGCTCTTCGCTTTCTTTTAATTTCTCCTCTGCGCGGATGCGTTCAGTAATGTCCCGTCCGGTGGATACAAAGTGGGTGATTTCTCCCCGACTGTTGCGAATGGGCGTGATGGTCTTTTCCTCGAAATACAATTCCCCGTTCTTTTTTCGATTGACGAATACGGCGGAATAGGTATGACCGGCCAGAATTTCATCCCACATTTTTTTGAAGAATTCTTCTGGATGGCGCCCGGAATTGAAGATGGCCGGAGTTTTGCCAATCAGCTCTTCCCGCCGGTAACCGGTGCACTTCTCCACGCTGGGATTGACATATTCAATCACCCCGTTCCGATCGGTAATGAAGATATGGTCATCGGTTTGCTGGATGGCGCTATAGAGGCGCTTCATTTCCTCCGCGGTCTGGATGCGTTCAGACACGTCACGAACCACCACCTGGACGGCGGGTTTGCCCTGCCACTCAAAGAAGGCGGCATCGGTTTCCACATGCACGCGCCGTTGCTTCAATGTGATCATGATGCTGTCCACCCGCTTGATGTCCACCGGCGACTCCAGCACCTTCTGAAAACATTCCCGACAGAGGGGACGAGATTCCGGCGCCAGAAATTCCAGGAAATTTCGGCCTAACAGCTGAGCTTCACTATCGGCATCCAGAATGCGCAGCATGGCAGGACTGCACATCTGGATGTACCCCTGTAGGTCGATGATCATGATGCCATTGGGGGAAAGTTCGATCAGGCGACGAAATTTTTGCTCGCTCTCCCGCAGGTGCTTTTCAATCTGTTTGCGTTCCTGAATTTCAGCCTTCAGTTTTCGGTTGGAGGCTTCCAGCTCGCGGGTGCGGCGGGAGACCAGCTTTTCCAGGTGTTTCTGATAATTTTTTAGCTCCTTTTCAATCTGTTTGAAGATGGTGATGTCCCGGAACTTCCACATGTAGTAAATGGTTTCGTTCTTTTCGTAAATGGGGATCAGGTACTGCTCCAGAATCTTCCCGTTGTTCAGGTGAATCTCCACCCCCACGGGTACCGGTTTGCCGTTGTGGGATTTGGTGCGGCTGAATATTCGCTGGTTTTTAAACTGCTGCCGCAGCTGATCCCGTAGTTCCTTCAGGGGATGACCGATGATGGCCTCGGCATCCCGCTGCAGCTCAAAGATGTGCCGGAACGCATGATTGATGTAAATGATTCGCCGCGATTTGTCCTCGACCAGAATCCCTTCCGTCAGGGTGTTCATCAGGGTGCTGAGAAAGGTGCTTAGATGGCGCAATTCGCTTTCCACCCGCTGCCGCTCCCGAATCTCTTCCATTAACCGTGCTTCCGCCAGGTTCCCCTCCAGCGAATGGGTAAACTTGGTGATGACATTTTGCAGCTGGCGGATGGTTTCCTGGTAATAGGGGATGAGTTTGGAGGGAAAGTACAGTTTTAAAAAGCCAATCTCCCCCAGCCGGAAGATGATCATGCCTTCGCCGGGGCGGTATTTTTCGGTGACCATCTGCTGGAAGTCTTCAGTATCCGGCGGCAGAAAAATGACCGCTTCTTTGGCCAGACGCTGAGCAATCGGATGATCTACGGGCAGTTCGGACACGGTTTTGCGGGAAACCGGAATGATGTAGACCAGAGCATAGCCCTCGGCTTCGGGTGCGTTTTTTAAATAGCGATGGTTGATCCAGATGCTGCCCAGAGTGAAATTCTTCCGCGACAGCAGCGATTGAAGGAAGCGATCGCAATTTTCAACCAGATCTTTGGATTGACCAATAGCCAGCGACAACTCATACAGCAGCGACAAATCCCTAATAAACCGCGCCTGATCTATCTGTTTCATAAAATTTTCCTATCACGATCGTTTTGTTGAAAAATTCCAGGTACAGGCTACCGGAGGTGGCAATCTCCCCCAGGGTTAGCATCCCTTTTACGGGGACGTCCTGAACACGCTGAATTTCCGATGCCACCGTCGTTAACTCGGTTTCGAACGCCGATTCCAGAAACAGGGTTCGAGAAATGCAATCGGCAACCAGTACTTCGGTTAATTTCAATGGGTTTGGGGCGGGATTGTGATTGGCTGCCTGTCGGGCCGCGGCAATCAGTTTCTCACGGTTTCCCCGTAAAATGTGCAGGGCGGTGTTTTCCGGAACATCGCCCACGCAAATCAGCCCTCCGTCAGCGGTGACGGCAATGGGATCCCGCACCACATCCTCTTCGCCTTCTTTGTAAATGCCAAAGGGATACTGCTTGGCAATATGAAAGAAATTCTCCGGTGTTAAAGGGGTTTGACAATCGGTTTCCACAATCTCCCGGTACAATTCAAAAGCGTTCTGCCAGTTCAGTTCTTTGATGATGTTCCCATCGGTTTTGGTGGCAACAATGGGGCCATAAAAGCGTTCCCATCCGTGACTGACACCAATTGTGCTCTGCCAGGGACTGAAAGCCACCACGGCGGCATCTTTTGCCAGTCCGGCGGCGGAGAACACGCAGGGGCGTTGCTCCAGAGATATGGATCCGGCTCCGCCACCAAAATAGTTCAGTGCATAACCTCCCAGTTCCTGGTAAATGGTCTTCAGGAAGTGGCGGATGTGCGCGCTTAATCCGTCCACCAGCATAATGCAGGAATGGGACGATTCGGTTAACTGTTTTAGCACCTGTTGCCATTCTGGTGATTGATGGGGAGAAAAGTTCAGTGGCAGTTGAATGGGAGGAGTGCTTGTCGGAAATTTCGTTATCAGTGTTCCCGATT
This sequence comes from Calditrichota bacterium, assembly GCA_013150955.1. GTDB lineage: Bacteria > Calditrichota > Calditrichia > RBG-13-44-9 > J042 > JAADJD01. The sequence goes on from JAADJD010000004.1 coordinate 24,124, forward strand.
TGTAATGCCGATGATTGTAAATGATGCCCGGAAAGATACCACCCATGAAGGAAAGCTTGCGTCGATTGAGCTGTCGGATGAGCCGGGAAATGTCCGGAGGCTGGTCTTCGGCAATCAGGAACAGGAGGGTATCCTGTGCCGTGGGGGACAACTGTTCAACCGCCGCCAGGACGTCTTTTACTGCGTTTGTGGTTACCAGCATCTCAACTGCCCAATCGATTTTTGGATTTATTTCGATTTTATCCCTACGAGGGCAATGCAAAAGTGATGTGTCTGAGGGTGCAACCTGTTGGGTACATCTCCTTCATTTTTCATGCGTTTTACTGGAAAAAACTTCCGGTTTGGCAATCCCTTTTACATTCCTCGATCCCTCTAACCCATTTACTTCAAAATTTTTTAAAACCAGCGCTGTTTTTTTAATATTCGAGAGCTTGGTGGAGAACTTTACGTTGTTTCCAATCAAATATCGGAAAAAAGATGGTTCACTTGATAAAAAACGGAATAATTGACCGGAATGGCAAGCCACAGGCGGTTTTTATTTCGGAAAACGAAACCGGTTGAAATGGCGCCAAATTTCGATCCCACCCGGAGGATATCTTTCTTCCATTCCTCACGAACGAAACGTTAGACCACGAACGGTGCGAATTCATCCGAAAGATATCAACAATCAGTTAATCCCCAATAATGTATTAAACCGCGAATCACGCTGATTAAACCAAGATATATCCACAAAATTGCGAATGAACCTTGAAACGAATTTTCGTCCAGGTCTAATCCAACGCATTCTATTAGTTTTATTTGCGTTCATTCGTGTAATTCGTAGGCTAATACATAAGCTGGGAGTATTTATTTAAGAACCGGTATGTTTTTTCTTCGGTAATATCGTCTTTTAAAAATTCACCCGTTGTGCTGATTCAGGATAAAGCACGTATTTAGAAAAAAACCGTTAAAACAGTTAAGAATCAATCGGTTACATCATCTATTCTCCTGGCTGAAGCCAGGAGTTAATGGAAATTATCATTCATTAACACCCAGATTTATCTGGGTGGACAACACCTATAGTAACAATAAATTATAAGAACCGTTTTAACGGTTTGGGTTGTCTAATTCGCACAGCGGGTTAATTTTATTTGTGTTCATTCGTGTAATTCGTAGGCTAATGCATAATCTGGGTTAAACAGAAAAAAACGATTGCTGCGGGAACGCATCCCGCAGCAACCGGTCGTCAGGAGGAGGGGTTTGGGGTAGGACACTCAAAGTGCTGGCAACGTTTTAAACGGGGAACCAGTAACTGATTTTAAGCAGAAACACGTTGTCCGGATACACGCGGAAGAGTCCCCGGAAATCGTCGGCACCGGAAAATCGTCCGCCGGGCAAAATGCCGGTTCGATCCTGTGACCACACCAGATACAAAATGGATCCTGGCACGTATTCCCAGCGGATAACCAGGTTGGATCGAAATTCCCGAAAGTTAAAGTCCGGATCCCAGAACGCATAGTCCGTTTCTCCGTCCCGGTTTTCATCCACTTCATATCGCTGACGATCGGAATTGTAGCGAAGTTCCCTGTCGCTGAAAATGTGGAATCGGTCTGTATAGCGGAGGGCACGGGGCTGCGTGATGCGCCGGAGATGCGAATATTTCCCGGCAGACACGAAGGGTTGCCCGTAATACTGAATGGACAGATTGGGCGTCAGGCTCAGGTTAAATCGAAGTACCACTCCCAGCGTGTGCTGTTCGATGCGACCAAAAATGTAGCGGGGTTCTCCCTGAAAAGAAGAGGTGGTAATGTATTGCAAGTCGTTTCGATTGTAGCTGTAGAACGGGCGCAGGCGGATTTGCAGAAGCGATGAGGGTCGCCAGGTTAAACGCAGCCGGTAACTTTTCCGAAATGATGGGTGGCCTCGTCCCATGGCCAGGCTGCCCCCCAGGCTTAAATACAGTTTTTTTCGATTGTCTGTGGAAAGGCGATACCAGATGTTGTACCAGCCAGGGAGAATCATGGCCGGCCCGCCCCGAAGTTCCGTGGTGGAAAGGGCTGGTTGTTCAAGACTGATACCCCCGCCAATGCTCCAGAGATTGGTGAATTGAACCCAGGCATTGATGTTGCCCCCGGAAAGCAACTTTTCTCCGCCAAAGTCCCAGCCGTTCCATTGATTGACATTGATGTTGAAGTTTCGGAAAATGGAAACGGGTGTCCACCACTGGTAGCCAATCCAGAAAAATTGAAGAATCTGGTCGGCTTTGCGCAGGTAGCCCATGTCGTTCAGCTCCAGGCCGGGCGATCGCCAGACGGTGCCGCTGACGATCCGCCAGTGGCCGCCCCCCACTTTCCCGAATATCAGGGCGCCACCGTGTCCGTTCATCAACGTGGCAGTGGAATCCAGCTTAAGGTGCGACGCATCCGGCCGCTGGAAGTAATGCGCCGATGACGTCTGGATTTTCAGGATGGCTCGCGGATCCCCGATCACCTGGCTGAAGGCGGTTTTCATGCTGAAAATCAGGGTGCGATTCTTCCAGAATTTCGTGATGTCCAGGCCGCCGGCATAAGCGCTTCGGGTGAGAAACTTCAGGTGATCTGCCGTCAGGCGCCGATGCATGGCGGTGACAATGCCACCAATAATGAAGTTGCCCTGATCGTAATCCTTTTGAAGCCTGCCCAGAAAATAATTGGTGAGTGGCTCCACCAGCACTTTTCTGCGACGGCCGGCAGAATCAATTTCCGCATATTCGGCAGCGGTGACGGCCTCCAGCACTCCCACCGAAAGCCCGGTCTCGGTCTTCCCGGTGACCTTCAGAGCAGTCAGAATAGAAGTGTTATCCGGTTGGTTAACGTACTCCCCGGCACGGGTTGGGGGGTAATACTGGGGCGGTCGACCGATGCGGCGAGAATAGAACAGGCCTTCGCGGGAAAATGGCCCATCCCCAAATCCCAGGGGAAATTCCAGAATGTTTTTCCCTTCGATGAAGAAGGGACGTTTTTCTTCGTAAAATGTCTCGAATGCCGTCAGGTTCACCACCGAGGGGTCGGCTTCCACCTGGCCAAAGTCGGGATTCAACGTAAAATCCAGATTCATATTGCTGGTTAACCCGATTTTCCCATCCAGGCCCCCGGACATGCTGCCGATGCGTCCGGGAGCAAATGGATTGCTCGGTTCTTTCAGGAAGGTGTGCATTTTGCTGAGGGCATAGGGGTACAACTCGATCCGGCGTCGGGGTTGAACCCCCTTTAATCCGTGCAGCTCCCCGAAATAGGGGATGGGAATGGACGCATCCTGTGGGATGAATGACCAGGCGGAGAGCTCGTTCTCCCGGTACAACAGCCGGAACACATTCAGTCCCCAGATTTGTTCCGGCCTGTTGCTGAATCGTAGCTGGCTGAACGGGATTTTCATCTCCGCCGTCCAGCCAGAATCGTCCACCGTAACCACGGCTTCCCACACCGGATCCCAGGAATCGTCCTTGCGGGTGCCGCCATCTGACCATACCTCATCCATACGAACACCCGCCGCATTCACCCCAAAGAAAAATGCCGTTCGCTGATCAAAATAGGTGTCCAGGCAGATGGCCACCATGTCGGAATTATCCCCTTCGTCCCGGCGGGTCACCTGTCCCACAATTTGCTCTGCCTGACGATCCCGTGCCCGGATGAGCACGTACAGGTTTTTGGCATCGTAGACAATCTTGAAAAAGGTGTCTTCTGTTGGTGGAGCGTTCTCGTTAGGTTGCATTTGAGTAAATTCGTGACCGGAAGGGGCTTTTTGCCAGATGGGATCATCCATTTTTCCATCGATGATGGGTGGATGCGGGTTGGTGGGGATGGCCTGGTAAATTTTTTTTGTTGTAGCGGAATCGGCGAAAAGGATGGAGAACATCAAACTGCAGGTAAGGACGGTTTGGTAAAAGAACGGTCGCATCATAAACCTCCCTTTCATACCCTGACCTGAACAGTGCCTACGAGAATTGAAAGGTGGTGTTCCAGACGAATTGAATTTCCCGGAAAAGGAGTGCTTGTTTTTTCGGTGCAGTGGCGTTTATTTTTAGTCTATGGGTTCACGTAAGCGCATTTTGATTATTCACACGGGTGGGACGTTCGGGATGGTACCCATGCCGCTTTCCCTCGTGCTGGTGCCGGATCAGGTGGCGGCTCACATCCTGACCCACGTCCCGGAGCTGGAGAAACTGGCGCGCATCGACTTTCAGTGTGCCTTTAACCTGGACAGTGCGGACATCCAGATTCCCCACTGGCAGCAACTGGCTCGCATCGTTGCCGATCATCTGGATGCTTACGATGGGTTTGTGATCATTCACGGAACCGATTCCATGGTGTACACCGCCGCGGCCCTGTCGTTTATGCTGCGTCAGTTGCCCAAACCGGTGATCCTGACCGGATCTCAGCGGCCCCTGGCCGAAATTCGAAGCGATGCGCGTATGAATCTGATCAATTCCGTGGAACTGGCCACCTATCCCATTCCCGAAGTGGCCATCTTCTTTGGCACCCGTTTGTATCGAGGCAATCGCACGGTGAAGTATTCCAGTATCCATTACAACGCATTTGAAAGCCCCAACTTTCCTCCGCTGGCGGAGGTGGGGATCGATATTCGGGTTTACGATCGGCATTTACAGCGCAAGGGCGAATTTGAGTTGAGGGAGGCCTTCTGTGATCAGGTGCTGGCGATTCGCTTCTTTCCGGGGTTACGCCCGGATTACCTGCAATTCCTGACGGATTTACCGGTAAAGGCGGTGGTTCTGGAGGCGCTGGGACTGGGCAATGTGGCAGTAAAGGCACAGTCGCTGGTACCGCTGGTGCGGGCTTTAAGGGAGGCGGGAAAATGGGTGGTGGTGACTTCCCAGAGCCGTCACGGCGGGGTGGATCTCAGCCGATACGAAAATGGGGTGATGCTCCAGCAGGCGGGGGCACTGGGTGCCGGCGACATGACCACCGAAGCCACCATTGTAAAATTAATGCATCTATTGGGTCAGAAGGATTATGATGTTCAGCAAATTCCGGAAATGCTACACAAGAGCCTGGCGGGGGAGATTTCCAGCAAAGAAAAATAAGCGTTTTAATTGACAAAGTGTTTTATTCAACGTTTTATGGGCGATTGCAGATTATAAATTTCCAGCCTAACTCGTTTAGAGCAAATTTGTTACAAAATATGTTTGATTTTTTCCCTCAAAAAATGTATCATTAATTCGAGATTGGTCAATTTAATCCATTCAGGTCAATTAAAAAAGGAGGGTGTAATGGGTAAACGTATGGGATACCGTGTATTTGTGGGGATACTGGCACTGGTTCTGTCCATTTCCCTGGTCGGGATGCCGCTTGTGTCCAATGTGGTGGCTGCGAATGCCTTACCACAGATGGATACCCAGCAGGCATGTGCCGATGCGGAAGCTCAGGCGATAAACGATATCAGCGGGACCACCTGGTTTCTAATCGGCTGTATTATTGGAGTCCTGGGGTATCTTGTGGCCATTGCGGTCGAGACCAATCCACCGGCTTCGGCACTGGTGGGACAATCTCCAGAATATGTGGCGGCCTACACAGATTGTTATAAGAGAAAGGCCAAAGAAATTAAAAGTAAAAATGCCCTTTATGGGTGCCTGGCTGGTACCGGTGCATCCTGTCTGTTTTACCTGTTGTTAGCTGCAGCAGCGGGATCGGCCGCTGAAACGACTTATTAAGAATCAGGCAAATAACATCAATTGGTGTGCATCAGGGTTGCCTGCATAAATCTTTCAAATTGTTTTGGCGGCAACCCTGATTTAATTTTGGGCGGTTACGAATACGGAAAGTGATCGACAGATGGAATACTATCGCTGGCTTTTGATGTGGGTTGTCGTGGGGATGCTGGGAGTTGGAGGGAATGGATTCGGCCAATCGCTGGATTTTGCCTCTGTTTCGTCCCTGCCCTATCAAACCCTGCAGGGGAGCTTCCAGAAGGTCAATGATCGGGATGGTCAGGTGGACTCCTCCAGTGGTACCTTCTATGTGAAAAAGATGGAATACATGTATCTGGAAGTAACCCATCCCATCCATCAAATCATGGTCATAGAGGGTAATGAAACCCTGATTTATTACCCCGATCGGAAGCTGGCCTTTCGGCTGAAAAGTAAAAATCCCGTTCTGATGCCATTTATTCCCCAGCTGATCGCCTCCCAGCGGGCGGACATTGGATTCGATAATCTGGGATTAAAACTGGAGAAACAGGAGTTTCAGGGGGACTCCCTGATTAGCTACTGGATTTCTCCGGATCCCGAAAAAAACATCGGGCGGTACCAGATGATCCAGGTGAACGATCTGCCCATTCAGATTTTCTATGTCTCCCCGGACAGCATGTTTGCCAGCAAAATTCTTTTTACTGCCTATCGGCAGGTGGATGATTTGATGTTGCCCCATCGTATTATCACCGAAAACGTTTCAGTAAAGGGCGTGACCATCGAAAGAATTTACCTGACAGATTTGAAAAAGAACCTGCCACTACCACCGGAAATCGTGCAATTCGATTTGCCCGATGATGTCACCGTGGAAGAAAAGGAGTGGTAGGCTGGTCGTACTGGATTCTGGCATGCGGCTAATAGAGTAGGTCACAATTTTTCCGGCACTGTGACGCAACGGTATGGCATGGGAGCTTGTAAAATTCATTGGTGGACAGGGCCAGGAGAAAAACCTTTCATGAGAGCTGCAGAATGAAAGAAGGTTCTAAAGCACCCCGGAAAGAGAAATGGGCGATCGCCCAACGTAAAGAAGGACAGACGCAACCTGTGGAAATAAGATTACGCTGGGTTATTGGGTTGCTGCTGGTCTTTCTGATGGGGCAGCCGATGGAAGGCCAGACCGTGCGGCAGCTGTTTCAACAAACCCTTCAGGAATTTCAGCAAGCACCAGAGGAGTCAATTGCGGCTTCAAAAACGGTGAACAACTTCTGGGAAAAGTCGGAACCCGCCCGATTGTTTCTGGGGGTGATCACTCTTTATCAAACATTCATTTCCTCGCAGGATGCGCCCGCCTGTAATTTTACACCCAGCTGTTCCCGATTTGGACAGGCGGCCCTATCACGTGCCGGTGTGTGGAAGGGAATTCTGCTAACATCCGATCGGTTGCAGCGCTGTAATGGATTACCCGGCAGAGAGGGGTTTTATCCCATTGATCATGAAACCCACCGTTTTTTTGATCCCATAGATGTGTATTTAACATTAACCCCGGCGAAGGATAAGGGTCACCATGAACATCGCTAAGACGCTTGTGACGGGACTTGGATTGCTGACGGTTCTCACCCTTGCATTGATTGCCCAACCCGCGGATTCCACAGCCGCGCGTGCGTCAATTCAGGCGTACACCCCGGATGCTTTCTTGCGGTTTGGAACGTATCTGATGGAACAAAGGGATTACCGTCGCGCCGCAACAGAATTCGAACGCTATTTATTTTTACATGCGGATCAACCCCTGCCGCGCCTGCGCTATCGGGTGGGGTTGTGCTACTTCCGTTTGGGAGAACTGGATCGGGCCGGGCGGTATTTTGGGGAGGCATTCCAGCGGACAGAGGATTCAGGATTGCAGGATTCTCTGCGGTGGAGCCTGATTGCAGTGTATCTGCGCCAGGGGGGCAATTCTCGCGTTCTGGACTTGCTGGGGAATCCGGGATCGGTCCAAAAGGATCCCGAACGGAGCGGACGATTTAGACTGTATCGAGCGTTGTATTTTCTTCAAATGGAAAATTGGTCGAAGGTGACGGCGGTGGTGAACGATCCCACCGCTGCATCTGCGGCAAAATATCAAACTGCTTTTAAACGGATCCGGCAACTGGCCGAACGGGGAGAACATCTGCCACACAAATCCCCGCTGAAAGCTGCGGTATTGTCCGCAATAATTCCAGGAAGTGGAAAATTCTACGTGGGCCGCGAACAGGATGGGCTGTATGCATTATTCCTGATTGCTGGCAGTGCTTTCCTGAGCTATCGTGGATACCGGAATCATGGTGTGGCGCATTTTCAGACCATCTTCTTCGGTTCCGCTGCCGGGATTCTGTATCTGGGGAACGTGTACGGCTCTGCCATTGCGGCAAAATTGTACAATCGCCAGGCGAAATTAAAATTAAGAGAGGAAATTGAGAGCGAGATTTATCGCTGGACTGATCTGTAGCCTGTTTTTCGTGATCAGTGGCGCTGGATGGGTAACAGCCTCAGAGGATCGACGGTTACTGGAGGTGGGAGATCAATTTTTCCGCAGCGAGAATTATGCTGCCGCCATTACCGAATATCAGCGCCTGCTATTTTTCTGGCCGAAGACACCCTACCGACCATACGTGTATTATCGCATGGGGAAGGCCTATCAGCAGCTGGGAAACGATCGATTTGCGATTTCTTTTTTAAAACGGGGATTAATGCTTGCCTCTTCAAGGCCTTTGAAATGGCGGTTGCGATTTCATCTGGCCTGGGCATTTCTGGAGGCGGAAAAGTATGATCTGGCAGTTCTGGAATTTTTTAAAATCGAGACTGGCAGCGGGGACGAAGCGCTTCGGAAGGCAGCGCGATTGTTTCGGGGACTGGTCTACGTGCACCAGCATAACTGGTCGGAAGCGAAGAAGGTTTTTACCGCACTGCAGGTGGAGCGTTCCTGTGCTGCCGATAGCATGGTTCTGATCACAATCGGGCATTTATTAAACCGGTTGATCGAAAAGCCGCAGGTGAAGAATCCCAGGACTGCAAAGTGGTTGTCCACCTTTTTACCGGGTGCCGGTCAATGGTATAGTGGTCATTTTTTTATGGCAGTGGATGCGCTGGCACTGAACGGAACCAACACTTATTTAATGTGGCGCAGTCTGGTCAGCCGAAATTATGTGGATCTGGGGCTGACGTTTACCCTGCTCTGGTGGCGGTATTATCAGGGGAATCGGTTCCGGGCGGAACAGCTGGCCCGGAAGACCAATCAAGAATATCAGCTGGCCATGACCCAACAACTGTTTCAGGCCATCCAGCAATTAACCGATTGTGTGCCTACCGTGCCGCTGGATTTGCAACTGGCAGATTTTCTTGAAGATGTATCCAGCCGCTAACCAAAATCCAGAATCTGAAGGGATGGATCGGCCCTTACTTAAACTCAAATTATGCATGAGACCGCGAATTACACGAATTGACACAAATAAAAATAATAAAGTACATTGGATTATATCCGGATAAAATTTTGTTTCGGTGTTTATTCGCGTTTTATTCGTGTGATTCGCGGTTTAATGCATTACTTGGGTTTAATTCGTGGATTTCACGAATTCCCTGGATGGAAAATCAAGGTTCTCAATGTTTCCAGAAAAATTTCGGCGTATATTTGGAGGTTTAATCGTGGTTTTGGAACGTTGAATAAAAACTCTGGAGGCCTGAATGACCCTCGTTTTTCATCCGGAGACGCAAGGTGCCACACGGCGGCGATTACCCTCACGGGAAGAAATTCCTGATCCATATAAATGGAACGTGCAGGATATTTACGCCAACGATGCGGATTGGGAAGCCGACTTTCAGCGGGTAGAAGCCTGGTTGCCGGAACTGGATGAATATCGCGGTCGGCTGGCCGAATCGGCAACGGTGCTTCTGGGTTGCCTTCAGCTGCGAGATCGCATTGAGGAAGTGCTGGGGCGTTTGTATTTGTATGCGGGATTGCGGAGCGATGAGGACAGCCGGGTGAGTCACTATCAGGCGATGCGGGATCGGGTAATGGCATTGTCGGTTAAGGCCAATGAACGCATGGCCTTCATTCAACCCGAGATTCTGGCCATTCCCGAGGATAAACTCTGGCAGATGCTTGAAGAGAGTCCGGAACTGCGGGTATATCGGCATCATCTGGAAGATCTGCTCCGCATGAAGGATCATGTGCTGCCCCCGGAGCAGGAGCGGCTGCTGGCGATGGCGGGCGAGGTGGCTCAGGGCCCCTATCACATTTTCAATATGTTCAACAATGCGGATATTCGTTTTCCCTCCATCCGGGATGAGAACGGCCAGGAGATCGAGGTGACCAAGGGGCGGTTTCAGAAACTGCTGGAATCGCGCGATCGCCGGGTGCGCCAGGATGCCTTCGATGCATTTTACGGTACGTACGAAAACTGGCTCAACACCCTGGCGGCAACGCTATCCACCAGCATTAAACGGGATATTTTTTACGCCCGCGCCCGGAAATATCAATCCGCCCTGGAAGCCGCCCTGCATGCGGACAATATCCCCCTTCAGGTGTATGAAAACGTGGTGCGCACCATCAACGAGAATTTGGCCCCCTTACATCGCTACATCGAATTCCGTCGGCAGCGGCTGCAACTGGATGCGGTGGCGCCCTGGGATCTGTTTGTTCCCCTGGTAGAGGCTACCCACTTTGATTTTTCTTATGAAGAGGCCATCGATTTGATCACGGAAGCGTTGCAACCACTGGGGGAAACTTACCAGGCAGTTTTACAGCGGGGATTCAAAGAGGGCTGGATCGATGTGTTCGAAAATCAGGGTAAGCGTGCCGGTGCCTATTCCTGGTCAACGTATGGCGTCCATCCGTTTATTTTGTTAAACTATAACCGCACGTTGAACGATGTCTTCACCATCGCCCACGAAATGGGCCATGCGCTGCACTCATTCTTTACCCAGCAAAAACAGCCGTTCATTTATAGTCATTACACCATCTTTGTGGCCGAGGTGGCCTCCACCCTGAACGAGGCTTTGCTGATGGAGCATTTGTTGAACAAGACCACCGATCCGGAAAAGAAACTGTATTTGTTGAATGAGTATGCGGATCAGATTCGGGGGACGGTTTACATCCAGACCCTGTTTGCCGAGTTTGAGAAAACCATTCACGAAAAGGTGGAAGCCGGGGAAGCCCTGACGGCAGAGTTACTGAGCGCACTGAAAGAGGAGCTATACACCCGTTACTTTGGCCCGGCTTTTCGCATGCATCCGCGGTACCGGATCAACTGGTGTCGGATTCCTCATTTTTACTACAATTTTTATGTGTACAAATATGTGACCGGCTATGCGGCCGCCACCGCTCTGGCTCAACGGATTCTTTCGGGAGAACCCGGCGCGCGGGAAGCCTATCTGGATTTCCTCTCCCGGGGCAATTCGGATTATTCTTTGAATTTACTCCGCCAGGCCGGGGTAGATATGACCTCCCCGGAACCCATTCAGGCGACCACACGGTTACTGGATCGACTGGTGCAGGAGATGGAGACCATCGTCAACACACACACCATTTAAACCCAAATGATGCTTTAGACCACGAATTGCACGAATTAACACAAATAAAAACAATAAAATCCATTGGATTAGATCTGGATGAAAATTCGTTTCGAGGTTTATTCGTGATTTTGTAGATATGGTTTGGTTTCATTCGCGTGATTCGTGGTTTAGTGCATTATTGGGGTAATTCGGACAACTTCGTCCGAAAAATTCTTTTCATATTGATTCTGATGCCCAAAACCCGTAAAATAGGTCAGGTTGAAACGGGTAGATGAGGCGGCGTTTGATGCAACTGTTACGGTGGACATTGATCGTTTTATTTTTTGTGGTATTCAGCGGTCTGCTTCAGTTTGTGGTGCTGGCCGCTCCGCAAAGTCATTCGCCCCATCCGCACGGAAGTTGCCACTGTGGCTGCAGCACCAGCACCGATACGGGATGTGATGGCGGGTGCTGTGGTGCGTCAACAACCCCGTTTCAGGTCGGCATCTGTTCACTAACCTGTAGTTGCAACACCGAATCCCCTCAATTTCTTTCCACAGGATTTAAATACATTTTGCCCCGGGGCGTTCAGCTGTGGGTGCTTCCGGGGAATTATCGATGGAACTGGCCCATATCTTTGTTAACCCCTCGAAACACACCAGAACCTCCTGAAAAGCCTCCTGAATTGGCCTGATCCAACCCGTTCACCCGAATCCTGTACCGGATTGTTCTGGATTCGGATTGATGTAGTGCGGTAGGTGTCCCGCGGAGAATCCCCGTACCGGTTGGGATTTGTGCCGGGCGATCGGGAAAAGTACCGGATATCGCCACCAGCGGATGTCCACACATGCTCCATACTAAAGCAACTTTTCCGATGCCGGTGCTCCTGAAAGGAATCCCCTTCCGGTGAGATTTGTGGGACATGCTCGGCAAATGGTTGGGATTGCGCCTCCCGATTGTGGAGGTGAGGTCAGGTCAATATTCAGGAGGGAATCAATGATGAAAAACATTCGGTTTATTCTGCTGAGTACTTTGTTCATTGCTTTTCTTGCCAGTTGTACAAAAAGCACCACGGAAGTGGAACCCGAAGTTGATCCCACCGCGGATCTGCTGAAAATTGGAGAGGGCAATTTCTCCAGCACCACGGTTGAGATCTTTTCGGATGGTGAAATTGAGGTTGGCTATCAGCGATTGTTCGTTCGGCTGAAGCAGGGCGGGGAAAAAGTGGTCACCCGCGCCCGTGTGGAAATCTTTCCGCTAATGGATATGGAAACGATGAAGCACAGCGCCCCCTATGAAAATCCCGAAGCGATCGTATCAGAGAATGGGCTGTTCGAAGGGGCGGTGGTGTTCATCATGTCTGGAAAGTGGATGGTGACCTTCACCCTGCAGAATCTGGAAAATGGAGACAGTGGGAAGGTGACGTTAACACTGGATGTTGCCGCCAGCCAGCGCGTGAAGAAGGTCACCGGAAGCGATAGTGCCACCTACTTTGTGACTTTGGTGGAGCCGCGTGCGCCCCGCGTGGGCATGAACGATTTCGAAATCACGGTTCATAAAAAAGAAAGCATGATGGCCTATCCAGCGGTAACGGATGTGGAGACAACCATTACGCCAACCATGCCATCCATGGGGCATGGGTCGCCCAATAATGAACATCCGGTGCACCAGGGCAGGGGGCATTATCGCGGAAAGGTGAATTTTACCATGTCCGGTGCCTGGCGCGTTGATCTGCAGATTCAGCGTGGCGGACAGCCCCTGTGTGAGGTGGCGTTTGACATCCAGGTGCCATAAACAGGCTTCCCAATCCAACGGTTGGGTTGTGTAGGGAACAGCCCCATGCCCGTCAGGCCCATGCCTGGTGGGCGTGGGAATGCATAGATCGGAGGCCCTGGCCGGTGGCGGTTCCTGGAAGGAACGACTACCGGGGGAATATTCAGAACTGGAAGGAGAAAGGGAGAATCATGATTCGACGGCAAGTGCGATGGATCGTTATCACCTGGGTTATCCTGTGGTCAGGGTTTCTGGCCCCGGCCGTTGCGCAGGCGGCGGCTACCATCCGGGTGGCTGGTCAGGTGCTGGATCGGGATTCGAAAACTCCGGTGCCGTTTGCGAATGTTCGCGTGGTGGGAACGGTTCAGGGAACCGGTTGCGATTCCACCGGGCACTTCTGGCTGAAACTGGCTCCTGGAAAATACCAGCTGGAGATTTCCGCCCTGGGTTATCAGACGGCCTTTGTGACCCTTCGGGTGGGATCGGATACCCCGGCTTATGTCCAGGTGTGGTTGACACCCCAGGCCATTCATTATTCTGAGGAGGTGGTGGTCTTCGGAGAAATGGAGCGTCAGCCGGAACCGCGTTTGAATAGCACCGAGGCGGTGATGGAGCAGGTCGAGGGGGTGACGCTGATTAAACGGGCCAATTTTGCCTGGGAACCTTCCCTGCGCGGGATGCAGGCCGCACAGGTTGGGATTGTCATCGATGGGATGAAAATCTTCAGCGCCTGTGTGGATCGAATGGATCCGGTCACCGCGTACGTGGAAGTGGAAAACCTGCAACAATTGGACATCCGGAAAGGAGGGTTCGATCTAACCCTTTCCCCGGCGATTGGAGGCACCATCAATTTAATTACCAATAAACCCGATTTCGAAAAGCCCTTTTCCTTCCGAACCGAAACCGGGCTGGAGACGGCGGCACGATTGCGGGTGTTGCGGAGCGAGATCAATTTCGCGCGCCGGTCGTTTGCGGTGCGGGGCACCTTTTCGATCAAACATGCAGGTGATTTTCTGGCGGGAGAGGGACGGCGTATTGCGGGATCGGGCTACCGTAAGTACAATTTTGATATTAGCTTGGCCCGCCGGTGGGGATCGCGTCATCGGCTGGAGTTTTCCCTGATTGGCGATGAGGCCCGCGACATCGGATATCCCGTTTTGCTGATGGATGCCCGGAAGACCTCTTCCCGCATCGTCCGCCTGGAGCATTTCTGGCGTTTCAATGGTGGCTGGTTATCTTCCATCCGCGCCAAGGTTTACGCCAATCGGATCAATCACTGGATGGATGATTACGAGCGGGATGTCACCCGCCGCAGGGTGATGCCGAACATGTACATGCCCATGTTTGGTCAGACCCGCACCATGGGGTGGTTGGAGGAGATCCGTTTCCAGAAGGGAAGGCACGTGCTGAATGTCATTCTGGATGCCTACCGCCTGTGGGCGTTTGCCGATATGCAGATGATCGGTCTGGAGCCGGGTTCATCCCCTGCCTATCTGGTGAACCTGGGGGACGTGGTTGATCAGCAAATGGCGGTGGCACTGGATTATAGCTGGATGATCCACTCGCGGCTCTGGTGGCGCACCAATTTTCGGGTGGATGTTTCCCGACGGGATGTGACCAGTCCCTACGGGCGACAGGCACTGACGGGATTCTGGAATCGGGAAAATTTCCGGCGCCATTATGCGACCCTGGGCATCAGCACTTCCCTTGAATATCAACTGGATCGTTACCGGAGTATCCGATTATCCCTGGCCAGCGGACAGCGGATGCCCTCGCACATGGAGAATTATGGTTTCTTCCTTTATAATATAGTGGATGGGTATTTTTATACAGGCAATCCGGATTTGAAACCCGAATGGAGTCGTCAACTGGAAGTGATGCTGGCGCAAACGGCCTCGCGGTTCAGTTATCGGCTGGTGGGATTTGTGAACGACATCCGGAACTACATCAGTGGTACCATTCAGTCCCCGGAGTTTAAGGTGTACACCAACCTCTCTGCCGTTTATCTGGTGGGGGGAGAGTTTCGGGGAGAATTCACGTTATCTCCCTCCATTGCTGCCAGCTGGCGATTGGCCTATGTTTACGGGCAAAATCGGACTTTCGAAGAACCGCTGCCGTTCATTCCACCGCTGGAGGGTTTATTCACGATTTCTTATGATCACAACGGCCTCTGGCTGGCGGTGGAATCGCGTTTTGCAGCCCCTCAGCGACGCATTGCTTATCGCACCACTCTGGAAGATGAGACTCCCGGATTTGCCATCGTGAATGTTCGCGGGCAGTATGCGATTCATCCCCGGGTGACCCTCCGGTTTGGGGTGGAAAACGTGCTGGATCGGTATTATCATGAGCATTTGAGCGTGAATAATTTTCCCGCAGTGGGACGGAATGTTTACCTGCTGGTAGGCATACGCATCCCGGGTAAATGAACCTAAATAATGCATGAAACCGCGAATCACACGATTGAAACCAAAAAATATCCACGAGATCTTGAATATATCCCGAAACAAATTTTCATCCAGATATCGTCCCATGTTCTCTTATTTTTATTTATGTTCATTCGTGTAATTCGTGGTTCTAATGCATAATCTGAGATGAAGACCGTCGCCCATTTCCGGAGAAAATGGGCGCTGAAGGGATAGTAGGCAAATGGTCTCCCTGTGATGGATACCCCCTCACGTTCTGGCAGTGAGATGAACCTCCACGGAGTGGGTGCCCGATTTTTGAGAACCAATTTCGGAAATCAACGGTTGCGGCGGATATCTTCCACCACCCGGAAGCCAATGAATTCCGGAGGAACCGGATAGTAATCCCCCACCCGGGCATCTTTGATGGTTACTGCAGAGGCACCCATCGCTTTTCCGCTTTCATCCTTCCCGATGGCCCATTCGGCAACGTTGCCGTCCAGGTCAAACAATAGCGGCGCATTGGGGCGAATATTTCCGGGTGGCCGACTGCCCACGGGCATGAGCAAATCGTCGGCGTTCCAGGTTTGCAGTCGTTCCCGCAGGGATTGGTATTCGTCCAGATTTGGCGTGTAGCCCAGCCAGTAGGCCAGGTTGTTTTCCTGTTTGCCGGCGCGGGCAATCAGTTGTTCCATTTCCGCGATTGTGGGCAGGCGGAACGATCGTCCCGTGATCTCGGAGAGCCAGCGGACATAGGCGCGGGCATCCTCCAGACGGATGTGATTGGCCGGATAATTTTCCGTTCCCGCCGGTACCGGATAATCGGGACGGAATGCCCGAAATTGCGCCCGGGTAATCTCGAAGCGTGAGACCCGCAAGCTGTCGTTCAGGGTTACCATTTCTGGCAATAGCCAGGATTGAAAGGTTACCCCATAAAGGCCTTTCACCTTCTGAATGGCTTTGATTCGGGGCAAAAGGGCCAGTGGAGCCGTTTCCGGCAATACCCGTTTCTCCAATTCTTTTTTCCAGTGGGTCTTCCCGAAAAGGTACAGATCGAACCAGGCAATCTCTTCCTCCATCTTGCGTTTTTGATGGGACAGCCGGCGAAAACCGTGCGGTTCGTCGGGGAATAAAACAAATCGCACCGGTACCTTGCCGATTTGTTGCAGCGCCCGGTAGTGCTGCCAGCCCTGTTCCGTGGGAACGGCGCGATCCTCGGTGCCGAAAAAGATAATGGTCGGCGTCTTCACCCGTTCCATGCGGAACAGTGGACTTTTTTCGATATAGTGGTTCAAATATTTCCAGGGTGGGCCCAGAAAATAAGAATTGTCGAAACGCACGCCGAAGGCGCAATTCCCGTAGTCGGAAATCCAGTTAACATCCCCGGCACCGGGCGCAGCAGCCCGGAACATGTCCGGATATTCCACCGTCAGGGCGATGGTGAGGATGGCCCCATTGGACCATCCCATGACCCCCAGCGAATCCGGGTGCACCCATCCCCGGCGGATCAGATGCTGAATGCCTTTAACAATATCGGGCAGTTCCAGCTCGTAATATCGCCCTTTGATGGATTCCACAAACTTCAACCCGTGATTGCCTGAGCCGTGATAATTGGGGCGCAGGACGAAGGCCCCTTTCTGTGCCCAGATGGGAGCGTAAACCGTCCATCCCAGGCGCCAGGCGTCCAGATCCACCCCGCTGGGGCCGCCGTGGATGACCACCATCAACGGATAACGTTTTCCCGGCTGGAAGTCCAGGGGATAGTACAGAATTCCATTAACGGTTTCTCCGCCGTAACCCTTCCATTCGATGACCTCGGCTCTGGGGATGGGAAGCGTTTTCAGGTATTCGTTCAGTTTCACAAATTCCTGAGCGGAGTCCACGGTGCCCTGGCGATATCGGGCAACAAAATAACGCGGTGGCTCATCCGGGCGGGAATAATCGAAAGCAATGGTTTGACCATTGGGGCCAATGGAAATGGACGTGCTGTGGGGCAAGTAAGAGTGATCGATTTCCACAAATTTCCAGCGATTGCCTTCCTTATAATAGTAGCGGGGTTTGAAACGCGGTCCTGCGGCCAGTTGCACGTGCACCCCATTTCCAGCCACGGCGTAACCGGCAAACCCCACCGCCCAATCCCACTGCAGGGGGATTTTTTCGTGGCGCATGGATGGGATGTCGAAGTAATAGAGTTCCAGAATTCCGGCACCTTCGTTTTCCGGGTCGGAACTGCGCACATCACTGGCGAAAAATCCCTGGCCATCCCGCCGCCACTGAAATCCGGAAGGATCAAAATAGCGGCCGGGAAATATCTCCTGTACCTTCCCGGTCTCCACCTGCAGTAAATACTGCTTTGGCTGAATGCGGGCATCTGCAGTGATGGGGGTTCGGTTCAGGGTATACACGATGTATTTTCCGTCAGGACTGGGGGCAAATTCCCCAATTTGGAACCGATTGTGGGTTAGCCGCTGGATTTTTTTTGATTGGACATCAATCCGAAACAACCGCACCGGCCAGAATAGGGTGGTATCTTCGACCACGATGGCGTCGTCTTTTTTCTTTTTCAATTCCTGTTCATAATACGTTTTGTTTTCCCGTGCCGTAAACACGATGGTGTTGGAGTCCAGCCAGGCAAATCGCTGAACACTGGTTTCCAGACGGGTGAGTGGGTAGGGCTCTCCGCCGTACGTATCCAGTAACCAGACCTGAGGCAGGTTCTTTTTGTCCTTCCCCGGCAGTTCTCGATTCGAGATAAACGCAATCCAGCGACCATCCGGGCTCCAGCGGGGACTGCGATTGTTACCGGTGCGGGTTAATTGAACGATCTCCGGCGCTTTTTTGGGTGACGAAAGCAGCGTTAAAAACAGATCGGTTAGATAGCGATCTTTCTCAAAATCCGGATAACGCTTGACCCAGACCAGTTTCTGACCGTCGGGGGAGATGGTGATCTCGGTTATGCTTTCCTGTTGCAGCACGTGTTTTACCGTCCATTCCTCCCGGGCAGATAATGAAAGAACACTCAGGGTCGTGAATAAAATAATGAGCAAACTTTTCATGGGAGCCTCCTACCACCATTGTAAACGTCGCTTTTTTTCGGAAAATGATTTTATGTGCCGAAGTGGACAATCCAATCCGGCAATATCAGGCAACATGTAAATGTAAGGGCATTTGGGTAATGGAAAAAGGAGGTTTTCGGGAAATGTTTCGATTACCCTAAATTATGCTTTAGACCATGAATAATGCGAATGAATACAAATAAACCCAAATAGTGTAATAAACCGCGAATCACGCGAATGAAACCAAAAAATATCTACAAAATCGCGAATAAGCCCTGGAACACATTTTCATCCAAACACAATTCAATGTATTTTATTGGTTTTATTTGTGTTCATTCGTGTCATTCGTAGGCTATTGCTTAATCTGGGATTAACTTTGCCAGAAAAATGTTTTCGGCAGGTGACTTCCGGATTCAAACATAGGAGAGAGTGGTTCAGGAGCATCATCGGATTCGGCCATCCCGTGATCAGATGATGAAAGATCGAAAAGTCCGGAGTGCTAAGGTTTTCGTTGAATCGATCGGGGCGTCGGATTAAATTTCGTAAGTGAGAAAAAGGAGTTTGTTCTGGCCCCGTTTGGGGTTTCGCGTGAAAGGGATTAAAAGCCGCTGAAATCCAAAAATCGTTTCTGGAGGAATGGCGATGCCGTCCAAAGATCCGAGACGACATGTCAATCGACTGAAACAGGTGCGTTTTTTCGATAGATTCACCCGCGATCGGGAGCGGATTCCGCCGGGACAATTTGTGACCCGAAAGTTTCCTGTGCTGACGTACGGGGAGACGCCGGAAATTTCGCCGGATGCGTGGCAGCTGGAGGTCTTTGGTGCCGTGGAGCAACCGCTAACGCTGGACTGGCAGGCACTGCAGGCACTACCCCGCAAAACCGTTCGGGTGGACATTCACTGCGTCACTCGCTGGTCGATCATGGGCACGGAGTGGGAGGGTGTTCCTTTTCAGGCCATCGTGGAGCGGGTGAAGCCACATCCGGATGCCCGATTCGTGATGCAATATGCCTACGGCGGGTACACCACAAATGTGCCCCTGGAAGACCTGCTGCGGGAAGATGTGCTGCTGGCTTACCGCCTGGAGGGACAGCCCATACCGGTTGCCCATGGTGGTCCCGTCAGGATGCTGGTGCCTCATTTGTATTTCTGGAAAAGTGCCAAATGGATCAAAGGGCTGGAGTTCATGACCGAAAATCGTCCCGGCTTCTGGGAGCAGAACGGTTACCACATGCACGGGGATCCCTGGAAAGAGGAACGATTTGCCGGGGATTGAACCGGTCGATGAACGTTACCCGCCAGAACGGATCAGCGTTCGGGCACGCTGAAAGATTTGATCAAACGCTTCTTCAGTGAGGACGCCGGTAAAGGTGTTCTGTTGGCTGGGATGGTAGGATGCGATCAACCAGAGCCTTTCTCTAATGGATAATTCCAGCCCATGTTGAAACTTGGGGCGCGGCCGAAAGGGCCCCAATCCCACCCCTTCCAGCATCTTTAACGTGTGCACATAAGCCAGTTGACCCAGGCAAATCATCACCCGCAACTGTTTGAGCAGAAAAAATTCCCCCACCAGATAGGGGCGGCATCTGGCAATCTCTTCGGCGGTTGGCTTGTTCCCCGGGGGTGCACACCGGACGATGGCACTGACGTAACACTGGTGGAGTCGCAATCCGTCATTCCGGTGGGTGGATTGCGGTTGATTGGCAAATCCGGCCCGATGGAGCGCGCGGAACAGCCAGTCGCCACTCCGGTCGCCGGTAAACACCCTGCCGGTGCGATTCCCACCATGTGCTGCCGGTGCCAGTCCAATGACCCAGACCCTGGCCTCCGGATCCCCAAAGCCAGGCACGGGTTTTCCCCAGTAATCCCAGTCCTGAAATCGCCGGGTCTTTTCTCGAGCCACCTGCTCCCGCCATTGAACCAGACGCGGACAGCGTCGGCAATTTACAACGGCCTGGTTCAGCGCCGACAGGGATGCAAATGGGGCACGGGGATGATCAGTAGACATTAGCAAACCATTTCATTTTAATCGCAGAAAATCGTTTCGTACCTCCTGCAGCAGGGGGAGCAGGCGGTAATGGTAAATGTTGTCCCATGCGTATTCTTTAATCACCTTGCGGAAGAATCGGCGGGTGGGCAGGCGAGATGTGAATTTCAGGATTTTCTCGGCAATTTCATCGGGAGAATCATCCAGATCGAAGAAGCAGACATCGTTGCCGCCAATTTCCCGAAAGGGGGGAATGTTGGAACACACAATGGGCAGTTTGATCATGCCCGATTCCAGCAGGGGAATCCCAAATCCTTCCTGGAAACTGGGCATGAACAGGATATCGGAAATCAGGTACAGGTCGCGGATGATGATGCGGTCGGGGGTTAACGATTGGCCGCTCTGGAATTTGTATTCCGCCATGATCAACACGTCCGGGGCAATTTTCAGTTCGCGGGCCAGCGCCACCAGTTGTTTGTAGTAGGCCACGGTCTTGGGTTCATGCGGATCATAGGCGCCGGTTACCAGCAGGCGGGCCTGAACCCCTCGATCCTGAAGCGCGCGCGTAACCCGGATGGACAGCTCCACGTTCTTCCGCGGGTGCAACCGCGACGGCTGAACCATCAGAAAATCCCCCTCAAACAATTTCTGTTCCTGAATGATACGCACGGTGGTGGGATCCAGCCGAAAGAACTGAATGGGGTCGATTCCATTGGGTACCACATAAATATGATGCCCGGAGCCGTACAGGCGGGCAAATTGCCGCTTGCGACTTTCCGAGATCACCACGTAGTAAATTTTGGCATGGGCTCGCTTCAGTATGTTCCAGGGGGATTGATCCAGATATCGGGGATAATCGTCGTAAAAGAAGGGGGAATCGTGGTTCCAGCTGATAATGGGAATCTGGTCATCCTGGGCCAATCGAAAAATCGCATAGGTTAGCGGCAAATTATATCGCATGGTCAGCACGTTGTGTGCAATCAGGATGTCAAAGTTCGTTAAAGCGTGGGACAGGTACTGGTAAACTTTGTGGGCCAGCTTATCCAGCAATTGAAAATCGCCTGCCAGGGCCATTTCGTGGGCCTTCATCACCTGTTTGTTGCGCGAACTGAGCAGCGGGTTAATTTCCACGCGATAATTCTGGGTGAATTGTTCTCCGGCCCCGGCAAAGATTTTTACTTTGTGGTAATATCGGTGAAAAAGATTGGCCTGCTGGCGAATGACTTCTTCCACCCCGCCAACCACCGGTGGACAGGAATAGTGCAGTAATGCGATGTTTAACTGCTCCACGGCCTATACCCCCTGAAAGTACTCCAGCTCCCGGATCAAATGCAACAGCTTGCGCTCCAGCACTTCGTAAGAAAAATATTTAAGTGCCAGCTGGTAATTTTTCTCCACCATCTGGCGACGTCGTTCGGGATTGCGCAATACATCGTAAATAATATCGATGGTATCCTGGGTGACGAATCCGTCGATCGGAATGACGTCAAACCCCTTCGGTTCAATGTCCGCCACATAAATGGAATAGCGATTCACAACAATGGGTTTTTTGTAATAAATGGCTTCCAGAAAGGCATTGCCAAAGCCCTCGTAACCAGAAGGATAGGTGACCAGATCGGCACACTGATACACATCGCCGATGGTGTAGATCTTTTCGCCGGTGATGGTGGTGGTGCGTCGGGGGCCAATCAGGTGGTCGATGGTAACAATTTTTACTCCCAGATTGCGGGCATATTCCATAACCCGGTGGTAGTAGGCATCCCCTTCATCCCCGGTGGCGTGCGAGATGACCAGAACCGGATTATCCAGTTTCATCAGATAGACAATCTCCACCGCTCGCTCGATCCATTTGCGGGGGACAACCCGCGTGGGCTGCAGGATGAATAAATCGTCCTCCTTCAGGCCAATAATTTTGCGAAGTTCCTGGCAGTGGCTGTTTTCCGGTGGTGGTGGGGAAGCAAAATCGTACACGTTCGGGATAAGTGTATTGGAAATGCCTTTCCGGTGACTGAGCTGCTCGCTGGCCAGGGAGTTTATGACCACGTGGCGTATGGATGGCAAAAACGGTGGGAACGATCGATCGATATAATCCATCACCGAGTTGACCAGAAACCGATTTCGTTCCCAATAGAAGTCGTGGTGATGGGCAATGGTGGGGATCCCGGTTTCGGCGATGAACTCGGTGATGGCCAGGCCCAGAGGAATATTCATGGGGATGGCCAGTGCGTTTTCCGGGATGATCAGATCGATCCCGAAGCCATCGACAAATTCATAGATCTTCTGCTTCAGATAGTCCTTGATCCCCTGAATCAGCTCGCTAATTTCCCGGGGGCGCAGATGGAAGCCAAAGGAGAATTCGTTGATTTTTTGGATTTCCGGGTGTTCAAAATGGGCTTCTTCCACGATGTAGGATTTTTCGGCCGGTCGGTCGCACAGTCCCGCCATGTAGTAGCAATCGTAATGATTGCGTTCCAGCACCGCGGCCCATTTTTCGATTTCCAGGGAGACGCCATCGGTACCGGCAATGCGGGTCGAAATGAATCCAATGCGTTTAAAGCGACTGCGCTTTTTTTTTCGTTTGGTGAGCGGCCCTGGCATGGTTCCCCTTTCTGTTTTGATTTCGCCAGCTTCCGTTTCAGGATCAGGGAAATAGCCGCACGTTGACGGCACGATCCCCCTTCATTTCCCGGCGCAGGTCAAATCCCACCTTCATGCCTTCCCGCACGGGCAGGTGGCGGGACTTGGGGTGAATGTCGTGAACCGAAAAGTAGACCTCATCATCGTCTTCGGTGACGATAAAGCCGAATCCTTTCAGGGGGTCGAACATCTTGATCACGCCATATTGCATGGATCGTCCTCATGTATGATGGAAATATAAATTATGAAATAGAAAGGGTTTAATTCAAAGACAAAATCACAAATCAACTGGCTTTTTTAAAAAGGAAGCGAGGATAAAACGGCCAGGGTGTAAAATTGAGAAAAATATTGCACTGGAAATAAAATATTTTAAATTTTGCACGCTTTGTGAAGGGGTGGGTGTTTAACCGGGATTGGGAACAATTTACAAATATCGGTTGTTTTCTGGATGAAGTTGTGAGGGGGGACAAGGGGTTAGAAAAAATTTTTTCTATTGCATGGCGATATAAAATTCATAAATTATAAGGCTCAAAAACTACAGGGCTGGCGTAGCTCAACTGGTAGAGCAGCTGATTTGTAATCAGCCGGTTGGGGGTTCGAGTCCCTTCGCCAGCTCGCGGCAACGATTGGGGAGGTAGCGAAGCGGTCAAACGCACCAGACTGTAAATCTGGCGGCTGATGCCTTCGGAGGTTCGAATCCTCCCCTCCCCACAATAGCTCGACCAAGGAATGGCTTTGCCAACGACTGGGTGATCGAGCGAGGGGTTGGGAGATTGGCAGTACAACATAGGCGGGAGTAACTCAGTTGGTAGAGTCACGGCCTTCCAAGCCGTTGGTCGCGGGTTCGAGTCCCGTCTCCCGCTCCAGAAGCAGAAGTCGGGGGTTGGGTGGACGAACCCGGCTTCTGCTTCTTGTGTAAGCCCACGTAGCTCAGTCGGTAGAGCACATCCTTGGTAAGGATGAGGTCACCGGTTCAAATCCGGTCGTGGGCTCTTTTTTATTGGGTTTTTGGAAAGGGCATTTTAAGAAAAGTGTTGGTTTAAATCTTAAATTTTTGGAGGAAATCCGATGGCGAAGGCAAAATTTGAAAGAACGAAGCCCCACGTGAATGTGGGTACGATCGGTCACGTGGACCACGGGAAGACCACTTTGACGGCGGCCATTACCAAGTATCTGGCCCGCAAGGGGCTGGCGCAGGAACGCGAATTCGATGACATCGATAATGCGCCAGAAGAACGCGAGCGGGGTATTACCATCGCAACCGCTCACGTGGAATACGAAACCGATAAGCGCCACTATGCGCACGTGGATTGTCCTGGCCATGCTGACTACGTGAAGAACATGATCACCGGTGCGGCCCAGATGGACGGCGCCATTCTGGTGGTCAGTGCTGCCGATGGCCCCATGCCGCAAACCCGTGAGCACATTCTGTTGGCCCGTCAGGTGAATGTGCCTTACATCGTCGTGTTTTTAAATAAAGTGGATCAGGTGGATGACCCCGAGTTGCTGGATCTGGTGGAACTGGAAGTGCGCGAGTTGCTGAGCAGCTACGAATTCCCCGGTGACGACGTGCCGGTAATCCGCGGAAGCGCGCTGAAGGCATTGCAGAATCCCGACGATCCGGAAGCCACCAAGTGCATTCAGGAACTGGTGGATGCGCTGGATGAATACATTCCGGTGCCCGAACGGGATGTGGACAAGCCCTTCCTGATGCCGGTGGAAGACGTGTTCTCCATCACCGGTCGGGGTACGGTGGGTACCGGTCGTATTGAGCGCGGTAAGGTGAAAGTGGGTGACGAAGTGGAAATCGTGGGACTGGGTGCCCATCGCAAAACGGTGGTGACCGGTATCGAAATGTTCCGCAAGATTCTGGATGAAGGTATTGCGGGTGACAACGTCGGGTTGTTGCTGCGCGGTGTGGAAAAGGACGAGCTGGAGCGCGGCATGGTAGTGGCAGCTCCGGGTTCCATTACGCCGCATACCCGCTTTAAGGCCAACGTTTACGTGCTGAAAAAGGAAGAAGGTGGGCGGCATACTCCGTTCTTCAGCGGTTATCGTCCGCAGTTTTATTTCCGAACCACCGACGTGACCGGCGAAATCAAGCTGCCGGAAGGCGTGGAAATGGTGATGCCGGGCGACAACATCGTGATGGAAGTGAACCTGTTAAAGCCCATCGCTCTGGAAAAAGAATTGCGCTTCGCGATTCGTGAAGGTGGTCGTACGGTTGGTGCGGGAGTCGTGACGGAGATTCTGGAATAAGTTCATCAGGCATAGAAGGTGGATAAAACAGGTGGGACGGTAAAGTGCGCGAAATTATAACGCTGGAATGCACGGTTTGCAAGCATCGCAACTACACGACGACCAAGAACAAGCGGAAGCATCCGGAGCGGGTAGAGTATAAGAAGTATTGCAAATTCTGCAATAAACATACGATACATAAGGAAACGCGATAACTCGTTAATTGGATTAGGCCTGTAGCTCAATTGGCTAGAGCACCGGTCTCCAAAACCGGGGGTTGGGGGTTCGAGTCCCTCCAGGCCTGCTTCCAATTAATGAGTTTTTTAATGCCAAAACGCGAGTTGAATCATGTTAAAAAAGGCCAAGCAATTCATTGAAGATGTACAGACCGAGATGAAGAAGGTGAGCTGGCCGGAAACCAATCAGCTCCTGAATTCCACCATTGTGGTGATCGTGATCTCCATGCTGTTTACGCTGTACATCTTCTTTGTAGATCAGATTGTTTCGTTCTTGGTTAAACACCTTTATTAATGTAAAGGAAAATACCCCGTGGAAAAGAAGTGGTATACATTGCGTGTCATGTCCGGACAGGAAAATAAGGTGAAGGCCCATCTGGAGAACAATATCGAGTTGAAGGGAATGCAGGAATATTTTGGGCGGATCATTGTGCCGTCCCAGCCTGTTCTGGAGATGCGCAATGGAAAGAAACGCGTTAAAAACAAGGTCTTTTTTCCGGGATACATTTTAATTGAAATGCATTACGATACCCGAA
Source organism: Calditrichota bacterium (assembly GCA_013150955.1). GTDB lineage: Bacteria > Calditrichota > Calditrichia > RBG-13-44-9 > J042 > JAADJD01. Next base: position 50,176 of record JAADJD010000004.1, read on the forward strand.
CGGCCATGCTGGTACAGGAAACACCGGGAGTGATTGGATTTGTGGGGCCGAAAAACAATCCGCAAGTGGTGCGACCGGAAGAAGTGGAAGCGGTTCTTCGCAAAGTGGAGCGGGAAGAAGCCACGGTGGAAAAAGTGGAAGTACCGTTTAAGGTGGGAGACACCATTCGCGTTGTGGATGGGCCTTTTGCCGACTTTACCGGTGTGGTCGAGGAGATTAACGAAGAGAAAAAGAAGGTCAAGGTGTTGGTTAGCATATTTGGTCGCCCAACACCGGTAGAACTGGACTTTTTGCAAGTGGAACTGGAAAAATAAACGATAGGTTTTTCCCATGGCTAAGAAAGTGATTGGTTACATCAAGCTGCAGATACCTGCGGGACAGGCAAATCCGTCGCCGCCAGTGGGGCCGGCACTGGGACAACATGGTGTGAACATCATGGAGTTCTGCAAAGCCTTTAATGCCCGGACCCAGGACAAAATGGGTTACATCATTCCGGTGGTGATTACCGTCTATGCCGATCGGTCCTTTACCTTTATTACCAAGACCCCACCGGCATCGACGTTATTGTTAAAGGCGGCCGGCATTGAGAAGGGATCGGGAGAGCCCAATCGGAATAAAGTGGGAAAGGTGACGCGAGCCCAGGTGGAAGAAATTGCGCGCACCAAGTTGCCGGATCTCAATGCCACCGATATTGAAGCCGCCATGCGAATTATTGAGGGTACGGCTCGGAGTATGGGGATTGAAGTTGTTGAATCATAGAAAAATTTTTGAAGCGAGGCCATCTATGAAGAAACGAAGTAAAAGATACCGCGAAATTGCCAAGCTCATCGAAAAGCGCGAATACACGTTAGATGAAGCCATTGAGTTGATCAAAAAAACCGCTTCTGCAAAATTTGATGAAACCGTGGAAATTGCGGTGCGTCTGGGGGTGGATCCCCGTCATGCGGATCAGGTGGTCCGGGGAACGGTTTCCCTGCCTCACGGTCTGGGGAAGGAAGTTCGGGTGCTGGTGATTGCCAAAGGCGATAAGGCAAAGGAAGCGGAAGAGGCCGGCGCCGATTATGTGGGTTATGAAGAATACATCGAAAAGATTCAGCAGGGCTGGCTGGATTTTGATGTGGTTATCGCCACCCCGGATGCCATGAGAGACCTGGCAAAACTGGGGCGCATCCTGGGGCCCCGCGGTTTAATGCCCAGTCCCAAAAGCGGGACGGTCACCTTCGATGTGGGACGGACGGTTAAGGAAGTGAAAGCCGGTAAGATCGACTTCCGGGTGGATCGAACCGGTATTGTCCATACGGGAGTGGGGAAAGCCTCCTTTGAACCGGAAAAATTGAAAGAAAACATCAAGACCCTGATGCAGACGATCATTCGACTGAAACCGCCTTCGGCAAAGGGAACCTACTTAAAAAGCATTTATCTGTCCAACACCATGGGACCGGGCATTAAACTGGTCACCAATCCCCAGGAATATCAGGATTAATTGAAAAGACCGAGGTAGCAAGAGATGCCGACACCACAGAAGGAACAGATTGTTCAGGAAATGACCGACAAGTTTTCGCGGGCGCAGAGCATCATTCTGGCCGATTTTACCGGAATCGATGTGAACACGATTACCGAGTTACGCAAGAAGTTCCGCGAAGCGAATGTGGAATATCGGGTGGTTAAAAATACGCTGGCCCGTCTGTCTGTAAAAAATGCAGGCATTGAGGGGCTGGAACCGTTTCTGGTGGGCGTCAATTCCTATGCCATCAGTTATGACGATCCCACCAAACCCATCAAAGTTATTGAAGAATTCAAAAAGGAACTGGAAGATAAGTTTCAAATTAAAGCGGCGTATTTTGAGGGGAAGATCATTGGCCCGGAACAGGTACCGGCGTTGGCCAAGTTGCCCAGTCGGGACGAACTGTTGGCCCAATTTGTGGGGATGTTGAATTCTCCCATGAGCAAGCTGGTCGGTACCCTGCAGGGGGCCATGACCAAATTAATTGGTGTGTTGAAAGCGCTGGAAGAAAGCAAAAAATAATCAATTGTTAATCAAGTTACTATAATTGGAGGTATTGGCAAAATGGCTGATATTACCCGTGAAGATGTGATCGCATATTTAGAGAAAGCCACCATGCTGGAGATTTCTGAACTGATTAAGGAGATTGAGGAGAAGTTTGGGGTAACGGCTGCTGCACCGGTCGCCATGCCGGTGGGTGGTGCGGTGCCAGGAGCTGGAGCCGGTGAGGCCGCGGCCGAGGAAAAGACCGAATTCGATGTGGTGCTGAAGGATGTGGGATCCCAGAAAATCCAGGTCATCAAGGTGGTTCGTGCCATCACCAATCTGGGGCTGAAAGAGGCCAAGGAACTGGTGGAAAGTGCACCCAAGGCAGTGAAAGAAGGCGTGTCCAAGGCGGAAGCCGAAGACATCAAGAAGCAGCTGGAAGAAGTGGGTGCAACCGTCGAAATCAAATAAACGTTTTGGGAATCAAAAATTTAACAAGAGGTGGTCCCTTTGATGGACAACAGCTTAATTAAGCGAAAATCGTTTTCCAAGATTCCCACGATTATTGAATATCCGAATTTGCTGGATATTCAATTAAAATCGTTTGCGGAATTTTTGCAGGAGGATAAAGCCCCGGGAGAGCGCGAAGACAAGGGGTTGCAGGCGGTATTTCTGAACATCTTTCCGATTGTGGATAGCCGGGAGAACTTTATCCTCGACTTTGTGGAGTATTATATCGATAAGCCCAAGTATTCGGTCCAGGAGTGTCGGGAGCGGGGGCTGACGTACGCGGTTCCCTTAAAGGCAAAATTGCGGCTTTCCATAAAGGATCCCACAGGCGAGACGGACGAGTACACCGAGACGATCGAGCAGGACGTTTACCTGGGTAACATTCCCTACATGACCGAGCGGGGTACATTCGTGATCAACGGTGCGGAGCGGGTGATTGTGAACCAGTTGCACCGGGCACCAGGCGTTTTCTTCGATGAAAGCATTCATCCCAATGGCACCAAGATCTTTTCGGCGCGCATTATCCCCTTCCGCGGGAGCTGGGTGGAATTCATGACCGACGTGAATGATAACCTGCACGTCTACATCGATCGGAAAAAGAAATTCTACGTAACCACCTTCCTGCGGGCGCTGGGTTTCAAGACCGACAAGGAAATCCTGGAGCTGTTCGACCTGATTGATGAGGTGGAATTGCTGAAGACCGATACCCTGTCTCTGGTGGGGCGGAAGACCGTGGAAGACATTGTGGATGAAAAGACCGGCGAGGTGCTGGTTGAGGCGGGGACGGTGCTGGATGAGGATGTGATCGAAGCGCTGAAGAATAAGAAGATCAAGACCATCCGCCTGGTGCAAGTCAACGATCCCTCCATGCCCAACATCGTGCTGAATACCCTGGAGAAGGATCCGGCAAAGACGGAAGAAGCGGCCCTGCGAACGATTTACGAATTGTTGCGGTCGGGAGAACCCCCCGATCTGGACACGGCACGAGATCTATTGAAAAAGATGTTCTTTAACCCCAAGCGATACGAGTTGGGCGCGGTGGGACGCTACCGACTGAACAAGAAGCTGGGTCTGAATATCGATTACGAAACCACGGTGTTGACCACCGAGGATTTTGTGGAAATCATTCGATATCTGATTGAACTGCGGGAAGGCAAACGCACCACGGACGATATTGACCACCTGGGGAATCGCCGGGTACGAACGGTGGGCGAACAATTGGCTGCCCAGTTTAACCTGGGGTTGACCCGAATGGCCCGGACCATCAAGGAGCGGATGAATCTGGGCGATGCGGAAACCCTGACGCCTCAGGAGCTGGTTAACGCCCGTGCCATTACCTCGGTGATCAACACGTTCTTCGGGACTTCTCAGTTGTCCCAGTTCATGGATCAGACCAATCCGCTATCGGAATTGACCCATAAACGCCGAATGAGTGCGCTGGGACCCGGCGGGTTGACCCGTGAGCGTGCGGGATTTGAGGTGCGGGATATTCACTACACCCATTACGGACGCCTGTGTCCCATCGAAACGCCGGAAGGTCCCAACATCGGGTTGATTTCTTCACTCAGCGTTCTGGGGCGGGTGAATGATTTTGGTTTTATCGAGACCCCGTACCGCAAGGTGAAGAATGGTAAGGTTACCGATGAGATTGAATTCCTGTCCGCTGACGATGAAGAACGAGCGGTGATTGCCCAGTTCAACGCGCCGGTGGATCCGAAAACCGGCAAGTTTACCCGGAATCTGGTGAAAGTGCGGAAACGGGGCGATTTTCTGGTGGTTCCGCCCGAAGAAGTGCAGTACATCGATGTGGCATCCAATCAGATCCTGTCGGCATCGGCATCGTTAATTCCCTTTGTGGAGCACGACGACGCCAACCGGGCCCTGATGGGTTCCAACATGCAGCGACAGGCGGTACCTCTCATTCGGACCGAGGCTCCCATCGTGGGAACCGGAATGGAGGCGAAAATTGCACGCGATTCCGGTGCTCTGTTGATTTCCGACGTGGACGGTGTGGTGGAGAAGGTGGATGCGGAACGCATTGTCATTCGCGTCAATCCCGATACTATTGATGATCCCCGTCAGATTCTGACCGGAGAGGCGCAGCGGGTGGAATATAAACTGCTGAAATTCGTTCGGACCAATCAGAATACCTGCATCAATCAACGGCCGCTGGTGAACGAAGGCGATGAGGTAAAGAAAGGGCAGGTGCTGGCAGACGGACCGGCGACCGATCGTGGAGAACTGGCGCTGGGTAAAAATATTCTGGTCGCCTTTATGCCCTGGAACGGGTACAATTTTGAGGACGCCATTGTTATTTCCGAGCGGATTGCCCGCGATGATGTCTACACCTCGATTCATATCGAGGAATTTGAAATACAGGTGCGCGATACCAAGCGGGGTGAAGAGGAGCTGACCCGGGAGATTCCCAACGTCAGCGAAGAGGCCACCAAGAATCTGGACGAAAACGGCATTATTCGTGTGGGGGCAGAGGTTAAGGCTGGCGAGATCCTGGTTGGAAAGGTCACGCCCAAAGGCGAGACGGAACCCACACCGGAAGAGAAATTGTTGAAGGCCATTTTTGGAAGCAAAGCCGGCGATGTGAAGGATGCTTCTCTGAAGCTGCCGGCGGGAATGCAGGGCATTGTGATTGATACCAAGTTGTTCTCCCGGAAGAAGAAAGATCCCAAGACCAAGAAGGAAGACAAAAAGAAGATCGAGCAACTGGAGAAGGAAGCGGAAGAAAAGATTGCCGCCATTCAGAAACGGTTGCGGGATTACCTGTACGAGAAATTTAAGGATGTTCCCACCAAGGGCATCAAGACAAAACTGGATAAATACCTGGTCAAACCGGGTGGAAAGATTACGGCCAAGACGTTTGAGAAGGTCGAGATCGATTTGATTGATTATCTGGAACCTTGGTTTGATGATGAGGAAAAGAACGAGAAGGTGCGGAAGCTGTTTTCGGAATACAAGGCGCTGCTGCGGGAGATCGAGAACGACTTGCGGACGGAGAAACACAAGATTATGATTGGTGACGAATTGCCACCGGGAATTGTGCAGCTGGCCAAGGTATACGTGGCGCAGAAGCGGAAGTTGAAGGTTGGGGATAAGATGGCCGGTCGCCATGGGAATAAAGGTGTGGTGGCGAAGATTGTTCCCATTGAGGATATGCCTTTCCTGCCCGATGGAACGCCGGTGGACATTGTGTTGAATCCGCTGGGTGTGCCGTCGCGAATGAATCTGGGGCAGATTTTTGAGACGACGCTCGGGTGGGCTGGAAAGGTACTGAATCGATACTACGCCACACCGGTGTTCGATGGAGCGACCTACGAGGAAGTTCTGGAAGAAATGCGCGAGGCAGGATTGCCACTGACCGGGAAGATGAAACTGTACGATGGTCAGACCGGTGAGCCGTTTGATCAGGAAGTGACCATTGGGTACATCTACATGATGAAGCTCTCGCACATGGTGGATGACAAGATTCACGCGCGTTCCATTGGTCCTTACTCGCTGATTACCCAGCAGCCACTGGGTGGTAAGGCACAGTTCGGTGGTCAGCGATTTGGCGAAATGGAGGTGTGGGCGCTGGAAGCCTACGGTGCTGCGCATACCCTGCAGGAAATTCTGACATACAAGAGCGACGACGTACAGGGCCGAACAAAGGTCTACGAGGCGATTGTGAAAGGAGATAATCTACCCGAACCAGGTCGACCAGAGTCATTCAACGTTTTGGTAAAAGAATTGCAAGGTTTGGGGTTAGACGTAAAGGTGGAGTAATCCACCTTGCCCCATTGTTGTGTATGTAGGTTATTTCCTTAAAAATAAAATTAAATAAAAACTTTTAAGGAGATGGTTGACTTGGAAACTTATCTGCAAAAAGGTCAGATTTCAAAAATTTCCATTGGGTTGGCTTCCCCCAGTGCGATTCTGGAAAAAAGCTATGGGGAAGTAACCAAACCGGAAACCATTAATTATCGATCCTTCAAGCCGGAAAAGGACGGACTGTTCTGCGAGAAGATCTTCGGTCCGGTGAAGGATTACGAATGTCATTGCGGAAAATACAAGCGAATTCGGTATAAAGGCATTATCTGCGATCGCTGTGGGGTGGAGGTGACCTCGAAGTCGGTACGTCGGGAGCGCATGGGGCACATCAGTCTGGCCGTGCCCATCGTGCATATCTGGTATTTTCGTTCCACACCTTCCAAGATTGGTTACTTGCTCAATATTTCGCCCAAGGATCTGGAAAAGATTATTTATTACGAAGCATATGTGGTCATTCAGCCGGGCAATACCAGCTACAACGTGGGCGATTTGCTGACGGAAGAAGAATACCTGAACGCCATTGAAGGCTTGTCCCCGGAAGAGAAGAATTTGCCGGAGGATCATCCGGATAAATTTATTGCCAAGATGGGTGGGGAAGCCATCCGGGATATGTTGCGCCGCATCGATGTGGAAGAGCTGGCGGATGAGCTGCGCACGATTTTGAAGACGGAGCGGTCGCAACAAAAGAAGCTGGAAGCCCTGAAGCGGTTGAAGGTGGTAGAGGCGTTCCGCACCAAGGAGAACGGTGAGTATAAGAATAAACCCGAGTGGATGGTACTCGATGTCATTCCGGTGATTCCACCGGAATTGCGTCCCCTGGTACCTCTGGAAGGCGGGCGTTTTGCCACTTCTGACCTGAATGATCTGTATCGCCGGGTGATAATCCGCAACAATCGGTTAAAGAAGTTAATGGACATCAAGGCACCGGAAGTCATTTTGCGCAACGAGAAGCGCATGCTGCAGGAGGCAGTAGATGCATTGTTTGATAACACCAAGCGCACCACGGCGGTTCGCAGTGATGGCAATCGCCCGCTCAAGTCGCTCTCGGATATGTTGCGTGGCAAACAGGGGCGCTTCCGCCTGAACCTGCTGGGGAAGCGAGTGGACTATTCCGGTCGTTCGGTCATTGTGGTGGGACCGAAACTGAAGCTCTACGAGTGCGGTCTGCCCAAAGAAATGGCGGTGGAGCTGTTCAAGCCCTTTATTATTCGCAAACTGCAGGATCGCCGCATTGTGAAGACGGTGAAAAGCGCCAAACGCATTGTGGATCGACGCGATGCGGTGGTGTTCGAGATTCTGGAAGAGATCGTCAAAGATCATCCGGTATTGCTAAACCGGGCACCCACGCTTCACCGGTTGGGTATTCAGGCATTTCAACCGGTGTTGATTGAAGGAAAGGCCATCGAAATCCATCCACTGGTCTGTACGGCATTTAATGCCGACTTTGACGGGGACCAGATGGCCGTTCATGTGCCATTGAGTTTTGAGGCCCAGATGGAAGCCCGCTTGCTGATGCTGGCATCTCACAACATCCTGTCCCCGGCAAACGGGCGACCCCTGGCGACCCCCAGTCAGGACATGGTGCTGGGCAGTTATTACCTGACCAAAGAAAAGCGCGGTGTAAAGGGCGAAGGAAAGATCTTCTCCTCGCCAGAGGAAGTGGTCATTGCCTACAACGACAAGAAGGTAGACTTACACGCCATTATTAAAGTACGCATCAACGGAGAGCTGATTGAAACCACGGTGGGGCGGGTGATCTTCAATCAGATCATTCCGGACGAAATGGGCTTCATCAACGAGTTGATGACCAAGAAAGCACTGGAGCAGCTGGTTTCTAACGTGATGCTGAAGACCGGCAACCTGCGCACCGTGGAATTTCTGGACGATTTGAAAGAACTGGGATTCCGTTACGCCACGCTGGCCGGTACCAGTATCGGTCTGGATGACGTGGTTATCCCCCAGAGCAAATACGACATCATCGAGAAGGCTTACGAGGAAGTGCAGCAGCTGGAAGAGCAGTATCGAATGGGGTTGATTACAGACGGCGAGCGCTACAACAAGGTCATCGATATCTGGACACGGGTGACGGAGCAGGTATCCACCGAATTGTTCAAGCTGCTGGAATCGCACAAGGATGGTTTCAACAGTCTGTACATGATGTCCCATTCGGGTGCACGAGGAAGCCGCGAACAGATTCGCCAGCTGGCCGGTATGCGAGGTCTGATGGCCAAACCGCAGAAAACGCTAACCGGTCAGACCGGTGAGATTATCGAAAACCCGATTACGGCCAACTTTTTCGAAGGGCTGTCTGTTCAGGAGTACTTCATTTCCACGCACGGTGCCCGTAAAGGTCTGGCCGACACCGCATTGAAGACGGCGGATGCCGGTTATCTGACCCGACGCCTGGTGGACGTGGCGCAGGATGTGATGATCACCGAATACGATTGCGGCACCATTCTGGGAATCGAAACCTATCCCATCAAGGAAGGGGAAAAGATCATCGAGCCGCTTTCCGATCGTGTGCTGGGCCGGGTGTCGGTGGATGACGTGTACGATCCGTTGACCGGTGAATTGATTGTAAAAGCCGGCCAGTTGATCGATGAGGAAATTGCCAAAAAGATTGACGAATCGGTGATCGATTCGATCAAGATTCGTTCCGTGTTGACCTGCGAATCCACCCGCGGTGTTTGTGCCATGTGCTATGGCCGTAATCTGGCTACCGGACGATTGGTGGACATTGGCGAAGCCGTGGGTGTGATGGCCGCTCAGAGTATCGGTGAACCGGGTACTCAGTTGACCCTGCGTACGTTCCATATCGGTGGTACGGCAGGGCGTATTGCGGCCCAGTCCGAAGTGTTTGCCAAGGTGGCTGGAATTATCAAGTACGAAAATATCCGTTTTCTGGAAACGGAAATCGAAGAAGATGGTGAGTTGAAGCAGGTCAAGATCAGCCTGGTCCGCAACGGTATGATCCACATTACGGATGAAACCGGACGGACGCTGACCCATTATACCGTTCCCTACGGTGCCAAGATTGTGGTGGAAGATGGCCAGAAAGTGGAACGCGGACACATCCTGTTCGAATGGGATCCGTACTCCTCTGTGATTCTGACGGAGAAAGGTGGACGGGTAAAATATGTGGATCTGGTGGAGAATGTAACCGTTCGCGAAGAGGTGGATGAACAGACCCTGCAACGGCAGCGTGTGGTGATCGAATCTCGAAACAAAAACTTGAGCCCGCACATTTCCATTCTGGATGAGGAAGGCAACGAGATTGCCAGCTACATTCTGCCCCAGAAGGCGCACATCCTGGTTAACGAAGGCGAAATGGTAAAACCGGGTCACGTGATTGCCAAGATTCCGCGAGAAATTGGCCGTACCCGGGACATCACCGGTGGTCTGCCGCGGGTGGCGGAATTGTTTGAAGCCCGCAAGCCGAAAGAACAGGCCATCGTTAGCGAAATTGATGGTATTGTGCGCTTTGGCCCCATCAAACGGGGTATCCGGGAAATTACCGTGGAAGGAAAACTGGAGAAAAAGAAATACCTCATCCCCTACAGTAAACACGTGCTGGTCCACAACGGGGATTATGTGAAAGCGGGTGAGATGTTGACCGACGGATCCATTTCGCCGCAGGACATTTTGCAGATCCTGGGACCGAACAAGGTGCAGGAATATCTACTGAACGAGATTCAGGAAGTGTACCGGCTGCAGGGAGTGCGGATTAACGATAAACACATCGAGATTATTGTGCGGCAGATGATGCAACGGGTGAAAGTGGTGGATCCGGGCGATACGCGGTTCCTGGAAGGCGACACGGTGAACAAATTCACCTTTAACGAAGAGAACGAGAAGATCCGCAATAAAGTCATCATCACCGATCCGGGCGATTCCCGCTTTAAGAAGCGGCAGCTGGTGGAGCGGGTGAAGTTTGAATACACCAATCGCCAGTTGACCAAGGCCGGCAAGAAGCCCGCGGAGGCACGTCCGGCAGAACCGGCGACTGCGGAGCCCATTTTGCTGGGGATTACAGCCGCGGCATTGTCGACGGACAGCTTCATCTCTGCGGCATCGTTCCAGGAAACCACCCGCGTGCTCACCGATGCGGCCGTTGCCGGGAAGGTAGATTACCTGTACGGACTGAAAGAGAATGTCATCGTTGGAAATCTGATTCCTGCCGGCACTGGCCTGAAGAAATACAAGCAGCTTCAGGTGGAATATAAAGAAGAGGCCGGTAAGGAAGAGGAGGTTCCCGAAGAAGTCCCGGCTAAATAAGCCGGGTTTTCTTATGGCCATAAAAATTTATTTATAATTGACTAAACTTTGTTCAATTTGTAAATTTTAAGGCTGTGACTTTTTAGGTGAAGGAGGAGAAAGTTGCCAACGATCAACCAGATTATTCGGTTCGGGCGCAAAAAAATTGAGAAGAAAAATAAGGCACCGGCGCTGGGGGGATGTCCCCAGAAACGCGGTGTGTGTACCCGTGTGTACACCACCACGCCCAAAAAGCCAAATTCCGCGTTACGGAAAGTGGCGCGTGTTCGCTTAACCAATGGCATTGAAGTGACCGCTTATATTCCGGGTGAAGGCCACAACCTGCAGGAGCACTCCATTGTGCTCATTCGCGGGGGCCGTGTTAAGGACTTGCCCGGTGTGCGTTATCACATTATCCGCGGTACGCTGGATGCGGCAGGTGTGGAGGATCGGAAAAAGAGCCGTTCCAAGTACGGAACCAAGAAGCCAAAACAATAAAATCTTGGGGTTGATGTATGAGACGTCGAAGAGCGCCGGAAAGAAAAGTTTTACCTGATCCCAAATACGGCAGTGAGCTGGTCAGTAAGTTTATCAATGGATTGATGTTAAAGGGTAAGAAGAGCAAGGCGGAGAAGATTTTCTACACCGCCATGGATATCATTGCTCAAAAGACCAAGAAAGATCCGCTGGAGATTTTTCATAAAGCCATGGAAAATGTGATGCCGGTTCTGGAGGTGCGGTCTCGCCGGGTGGGCGGCGCAACCTACCAGGTGCCGGTAGAAGTTCGGGAAAAGCGGCGTCGTTCTCTGGCCATTCGCTGGCTGGTCCAATATGCGCGGCAGCGCTCCGAAAAGACCATGCCCGAGCGACTGGCTAACGAGCTGATGGCGGCTGCCAAAGGCGAAGGCGCTGCGGTAAAGAAAAAGGAAGATACCCATCGAATGGCAGAGGCGAACAAGGCTTTTGCGCATTTCCGGTGGTAGAGGAGTTAACGGTTTAATGAAGGATGAAGTAAGCAGATGTCCAAGCGATTTCCATTAGAAAAATTACGAAATATCGGAATAATGGCCCATATCGATGCGGGCAAGACGACCACCACGGAGCGGATTTTGTTCTACACCGGTCGGGTGCATCGAATGGGCGAGGTCCATGAGGGTTCTGCCACCATGGACTGGATGGAGCAGGAAAAGGAGCGCGGTATCACCATTACATCCGCAGCGACGACCTGTTTCTGGCGTGATCATCGAATTAACATTATCGATACACCCGGACATGTGGATTTTACCGCCGAAGTGGAGCGTTCCCTGCGGGTGCTGGACGGGGCGGTGGCCCTGTTTTGTGCGGTCGGCGGCGTGGAGCCACAATCCGAAACGGTATGGCGACAGGCAGATAAATATGGGGTTCCCCGGATTGCCTTCGTCAACAAGATGGATCGGGTGGGAGCGGATTTCTACAATGTGGTGGAAATGATGAAGGTGCGACTGGGAGCCCATCCGGTTCCGGTACAAATTCCGCTGGGCGAAGGCGAGTTGTTTACCGGGTTGGTGGATCTGGTGAAAATGAAGGCCGTGATTTACGATGAAAGCAGTCTGGGAACCCGCTGGTATGAAGAAGAGATTCCCCGGGACTTGATGGATCGGGTGGAAGAGTACCGGACGATTCTGGTTGAGGCGGCGGCCGAATTCGACGATCGCCTGATGGAAAAATATCTGGACGGGGAAGAGATTGAAGAGCAGGAACTGAAGGCCGCCATCCGAAAGGGCACCCTGAAGAGTCATCTGGTGCCGGTGCTGTTGGGGTCAGCGTTTAAGAACAAGGGAATTCAGCGGTTACTGGATGCGGTGATCGACTATTTACCCTCTCCACTGGACATAGCTGCCGTTCAGGGGGTTGATCCCCGAACCGACAAAGTGGTGGAGCGGCCGGTTTCGGATGATGCGCCCTTTACGGCACTGGCCTTCAAGATTATGACCGATCCCTATGTGGGGAAGTTGACCTTTTTCCGCGTCTACAGCGGGTCGGCGAAAGCCGGTTCTTACGTGTACAACACGGCGTCGGGGAAGAAGGAACGTTTTGGCCGGTTGCTGCAAATGCATGCCAATCATCGGGAAGATATTGACGAGGTGTTTACGGGCGATATTGCGGCGGCGGTGGGGTTGAAGTACACCAAGACCGGGGATACCCTGTGTGATCCCAACAAGCCGATTATTCTGGAATCCATGAAATTCCCCGAGCCAGTGATTTCGGTGGCCATTGAGCCCAAATCCAAGGCCGATGCCGACAAGCTGAGCGAGGCGCTGGGGAAGTTGAGTGATGAGGATCCGACCTTCCGGGTTTCCACCGATGAAGAAACGGGACAGACCCTGATCAGCGGAATGGGAGAGTTGCATCTGGAAATCATTGTGGATCGGTTGTTGCGGGAGTTTAAGGTGGGAGCGCGTGTGGGGCGGCCTCAGGTGGCGTACAAGGAGACGATTACGCGAGCCGAAAAGGCGGAAGGCAAGTTTGTGCGGCAGACCGGTGGTCGTGGGCAATACGGTCACGTGTGGATTGAAATGGAGCCCAACGAGAAGGGTAAGGGTTTTGAGTTTGTGAACAAAATTGTCGGCGGAGTTATTCCCAAAGAATTCATTCCGGCCGTAAAGTTGGGCATTGAGGATGCGTTGAAAAACGGCGTGCTGGCGGGTTATCCAGTTGTGGATGTGAAAGTGACCCTGTTCGATGGCTCCTATCACGAAGTGGATTCCAGTGAAATGGCGTTTCGGGTTGCCGGGTCCATGGCTGCCAAAGAAGCCATGCGAAAGGCCAATCCCATTCTGCTGGAACCCATCATGGAAGTTGAGGTGGTGGTACCGGAAGAATATATGGGGGATGTAATCGGGGATTTGAATTCGCGACGTGGGAAGGTGACCGGCATTTTACCCCGAAAAGATGCGCAGGTGGTGGAGGCGCTGGTGCCACTGGCGGAAATGTTCGGTTATGCCACGCGCTTGCGCTCGTTAACACAGGGACGCGCGGTCTACACCATGCAGTTTCATCATTACGATGCGGTACCTCAGGAAATTGCGGATAAAATCATTGAGAACATTCAAACGAAAAAATAAATGGGAGAGGTGGAACGGTGCCTGGTCAGAGTATTCGCATAAAATTAAAGGCCTACGATCATCATTTGATTGATAAGTCGGCGGAAAAAATTATTACCACAGCCAAGGCAACGGGTGCGCTGATTTCCGGTCCCATTCCGTTGCCGACCAAACGCAGTTTGTTCACTGTGCTGCGTTCACCGCACATCGATAAAAAATCGCGCGAACAGTTCGAAATGAAAGTGCACAAACGTTTGATTGACATCCACAATGCCACGAACAAAACCATTGACCAATTGATGAAGCTGGAATTGCCAGCTGGCGTGGATATCGAGATTAAGACGTGAGGAATCGTGCAGAAAACGCTCTGGAGAGAATCATGAGTGGATTGATTGGAAAAAAAATTGGAATGACCCGGATTTTCGATGAAGAAGGGAATGTGGTGCCGGTGACGGTCATTCAGGCGGGACCCTGCTATGTGACCCAGATTAAAACCGTCGAACGGGATGGATACGAGGCCATACAGCTGGGTTTTGATATCAAGAAGGAAAAGAATACCACCAAACCGTTGTTGGGACATTTTAAGAAGGCCAATGTGCCGCCGTTGCGTAAGTTAAAAGAATTTCCACCGTTTAAAGATCGGGAAGTGAAGCTGGGGGATGTGATTACGGTGGATATTTTTCAGCCCGGTGAAATTGTGAAGGTTTCTGGAACCAGTAAAGGGCGGGGATTTGCTGGCGTGGTGAAACGCCATGGTTTTGGCGGCGGTCCCAAAACGCACGGTCAGTCGGATCGTTTGCGTGCACCGGGGTCTATCGGACAAAGTTCGTTTCCCTCTAAAGTTTTCAAGGGCATGCGAATGGCGGGACACATGGGCAACAAGCGTGTCTCCGTTCTGGGATTGAAAGTGATTAAAGTCGATCCCGAAAAGAATCTGCTTTTCGTCAAGGGTGCGGTGCCCGGAGCCCGGAATAATTACGTGGAAATTTATAAACGATAGATAACTGGATAACGGAGAACTGTAAACGTTGGGTAGAGCTATGGAATTGGATGTCTACAAACTGGATGGCACAAAGACCGGAGAAAAGGTCACCTTAAATCCCGAGGTGTTTGAAATAAAGCCAAATGATCACGTGATTTACCTGGCGGTAAAGGCGTATCTGGCCAATCAGCGGCAGGGTACCCATAGTGTGAAGAATCGGGCAGCGGTGTCGGGTGGTGGACGGAAGCCATTTCGTCAAAAGGGAACCGGTCGGGCCCGTCAGGGAACCATCCGGGCACCCCACATGGTTGGTGGAGGGCGTGCGTTTGGACCGCATCCCAGGGACTATACTCAGGATTTGCCCAAGAAGGTGAAGCGCCTGGCCCGAAAGTCTGCCCTGAGTTACAAGGCGCGGGAAAACAAAATTGTGGTGGTGGAAGATTTTAAGTTTGATGAGCCCAAGACCAAGAAAGTTGTGGAACTGCTGCAAAATCTTAATATTAATGATCGAAAAGTCCTGTTCATTACTGCGGATTATGATCTGAATTTTTATAAGTCAGCACGGAACATTCCCTACAAGTGGGTATTAAAAGCACCTGAATTCTCGACCTATGACATTGTCAATGCCCAGGTGCTGGTATTTCAAAAGAGTGCGGTCCAAACGGTAAACGAGGTGTTGGCAAAATGAGAGATCCGAGAGACATCATCATCGAGCCGGTTTTGACGGAAAAAGCCATGCGGCTGAAGGACGAAGCCAATCAGTACGTTTTCAAGGTGGCAATGGATGCCAATAAAATTGAAATCAAAAGAGCCCTGGAAGCGCGGTTTGATGTGAAGGTAAAAAGTGTGCGTACCATGATTGTGAAGGGCAAACCCCGGCAACGGTTCACACGTTCCGGGCTGGTACGGGGCTATACCTCCCGGTGGAAAAAGGCCATTGTGACGCTGGAAGAAGGCAGCAAATTCGATTTTCTGGAAAACGTATAGGATAGATCTGGAGAATAGATATGGGATTGAAAAAATACAAACCGATTACACCTGGTTTACGCTTTCGCGTGGATGTGACGCGTGAGGACATTACCGCGGATGAGCCGGAACGCTCATTGGTTCAGCGGCTTCCCCGAACGGGCGGTCGAAACAATCAGGGGCGAATCACGGCCTGGCAACGCGGTGGCGGGCATCGCAAGCTGTATCGAATAATCGATTTTAAGCGGGACAAGCGGGACATTCCCGCCACGGTGAAAACCATTGAGTACGATCCCAATCGCAGTGCGCGCATTGCCTTGCTGGCATATGCAGACGGGGAAAAACGATACATTCTGGCACCCGACGGGTTAAAGGTGGGTGACCAGGTGATGGCGGGTGAGAATGCGGAAATTAAGGTGGGCAATGCGTTGCCGCTGGGACGGATCCCCCTGGGGATGATGGTGCACAACATCGAATTGTATCCCGGTAAGGGCGGACAGGTGGCCCGCAGTGCCGGTACGGCCGCTCAGTTGATGGCGAAAGAAGGCGAATGGGCCCTGTTGAAGATGCCGTCCGGCGAAATTCGCAAATTCCGGATGGAGTGCTACGCGACGGTAGGACAGGTCAGCAATGTGGACCACATTAACATCTCCCTGGGCAAAGCCGGTCGTGCGCGCTGGCGCGGGCGGCGACCCAATGTGCGGGGTGTGGCCATGAACCCCATTGATCACCCAATGGGGGGTGGCGAGGGGCGTTCTTCTGGTGGACGCCATCCCTGTTCCCCCTGGGGGAAACTGACAAAAGGATTGAAAACCCGTAAGAAACGTAAACCTTCGGATGCGTTGATTGTGAAACGACGGAAATAAGGAAAGAGGAAACCATGGCACGATCGCTGAAAAAAGGACCATACATTGATCCCAAACTGTTCAAAAAAATTCAGAAGTTGAACGAGACCGGGCAAAAGAAGGTCATCAAGACCTGGGCCCGACGCAGCACCATTCCGCCGGAATTTGTCGGGCACACCATTGCCGTGCACAATGGCATCAAGTTTATCCCGGTCTACATTACGGAAAATATGGTCGGTCACAAACTGGGTGAATTCGCGCCGACCCGGACCTATCGGGGTCATGGGGGTAAATTAGCGGAGCGCATGTCCAAGGTTCGATAAGGAAAAGGTTGAGGAAGAAGATGGAAGCCATTGCCAGAGAGAAATATGTTCGGATATCGCCCATAAAGGTGCGGCGGGTGATTCAGTTGATCAAGCATAAGAATGTGGAAGAAGCGCTAAATATTCTGCATTTTACGCCCAAGCGGGCGGCAAAGGTGCTGGAGAAGGCCTTGCGTTCGGCAGTGGCCAATTTTTACGAAAAGGAAGAAGGGGCCAAAATCCCGGCCAGCCAGATCTACATCAAAAATGCGTACGTGGACAATGGCCCCATGCTGCGGCGATTTCGACCCATGTCCATGGGGCGTGTGGGACGGATTCGCCGACGGACCAGTCACATTACCATTATTTTAGAAAACAAAGAAGATTAATTGAGCGGAGGAGTGCGCTTTGGGTCAGAAAACGAATCCAATAGGCTTTCGGTTAGGGTTTATTAAGACCTGGAATTCCCAGTGGTTTGATGAGAAGAACTTTGCGAAGACGCTGAACGAAGACCTGTTCATCCGGCGCTACATTCGGCAGCGTTTTAAAGATGGTGCGGTGTCCAAGATCGAGATCGAGCGAACGGCGAAGCGAATTCTGATCGACATTCACACGGCGCGACCCGGTGTGGTAATCGGAAAAAAGGGAGCGGAAGTGGACAAGCTGAAGGTGGAGCTGAGCAAGCTGATTTCCAAGGATGTGCAAATCAATATTACCGAAATCAAGCATCCGGAACTGGATGCGTTTCTGGTGGCTCAAAACATTGCCCGTCAGCTGGAAGGGAAGGTGTCCTTTCGTCGGGCAATGAAGCGGGCAATTACCGCGGCCATGCGCCTGGGTGCTGAAGGAATTAAAATATCCTGTGCGGGACGTCTGGGCGGGGCGGAAATGGCCCGTACCGAAAGCTACAAAGAGGGGCGCATTCCCCTGCAAACGCTTCGGGCCGATATCGACTACGCCACTGCCACCGCCATTACGACCTACGGAACCATTGGTGTGAAGGTGTGGATTTACCACGGGGATGTGATTGGGCGTAAATCGTAAGGAGAACTAAACCATGTTAATGCCAAGACGTGTAAAATATCGCAAGCAACATCGGGGACGCATGAAAGGAAAGGCCAGTCGGGGCAACACCCTGGCGTTTGGCCGCTATGGTCTGAAAGCCCTGGAACCTCACTGGATAACCAGTCGTCAGATTGAGGCCGCCCGAATTGCCATTACCCGTTACATCAAACGTGGCGGCAAGGTCTGGATTCGGATTTTCCCCGATAAGCCGGTCACAAAAAAACCGGCCGAAACCCGAATGGGTAAGGGAAAGGGATCTCCCGAATACTGGGTGGCCGTGGTGAAACCGGGACGGATTTTGTTTGAGTTAGAGGGCGTATCCCCGGAAGTTGCCAAAGAAGCCATGCGATTGGCATCGCATAAATTGCCAATAAAAACCAAGTTTGTGATGCGTGAGGAAAGTGGGGAATAGGAGCCATGAAGATCGAAGAACTGCGAAGCATGCCGATTCCGGAGCTAAAGGAACTGCTGGAAGATTTAAAGGATGAGCTGGCAAACCTGCGCATCCAGAAGGCCATGCATCAGATTGATAATCCGAATCGCATTCGGCAGGTAAAGCGGGATATTGCCCGTATCAAGACCCTTTTACGGGAGTATGAATTGGGCATTTCGAAACCAAAACTGGAAACCAAAGAATAGGTGTGGATGGATTATGGAGCGAGGTATCCGTAAAACCCGTGTGGGTGTGGTGGTCAGCGACAAGATGGACAAGACCGTCGTGGTGGCTGTGGAGCGGTTGGTGAAGCATCCCCTGTACAAAAAATACATTAAGCGAACAAAGAAGTTTAAGGCCCACGATGAACGCAATGAGTGCCAGGTTGGCGACAAGGTAAAAATTATGGAAACACGACCTTTAAGCAAGACCAAGCGTTGGCGGGTGGTTGAAATCTTGGAAAAAGTAAAGTAAAACGGTTTGGGGTGGTATCATGATTCAGGAATATACACGGCTGAATGTGGCGGATAATTCGGGTGCGAAAAAGGTCATGTGCATCCGGGTGCTGGGTGGCACGGGTAAACGTTACGGAACGGTTGGCGATATCATTGTCGTGTCGGTCAAAAGCGCTATTCCCAATGCGCCGGTCAAAAAGGGTGAAGTCTCCCGTGCGGTAATCGTTCGCACCAAGAAAGAAATCCGACGGGAAGATGGATCGTACATTCGATTTGATGAAAACGCTGCGGTGCTGCTGGACAATCAGGGGGAACCCAGAGGGACCCGCATTTTCGGTCCGGTAGCCCGAGAATTACGCGAGAAGGATTTTATGAAAATCATTTCGTTGGCGCCTGAGGTTCTTTAAGAGGAATGGAAAAATGAGGAAAGTTGTGAAAAACGATCTGGTAATGGTGATTAGCGGAAATTATCGGGGCAAGACCGGAAAAATTCTGAAAGTTTTTCCGAAGAAGAATCGCGTCATTGTGGAAGGGGTGAATCTGATCAAACGCCATACACGTCCCACGCAGAAATTACCCCAGGGTGGGATTATTGAAAAAGAGGCTCCGATTCATATTTCCAATGTTAAAGTGATTTGCCCCAAGTGCAATCGTCCCACGCGTGTGGGCTTTCGTTTCTTGGATGACGGTTCCAAGGTTCGCTACTGTAAACACAAAGATTGCGGCGAGATGATCTAAATATGGGGAACGGTGAGTAATGGAGAAATATATTCCACGACTGCAGAAAAAATATCGCGAAGAGATTATACCGGCCTTGATGAAACGTTTTGGCTATAAGAACGTGATGCAGGTACCTCGGTTGGAAAAGATCGTGCTAAATATGGGTGTGGGTGAAGCGGTACAGGATCCCAAGGAGCTGGATCGCGCCATGGAAGACCTGGCCATCATTTCCGGACAGAAGCCGGCGTATACCACGGCCAAGAAATCAATCTCCAATTTTAAGTTGCGCAAGGGAATGAAAATTGGTTGCCGGGTCACCCTGCGCGGTGCTCGCATGTATGAATTCCTGGATCGTTTCATCAATCTGGCGGTTCCGCGCATTCGCGACTTTCGGGGTCTGTCGGATAAATCATTCGATGGACGGGGGAATTATTCAGTGGGTATCCGGGAACAAATTATTTTCCCCGAAATTAATGTGGATAAAATCGATAAGATCCGCGGACTGGACATCACCTTTGTCACCACAGCGGATAATGATGAAGAAGCTTACGAATTGTTAAAAGCGTTTGGGATGCCATTTAAAAAATAAAAAAGGAGAAGTGCGTTGGCCAAGAAAGCATTAATCGCAAAGGCGAAAAAACCACAGAAATTTAAAGTGCGTGAATATCATCGCTGCGAACGGTGTGGTCGTCCCAGAGCCTATTACCGGAAGTTTGGCCTGTGCCGCATTTGTTTCCGTGAGCTGGCAAACAAAGGCGAAATTCCTGGCGTAACCAAGGCAAGCTGGTAAAAATCGGGAGATGTGAATATGTCGATGTCTGATCCTATTGCTGATTTCTTAACACGAATTCGAAATGCCCTGATGGCAAAACACCGAATGGTGGATATACCTGCTTCGAACATGAAGAAAAGAATGGCCCAGATTTTGTACGAACAGGGCTTTATTCGCAATTACATCATCATAGACGATGGCAAGCAGGGAATCATTCGCCTGTTTTTAAAATATGATCGCAACGGGCGACCGGTGATTCATGAATTGAAGCGGATTAGCAAACCTGGTCGTCGGGTGTACGTTCCGGTTGACCAGTTGCCTCGTGTAAAAAACAACATGGGCATTGCCATTATCAGTACCTCCAAAGGTGTGATGACCGAACGCCAGGCGAAAAAAGAAAGGGTTGGTGGAGAAGTTCTCTGTTACATCTGGTGACCAAAACTGAGAGGGGTTCTAAAGTGTCTCGAATTGGGAGATTGCCAATAAAAGTTCCTGAAAATGTGGACGTGAAAATTGAGAAGGGCCTGGTTACGGTGAAAGGGCCCAAGGGTGAGTTAAAACAGGAAATTCACCCGGACATGATTGTGGAGATGGAAGATCGGACCATCTACGTCAAACGACCTTCAGATGATAAGCAATGGCGCGCTTTGCACGGTTTGACGCGAACATTGATTAACAATATGATCGTTGGGGTAACACAGGGCTACACCAAAAAGCTGGTTATCGAAGGTGTGGGATACCGCGCCGAAAAGAAGGGGAAGGGCATCCAGCTGGCCCTGGGATATTCTCATCCTATTTATTTTGTGCCCCCGGCCAGCATTCAGGTGGATGTACCGGCTCCGACGCAGATTACCGTTTCCGGCATTGACAAGGTGCTGGTAGGGCAGGTGGCGGCTAAGATTCGTTCGTTTCGGCCACCGGAACCTTACAAGGGTAAGGGCATTCGCTACGAAGGAGAGATTATCCGACGCAAGGCGGGTAAAGCAGGCGCTAAATAAACGGCGAAGGAGTGTGAGTGATCATGAAGAGATTGGACAGAAGAAAACGACGGAAAAAGAAAATCATTGGAACCCCGGAACGTCCGCGACTGGTGGTGTATCGGAGTTTAAAGTATATCTATGGACAAATTGTGGATGACACCCAGCAAAAAACGCTGTTTGGGGCATCCAACCTGAGCAAGGAGATTCGTGACGAAGTTAAAAAAGCCAAAAGCAAAATCGAAGCCAGTCGCATTGTGGGGCAATACATTGCCAAAAAAGCGCTGGAGAAGAATATTAAGAAGATTGTCTTTGATCGGAATGGTTACAAGTATCACGGTCGGGTGAAGGCATTGGCCGAAGGTGCCCGAGAAGGTGGTTTAGAGTTCTAAAAAAACGAAGAGAGGGTATGGTGAACCAGAAGATTAATCCACTGGAATTGGATCTGAAGGAAAAGGTTGTTTATATCAACCGGGTGGCCAAGGTTGTGAAGGGTGGACGGCGGTTTAGTTTTAGCGCGATTGTGGTCGTGGGTGATGGTAATGGTCACGTGGGTGTTGGACTGGGGAAGGCACGAGAAGTGATCAATGCCATTGCCAAAGCCACGGAAAAGGCCAAAAAGAACATTATTAAAATCAGTATCGTTGACGGCACCATTCCCTATGATGTCTACGGGAAATACGGTGCAGGGAAGGTAATCCTGAAACCGGCATCTCCGGGTACCGGAGTGATTGCCGGAGGGCCTGTCCGGGCCATTTGCGAAGCGGTTGGCATCAAAGACATTCTGACGAAGATTCTGGGCTCTTCCAATCCGCACAATATTGTGAAGGCCACTCTTGTGGCGCTACAAAAGCTGGAAGATCCCATGACCATTGCCCGCAATCGAGGCAAATCGCTAAAGGAATTGTTTAGAGGGTACTGAATAGCAGAGAGAAAAGGTTATGGCGAAGAAAAAACAGAAATTGCTGAAGATTACGCAGGTGCGCAGTAAAATTGGCCAGAAGCCCAAGGCCCGACGAACCATCGAAGCCCTGGGATTGAAGCGCTTACACCATACGGTGATTCACAAAGATACGCCTCAAATTCGCGGCATGATTAATCGTGTGCAGCATATGGTGGTTGTAGAAGAGATAGAGGAATAACAGGAATAGGTGGGGAAAGATCATGGATTTAAGCACGTTACGGAAAGCGCCTGGATCGACCCGAAAGAATAAACGCATCGGTCGTGGCGAAGGCTCCGGCCACGGTTGTACCGCAGGACGGGGTACCAAGGGGCAACGTTCCCGCTCTGGTTCAAAGCGCAGAGCCTGGTTCGAAGGCGGGCAGATGCCCATTCAACGCCGATTGCCAAAGTTTGGTTTTCACCATTACGGCCGGGTGGAATATCAGGTGGTCAATGTGGGCGATCTGGAGCGCATCAAGGGGGATGAGATTACCCCGGAAATTCTTCGAGAGGCCGGACTGATCAAGAAAATGTCTCAACCCGTAAAATTGCTGGGAGACGGGGAGGTTCAAAAGGCGTTTCAGGTAAAAGTTCATGCCATAAGTAAATCGGCGCGCGAGAAAATTGAAAAAGCTGGAGGCTCGGTTACGCTATTATGATTGAGACGTTTCGGAATATTTTCAAGATTCATGATCTTCGAAAACGCATTCTGTTTACCGTGTTTATCCTGGCGCTGGAACGGGTGGGTACCCACATTGTAACGCCGGGTATCAACACCGAGATTCTGGCCCAGGCAATGAAGCAGCTTTCGGGAACCTTATTTGGATTGTACGACCTGTTTGCCGGTGGCGCCTTTAGTAAGGCGGCCATTTTTGGACTGGGCATCATGCCTTATATTAGTGCCTCCATTATTCTGCAGTTGCTGGGGGCCGTTATTCCCTATTTTCAGCGCCTGCAAAAAGAAGGGGAAGAGGGGCGCAAGAAAATTATTCAATATACCCGATATGGAACCCTGCTGATTTCTGCCATGCAGGCCTTTGGTGTGGCCATCTTTCTGGAAAGCCTGAAGGATGCCGCCGGAAATCCAGCGGTGGCCAATCCCGGAATGGGATTCCGCCTGCTGACCATGACCGCCATGGCCACCGGTACCATGTTGATCATGTGGATGGGAGAATTGATTGACGAACGCGGTATCGGGAACGGGATTTCGCTGATCATTTTCATTGGAATTATTGCCCGCTTTCCGAGTGCGGCTCTGGAAGAATGGATTCAGCTAAGTAGCGGGAATCGCACCATTCTGGAGGAATTGTTCTTAATTGTGCTGGCGTTTGCCATTGTGGCCGGTGTGGTCGTATTGACGCAGGCGACCCGGAAAATCCCGGTACAATACGCCAAGCGGGTGGTGGGCCGCAAGGTCTATGGCGGTGTCAATACGCATTTCCCTCTGCGGGTGAATACGGCTGGTGTGATGCCCATTATTTTTGCCCAGGCGATCATGTTTATTCCGAACACCTTTTTCCAGCTGTTCCCAGAAAGCGATTTTGTGGCCTCCTTGAGCAGTTATTTTGCGTACGACTCCTGGTTCTACTGGTTTGTGTATGGGTTGTTGATTGTGTTTTTCACCTATTTCTACACGGCAATTGCCCTGAATCCCGTTGATGTGGCGGATAATCTCAAGAAACAGGGCGGTTTTATTCCAGGCGTACGACCCGGTAAAAAGACGGCAGAATATCTGGATATGATTTTAACCCGAATTACCTTGCCGGGATCGATTGCCCTGGCTCTGATTGCCATTATTCCTTATTTCCTGGTGAAGTTTTTTAATGTATCCTATAACTATGCCTCGTTCTTTGGGGGTACGGGACTGCTGATTATTGTGGGGGTGGCGCTGGATACGATTCAACAGATCGAATCGCACCTGTACATGCGGCATTACGACGGCTTTATGCGGGGCGGAAGAATACGTGGTCGTCGCTAACACTGATGATAAGCATCAAGAACGAAAGAGCGCTGGAGTTGATGCGCATCAGCTCCAGAATTGTTGCCGAAACGTTTGAATATGTGGGTTCTTTGATACGACCTGGAATTAGCACCGGTTTTCTGGATGAGCGCATCGAAGCGTTTATCACAGAAAAAGGTGCGAGACCAGCTTTTAAGGGATTGTATGGTTTTCCGGCAAGCGCCTGTATTTCGATCGATGAGGAAGTGGTGCACGGGATTCCATCGCGCAAGCGCATTCTGGAAGAGGGGATGATTGTGGGGATCGACATCGGCGTGGAATATCGCGGATTTTTTGGGGATGCGGCCTACACCTTTGCTGTTGGTCAGGTGAGTACGGAAAAGAAGCGCTTGCTGCAGGTCACCTGGGAGGCCCTTTACAGAGGGATTGAGAAGGCGGTGGCGGGGAATCGGTTGCAGGATATTTCTGCAGCCATTCAGCAACACGCGGAATCGAATGGATATTCAGTGGTGCGTGAGCTGGTGGGACACGGAATTGGCCGCCAGTTGCACGAAGATCCCCAGGTGCCGAATTATGGAACTCCGGGCAAGGGACCGAAGTTAAGAGAACGCATGACGCTGGCCATTGAGCCCATGGTGAACATGGGGAGTGCGGAGGTGGAAACATTACCGGATGGCTGGACGGTGGTCACGCGAGATCGAAAACCGAGCGCCCATTATGAACACACGGTGGTCGTGTGGAACGGAGAACCGGAAATTTTAACCAAACATTCATTAAGACCTTGAGGTCAACAAAGTGGCAAAAGAACAGCCAATAACCGTAGACGGTATCATTAAGGAAACATTGCCCAACGCAATGTTTCGGGTGGAGCTGGAGAGTGGGCACGAAGTACTGGCCCACGTTTCCGGGAAAATGCGCATGCATTTTATCAAGATTCTTCCGGGGGACAAGGTGAAAGTGGAGCTTTCCCCCTACGACCTGACGCGAGGACGTATTATTTACCGCTACAAGTAAACGCAGAATTTAAGGAAGAGGATGACATGAAAGTACAGGCATCGGTAAAAAAACGGTGTGAGCATTGCCGAATCATTCGGCGCAAAGGTGTAGTCCGGGTGATTTGTAAACGAAATCCGCGCCATAAGCAACGACAAGGTTAAAAACTGTAGGAGGTTGAATTGGCACGCATTGTTGGTGTAGACTTACCGAAGAATAAACCTGTGGGCATTGCCCTGACATACATTTTCGGAATTGGCCGGACGTCTGCCCTGAAGATTTGCCAGGATACGGGAGTGGATCCGCAGAAGCGGGTGTATCAGCTGGCGGATGATGAAATTCGTCGCATTCGGGAGAACATTCAGCAGAATTACAAGGTGGAAGGGGCACTGAAGGCCGAGATTAATATGAATATTAAGCGTTTGATTGATATCAATTGTTATCGAGGAATTCGGCATCGGATGGGATTACCGGTGCGAGGACAGCGCACCCGTACCAATGCTCGCACCCGGAAAGGGCGCCGTCGGGCCATTGGTGGAAAACGAAAAAAATAAAAGGTGTGAATAGAAGGAGGATAAACCTTGGCGAAGAGAGGTCGTACGACACGTAAGAAGAAGGAACGGGTTGATGCTCATGGTGTGGCACACATTAAATCCACCTTTAACAATACCATTGTCACCATAACGGATTTGCAGGGGAATGTAATTTCCTGGGCCAGTGCCGGGAAGGTAGGATTTAAAGGGTCTCGAAAGAGTACCCCTTTTGCGGCCCAGCTGGCTGCAGAGACCGCGGCCAAGGAGGCCATGGATCTGGGACTGCAAAAGGTCGACATCGAGGTGAAAGGTCCAGGAGCCGGACGGGAAGCGGCAATTCGCTCCCTGCAGGCGGCTGGACTGGAAATCCTTTCCATTAAAGATGTGACGCCCATTCCTCACAATGGGTGTCGACCACCAAAGAAACGTCGGGTGTAAAATGAAAACGAATGGAGAAAGAGGTTAATGGCACGTTATACAGGACCAGTATGTAAACTGTGCAGACGCGAAGGCGAGAAATTGTTCCTGAAAGGGGCGCGGTGCTTCTCCGCTAAATGCTCCTTCGAAAAGCGGTCCTATCCTCCGGGACAGCACGGATTGTCCAAACGCAGCAAACTGTCGGAATACGGCATCCAGTTGCGGGAAAAGCAGAAGGTCAAACGGATCTATGGGGTACTGGAGAAGCAGTTCAAGAATTATTACGAGAAGGCATCCCGTCAGAAAGGGGTAACGGGAGAGAACCTGTTGAAAATTCTGGAAAGCCGTTTAGACAATGTGGTCTACCGATTGGGTTTTGCCCCATCGCGAAAGGCAGCGCGACAGCTGGTATTGCACAAGCACTTTATGGTCAACGGGCGGGTGGTGAACATCCCGTCATATTTGCTGCGACCGGGGGATGTGGTTTCCGTACGCGAGAAAAGTAAAAAATTGGCCGTGATTCACGAATCGTTGCGCCGGGTGAAAGATGAAAATCTGGTACCCTGGTTGCGGTTGGATAAGGCCAAATTGCAGGGCGAGTTCATGGATGTACCCAATCGGCAGGATATCCCGATTGACGTTCAGGAAAGCTTGATCGTCGAGCTGTACTCCAAATAAACCCTGGTAAATAATCTTAAACCAATAAAACGATGTTTGGAGAAGTATGAACACGATAAATATGTTAATGCCAGAAAAAGTTGAGCTGGATGAAGCTTCTTATTCCACGACTTTCGGGCGCTTTATCGTCCAGCCTCTGGAACGGGGTTACGGGGTTACCCTGGGGAATCTATTTCGTCGGGTGTTGCTGTCCTCCATTCAGGGAGCGGCCATAACGGCTATCCGGGTGGATGGTGTGTACCACGAATTCTCCACCATTAAGGGCGTGAAGGAAGACCTGACGGAAATCATTCTGAACCTGAAGGAAGTGCGGATCAAACTGTTAAACAAGCGCCCGGACAAGGTCACCCTGCATTTGAAAGGTCCGGGTGAGTTTAAAGCCGGTGATCTGGAAAAGTACACCACAGATTTTGAAGTGCTGAATCCGGATTTGCACATTGCCACCCTGAACGAGGACGCCGATTTTGAAATGGAAATCCGGGTAGGGAAGGGCCGGGGCTATGTCCCGGCAGAGGAAAACAAACCCCTGGAGGCGTCCATTGGCCTGATCCCCATCGATGCCATTTTCTCTCCCATCAAAAAAGTGCGTTTTGATGTGGAGAATGTGCGGGTGGGACAGCGAACAGATTACGAGAAGCTGGTGCTGGAGATTGAAACCGACGGTAGCATTACCCCGGATGATGCGCTGACCTATGCCGGCAAGATTATTAAGGACCACGTGCAGCTGTTCATCAATTTCGACATTGAGCCCGAAGAGGAAGAGGCTCAGGAAATTGATGAGGAAGTCCTGCGTATCAAGAAACTGCTGAAGATGAGTGTGGATGAGCTGGAACTGTCCGTGAGATCCCACAATTGTTTGAAGAATGCCAATATTAAAACCATTGGGGATCTGGTCCGGCTGGATGAATCGGAATTATTGAAATTCCGGAATTTTGGGCGCAAGTCCTTACAGGAAATTCAGGAGATTCTGGAGAAGAAGGGATTACATTTTGGAATGGATGTAGACAAATACCTGAAGGGTGAAGATTAATTAAGAAACGGAGTCACACATGCGGCATCGAAAGAAAGTTAAAAAGCTGGGAAGAACGGCAAGTCATCGACGGGCTTTGTTAAGGAATCTGGCAGCGCAAATTATTCAACATCATCAGGTAAAAACAACACTGGCCAAGGCCAAGGCCGCCCGAAGTTTTGTGGAACGTTTGATTACATACGGGAAGAAGAACACCGTTCATGCGCGTCGGCTGGCGTTTAAGCAGCTTCAGAATCGGACGCTGGTGAAAATGTTGTTTGATGAGATTGCTCCCACCTATGCGGATCGCAACGGCGGGTACACCCGGGTGATCAAGCTGGGACAACGACGGGGAGATGGCGCCCAGATGGCCATCCTTCAGCTGGTGGGATTTGAAGAGGTGGTTGTCGAGGAAAAACCCAAAGCACGTCGGAAGGCCCGGCCAAAGCAGAAAGAGGAGCCGGCTGAAGTCGCCGCCGCGGAAGAGACGCCACCAGCAGAAACCCCAGTAGAAGAAAAAACAGAAAAAGAAGAAGAAGTAGAACAGCCGAAGGAACCGGCAGCCGAGGAAAAGAAGGAAGCCGAAGCCAAGGAAAGCCCGGCCGAGCCAGCGGTGGAAGAAAAACCGGCCGAGTCGGAGGCTGCAGGTGAGGAGAAAGCATCTGTAAAAGAATCCGCCGAAGCCGAAAAAGCGGCTGAGAAGAGTGAGTCTGAAACCGAGGAAAAGAAAGAGAAAAAAACAGCGTCCAAGAAGAAAGCCAAAGAATAACGATTGATATAAATTGAAAGCAAAAAGCGGCATTCGGCGAAAACTGGGTGCCGCTTTTTGTTTGATCGGAAATGGGAAGGAGCATCATTTTATTATGATTCAAACGGTTCAAATGTTAAATTGACAGGAAACCGTTAACCCATAACGAACAGAAGAGCAATGAAAATGCAAGAAGAAATTCGTGAGATTCATCTGAACGATCGGGATGGCGAACCCATCTTCCGGATTGGGTTGTTTGAGGGACAGGATTTCATCGATTTTAAAGTGATGGGAACGTTTTCGGTGGAAGATGCGGAAGGCAATGTCCTCATAAAGGATGTGAATTCGGATCTTAAATGGCGGGTGAAGATTAAACAGAGCCGGCCCGGTGCTGAACGATACTATCTGATTCTGTACGAATCTTTCCATAAGGAACGCATTCAGGAAAAGTACGAGATTGCCAAGAAATTTGACCCCAATGTTGAAGTCCGTACCCTTGGTGGAGACATCTTTTTACAGGGGCGAAAGATCGATAACAACACCAAGTATATACTGGTGCATGGCGATTATCCATCAGAACTGGCAGCTAAAAAGGATGCCAAGCGGTTTCAGCCGGATTTCAATCCCAAAGTGGAGAAAGAAACCACGCGTGAGCCTCAAGGGGAACTGGAGGTGTTTGATGCCGAATACGAATATTCTGCGGAACCCGAAATCGCCGTGCGTATCGTTCCCACCGATGTGAACACCAAGATTCATCTTTACAACATCCGCAGTTTCGATGAAATCCTGCAAAAAGAACTGCACCGCGATCATATTTACAACGGCACCATCGAGTTTCGCATCGACAATCAGGGAACGCTCATGGCCATCAGCGAACTGCCTCTGGAAACCTACCTCAAACGGGTGGTGTATTCGGAAATCGGCACCGATCTGCCGCTGGAATTTTCCAAGAGTCTGGCCATTGTCTCCCGAAGCGAAATCATGGCTCGAATTCAGCACAAGCATCTGGGCGATCCTTACGATTTTTGTAACTGGGGCCATTGTTTGCGCTATTACGGGGATGATTTTGAGGACGAGAACATTGACAAAGCCGTGGAATTGACCCGCGGGCAAATCATTATGGCCCAGGAACGCATCACCGATGCGTATTTTAATTTGATTTGTGGTGGCCATACAGAGGATGCATCGGGCGTGTGGGAAATCGATGAAGAACCGGTGTTTCATGGAAAATACGACTGGAAAGAGGTACCGAAGGATTTTACCTCACTGCAGGATGAGGAAATGGTCCAGAAATGGATCAATTCCCGTCCGGAAGCCTGGTGCAATTTGAGAGGACGGCAGGTACCGGAGTCATTGGAAAAATATAAGAAGTACTTCCGCTGGGAAGTGAGCTACACCCGTAGCGAGCTGGAGGAAATCATTCGCCGGAAGACGGGAGAGGATATTGGAATTTTGTTTGATATCATTCCCATTCAGCGGGGACGTTCCGGACGCCTGAAAGAAATCGAATTGATGGGGAGTTTGAAGAATTACCGCATTCGCGGGGAGCTGAACATCCGGGAGGCGCTTTCTTACGAATATCTGGAAAGCTCCTGTTTTGTGGTGGAAAAAGAACTGGACGACACCGGAACGCCGATCACTTTTTCATTTATTGGCGCCGGCCAGGGCCACGGGGTGGGAATGTGCAAGACCGGTGGTGCCGTGATGGCCATGGAAGGATACGATTTTAAACAAATACTGGAACACTATTTTGAAAATTGTACCATTCGATCCATTTACGAAATGGATCGCAAGGAATGAGCACGGGAAAGGAATGAGAGGGCATGGTAGAAGAAATCCAACAGCGCATCGAATCGGCAGAAAAAATTCTGGAAAACCTTCGGGGGTATCTTTGATCTGGAGCGTTTGAACGAGGAGATCGCCGAGCTGGAGAAAAAAACCTCCGCCCCGGATTTCTGGGATAATCCCGATGAAGCCCAGAAAGTATTGCGGGAACTCAGCTCAAAGCGGGATAAAGTACAGGAGTGGCAGCAGTTTCGGCAGCAACTGGACGATGTAAAACTGCTGCTGGAAATGGCCAGGGAAGAGAATGATCAGCATGCCCTGGAGGAACTGGACAGAGAAAGCAAAGCTTTGCTGGAAGGGGTTCGCAACCTGGAATTGAAAGGGTTGCTGTCCAGCCCCGAAGATCAGAAAAATGCCATCCTGACCATTCATCCCGGTGCTGGCGGGACTGAGAGTCAGGATTGGGCCCAGATGTTGATGCGAATGTACCTGCGCTGGGCCGAGCGGCATCAGTTTAAAACCGAGATCATGGATCTGCTTCCGGGGGAAGAAGCGGGCATCAAAAGCGTGACCATTGAAGTGAAAGGCCCGTATGCTTACGGCTATCTGAAGTCGGAGGTTGGGGTGCATCGGCTGGTGCGCATATCTCCATTCGATGCGGGGGGAAGACGCCACACATCCTTTGCCTCGGTTTTTGTGCTTCCGGAAATGGATGAAGATTTTGAAATCGAAATCAATCCCAATGATTTGCGGATCGATACCTTCCGGGCCAGTGGCGCCGGGGGGCAGCATGTGAATCGTACCGATTCCGCGGTTCGCATCACCCATATCCCCACCGGTATTGTGGTGACCTGTCAAAGTGAACGCTCCCAGCACAAGAATAAGGCCAACGCCATGAAAATTTTAAAGGCCCGCCTTTACCAGCGAAAACTGGAAGAAGAACGGGCCAAACGCCAGAAACTGGAAGAAAGCAAGTCCGATATTGCCTGGGGAAATCAGATTCGATCCTATGTCTTCCATCCTTACAATCTGGTAAAAGACCATCGTACCGGGCATGAAACCGGGGATATCCAGCGGGTTATGAATGGGGAGATCGACGATTTTATTTACAGTTACTTGCTGCAGCGTCCGAAGCTAGAAGGTAAAAAGAGCACCTCTTAACCCCGGATTTTGCATTCCCCTTCAATTCACACGAATTCACTCGTAGTGGCCTACGAATTACACGAATGAACACAAATAAACCCAGATGATGCATTAGCCTACGAATGACACGAATTAACACCAATGAAAATAATAAAATGCATTTGATTCTATCTGGATGAAAAAATTTTCCCAGATATGTTAGCTATCTTGCTGATTGCTGATTTTTTTCGAATTCATTCGCGTGATTCGTGGTTTAACGCTTTATTTGGGTTTAATTCGTCTTAATTCGAGTAATTCGTAGGCTATTGCTTAATCTAAGTTAAATCAATCGTGCGGGGCTTGTATTTCCAATCTTTGTGCCGAGGGCGGGACTCGAACCCGCACGGGCGCAATGCCCACTAGATCCTGAATCTAGCGCGTCTGCCAATTCCGCCACCTCGGCATTCTTCCGAAAGCGCGCAAAATTTAATATCTGTACCTTACGCAAGCAAGCAATTTTAAATCTTACAACATACAAAATTCATTTTTCCCGTTGATTTTCCCACGTCTTTTTCCTACCCTATGTACCATCAATAACGGGAGAGGTTTCCATGAGAAAACGATGGTTTCCCTTGCTGGTTTTCCTGCTGGCGGCTGCGCTGCTCCTGCTGCCCGTTTATCTAATTTCCGATACCAGATACTATCTGGCGTTTCAGTCTGTTAAGGAATTACAGGAGTTCATCTCCTGGTCTCCCAAAAAATCGCCACTCATTGGCGCCCATCGGGGTGGCCCCATGCCGGGATTCCCGGAAAATGCCATCCGAACGTTTGAAAACGCATTGAAGTATGCCCCCTGCTTAATTGAGTTGGACGTGCGCAAAACCCGTGATGGGATTTTCGTGCTGATGCACGACAGTACCCTGGATCGAACCACAACGGGGAAAGGTCCCGTTTCCCGATACACCTGGAAGGAATTGCAGCAGCTTTATTTGCGGGACAATCAGGGACGGGTGACCGAAGATCGTATCCCTTCGTTGGCCGAAGTGTTTCAATGGGCCAGAGGTCGGGCGATTCTGGAACTGGATATTAAACGCCCCATTCAGCCGGAGGAAATAGTGGCTTTCATTCGAGAACACCGTGCCGAAGCATTCTCCATTGTGATTACCTATTCCTGGAAGACGGCGGTTGTCTATCATCAGTTGCATCCGGAATTGGTCATTTCGGCACCGGCATATGGGGTGAAAGGAACGCAGCGGCTGTTGCAGAGCGGGATTCCCTATCGCAATTTGATCGCATTTGTGGGCGTTCGGGAGCCAGATCCAAAGGTGTATCAACTGTTGCATCAGCATGGCATCCGGGCCATTCTGGGAACGATGGGAAATCTGGATCGCAAGGCGAGGCGGCGCGGGGTCAGGGTCTATATTCAATTGCTGGAAAATGGTGCCGATGTGCTGTCCACCGATAATGTGCCTCTGGCTGCACGGGCCATTCAGGAATTTGTTAAAATGAAACAATTGTTGCCGGTGATCGATGAATAGATCATCCCGATGCCGGTAACCGGAATTGAAACACAATGTTGATAACGGTTGTGAGAATGATGAGTCGATTGCCAGTTTCTGCCTCAGCCAGAAAACAGTTGCAACTGGCCGGATTCGAATTTTCTGAAGATGGCCATTGGATTCTCTCCGATCTGCGCCAGATCCGGAAATGGGTGCACCGTCTCCAGAAAATGGGGATGGTGGATACCCAGACATTCCATGCGGCTGAAGTGAATGGAATCGCTTTGTTGCATGATGTGTTTCATCATTTGTTTGAACGATACCGCAGTGAAATACAGGGCGATGTGCTCCAGGCCGCCTTAAAATACTTGCAGTCCCAGATTTCACAATCCCGATTAAGGGAAATGATGCGGACCTTTTTGCAAGAATTCCCACCGCCATCGATCGTCAGGGGGGAAATCGAAGCAGAGGCCTTTTTATCCCGAAAGATACACAAAGGGCTCACGGGTCAGGAATGGATACTGGAAGAGCTGATCCTTTTGTATTTGGCCAATCAAAATCCAGCGCTTCAACCGTATCGCCTGTTGTTTGATGATCACTCGTTGAGATGCATCCCGGAATATGAAACGCTCCGGGATCAGCTATTCCAATTTTTTGAGAACCGGCCTCCTTTTGGTCCCCGAAAACAGAATTTTCTGGAGATGCTGGAAACACCCGCGAAGGTGGCGCCTCATTCTGTAGCCGATCAGTTGCGATATGTTGTGGAGAACTGGGCGGATTGGTTACCGGAGGATCTATCCCGTTTATTGAAGGGGTTGGATTTCATCGAGGAAGAACGGAAGGTGCGCTGGGCGCCGGGAATGGGGCCGGGGCCCGTACAGGTGCCCACCTATCAGGATGAGGCGCCGGAACGCTTTAGCCCGGATCGGGAGTGGATGCCCAATCTGATTCTGCTGGCCAAAAGTACATTTGTCTGGTTGGATCAACTGTCAAAAAAGTATGGGCGGACCATTCAACGCCTGGATCAGATTCCTGATGAGGAGCTGGATCAGCTGGCCAGCTGGGGATTCACCGGTCTCTGGTTGATTGGTATCTGGGAGCGGAGCCGGGCCTCGAAGAAGATCAAGCAATTGTGTGGGAATCCAGAAGCCGAGGCCTCTGCCTACGCAATCTATGATTATGTCGTCAATCCCGAGTTGGGGGGAGAAGAGGCCCTGGAAGATTTGCAGCAGCACTGCTGGCAGCGGGGCATTCGCTTAGCCAGCGACATGGTGCCCAACCACACGGGCATCGATGCCCGCTGGGTGATGGAGCACCCCGATTGGTTTATTCAAACGGCAACGCCGCCGTTTCCCAATTACACCTTTAATGGTCCCAATCTGTCGGACGATCCCAATATTGGCATCTACATTGAGGACCACTATTTCGATAAAACCGATGCGGCGGTGGTGTTTAAGCGGGTGGATTTCCGTACCGGAGAGGTCCGCTACATTTACCACGGCAACGATGGTACCAGCATTCCCTGGAACGACACCGCCCAGCTCAATTACCTGTTGCCGGAAGTGCGCGAGGCGGTCATTCAAAAAATTCTGGAAGTGGCCAGACGTTTTCCCATTATCCGCTTTGATGCGGCCATGACGCTCACCAAAAAGCATTTTCAGCGGTTGTGGTTCCCCGAACCTGGACAGGGGGGCGATATCCCCTCACGGGCGGAATTTGCCATGACCAAAGAGGAATTCGACCGCCACATGCCCAATGAATTCTGGCGGGAAGTGGTGGACCGGGTAGCGCAGGAAGCACCGGACACCCTGCTGCTGGCGGAAGCCTTCTGGTTAATGGAAAGCTACTTTGTGCGCACCCTGGGGATGCACCGGGTGTACAATAGCGCTTTCATGAACATGTTAAAAAATGAAGAAAATGCCAAGTACCGCGAGCTCATCAAAAATACCCTGGCATACGACCCCCAGATTTTAAAGCGTTACGTGAACTTCATGAACAATCCCGACGAAGAAACCGCTGTAGTGCAATTTGGTAAGGGGGACAAATATTTTGGCGTATGTACCTTGATGGTTACCCTGCCGGGGCTTCCCATGTTTGGCCACGGGCAGGTGGAGGGCTTTCGGGAAAAGTACGGCATGGAGTTCCGGCGGGCCTACCTGGACGAGACCCCCGATGCGGAGCTAATTGCCCGCCATGAACGGGAAATATTCCCCTTAATGCGCCAGCGGCATCGCTTTGCGGATGTAACCTATTTCCAGTTGTACGATGTGGTTGCCGATTCCGGCGACGTTCAGGAAAATATTTTTGCCTTCAGTAACGGTGCGCCGGGGGAAGAGACCCTGGTGGTGTACAACAACAGCCTGCAACCGGGGGCGGGCTGGATTCGGTATTCCGTGCCGCGGGCAGAAAAAACACCCGAAGGCCATACCCGGCTGCAAAGCATTCCCCTTGCCGAAGCCCTGCGGATTCAACGCCAGGACAACTATTTTACCATTTTCCGGGATGCCATCAGCGGTTTGTACTTCATCCGTAATAATGTGGAGCTGCACGATAAGGGCTTGTTTGTGTCCTTGAAGGGATACGAATACCATGTGTTCATGGAATTTCAGCAGGTGGAGGATAATCGCTGGGGACATTTTGCGGAATTGCATCGCCAGCTGGCCGGGCAGGGTGTGGCGGACATCCAGCGCGCTGTGCAGGAGATTTTGTATCGGGGGATTCGCCAGTATGGCCGGGAACTGGTTGCCGCCCTGACCCCGCTGGTGCGTTCACTCTGGCAGGAAGCGCTTCCGCCGGTGGAACGGCTCTCCCCGCTGCTCCGTACCATTGGCACCGAGTTGCAGACCATCGGGCAACACCAGCTGGATGGCGAGCGCTGGGAACAGGCCGTGGCTGCGCGCTGGCAGGCCTGGCAACAGTGGCACACGTTGCGCGCTCGATTAAAAGGCATTCGGGTACGCAAAGCCATTACTGCCCTGAAATTTATAGAAGAACTGGGGCAGGAGCAGTCCCCGGGGGTATGGCTGGCTTTTCTGCTGGAAACAGTGCTGGCACCACTGGCAGAACAGCTGCAGTACGCCACTATACCGGAACGCTGGGAATTCTTAATGGATGCCCTGGGAATTTTAGCCGCGGTAGAAGAAGTGCTGCCGCAACAGGGATTTGCCCCGGAAGATGTGGTAGAGAGTCAGGCATTGTTGACCATCATTCCCCACTTGCCCCTACTGACGGGTAGCCCGTCCGCAGGGGAACCGCTGCCTCATCAGCAGCTCCTCCAGATGCTGTCGCTGCCAGAAATTCAGGAGTATTTGAAGGTAAATGAATACCAGGGGAACGTGTGGTTCAATAAAGAACGCTACGAAACACTGGTACTGGCCATTTTCTTCCGTACCCTCATGGCGCGCTTACAGCAATCGCTTCCACCAACCGAATTCGCTCACCAGTTAAAACAGGATTACCGAATTGTGGAAACCTGGTTTAAAGCGGAGCAGTCCTCCGGGTATTTGCTGGAGAAGTTGAAGCAGTATCTGGAGCGGCTGGGACAGAAGTATCGGTGAAGAGCAGTGGCGTAACCTACAGGACTGTCAATCCCTGCCAAAATTTTGTGGTTAAAACGAGGTAACCCGGAGTGAAAACGTTCTGCGGGTAATGGTTAAAACGTCAGGGGAATCCATTGGGGAATTCAAATTGCCCCTGGTTATTCAAAAGCATCACGGGTAATTCGGTTGTTTTTAGACCGTGTGGAGATTATTTTTTATTAAAATAAACCAATAAAATAAGATGCGAAAACACCAAGAGAAGAAAGTTTATGCGTATTATTTTAGAAATCAAAGATAATAAAGAAGGAAGGGCGTTTATGAAGTTTTTAAAACAGTTACCTTTTGTTAAAGTTGAATTAACTCAAAAACAAAACAGAAAAAGAAAAAAGAAAAAAATTGAAGAACTTTTTGGTATATGGAAGGACAGAGATATTACGGAAGAAAAATTGAGAGAAAAAGCATGGAAAATGTAAAAATTTTGTGTGATACAGATATATTTGTTGAGTATTTAAAAGGCAATGAAGATGGTGGGAATATCCGTGCCCTTCTCCAACAGGTGGGTGGCGAAACTGTGGCGTAACCTATGCACCGTGGCATTTTTGGTGATACCGGATTGTTTCAGCGCTGTTTTAGAGGCTTTTTGCAGGGTGCTGGGGTCCAGGTGGGCCATCGCACAATGTGGCTACGGGGATCCACCGAGAGCGATCGGGAGGGGTACACCCAGAACCAGCCCCATTCTTTGCCAGCGTTGGGATATTTGCGTTCTAGGGCTCTGGCAAAGCTACCCTGGGTATCAATTGTAAACGATCATTATCATATAGCAGACGAATAGATTTAAGATGGGTAATTAGTGAATCTTTGATGGATTGGGGTAGAATCGTACGGCGATCTTTGTCACCTTTTCCGCTTCGTACGATTAGCTGGTTTTGCTCGAAATCAAGGTCTTTTACCAGCAAGCACAGGCACTCCTGTAATCTTAGAACACAGCCATAAATTAGTTTTGCCATCAAAAAGTGGATGCCGGAAAGATGATTGAAAATATCCTAGATCTCCTTTTCAGAAAGAACAACGGGTAATTTACGCGGGCCATAGGAGCGCACCGCTGAGATGGATTCTGTCAATTCTTTATTCAGAGCGTAACGAAAAAAGAAAACCAAAGCGTTTAACGCCTGATTTTGGGTGGCGGGTGCCACATGTTTTTCCACTGAAAGGTAAATTAAGAAATACTGAATATCTGCTTCGGTAACTTTGGAGGGGATTTTTCCTTCAAAGAAGAACGAAAATTTAGAATCCAGGATGAATAAGTTTTTTCTGTGTGATAGGATCGATGTTTTAGGCGTAACATTTATTTCATTTTTTGTATGGCATGATCTCAATCATTACTGTTTGATGCCTGAGATGTGTTTGGCATCCTCTTTTGTATTGTTAAAAAATATTCTTTAATGGCGTATGGGCATCTGCCTGATGAATTTGCTGGTCAGAATGGGAATACGACAGTTCTTTTAAAACGAATTCCTTTTGCTTACACGTTATAAGTCTGTTCAGATGGATTCCCACAGTCTGATATGCCAGTTGAATCCATCTTTTGTATAAAGGAACATATTTTTCTTTAAGCTGAGCCTTCTTAATTAAATATTGCTCAAACGATTTTAATTTCTTTTTGTCTAAAATTCCCATGATTCCAGATATTGATTTACTTTTATGCA
>JAADJD010000011.1 GCA_013150955.1 Calditrichota bacterium
ACCGTTTCAACGGTTTGGGTTGTCTAATTCGCACAACGGGTAATTGTATTTTATTATTTTATTGGTGTTAATTTGTGTGATTCGTAGGCTATTGATAATTTGGGTTTATTATTTTTGTTCGTGTGAATTCGTGTCATTCGTAGGCGAATGCATAATCTGGATTATTTTTATTAGTGCTCATTCGTGCAATTCGTGGTCTACTGCATCATCTGGGTTTGTTTGTGCTCATTCGTGCAATTCGTGGTCGAACGCATATTCCGGGATAGAACCGGTGACGGATGTCGATCTGGCCACTCGATCTGTTTAGTTTATTTTCGGGAGTAGCTGACGAATGGTTTGCACCATGTTTTCCCGCGAAACCGTAATTTGCTCTCCGGTCTCCATCTGTTTGATATTGACCTGATTGGCCTGTTGTTCATCCGGCCCGGCAATCACCACCAGGGGAATGCCCTTGTCGTTAGCCAGTCCGAATTGTCCCCGCAGTTTGGATTTTCCGGTGTACAGATCCGTACGGATCCCGGCTGCACGCAATTCGCGGGCAATGGCGATGGAGTAGGGCAGGGTGTTCGGATCGAACACCGTCACCAGCACCTGAACCGGCGTCCGCAGGTGAGGCGGGAACATGTTTAGCTCTTCCATTACCGTGATGATGCGTTCCAGTCCAATGGTGGTGCCGGTAGCCGGAAAATCCTGCCCGGAGAACAGGCCAATCAAATTGTCATACCGGCCACCACCGGTAATGCTCCCGATGCGCGGTTCACGAACCACCGTTTCGTAAATGGGGCCGGTGTAGTAATCCAGTCCCCGGGAGAGGTACAGGTCAAACTGGACGAAATCTTCGGGAATCTGGTAAAGGGCCAGGTATTCGAACAATTCCTGCATTTCCCGAATGCCCTGTTGTCCCACCTCGCTGGCCTGTAGATGCGCGGCGGTCTGTTGCAGGCGGGTGGCGTTGTCTCCGGATGTGGAAAGGATGTCCAGAATGCGCTGCACAGCCTCGGGCGAAATCTCCCGCTTCAATAGTTCTTCCTTCACTCCCTCCATGCCAATCTTGTCCATCTTATCGATGGCCCGGCATACTTCCAGCTCTTTTTCCATGCCTGCGCCGGAGACTTCGGTGATCCCGAATAAAATTTTTCGATGATTGATGCGAATGGTAAATTGACGGAAGTTCAGGGATTGGAGCACTTCGTAAATAATGGCGATGATTTCGGCATCGGCCAGCATGGAGGGACTGCCCACGATGTCCACGTCGCATTGATAAAATTCCCGGAAGCGGCCTTTTTGCGGCTTATCGGCGCGCCATACCGGCTGAATCTGATAGCGCTTGAAGGGTTTGGGAATCTGTGGATACATGGCCACCACGCGGGACAGCGGGACGGTTAAATCGTACCGCAAGCCCACTTCCCGATTGCCCCGATCGGTAAACCGGTAGGTCAGCCGATCGGCTTCCTCACCGTATTTACCGGACAGGGTTTCCCATAGCTCGATGGTGGGTGTTTCCAGGGGTTCAAACCCGTAACGTTCAAAAATCTCCTTTATGATGCTGATAACGTAGTTGCGCTTGACCATCTGCTCGGGCAGAAAGTCCCGTGTTCCTTTGTAGATGCGCGGTGTAATTTTTTTACTCACTGGTCACTCCCCTTATCATTCGGTTTTTCTGGTGTTGCACAAGAACAGCTCGATTAGTCACCGGGTGCTGGCTGTTCCCATGGTTTTTCTTTCTTTTGCCGGGGAACCTGGAAAAACAGGCCGTTTGCAGCGGAGGCATTCGTTGTTTCCGTTCCATGCCCCGAACGGCCAGTAATCGTTCAACCGGTTCTCTTGTGATTCGAATTCCATTCATACCCCATCCAGCCATTTCGGTTCCCCCGTTCACGGGGAGTTCTGGCCCTTGCTCCGTATTCATACCCACCTGTTCAGTTCTGCGTGTTTGCCCCTTCTTGAATCCAGGTTCGAATGGCCCGGATTTTATTTTCGGGCAACTGCCCCCGCTGGAAAGGCATCCGCGGCGTATCGCCAAAATTGTCCAGCAGCAGCCGATACAGCAGGCTGTGATCCGGATCCTTGGGAATCACCACCAGCCCCGATCGCCCAATAAACGTGGGTGTGGCCGTCTCCAGATCCAGCTCCGCTGCGGGTCGGGCACCGCGATGGCAGCCATCCTCAGCGGCACAATCGCTTAAAAAAATAGGATGGATGTGCCGGGAAAAACTCAGGTTTTTCTCCGGGTATTCCAGTGTCTCCTCCGGTTGGGTACCGCTGGTGCATCCCCAGTGTCCTCCCAACAGAAGTAAAGAAATCAAAATCCAGAATGTGAAATAGTTCATTCCCGCAAACCGGTTTTCGTGTTACCATAGTATCTTAAAAATCAAAAAAACCAAAAATTCTTAAAAATTTAAAAATTTTGTCCGTATATTTAAAGCATAATTAATATTTTAAGCCAACTTGGGGATGGGTTTGTCCATGACGCGGGAAGGTACTCGTTTACGCCGGAAACCCCGTATTTTAATTGTCGATGACGAAGAAGCCGTTCATAAGTTGATTTCGGCGTATCTCAATCGCCAGGGTTATCAGGTCGAAAGTTGTCTGGACAGTCAGAAAATTATTGAGAAGATTGACGAGATCGAGCCCGATCTCATCTTGATGGATTTGATGATGCCCAATCTGGATGGCATCAGCGCGACCCGCCGCATTCGCAATCTGGAACGGCATTCCTACCTGCCCATCATTGTGGTGACCGCCCGGAAGGAGATCAAAGAAATGGTGGCCGCGCTGGAGGCCGGGGCCGACGATTACATCACCAAACCGTTTGAATTTGAAGAGCTCACGGCGCGCATCAAAAACATGCTGCGCCTG
This sequence comes from Calditrichota bacterium, assembly GCA_013150955.1. Lineage (GTDB taxonomy): Bacteria > Calditrichota > Calditrichia > RBG-13-44-9 > J042 > JAADJD01. The sequence continues at coordinate 2,860 of JAADJD010000011.1, forward strand.
AAGCGCCTGCAGGATCGCCTGGTGCAAAAGACCGCCGAGCTGGATGAGGCCAATCAGCAAATCGGACGCCTGAACCATGTGCTGGTGGAAACCAATAAACAATTGCAGAAAAAGATCTACGACTTTCACAACCTGTTTGAAATTAGCTTCCGGGTGATGGGGCAGTTGGAGCTGCACCAGTTGATCAACCAGGCATTGCTCAATATTCTGGGATTGTTTACCACCCGCAGCGCCATGTTGATGATGGTAAGCCAGGAAGATAACGATGTGTTTGAGGTGATTGAAGCCAAGGGATTTTCTCAAAACCAGTTGCAAAAATTTATTATTTACCGCCACGATAAGCTGATTCATTATCTGGAACTATTAAAGCAGCCGTTTCAGATTCGGGATGTGAGTCGGGAGTTTCAGGAGATTATTCCCGTTCTGAAGAATATGGGCATCGAAGTGGTTTCGCCGCTCTTTCGGAACGAGGAGATTGTGGGACTGATCTGCCTGGGGCCGAATATTCGGAATCAGGAGTACAGCGAGGACAATCTGGAAACGCTGGCCATTCTGACCAACATGCTTTCCGTGGCGCTGCACAATGCGCAGATGTATGAGCACATCAAGGCATTGTCTTACACCGATGGCATGACCGGTCTGCACAACTATCGCTTCTTCCGGCTGCGTATTAAGGAAGAAATTGCCCGTGCACGCCGTGATGGCTCGCCCGTTTCCCTGCTGATTCTGGATGTGGACTATTTCAAAAATTACAACGATACGCTGGGACATCCCGCAGGGGACGATGTGTTGCGCAAATTAAGTTCCATCTTGCGAAAGTCCGTGCGTGATAACGATATTGTGGCCCGATACGGAGGCGAAGAGTTCGCCATCATTCTACCGGGAACGGACATTGATGGGGCATTGTCCCTGGCTGAACGTATTCGCAGCAAGGTGGAGCGGACGGCATTTTACAAAGAGGAAATTCAACCCAATGGGAAAATCACCGTGAGCATCGGGAGTGCAACCTTTCCCCGCGATGCGGTGACGGTGGAAGATCTGGTGATTGCCGCGGACAGGGCCCTTTATCAGGCCAAATATTCCGGACGGAACCGGGTGGTTCAGGCACAAGAACTTGTTGAGAAAGAATGAAGATCGGGATTGCGTGTTATCCCACCTACGGGGGCAGTGGGGTGGTGGCCACTGAGCTGGGCAAGAACCTGGCCCGGCGGGGACACGAAGTCCACTTCTTTTCCTACGCCCTGCCGTATCGTTTAAACGAATTCCTGGAAAATATTTTTTTCCACGAAGTGGAAGTGCCCCAGTACCCGCTATTTAAGTATCCCCCGTATGCCCTGTCGCTGGCTACAAAAATGGCCGAAATTGCGGTACACGAAAAGCTGGATTTCATCCATGTCCATTATGCTATACCCCATGCGATTTCGGCGTACCTGTCGCGGGAGATGATTGCCGATCAGCACACAGTCAGGATCATCACCACGCTGCACGGTACGGATATCACCCTGGTGGGGGTGGATCCCTCGTTTATGCGGATTACCCGTTTTGGCATCAATCGCAGCGATGCGGTGACGGCCGTTTCTCAATTTTTAAAGGAAGAAACGGAACGCACATTTGAACCCAAAGTCCCCATTCACGTAATTCATAATTTTATTGAGGAGCATCCCCTGCAGGAGCAGGTTTGTGGGCATTTAAAGGAGCGCCTGGCACCGCACGGGGAGCCCATTCTGGTGCACCTGTCGAATTTCCGTCCGGTAAAGCGGGTGCTGGATGTGCTGGAGATTGCGGCACGGGTGCGCCGGAAGCTGGCGGTCAAGCTGCTCTTCATCGGCGATGGGCCGGATCGCTCCCTGGCCGAGCAAAAGGCGCGGGAATTAAAAATGGAACAGAATGTCATCTTTCTGGGCAAACAGGAAAATATTTACCCGTTTTTAACGATTGGCGATGTGTTCATCATGCCCAGTGCGCTGGAGAGCTTTGGTCTGGCTGCACTGGAGGCCATGAGCTGCGGCGTCCCCTGCGTGACCAGCCGGGTGGGAGGATTGAAAGAAATTATGCGGGATGGCATCACCGGATTTACTGCTGAGGTTGGGGATGTGGAAACCATGAGTGAGCATGTGCTGCACATTCTTCAAAACCCGGATTTAAAACAGCGCCTGTCGCGCTCGGCCAGGGAATACGCGTTCGATAATTTTCACGTGGATCGCATCATCCCGCAGTATCTGGCGCTGTACGAATCGCTCCAGTCGTGAAGGCAGGTTTTTGCAGAACCGACGCTTTTCGGTTTTATCCAGCAGAAAAATTTTGTATATATAAGTTCCATGACGGTTGAACCGATAATCGATCGGTTTATGCAATAAAGATGGTTACTTGGATTTGTAGCGGAAGGTGCATCTTTTGGATTTTAAACAGATTCAAAAGGAATTCTTTGTATTAACGGTGAACTTTTCGGAGGGGAGGGATCCCCGTCGGATTGATGCCGTGGCGTGCAAGGTGGATGCCATCCGGGATGGCATTTTGTTGATGGTCAAGCCCAACGAACGCTACAATCGCACGGTCATTTCGCTGGCCACCCGCCTGGATAAGCTGAAACCCGCCGCCCTGACCATTGCCCGCGCGGTGAAGGACAATGTGGACATGCAAAAGCACCAGGGAGCGTACCCACGTCTGGGTGCCCTGGACAACATGGCGGTGATCCCATTGACCTTTCGGAATTTACCGCTGGCATCGGTGGTAGCGCGGGATGTGGCCGAGCAGCTGGGACGGGAATTTAAGATGCCGGTCTATTTGTTCGGTGCTGCGGCTACCCGCCCGGAGCGGAAGGAAATCCAGTTTTTCCGCCAGTACCAGTACGAACAGTTGCCGGAATTGCTGCACCAACCCGACTGGCAACCCGATTTTGGCCCCCGGAAGTTTCATCCGCAGCTCGGAGCAGCACTCATCGGGGCGCGGTTGTTCTATTTAACCTTTGCCATCTATCTGGATACCGAGGAAATTGAAATCGTCGAGCGGTTTGCCCAGTCATTTACTCACTTTGAGGGCGTAAGTGAGGAAAATGCTTCCGAACTCGACGAAAAGCCATTCAAAATTCGAAAACTGGAGATCCTGCGGCACGTGTCAACGCTGGTGGATCTGGTATCCCATCAGCGCATGGTGCGCATCATCTGCAAAATTAAGGATTATCAGCAAGCGCCCCTGCACGAGGTGTATGAGTTGCTGGAAAAAGCCTTCAACCGGATCGGGATTAAATTAATTGGTAGCCAGATCTTTGGGTTCATTCCCTCAGAAGTGTTGATTCAGGCAGGGCGTTACTTTTTTAAGGGAAAGTCATTGCGGCATATGGACGAATTGCGCTTCCTGACCCTGGCAGTAAATCGTCTCCGCGTCGATGCCATCGAACCATTCGACCGCAATTTGCAAATTCTGGAATGGTGCATCCGCAATGCGCTGTTGATCGAAGCATAGGACATAAAATTAAACCATTTCCATCCTGGAGACGTTTAAGGAGTGACTTTCGGAAAAAACGGGAAAGTGAGTGAGCGGGGGGAAATTTATTGAAATTGATGGTAATCATATTTAAATTTTGTCAAACTTACTAATTTTAAGAGATTTAAGATTTGTGAAAATGGAATAAAAGGTTGAGTTTATCCGAAAATTACCGAATAGAATAAAAAAATACATAAACAGGTTTTGAGGGGATTATGATTGAAGTAAAAATTAACGGTCTGTTTTTAACCCAATCACAGGCCAGCGGTGTGATTTTAAAGGAGATCCATGGAGAGCGCACCCTGCCCATCATCATCGGCGAGTATGAGGCGCAATCCATTGCCCTGGGATTGGAAAACATTAAGCCCCCTCGTCCCATCACCCATGATCTGACCCTGCGGATTATCGAGTCCCTGGGGGGACAGATCGAGCGGGTTATCGTAACCGATCTGCGCAACAACACCTATTATGCCATCATTCAGATTCGACGAAAAATGAAATTGTACGAAATTGATGCCCGGCCCAGCGATGCCATTGCTCTGGCCGTCCGTCAGAATATACCGATCTATGTGGAAGAGGAAGTGATGCGCAAAGGGGCGTATACACCGGACGAAATGCAGGAACTGGACGAGACCCCCATCGATCTCAAACAAAATCGACTGGAACAACTGAAAAAAGAATTGCAGGAGGCTGTCGAAAAAGAGGAGTATGAACGCGCTGCAAAAATCCGCGATGAAATCAAAAAATTAGAATCCCGCCAATCTTAACCGCGAGGACATAACATGCCGAAAGCAGAGTTTCGAATGAAAATTTATGGGGTACGCGGTAGTTATCCACCCACCAATGGGTTCGCCACCCATTTTGGAGTCAACACCACCTGCATCCGCTTTGATATCGGCAAACATCTGATCGTCTTCGACGCCGGCACCGGCATCATTAACCTGGGAAACGATCTCTTAAAAGAAATCAAAAATGGAAATTCCCGGCAGAACCTCTGGAAGATCCATCTTTTCTTTACCCATCTACACATCGATCATTTGATGGGATTTCCGTATTTTTCCATGATTTACATTCCCCAGACGGAACTGCACCTCATATCCCCCAGGATTCTGGTATACTCGCTCAAAGATTCGCTGGAAATGTTGATGAGTCCGGCGCTTTTTCCGGTAACCATGAACGAATTGCCCTCGCGGAAGATTTTTCATGATCTGGCGGAAAATCGTGTGGTGTTTTTTCTGGAGGACGATTTTCAGATCGTGCACGTCACCGATGCTCCTTCCGTTAAAAACTGGATCGGAAAGATTAGCTGTATCCGGAATTACACACATCCCAAAGGCGGGACATACATTTACAAGGTTGAATTTCAGAACAATCATTCGGTGGTTTTTGCCACCGATGTGGAAGGATTTGTGGGAGGGGATCAGCGCATCATCAACTTTGCCCGCGGTGCTGATATTTTGATCCACGATGCGCAGTACACCCTGCGGGAGTACGAGATGTTTCAGGGATTTGGACACAGTACGTATGAAATGGCCTGCGAGATTGCCAAAAAAGCCGAAGTAAAAAAGCTGCTGCTCTTCCACCACGATCCCAAGCACGATGACGCGGAGCTCTCCGAACTGGAAATGAAAGCGCGGGAAATTTTCCCGGAAACTTACATGGCTTCGGAGAACATGGAATTTAATTTTTAAACCGGCAACACCCCGGTCTTTAAGGCCGTTCCCATATTTCACCCGATTCCCACTCGGCGTCTTCCTCTTATCCCCACACCTTGAGCTTAACCCAAATAATGTATTAAACCGCGAATCACACGAATGAAACCAAAAAATATCTACACAATCGCGAATAAACTCTGGAACACATTTTCATCCAGACACAATCCAAAATATTTTATCCCAAATAATGCAATAGCCTACGAATGACACGAATTAACACCAAAAAAAATAAAATGCACTGGATTCTATCTGGATGAGAATGTTTTCCTGGATATATTCGCTATTTTGTTGATTTTATTCGAATTCATTCGCGTGATTCGTGGTTTAACGCATTATCTGGGTTTATTGGTTTTATTTGTGTTCATTCGTGGTATTCGTAGGCGTATGCATAATCTGGGCTTAACGGACAATTTGTGGAGAATTCAATTGCTGCTGGTGTTTTTCGTTGCCGATGATTATTTTGCACCGTTCAAAAAGAAAGGAAAAGATGATGTTCCAGCGCATCCTGGTGGCTGCAGATGGGAGTCGCTCGGCGTTCCTGGCGGCACGCAAGGCGATCGCTTTAGCTGCTCAATTCAGTGCCCGGTTAAAAATTGTGGTCGTCATTGATCAACGGGTGTTTTATATGCCCCACGACATCATCCCCGACAACAGCCCCTTTTTTAAGATTCTGAAAGATTTGCGGAAGGGTGCCGCACAAATTTCTACCCGCATCGAAAAGGAAGCTCAATCGGCAGGACTGACCCACGTGGAGGTGGAGATCCTGGAGGGAACGGTGGTGGACGAAATTCTGAACGCTGTCCGTAATTTCAAATCGGATTTGCTCATCATCGGTGCCATCGGTAAGACCGGGGAGAGTCGGGGAGTGCTGGGGAGTACGGCACAGGCCCTGGCGGTGCAGGCGCCCTGTTCCATCCTGATCGTTCGCCAGTGAGGAATATTCCGGGTAGAATGCCGGGGAAAAGGAAGGTGGAAAAAATACCATCAATCGTCTCCAGGAAATTGGATTCCGGATCTTCACCATCCAGTAAAAGTGTTTGAAAGGTTTATTTCGAAAAGGAGGCAGGGGGATGGAGAGCACGGATCGAATTTTTAAAAAACGGGAGACGGGTGATACGGGACGGGGAATCGATAAAAGCGGGGAGCAGATTTGCCATGTTTAAACGGACGAAAATTGTCGCCACCCTGGGCCCGGCAACGGCGTCGCGAGAGATGATTGCGGCGCTCATCCGCGCGGGGGTGGACGCCTTCCGGTTGAATTTTTCCCACGGAAACTACCGGGAACATGCCCGTTTTATTCGCTGGATTAAACAGGAGCGGGATGCGCAGGGGAAGGCCGTGGCCATTGTGCAGGACTTGAGCGGCCCGAAAATTCGTGTGGGCAGCCTGACCCGTGGCAAGGTGCATTTGCAGGAAGGCTCCCGCGTGGTGTTAAACGCCGATCTGCAAATCTCTGACGGACAGGAAATTCCCGTAACCTATTCCGGTTTTGCACAGGACGTGCGTCCCAATACTCGACTGCTGCTGGCGGATGGCTCGATTGAATTGAACATCGTTCGAGTGGAGCCGCCCAGGGTGTACGCGGATGTGGTGGTCGGGGGTGAGTTGAGCTCTCACAAAGGCATTAATTATCCCGAAGGCAGTTTTAATCTACCGGCTTTAACGGATAAAGATCGGGAAGACCTCAAGTTTGGTCTGGAACACGGGGTGGACGTGGTGGCGCTTTCCTTTGTGCGCACGGTTCAGGATATTGAAATGGCCCGCCAGGTGTGCCAGGAGATGACGCGCCAGGTGCCGCTGTATGCCAAGATCGAAAAGCACGAGGCGGTGAAGAATTTTCTGGATATTGTGCAGGCCGCCGATGGGGTGATGGTGGCCCGCGGCGATCTGGGCGTGGAAATCCCGCTGGAAGAAGTGCCGCTGGTGCAAAAACAAATCATTCGCCTGTCCAATTTACACGGTAAGCCGGTCATCACCGCCACTCAGATGCTACTGTCCATGGTGGAAAATCCCCGACCCACACGGGCGGAAGTGACCGATATTGCCAACGCCATCCTGGATGGAACCGATGCCATCATGTTATCCGATGAAACCGCGGTGGGCAAATACCCCATTAAAGCGGTGGAAATGATGTCCCGCATTGCCCGCCAGACGGAACGCAACTTTCCCTTTTACCGCAACTACATGGACATGGAAATGGCCATTTCCCAGACCCGCCAAATTCCCGAATCCATTTCCCACAGCGTGGTGCAGCTTTCGCGGGATTTAAATTCGCGGATCATCATCTGTCCCACCACCAGCGGCTTTACCGCCCAGATGATCTCCCGTTTTCGGCCGCAGGCACTGATCTACGCCTTAACCCCGGAAAAGTCGACCCTGTACCGGCTGGCGTTGCTGTGGGGAGTCTTTCCGCGGTACCTGCCCTACAAAAAGCATACCTCACGATTGTTCCAGACGGCACTGGAAATGGCTCACAAGGAAGCCCTGCTGGATGAGGGCGAGGCCTATGTCATTACCGCCGGATATCCCTTTGGAACCGGCCGAACCACCAATCTGATAAAAGCCGGAAGGTTTCGGGATATTTAGGTGCTGCGGTTGGAAGAATGGATGGCTCGACAGGCAGAAGTGGCGGTATTTGCCATTTCCGTTTCATCCCCGAAAAAATCCCGATGCGGTTGAACCCGGATAATGGCTTAGACCATGAATGACACGAATTAACACAAATAAAACCAATAAAATGAATTGGATTTTGTCTGGATGAAAATGGGTTCCAGGGTTTATTCGCGATTTTGTTGACATTTTTGGGTATCATTCGCGTGATTCGCGGTTTAATAATTATTTGGGTTTCATGCATTATTTGAGTTTAAAGGAGTGCTCGGCATCGTGAAGGATTTTTCTTGCTAAGATAATGCCAATTCGCTAATTTTCTTTGATGAAGAAACTGAAACGAAAACAGGAAATCGTTCTGGACATCGAGAAAGTCGCCTTTGGAGGGCAGGGGATTGGCCGAATGGACGACTTTGTGGTGCTGGTGGATCAGACCCTACCCGGCGACCGGGTGCGGGCGCGGCTGCGCAAGGTGAAAAAGAATTATGCCGAAGCCTTTCCCATCGAGATTCTGGAAGCCTCCCACCTGCGCATCGAAGCCCCCTGTAAGCATTTCGGGTACTGTGGAGGCTGCAAGTGGCAGAACGTGCCCTACACGGTTCAGCTGAAGTTTAAAAAAGCCCACGTCCTGGAATCACTGGAGCACATCGGCAAAATCTCTCCGGAAACGATTCACGATGTGCTGCCTGCACCGCAAATTTTCGGGTATCGCAATAAAATGGAATTTTCCTTTTCCGATAATCGCTGGCTAACGCCAGAGGAGCTGAATCGGCCCGAAATCAAGAAAGATTTTGCCCTGGGATTTCATGTCCCCCGCTTTTTCGATCGCGTCATCGACATCGAGAAATGCTGGCTGCAGAGCGATCTTCTGAATGAGATCCTGGACTTTTCCCGTTCTTTTTTCAGAAACTCCGGCATCCCGGTGTACCATCTGCGCAAGCATGAGGGCATCCTGCGATATCTGATGCTGCGCCAGTCTTTTGCCTTCGAGGAAGTGATGGTCAACGTGGTCACCGCGGAAAATATCGTGGATCGACTGAAACCATTCAGTGAGCAACTGGTGAAACGGTTCCCGCAGGTGGTGAGCGTGGTGAACAATGTGAACACCCGTTCCGGACAGACGGCGTTTGGAGAGCAGGAATTTCTGGTATACGGGCGTCCCACCATTCGCGAAAAGCTGGGAGATTTCATTTTCGAAATCTCGGCCAATTCCTTTTTCCAGACCAACACCCTGCAGGCGGAAAATCTGTACCGGATTGTTGCCGAATACGCCCGGTTGCAGGGTCACGAAACCGTCTGGGATATGTATTCGGGTACCGGTACCATTGCCATATTTCTGTCCCCTTATGCCCGGCAGGTCATTGGATTCGAACTGGTGGAAAGCGCCGTCGAAGACGCCCGCCGAAATGCCGAATTGAACCGCATTGCCAATTGCACCTTTGTGCAGGGGGACATTCGTACCCGGATGAAGGCGTATCAGCATGCGCCGCCGGATGTGGTCATCTGCGATCCGCCCCGTGCGGGAATGCATCCGGATGTGGTGCAATTTTTAAAACAGCTGCGTCCCGAACGGCTGGTTTACGTTTCCTGCAATCCCACAACCATGGCGCGGGATCTTGGGGGATTGATCCCGTTTTACCGGCTGGTGGAAGTGCAGCCAGTGGATATGTTCCCCCATACGCATCATATCGAAAGCGTGGCACGGTTGGAGCGGAAATGAGAAAGTTGAGTTTTGAGGAAATTACCCGGCTGCGTCCCACGCCGGACGCATTGAAACGGATGCCCCGTTTGCCGGTCATCACCGTGCTGGATAACATCCGCAGTCTGTACAACGTGGGCTCGATTTTTCGAACCGCCGATGGCGTGCGCATGGAAGCCCTGTATCTAACCGGCATCACCGGCTACCCTCCGCGAAAGGAGATTGAAAAAACCGCACTGGGGGCCACCGAAACCGTTCCCTGGAAATACTGGAAGGATGCGCGCCAGGCCGTTCAACAGCTGAAGCAATCTGGCTACACCATCCTGGCTCTGGAACACACCACGGAAAGCGTTCCCTATTCGGAAGTGCAGTATCGTTTCCCTCTGGCACTGATCCTGGGGAACGAAGTGTTCGGGGTTCAGGACGAATTGTTACCGCTGGTGGACGCGGCAATCGAGATTCCCATGCTGGGGGCAAAGCAATCCCTGAATGTCAGTGTGGCGTTTGGGGTGGTTGCATATCACCTGCTCAATGTGTATTTTTCCATCAATCCGGCATTTGCCGTGGCGGAAAACGAGGGAACTAACATAGGGTTATAATATTCCATGCCAGAAACGATCTTCATAGGTGCCAGACAGGATACCGAAGCCACCAAAATTTCGGAAAAATTAACCCGTACCGGTCTGATTACCCACCTGTTTGACAACGTGCGTCGGTTGCAGGAATGGATGGCCGATGAGCTGCCCGATGTGCTGGTACTGGATCGGGATTTTTTCCACCAGCTGGAAGGGGATGCGGAGTTTGTGCAGAACATCCCGACCGTGGTGTACGGCAGCGGCATCGATCTGGGAGAGCGGGTGCGCCTGTTCGATAGCGGCGTGCGCGAGGTAGTGGACGCTACTGAAGAGCTGCCCGAGCGGGTGGCAGAGATTACCCAGATGGTTTTAAACCGTGCCCGGCACCTGCGTCCCTTACGGCAGAAGCGATTGACCTACGGAACGCTAAAGGTGTTTCCGCTGGGGGATTTGCTTCAGAATGCCATTCTGGAATCCAAAAATCTGATCATGAAGATTCGCATGGACGGCTGGAATGCCAAGCTGCAGGTATTTCAGGGGCGACTGGTGCGCGCGGAAGCACCTCACCTTTCGGGCATCGATGCGCTGCTGAAAGCCATGTTTTTGCCGGAAGGCACCTTTACCATCCGGGCGTTTGAACGGCACGAGGAAGTGACCACAGAGTTCCCATCGACCTTTGCTTTAATCGCAGAAGCCCGCTTTGAACATCAGAAAGTGCAGGCGTTTGTTCGCGCATACGAAATGGAGAATCCTTCCCTGCGGGTGGTGGAGCCCTTTCCGCAGAAGGTGCCGGATGAGCTGAAACAGTTGCTGGAGGCCATCAAGCGGTATCAACACTTTCGGGAAATCCTCATCAAACATCCGGCGCCGGTCTGGCGAACCTTCAAGCAGCTGGAATGGCTGATCCGGGAAGGCCTGGTGCAGGTTGCCCGTGAGGAAAAGCGGGTGGATCGGTTGCAGGATCAGGATATTCAATTCCTTCGCCAGCATCTGTTCCCGGAGAACGTGCAGGAAGGCAAGATCATTGTGCTGGGACTGCCCACCTCTGGCAAAAGCGATTTGATTCGAACCTTCGCCGGGTTGCAGAAAAGCCAGGTCAAGACGGTGCAATCGCTGGACTTTACCCGGATCCGATTGGCCAACGATTTGCGCCTGTCCCTGTTTGGCGTCTCCATCGAAGAATACTTTCAGCCCATCCTGGAAAAAATCTCCGAAGGCGTGTTGGCGATGATCTTTCTGGTGGATTATCAGCGTCCCGAACGTTTTGAATACACCAAATACCTCTTCCACCAGTTCATTCAAAACTATGATGTACCCTTTGTTGTGGGGGTGACCAACTGGGAGGATGGTGCCGAGGATGCCGTCAGGCGGGTGCGGGAGGCCCTGGAAGTACCCGACGCCCTGGAAATCCTTCCCGTACAGGTTACCAACTTTAAGGATTTGCGAAATTTGATTTACAATTTGCGAAATTACACCCGATTGGAGACCGAGGAAAAAAATGCTTGACCTGTTGATTTATCTGCGGCAGGAGAATTATCGCCCGGAAATTAACCGCGTTTTTCCGGAAACCGAATATCAGGTGACCATTGCCAGCGATATGGAACAGGTGGTGCAGCGTTGCCAGGAAGACCTGTACGACCTGACGCTGGTGTGGGCAGAAAGCTATGATGAAATTGCCGATTTCCTGACCGTTTTAAGCATCCATAAATTCGATTATTTGCCGGTGATTGCCGTCTTGCGCTCGCCGGAGGAAGTGCCTGCCGTGTTAACCCTGCCCATTGCAGACTACGTGGTGTTGCCCGTCTCCCGTGTGGAGTTCTTTGCAAAAATCCGCTACGTGCTGCAGGATCTGGACATTCAGTCCACCGTGCTGGAAGGCATGAACTGGCAGGGCAGCCTGCAGGAATACAATCTGGTGGATTTGATCCAGATGGTAGAATCTGGCCAGAAGGATGCCATCCTGTTGATGCAGTACGGGGACAGGCAGGGAGAATTGTTATTTCGCCAGGGGAAGCTCATTCAGGCGAAGTATCAGGATCTGACCGCACAGGCGGCGGTGTTTAAACTGGGATTCTGGTCGCAGGGCAATTTTCAAATTAAATTTTCCCGATTGCCTTCCATGGAAGTGCAAATCAAAGAATCCAATCAGGAAATCCTGATCCAGTTGATCCAGAAGCTGGCCGAACAGGAACGCCTGATGGAGGAACTTCCCTCGTATTTTGATGAGATTGTGGTGAATCCCCTGGTGCAACCCAATCATTTAACGCCCATTCAACAGCGCATTCGGGAATTTGCCGCCCATCCCACCACCATTTTTGAATTGTTAATCTCCTTGCCGGAAGACGATCGGGATTTGTTAAAGGAATTGAAGGAGATGATGGAAAAGGGATGGATCGGACGCCGGCAGGATATTGAAAAGCTGGTTATCGAGGAAGAACGGAAGAGCAGCCTGAGTAAGCTATTCTCTTCGATTTCTTCCATTTTCAAGCGGCGCCAGGTGGTGCAATACGAAGAGATGATGGCCGAAGAAGCCGAGATGGAATTGCGAATCCCGCGCCTGCTGGTGAAGCGACGCTATCTGTCGGAAGCGGATCGCCAGTTGTTGAGTCGTGCATTTCAAACGGCACATTCGTCCGCGAAAAGAGAATAAATCAGTCGGATTAATGAATTGTGGAATCCCTGGAGCATCGGGAATGATTGACAAGCAGGGAAGAAGCCGATAGAGAGAGCCAGGAGATGGAAATTTACGAAACACTATTTGTCCGGAATGGATTTGAGAAGAGCCTGGAAATTTTTAAGGTCTTGCCGGTCGATCGGCAGGAAATCATGGGCGTGTCTGTTTACCGCTATGAGGTGAACAGTTCCCTGGTGTTCCTGATTTATGATCTCAATCTGGAAAACCCGTTCTCGCCGCAATTATTTGATCATTTACAGCCGCATTTGAATGGCCTGGTGCTGGTGGCGCCAGAGGAAGTGGATGAGGTGGAGTTTTCGGGCAAAAGCTGGCTGGCGGGATTGCTGGAAGCCAGGACGGCGATTCCCACGGTGCTGGCGCTGCAGATGGCGGATACGGCGTTTGCCTCCCTGGATGAAAGCATCCGGGAGCGGGGACTGTATCTGGGCCCGGCAGCACGACTGGTCTACTGGAACCCGGAGCATCCCGCATCCATGAAGAACATCTGGGAAACACTGTGGATGCGCATCGAGCCGGTGCGGTCGGAGGAGGCCTCCCGGGATGAAGGAAAAGGTTGATTTGGACAGGCCGATCCTCTAAATTTGGCGGCGACGAATTGCGCGGGTGGCGGAATTGGCAGACGCGCCAGACTTAGGATCTGGTGCCCGAGAGGGTGTGTGGGTTCGAGTCCCACCCCGCGCACGAAAAATTGCATTCATCCCGGATTATGCGTTAGACCACGAATGACACGAATTAACACAAATAAAACTAACAAAATCCATTGGATTAGATCTTGATGAAAATGTGTTCCGGGGTTTATTTCCGATTTTATGGATATTTCTGGGATACATTCGCGTGATTCGTGGTTTTGTGGATTATTTGGGATAAAAAGACGTCCTGGGAAATTTGTCATGAAAATCGTATGGTTGATAGGATCAATCATCATCGGTGTTAGTTTTGGTTACGGTCAGGGAATGTATCTGGCGAACGAAAATGGGCTGAGCGCAAGCATCGCGTATGGGCGGTTTAATTCGGATACGAAATTGGAATTATCCGGTTCATATTCACTAAAGGGTTACATTGATCTGTCCTATGCTCGATCTTTTATATTCGATAAAGAAAATTCCGAAAACGTTCAGAATGAGATTTTTACAAGAATTTACCTGTTTAAAAAGAGCCGCCTGTTTTTTTCCAGTGCTGTTGGTTTCGTATACCTGGAAGCGACAACTGACCTGTGGAAAAATTTCCCCTTTACATTCTTACGCAGGGGTCTGGCATTTCAGGGGGGCTTACATGTTGTCTTAAAAAATCAAAAATCGAAAAAATTAATTTCGTCGATTTTCTATCAGCATTCCAATCCTGTTGTGGAATATCGGACGCCACAGAAAAGCATTCTCAAGACATCGAGGGTTCGTTTGGTTATTTTTGAAGGGGCTGCTATTTATATGGTGGGACAAATGAGTTTCATCTTGGGCCCACGAATAAACCTGGATATTGATAGAGGCAGTATTTTTTATGGATTTAAATTTAGTGGCATGGTTAGACATTGACCAAATGATTGAAAAATGCGCATCAACTTAGATATCATATTGTTGAAAGCCAGAGGAAAAATAGGCAGCCATCGCAAAACGAATTTTACGGTTTGTTTTTTGGATATAAATCTGGTTGTGTAACAGGCTATTTCAGATGAAAAAATCATTTGGACAACTGAATTTTGTCGCAGGACAGGATCCCATTGTTGGAGTTTGTTAGAGCAATTTTTCTGGAAGAGCAGAACAAGCGGTCATTTTAAACTAAAATGACGTTTGGCACACGGCGTTCATCTATAGTGTTGACAATTCGAAGAACTGCTAAGGTGTACAGATGGCGGCTACGTTCAACATTATTTAGAGGTGCAGAAACAATTGATTTCCCGGTAAAAATCTGCTCTTGCACCCACTTTACAGAGGGAAAATCTCATCGTTGCGAAAAAGTTGTTTGTGTATATTTTTGAACAATGATGAAGCGTTTCGAAGCAATACAGGGATTTGATAAGTGGCATCATTCGACGGCTGAACCAATTTATCAAGATAAAGGACCAAGCATATCGATCAAGTTAACAGCTGACCTCGACAGCAATGGATAGTTGTTTCACTGCTTATGGAATGGGTGCCGATTGCAAATAAAGCCAAATAATGCGTTAAGCCACGAATCACTCGAATGAATTCAAATCATATCAATAAAATAACGAATGTATCCGAGAAAACATTTTCATCCAGATAGAATCAAGTGTATTTTATCCCAAATTATGCAATAAACCGCGAATCACACGAATGAAACCAAAAAATATCTACAAAATCGCGAATAAACCCTGAAACACATTTTCATACAGACACAATCAAATGTATTATATTGGTTTTATTTGTGTTGATTCGTGTCATTCGTAGGCTATTGCATAATCTGGGTTTAATGCTTCATACCGCATGATTTTGTGATCAAAATATACAATTTTCAATTTTACTTGTTGTGCTATTTTTGGATAAAACCAGAATTTAAAAAACCGTTAAAACGGTTAATCATCAATCGGTTACATTATCCGTTCTCCTGGCTGAAGCCAGGAGTTCATAGAATTTCTCATTCATGAACATCCATATTTATCCCGGTGGACAACTTCTATAGTAATAAGTAAGTTATAGAACCGTTTTAGCGGTTTGGGTTGTCTAATTCGCACAACGGGTCAATTTTATTATTGAAAATTTACTCTATCTTTTTTATTCTTTAAAAAATTCGGGAAATTTTTGCAATTTATATTTGACATAAATATAATAGACAAAAAATTCCATAAATTTTGATTTTTGTGGTCACGAAAAGATGTATCCATCCGCGCAATTTTTGTATTCAGGAGGTATCCTCGTGCCTTAGATGGATTTATGCGCAATAAGTTTTGTTAATGTAGTGTACCAAATATTTTATTTCATAAGGAGTGTTCACGATGTGGGAAGAAAGTCAATTATTATCCCATCGCATTATTTTTTTGTCCCAACCCATCGATAGCGGCGTGGCTAACCGTATTATTAGCCAGCTGCTATTATTGGAGGCGGATAGTCAGGAAAAGCAAATTGATTTGTATATCAATTGCGGTGGAGGCTCCGTGAAGGATGGACTGGCCATTATCGATGCCATTCAGTGTTTGCATGCCCCGGTTAGTACGATTTGTGTTGGGTTGGCGGGTTCCATGGCTGCCTGGATTTTAGCTGCAGGAAAACCCGGCCTGCGTTTTGCAACCCCCAATGCGGAAGTGATGATTCATCAAATGTCCACCCATTTGCAGGGAGTAACAGAAGATATCCTGCGCTATAGTCAGCGATTGATGCGACTTCAAACCAGCTTGATAAACATGTTGGCGAAATGGACCGGTCAGGATGTAGCGCGGATTCAGGAGGACATCCAGAAAGATTATTTTATGACCGCACAAGAGGCTTTGGATTATGGCATTATCGATAGCGTCCTTCAACCTGTAGACAAATGAAGGGAGGTTCCTTTAATGAAGGGGGTAAGAAAACGGGGAGATGCCCATTTTCACGTCCACATTATCCCGGATCCTGATTCTCAACGGGTTCAGGCCGTAGCCGGATTAAGGCTAATTTCCTGTCCCATCATTCATGAGACAAATGAGTCGCTGGAACAAGTATTAACCCGTCGTTTAAATGAACAGATGGATTTTTTGAATAGTCTATATTCCAATAATTCCAGGCGAACGTTTTCATTGCGATACATCAGTATGCCGGATAAAAACTCGGTGTCCCGGGGAAAAGTGGAAATTGTTTGCTGGATAAAGGAAACGATGGATTCCCGTAAGAAAGTAATCAAACACATGCAGCAATTCGGTGAAGAGGTAGAGACCATCATTTACAGTATCTTACCTCATTACGAATGGTGCTGGCTTACTGAGGATGTATTTTACCAATACTGGGAGCCGTGGAATTTTGAAAAGGCAGATTTTAAAGAAATTCGGCGCAGGGAAAGTTTAATTCTAAAAGAAACGATGAAACCGCGGCCAGTATTGGGTAAAGGGCGGCAATCAACGCAACCAGAATGGTCCGAAGAAGATACGATTTATTTTGTCCATAATTTTATTCCTCAGTTAACCACCTTAGCCCGATTATTACGATTAATGTTGCTTCATTCGGAACCGGTTGTTTTTCAAATAAACCTGCAACCAACAGAATTGCAGGAGCAGGAGGAGGCAGCCTTACAACACGAAATGGCAAAATGTGATACGGTAGAAAAAAATTATGCTGGACACGAAGCGTTTATCTCGCGCCATGCCCGGATTCTTTCCGATGTTTTATTAAATCAATGGATGCGCCTGCAGGATGCCCCTTTTTTAATGAATATTTTATTAGCCAGTCCACGGGCAATTCCACAATCTCTGGTAGAAGCTATTGGATCTGAAATTACGCAACCGGTTGGTATGATACAGGAATGGGAAGTTCCGGTGCAACCACTTTTTTTGCAAATGGGGGGATACGATGTGCTTCAGCCCAATACAGTGGAGGAACGAGAACAATTCCTCATCAATTTACAACAACTCATGTTTGTGCCCTGGGGTCCAACACTTGCTCCAGAATCTTTAAAACGGTTGCGTTATCTGGTAGATGCCCTGGAAGCCTCTGCAGCATTTCGCTTTCCCATTGCCGGCAATGAGGAATTGTTGGGAGTGGATGTTCGGTTAAATCGAACCCTTTCATTACCTGCGGAAGTTGCTCATTTGAATGATCCCGGTAATAAAAAGCGCCATTTGTTTGTCGGAGTTAATCGCCATCTGGGAAGGGAGGAACAGGTATTTATTGCTCAGTCAGACCGGCAGCAACATGTTTACATTATTGGTCAAACGGGTACCGGTAAAACTACACTATTAAAGACCATGATTCTATCGGATATTGAGGCTGGTAGAGGTGTGGCTGTTATCGATCCTCACGGAGATTTATTTGATGAATTGTTGGCTTCCATACCTGACCATCGAATCGATGATGTCGTTGTTCTGGATCCCAATGATATCGACTATCCTGTGGGCATCAATCCCTTGGAATACCGTCATCCAGACGAGCGGTTTCATTTTATCCGGGAATTTAAAAGCATTATTTTAAAACTTATGAGGGATGAGTATGGTCCTGCTGGCCTCGAGATGTTAGGCCCTATTTTTTTTCAGCACGTGCAAATGAATTTATTGCTGGTAATGTCCAATCCGGAAAATCCGGGCACATTGATTGATTTAAATCAGATTTTTACTGTCCCCAATTATTATGTTCGGTTTATCCCCCCTAAGGTCAGTGATCCCCAACTGGATCAATGGATAAAGCATGTGTTACCTGAAGCTGATTATTTCGGGAGACCCCTTGGCGGAGAGTTACCTCTGGGCGATTATATGCGCAGTAAATTGGAGAATTTTTTGTTTGACCCCCGGATGCGCTTTATGTTTGGTCAACAGCACACCACCGTGAATTTTCGTCAAATCATGGATGAAGGGAAAATTTTATTAATTAATCTTGCAAAAGGAGAATTGACGGAATCAAATTCACGCTTTTTGGGCATGTTGCTATTGTCGCTGATTAATCAGGCGGCTATGTCCAGAGTGGATATCCCTCACTCCAGACGCCGCATGTTTTATCTGTATGTTGATGAATTTCAGGCCATTGCCACTGAGAATTTTACCATTTTGCTTTCGGAAGCTCGTAAATTTGGCATTAGTTTGGTGTTGGCCAATCAGTTTGTTTCCCAGATTGAAAATGAGCGCATTATCCAGGCCTTATTTGGCAATGTGGGAACCCTCATTACTTTCCGCGTGGGCAATGAAGATGCCCGGCGATATCTGGCCCCTCAATTTCGTCCATACATAGATGCGCAGGAATTAAGCAATTTACCTAACTGGCATGCATTTGTGAAAACCCGGGTACAAGGGAATAGTGTCCGACCTTTCCTATTGCATACGGTATTGCCTGACCGGAAACCGAATATTGAAACAGCCCGAAAAATTCGTCAGCTTTCGCGAAAAAAATATGGACGTCCCCGTAAAGAGGTGGAAAGTCAAATTGACTTGCAACTGAAATATGTGCCACCCAGGGTGGACCGGGACACGATTCGCGAGATGATCAACCAGAAACAGGATGATTCATCAGATAATTAAAAAAACAACCAGGATCTTTCCGTTAAGCAATAATCCCAAATAATGCACTAAACCACGAATCACACGAATGAATCTTAAAATATCTACAAAATCACGAAAAACCCCGAAACAAAACTTCACCAGTATATAATTTTATTTGTGTTCATTCGTGTCATTCGTAGGCTATTGCTTAATCTGGGTTCATTTTGGATGCATTCGCGTGACTCGCGGTTTTAATACGTTTTGCTCGGAATTATCTTCTTACCTTGATCGCCCAGGCAACCATCCGGTGCTCGCCAAACTTCAGGTTCAGATAGTACCACCCGGGGATATCGGCCAGGCGAACCCGAAGGATTACATAAGGCGGCGCCAGGGTGGTGTGCAGCACCTGGCAGTTTCCCCGCCCTTTCGATGGCTCCGGACGTGCAGAATACGTATACGGGGTGAAAAAGATACGCGGTGGGCTTTGTTCCCACACCACCGGTTTCACCCAGATGCGAATGGTCACCTGCTGTCCGGTTCGCAATTGGCTCGTTTCCGGCAAATGGCAAATGTATTGAAGGTCTCCAAAAACCTGGGTCAAAAATACATAGTACGCGGTGGCCATTACCCCCACCCCAAGATGGGTATAATCGGGATGTAATATATTTTCCCGATGTCCCGGGCTTCCCATGAGATCATGCACTACATTCCAGGCTTCATCGCGCAGGGCTTCCGCGGTGGTCAAAACAATGGGGCTGTCGGAATATAGGACAAGACAATTTTCACCCACAAAACCGTGATATTCGGGTGCGTGGTGCACCACCCTTTGGCCAACATCCTGTCCCCGGGAGTTGGTATGCCCCAGATACCCATGGCGGGCCATGTCCTGACAATGCTGGAGGGCGGTTTGTGCCAGACGATCGTCCCATTTCAGTACACCAAGCCGGTGCTGCTGGCGCACGGCATTGGTTTCCTGAAAGACCCATCAGGCCAGTATGCGGGCAATCTGGGGACGGGCAATCCCACGGCCAGTTAAGGGTAAGGGAATGGGTTTGTCCATTATACCTCCCCATTGGTTAAACCAGATGACTCTCACCGGCAGGGAGAAACGGTGTAGTGCTCCTGCGGTGAGAGACATTTTTTGATTTCAGAGCAATAAGGAATGAACCGGCATCTTGTGTTGACACCACGACGCGTTCATCATCGATGGCTTTAACGATGGAGAGAGTGGAAAGTTCTATTGGAAATGTAAAATTTCGGATTGAAAGATTTCAACCTAAAAAGTGCAATAAACCGCGAATCACGCGAATGAAATCCAAAAATATCTACAAAATCGCGAATAAACTCCGAAACACATTTTCATCCAGATCTAATCCAAGGTATTTTATTAATTTTATTTGTGTTAATTAGTGTAATTCGTGGTTCTAATGCGTAATCCTGGTTCAAGATTAGAAAATTAAATTTTTTGGCATCAAAAATCCAGTATGGAAAAATCCGCCTGTCAAAATCAGGGTAACAAGCAGGGAGGCTTGTCGCACGATTTTTCAACGGGTTTAATCGCCTGTTGACAGGCGCATTCAAGGAAGAAGGGGCAGGGAGCAAGGGACAGGGGAAAATCCACCAAGCATCGATAATTTCCAACATCCCGGTCTTGGAGGAGGTCAATATTCTACCATTTGCCAAAAAAAGTATCTCACCAATCCAAACACCTGTCGACAGACCCATTTCAAACACAGATATCGCCGCGGCCGTCCGCGCCGCACACAAGATGATGTCTCAATCGCCTGTCGACAGGCCCCATTCAAGGAAGAAGGGGCAAGGAGCAAGGAGCAAGGGACAAGGGAAAAATCTGGCAGACATCAACTATTGCCACCGACCCGGCCTTGTAGTAGGTCGATATTCTACTATTTGCCAAAACAAAAATTCACCTCTCCAAACACCTGCCGACAGGCACATTTCAAACTTATACCAGAGTTTGCGAAAAGTCGGGTCTTCGGCCCGAAGTCTCAATCGCCTGCCAACAGGCCCATTTCAAACGATCACCCACCAGGACTATGACGGTCTACTGGCTGATTTGTCTCAATCGCCTGCCGACAGGCCCATTTCAAACAAAATGACACTTTGACTGTTATTTCTTATGCGAAGAGTCTCAATTGCCTGCCGACAGGCCCATTTCAAACGGCTTCGGTTTCGCTGGTCACTATTTTCTGAAAAAAAGTCTCAATCGCCTGCCGACAGGCCCATTTCAAACCGGCGCCATATATGTTCCCAAAAACATTGAAGAAGTCTCAATCGCCTGCCGACAGGCCCATTTCAAACCACACTAGCAGAAGCTAGGCAACAACTTCATCATCGTCAGTCTCAATCGCCTGCCGACAGGCCCATTTCAAACAGCGGCCTCTGAAACCCTTGTCCCATAACGCCTGAAACCCCGGTTTCCGAGGACCTCAACCGATTTTAACCAATATACAAAATTTGCCCCAATTTGTCAAGTTTCCGTTTGAAGTAAATCATTGTTTTTCCTGATGTTGGTGGTATGTCGAGGACCGTTTTTTCGGCAATTAACCTATAGGTAATATTGTTTTTAGGTTCTTTTTTTTTAACATCTCCAACCCCACCGTTCCGATCCTCGACATTTTGAATGCTCCTGCGACGAAAGGTGAATGTAGGCAACCTGGTTCCCCGGGGAAGAGGGAATATGCCCCATCCCAATGCCCGAGGACCGCAAGCCGCAGATAGCGGGTAAACCCGGGTGAAATCCCAACCTTCCGGTCGTTTCCCATATAAACCCAGATTATGCGTTAGAACCGCGAATGACACGAATGAACACCAATAAAATAATAAAATGCATTAGATTGTGTCTGGACGAAAATGTTTTCCCGGATACATTCGCTATTTTGTTGATTTTATTCCAGATTAAGCAATAGCCTACGAATGACACGAATTCACACAAATAAAACCAATAAAATCCATTGGATTGTGTCTGGATGAAAATGTGTTCCATAGTTTATTCGCGATTTTGTCGACATTTTTTGGTTTCA
>JAADJD010000029.1 GCA_013150955.1 Calditrichota bacterium
TGAAAAGAAGAGAATGGTTTACGGGACTTTGGCAAAAATCCAAACAGTTTAAGTTGCCAGTTCAATTCTCTAATGCGTAATCTGGGTTTAACCCAAATAAAGCGTGAAACCACGAATCACGCGAATGAATTCGGAAAAAAATTAACAAAATAGCTAATATATATCCGGGAAAACATTTTCATTCTGATAGAATCAAGTGCATTTTATTATTTTTATTGGTGTTCATTCGTGTAATTCGTAGGCGAATGCATAATTTGTGTGAATTCGTGTCAGTCGTGGTCTAACGCATCGTCTTTAAAAAAAATCTCTATAGAGGGAAATATTCCTTGATATCCCGCAATTATTTGATATATTGCAATTGGGAGAGATAGCATACGCCATAAAGTGGGTCATTAATTCCATTTTTCAGAGATGTTTTTCTTGATCGTTCCTTGACAGGGGAGAATGATCCACCGTTCGGTCGTTCCCTGGTGTGGGAATGCTATTTCTGAACCAGCCATGGGCATGGGTTGTCTGCGATTTCTCTCACACACCCTCCAAATCATGTGAATCATTCCTGAATGGAGCAACGCATCGGGTTAGATGACGGGGCTGTTTTATCCTTTTACTCCATGACCGAATTGTTTCGGGAATGGAGATGATGCATCTCGTTTTTCACCACTCGATTAACGGGATCAGAAATCCATTCCGGATTTTTGGCCCCTTTCCTATAGATTGCTGAATGATCAGCAGCGTTACCCTTAAACATCATTTAAACAAATGGTAAGGAGGCTCAGTCATGAAATCTGCCTGGAAAATGGGTTGGGTGTTTTTATTATTGGGGATATCGCTGGCCCTGGCACAGATTCCCCGCGCCATCAGTTATCAGGGAATTTTAACCGATGTCAATGGCACTCCTGTTGCCGATGGGGCTTACGAGTTGACCTTTCGTTTGTATGATGCGTTGAGCAATGGCAACATGTTGTGGGAGGAAAAACAAACTGTTCCGGTAAAGGATGGCCTGTTTAATGTAGCGTTGGGCAGTGTCACCCCACTGGTACTGCCGTTTGATCAACCCTACTGGCTGGGCATTACCGTGGGCAGCGGCACTGAAATGTCGCCACGAATTCCCCTGGCCGCATCGCCTTATAGTTTGAATGCCCAGTCGGTAGCGGATAGCGTCATAACTGGAGAAAAGGTCGCTGATGGACAGCTGGTTCGCAGTGTGAATGGGCTGACGGATAATGTGACCCTGGCTGCCGGTACAAACGTGAGTCTGACGCAGACGGGCCAGACGATCACCATATCTGCCACCGGCGGGGGAGATGGAGGGAATACGCTGGATGAGGCGTATGATCAGGGGGGACCGGGTGCGGGACGTCGGATTGTCGCGGATGCCGGAGCCGTTGAAATCGATGGCACGGGTGGCCTGAAGGTTGCTGGAAGCGTGGGAATTGGCAGTGATGCGCTGACGGAGAAAGTTCGGATTGAAGGAACCGATTCTCTGGGAACGGATGATGGGTTTACGGTGGCCCGGATTCGTTTTACCCGAAGTGTTCCCGATAATATTGCGTTGAGGAACACCCGTGCTTTGGAGGTTTATTCAGTTTACGGTAGTCCCTCAGGGACATATTATGCCCCCAGGGCTGTCCAAGCAATTGTTGAGAATAATTCGTCTGCTGGTACCATAACTGAGGCCAGTGGATTTTACAGTGTAGTTAAAAATACTGGAGGAGGTGGCACCATCGAAATTGCCAATGGTTTATACAGCATTATTAGCAATCATGCAGGGGGATTAATAAAAGAAGCACGCGGGGTGTTCATTGCTTCGCCGCGGGCGTTTGGAACCATCGAAAATAATTATGGATTGTTTGTCGAGAATCAGAAAATCCCGGGGACGCGAACCTATGGCATTTATGTTGAAGGAGGGATGTCGTACTTTGCCGACTCGGTTGGCATTGGTACCGACAAGCCCCGGGGGCATCTGCACTTAAGTTCCAATGGCGATACCAAGCTCCGCTTTACCAATGGACATGACAATGATGTGGCCATCGTGTACAATACAGATAATGATGCCCTGGAATTTCGTCTGGGCGGTACGGGAACGGAAACCATGTTTGTCATTACCGATGGCGGCAATGTGGGCATCGGAAATGCCAATCCATCCAATATTTTAACCGTGGCTCAGGGGTCGATTACCGATCCCATTGCTGACGGCTGGACCACCTACAGTTCCCGCCGGTGGAAGACCAATATTCACACCATCGAAGGGGCACTGGAAAAGGTGCGCCAATTGCGCGGGGTAACCTTTAACTGGAAATCGACGGGTAAACCGGATATCGGCCTGATTGCCGAAGAAGTGGGGAAGGTTATTCCAGAGGTGGTGACCTATGAGGAGAATGGCCGCGATGCCCGCTCGGTGGATTATGCGCGACTGGTTGCGCTATTAATCGAAGCAGTGAAAACACAGCAGCGGCAGATCGAAGAACAGCAGGCAGCCATCCGGATGCTGGTTGAACGAATGAATGCCATGGAAAAAACGTATCGAGTGACCCGCGGAGAATGAGAGCATTTTGTTTCACAAAAGCGGTAAAAAGCTGGCATAGCGAAAGGAGTCTTTTCCATGAAAAACATATCCTTTTTTCTGATAGTTATTGGCATTTTGATTGTCCAGGGTGTCGCCTATCAACTGGTGGCCCAATATCAGGTTCAACATGGGGTTCTGGGCAATGGTGGCGCCACCGTTACCGATAGTCTGTATCGGGTGAGCAGCACAGTGGGGCAGGCGGTTATCGGTGTAGCGACGGATACCGTTCAGATCCAGCGGATGGGTTTCTGGTATGTGACCAGGGATTTGTTGACTGCGCTGGCCGAGGCGGGCGGCACCTTGCCGCGACAATTTCTGCTCCGGCAAAATTATCCCAATCCGTTCAATCCAATCACCACCATTGAATATTCTGTAGCGCGGCGGGCACGGGTGAAGATTGTGGTGTTTAATCTGCTGGGAGAGCAGGTCGCGGTGTTAGTGGATCGGGAGCACGCACCGGGGCGTTATCGGCATGTGTTCAATGGTGTTGGTTTGTCCAGTGGGGTGTATTTTTACAAAATGATTTCCCGGGAATATGTGAAGACCCGCAAGATGATTTTGTTGAAGTAAGGAATGAGCATGAAATCGCCCGGGCTGTGTCCCGGGCGGTGATTTTTATTTCCCGGGATTCTCCCGGTGAATCCATCCCAAAGGATGGAATGAAATGGTTGCGTTTGAAAATCCCGGGTCATGTCGATGGAATACCCCGAATTCCCTCCGCCCCGAAGGGGCACCATACGTTAGCCCCACGCAATGCGTGGGGAATGGGAACCACCGTTACCACCAAATCATTCCGCCCTGAAGGGGCAGAATATTTTCTGGAGGGTTTGTCCGGGTATCCCAAATTCCTGCTGAATGGAATGGCACCCATTGTTGCCATGTTTTTTTTCCGGTTGCCCTTCAGGCAACGGATTGAGGTATGGATTGGGTTTTGTTCCCCCCACGCGCTGCGTGGGGCTACCATATTTTTGTCCTTCGGACAAAATGTGGGGTGGGGCACCGGGGTATTTTCGCCGGATTGGTCATTCCGCCCCGTAAAATAGAAAAAAGGAAATTGGTCATCCCGACGCGCAGCCCCGGCGATGGGGAATGCCATTAACAACGTGTTCCCCCGCCCCGAAGGGGCGCAATAGGGTAACCCCACGCATCGCGTGGGGAATGGGAACCAACACACCAAATTATTGCGCCCTGAAGGGGCAAAATATTTTCCGGAGGGTTCATCCGGGTATCCCAAATTCCTGCCAAATGGAATGGCACCCATTGTTGCCATGTTTTTTTCGGTTGCCCTTCAGGCAACGGATTGAGGTATGGATTGGGCTTTGTTCCCCCCACGCGCTGCGTGGGGCTGCCGTATTTTTGTCCTTCGGACAAAATGCGGGGTGGGGCACCGGGGTATTGCCGCCGGATTGGGCATTCCGCCCCGTCAAAGAGAAAAGAGAAAATTGGTCATCCCGACCGCGCAGCCCCAGCGATGGGGAATACCATCATCACCGTGTTCCCCCGCCCCGAAGGGGCACCATACGTTAGCCCCACGCAACGCGTGGGGAATAAGAACCGCCAACACCACCGAATTTTTGCGCCCCGAAGGGGCAAAATATTTTCCGGAGGGTTCATCCGGGTATCCCAAATTCCTCCTGAATGGAAAGGCACCCGTTGTTGCCATGTTTTTTCCGGTTGCCCTTCAGGCAACGGATTGAGGTATGGATTGGTTTTTGTTCCCCCCACGCGCTGCGTGGGGCTGCCATATTTTTGTCCTTCGGACAAAATGCGGGGTGGGGCACCGGTGTATTGCCCCACCGGATTGGTCATTTCGCCCCGTCAAAGAGAAAAGAGAAAATTGGTCATCCCGACGCGCAGCCCCGGTGGTGAGGAATGCCATTAACACCGTGTTCCCTCGCCCTGAAGGGGCACCATAGGGTAGCCCCACGCAGCGCGTGGGGAATGGGAACCGCCATCACCACCAAATCATTCCGCCCTGAAGGGGCAGAATAATGATAGCCCGAAGCTCATCCCCGGTTGGAGGAGACACAGACATCACCATCCCCCCGCCCCGAAGGGGCACAATAGGATAGCCCCACGCAACGCGTGGGGAATAAGAACCGCCAACATCACCGAATTATTTCGCCCTGAAGGGGCAAAATAGGAAAACCTAAATTTTACCACCTTAAACAAATCTTTCCATCCCAAAATTTTTATAACCACCCGTGCCCCATCGAAACAAAAAATGCACTCATAAAACTCTAATCCCACACGTATCTTTCATCAAATTGAACACCATGAGCTTTGAGCAATTCTCGAAATTCCTCCTGAAACGATTTATAACGATGATGCTGCTCTTGATTTTGTACGTACTGAATTACATTCTGCAATAGAGATGCGCTTACGGAAAAAATGCCATAACCATTCTGCCAATGGAATTTTTTGAATTGAGCTCCTTTGGATTTTATCCATTTTGAAGAGCCTCGTTTTATTTCCTCAACCATTTCGCTGATGCTAATTGTCCGGGCAAGTTCGCAGACTATATGGACATGGTCTGATGTGCCATTTACAATGCGTGGATAACAATTTAGATTAGTGCAGATACCCGCAATGTATCGGTGCATTTCCTTGCGGATTGGAGGGAAAAGAAATGGGAACCGGTTTTTGGTGCTGAATACAATATGGACGTATACCTCTGACAAAGATTGAGGCATAACGTTCTCCTTTTGTTGATCTGTTGGGTTTTGTGAAAATATTAAGAATTTGAGATGTTTTATGCAAGGATAGGTCGGTTTGTTGGATGGTTTTGCGGATGTTGGTCTTGATTTTTAATATTGAAACTTTGTTTTTGTATGGAAATGATATTTCCGAGGAGAAGAAGGTGGTGGTGGTGGTGGATTTAATATTGCTGCCCTACAGGCAGCGATAAAAACTAAGGATCGTTATGTTCCCCCCACGCGTTGCGTGGGGCTGCCATATTTTTGTCCTTCGGACAAAATGCGGGGTGGGGCACCGGGGTATTGCCGCCGGATTGGGCATTCCGCCCCGTAAAAGAGAAAAAAGGAAATTGGTCATCCCGACGCGCAGCCCCAGCGATGGGGAATACCATCATCACCGTGTTTCCTCGCCCCGTAAGGGCAAAATATTTTCCGGAGGGTTCATCCGGGTATCCCAAATTCCTGCCGAATGGAATGGTACCCATTGTTGCCATGTTTTTTTCCGGTTGCCCTTCAGGCAACGGATTGAGGTATGGATTGGGCTTTGTTTCCCCCCCCACGCAACGCGTGGGGCTGCCGTATTTTTGTCCTTCGGACAAAATGCGGGGTGGGGCACCGGGGTATTGCCCCATCGGATTGGTCATTCCGCCTCGTCAAAGAGAAAAAAGGAAATTGGTCATCCCGACCGCGCAGCCCCGGCGATGGGGAATGCCATTAACAACGTGTTCCCCCGCCCCGAAGGCAATAGGGTAACCCCACGCATCGCGTGGGGAATGGGAACCGCCAACATCACCGAATTATTGCGCCCTGAAGGGGCAGAATATTTTCCAGAGGGTTCATCCGTGTATCCCAAATTCCTGCCAAATGGAATGGCACCCATTGTTGCCATGTTTTTTCCGGTTGCCCTTCAGGCAACGGATTGAGGTGTGGATTGGGCTTTGTCCCCCCCCCACGCGCTGCGTGGGGCTACCATATTTTTGTCCTTCGGACAAAATGTGGGGTGGGGCACCGGGGTATTGCCCCACCGGATTGGTCATTCCGCCCCGTCAAAGAGAAAAAAGGAAATTGGTCATCCCGACCGCGCAGCCCCGGCGATGGGGAATGCCATTAACAACGTGTTCCCCCGCCCCGAAGGACAATAGGGTAACCCCACGCATCACGTGGGGAATGGGAACCGCCGTTACCACCAAATCATTCCGCCCTGAAGGGGCACAATAGACCCACAAATTAAAGATATTTTTTGGATTCATTCGCGTGTTTCGTGGTTTAACCCATGATCCGGGACAAAATCGCACGTTTCCTCAAACTCCCTCCGGCGATTCTACGCCCCCACGCTGAAATTGTCTTTTCGGTGTGAATTGTCTCCTTCCACCATTAACTTTCCCCTGCAGGCATTGGAATTAAAAAGGGGTGAACTTTAAATTTGAAATGCCGTTACATGAATCTTTAATCAAAATTCAGGGTCGTCATGCCCATGCCCAGAACATTGCTTGGATTTACGCTTCTCATTTTACTGTTCTTACTCAGCGGATGCATCACCCGGGTCGTCCAAACCCAGCCCTGGCCGGTTCCTGATGGAAAATACGATTCCGAATATCCGCACCAGCCGGCTTCCAAAGCGCTGGAGGAATTGCTGGAAACCGTTCACTTCCTGAACTGTGTGGCCTATTATCGGGGATACGTGTTTTCCCCGGATTCCCGATTGAAACGCCATCAGCTTACAGAAGCGGTAATCAAGGCGAATGCGGTGCAGCAGACGTTCTTCAATCACACCGCATCCGGAACGGCCACCGTGGTGTATGCCCAGGACGTTCAGCTGGCCTTGTTAACCTGCGCCCACATTGTGGACTTTCCGGACACATTATTTACCTTCCGGACTGACGCATTCGACCAGCCCACGGAATATCTGGAAAGCATCGCCATAAAAATTCGGCAACAGAATTATATTCCCGATCTTCCCCTGGCCAACGATTTGAAGATTCTGGTCTCGGATCGCTCACTGGACGTTGCACTGGTGGGTCAAACCCTGCCGCGCCCACCGCTCAAACCCATTCGGGTATTCGATTTTCCGGTGGGATCGGCCAGGGAATTGCAATGGGGAACGTTCGTGTACATTCTGGGATTTCCCAAAGGGCAAAAGATGGTAACCAGCGGGCTGGTGAGCAGTCCCAACCGCACGGCGCAGGGCTCGTTCCTGGTGGATGCACCATTTAATAAGGGATTTAGCGGGGGGATTGTGGTGGCCATCCGCGATGGCATTCCCAACTTTGAGCTGGTGGGCTTGATGAACTCCGTCTCCGCAGAATCCGAACTGATCCTGGTACCGGAAAAAGGCGTTTTGAAAAAGCGGCTGGTGGAAGAGAAACCCTATCGCGGCGATGTATACGTGCGCAATTTGCGCCGCATTAATTACGGGGTGACCTATGCCATCGGCATCGATGCCATTCGGGAATTCATCTTTGCCAATCGGGAACGGTTGCAGGAAATGGGCTACGATTTCTCCCTCTTTTTCGAATCGCCGCTTCCGCGCATTACGCCACCCGGACAAACCAAACGCAAGTAGGATGGGGAACGCCCATCGCGGATTCAGCCAGCCGGCTACTTCCCCCGTCGGATGGTCTTGAGCCAGGTGCCGGCCTCCACGGTATCGGTCAGTTTCAGGCCATTGATCAGTGCGGTTGTTTCCAGATCGTTTTCCAGGATGCGCCAGCGTTTGAGCACCACCCGGAGCGGCGCCGCCCGCTGAACGCGCCGAACTTCGATCCGATCGGGCTGAATACTCAGCAGCGACCGATCCCGCAGCACCTTGAAATTCGCCATGGTGTGTTCGAAGGTGGATTGGAACTGCGGGAAAAGATCACCACGGGTGAATCCGTGAAACACAAAAACGACTTTGCCTTTTCGAATGAAATAGGACAGAATGCGAATGATTTGATCGGAAGAGGCGATTTCCGATAACAGAATTTGTGCCGGAAATCCGTTGATCCGGGATGCGGTGTTGGAAAGAACGAGGGCTTTTTCTTTGCGAACGAATTGATCCGCTGCCTGACGCGGAGAATTGGCGTCCGCAATGGTAAACAGGATGGCTGCCCGTTCCCCGGGTTCCACCAGACGAACCTGCGTGGGCGTGTTTTGCACCTCCCATCCCCGGGGCACCGGGAACTGGAATTTTAAGTCCGGATGATAAAAATAGCCCTTCCGAACGAACCCCTGACGGGGATCCTCTCCGAACACAATACCATCAATTTTTTTCAGATAGGTTTGTCGTTCGATGTGGGGTTGAGTCAGGCCCAATTTCTGCACCCAGTTGCGAGCCAGCTGGCGAATCTTTACCACCCGATCGCGCGGATTGGGATGGGTGGAAAACCAGCTGGGCAGTCCACCTTTTTGCTCTTCCGGCGTCATCCGATCCAGAGTCAGGAAAAAGTTGGCCATTTCGCTGGCGTCGTATCCGGCACGGGCGGCATATTCCACCCCCAGCTCATCTGCCTGCTTTTCCTGGTCGCGACTGAACTTCAGAAACAACAGTCCCAGACCAATCTCTGCCAGTCCAGAAAAGCGTGCGAATTGCTCGGACAACATCGCGCCCAGCCCCAGACCCAGTTGTGCCAGCTGGATGCGGGTGTATTGTTTGGCGGAATGGCGCGCGGCAATGTGTCCAATCTCGTGCCCGATCACCCCGGCCAGTTCGGCTTCGCTATTTAAATAGGCCAGAATCCCACGGGTGATATACACGAATCCCCCGGGCACCGCAAAGGCGTTGATCACCGGCGTATCGGTTAATTTAAATTGATAATCCAGGTGCGGACGATGCGATAATGCCGCCAGTTTTTGTCCCAGCTGCTGGATGTACAGTTGCAACTCGGGATCGTCATAAATGCCGTACATTTGCACCAGCTGGCGGTCGGTTTGAATGCCCAGTTGAATTTCGTCCGCTTCGCTGAGCAGAATCAGCTCCCGTTTGCCGGTCACTGGATTGACCGCACATCCCAACAGAAAAGCCAGTCCCAGCAGGATTAAAAACCATTTGATTGCCGAATGATTCCGGCCCATAATCTGCTCCCCTTGATTTTTTGCCTTTCACCGGGTCATGAATAATGCATGAGACACCGACTTTTTACGAATTGGTACACATATCCCCCAATCCGCGGTTCGACATTATTTGCCAGATCGGGTTGATGCTTCCCGATTAGATTGTGGTGGTGCGGTGTTCAGAAACCGGTCTAAAAATTGTCGGAACGCATCACCAATCCAGAGGTCAGCAAAGCGATTGGTTTCGATGGCACGGGCGGTTGTCCATTGCCCATCCACAGCGGCGCGGAAGACTTCCAGGAAGGCCGCCAGTGCACCGGGCGCATTGCTGGCAATCTGGTGGGCCAGCTCCTCGGCTACCGCAAGCAACCGGTCGCCAGGAACCACCTGATCCACCAGCCCCAGTTGAACCGCTTCCGTGGCAGAGATCTGCTCTGCGGTAACCAGCAACCGAAGGGCTGCTGGCCCCAGCAGCTGGAATAGCCGCACACCACCGCCCCAGCCGGTAATCAACCCATTGGCCGCCTGGCGGTAAGAAAAACGGGCATGATCCGCGGCGATTCGCAAATGGCAGGCAGTAACGATTTCGCATCCGCCACCGAAAGCATCGCCATTGATGGCCACAATGTAGGGTTTGTCCCCTTTCCAGATCCGATTTAAGATGGATTGCATGCGTCGGGAAAGGGCCAGCCCGGATTCGCGGGTGGTCAGGGTGGAGAAAAATTTTAAATCCCCACCGGCGCAAAATGTCTTTTGTCCCGTTGCGGTGAGAATGCCCACCCGAATCTCCGGATGATCCGCTACCTCAGCGGTGTAGGCATCCAGCAAATCCATCATTTCCTCATTAATGGCGTGATGCACCTGCGGACGATTCAGCTGGATTTGCGCAATGGGTGGATTCAGTTCCAGTATTACCGGTTTCGATTGTGCCATAGGAATTTCCTGTTTGTACGTCTTGTTTCTCAGTTCATCCGGATGTTGCAGCGAATGCAAATGACAAAAGCAATTCACATATCCGATCAACGAATGGATCTTTGCAGTCGATTTTATGAAGGGGAATCCCGCAACCCAAAACCATTGTTCCGATCTTTTCTTCCGGGTTTGGGATGATTCGCATCATCCGGGAAACGTACCGTTCGCTGTTTTGAGATCCGCCAGAAATTTAGAAAAGAATTGCCTCAAATCAAAATGGGGGTAACAGGCATTTTCAGGGCGGGATGCAGAAAAAAGAAGGAGAATCGCATGGCAACAGCCCCCGGATTAGCTCAGATGATGCATGAGACCGCGCATCACGCGAATGAAACCAAAACATATCTACAAAATCGCGAATAAACCCCGGAACAAATCTCTATCCAGATTTAATAAAATGTATTTTATTGGTGTTAATTCGTGTAATTCGTAGGCTATCGCATAATCTGGGATCAACCGGTTACGTTATCCATTCTCCTGGCTGAAGCCAGGAGTTAATCGAAATGCTCATTCATGAACCTCCAGATTTATCCGGGTGGACAACTCCTTTTATAGAACAGTTTTAACGGTTTAGATTGTCTAATTCACACAACGGGGTATTTTTGTTCGTGTTTATTCGTGTCATTTGTAGGCACTGTTGCATAATCTGGGTTTAAATCGCAAGTGGGAGTGGATTGGGGTTCCAGATTTCAAACGGGCCGGGGACTTCCCCCCAGGTGAAAGTCCCCGTACCCGGATTCGGAACGGATTAACTCTGATTATTTCAATAAAATCATTTTACGCGAGAGCATGATTTGATTGTCAATGGTCAGGCGGTACAGGTACACGCCGCTACTTACGGGAATTCCCTGATTGGTGGTTCCATCCCAGCGATACGCATGTCTGCCCGCAGGCAGGATTTCGTTCACCAGAGTGCGCAAATGGCGGCCATTTAAATCATAAATGGCCAGCTCCACTCTCGATCGTTTGGGGAGCTGGAAACCGATGGTGGTTGCCGGGTTAAAGGGATTGGGATAGTTCTGTTCCAGTTGAAAATCCGATGCAACGGGCGTTTCACTGGAGGTAATGGAGGTGGCCAGTGCATTTTGAAGGATGTACACGCCATATTCATCCGATGCCACGTACACCCGATCGCCATCCACCCACACTTCACGGGCTTTAGGCAGGGAACGCCAGCGAGCCTCCAGCGTGGGGTTGGTGGGGTCGCTGATGGAAAGCATCCAGATTTCCGGATTGTAGGAACCAATCTCCGTGGCAATGACATAGGCAAACTGACTATCCACAGCCACATCCTGATAGGTGTAGTTTGCATCATAAAATGAGCCCACCTGCGTCGGGGAAAGTGGATCGCTTATGTCAATCACATGCAGGCCGTATCCCGTTCCGGTGACGTACACAAAATTACCCATTTTCGCCAGTCCCTGGTAGGCGGTTCCGGAATTGGACACGGCCACTTCCGAGGGATCGACAGGATTGCGAATGTCGATAACGATCATGCCGCCACCATTGCCATCGGCCAGAAAGGCGTAATCCTCCGTTATCGCCAGTTCCTGGGTATTGTAGGAATTGTCAATCACCCAGACTTCGGTTGGGTCTGTGGGATCGCTGACGTCGATGATGCGCAGGCCGTCGGCCGCGCAGGCGGCAAAGGCGTAGGATCCCATCACCTTGATATCATAGGCCTGCCAGATGTCCAGTTTGCCCATTTCCACGGGTTGAAAGGGGTTGGTGACGTCCACAATGGACAGGCCATAAGCCGTGATCCCGGCGTACAGGATGGAATCGGCCAGGCCCAATCCAATGGCTATACCGCTGGTGTCCAGGGCGCCCACTTCCCGCGGAGCGGTGGGATCGGAAACATCCAGCACGCGAATGCCCGACATGTTCTGCGCCACATAGGCATAATCTCCTCGCGCCAGCACGTTGTAGACATAGTCCCCCACGAATTTTTCGTAAAGCGTGGTGGGGGCCGTGGGATCCTGGATATTTAAGAATTGGTAATAATTTCCCCTGGCATATTCATAATTGGCGGTGTAGGCAATACCGTTGTCAACGTGAATATCACGGATATTCACAGCACCACCGTGGGTTCCCACTTTGGTGGGATTGGTGGGATCGCTGATGTCTACGATGTAGAGACCCGCCTGCGTTCCCAGATAGGCATAATTGCCATCAATGAACAGGCCACCGGCGGATTCGGGTCCCGGCGCATAATAGCCTACCTGAGAGGGAGCGGTGGGATCGGTCAAATCGTATACTTTCAACTCCCCATTGTGGGTAAACCCGTAGGCATAATTCCCGTGAACGATGACCCGAACCAGCGCCCCGGAAACGGTGCTAATCTGTGTTGGGCTGGCGGGATTGCTGACATCAAAAACCATCAAGCCATTATAAGTACTGGCTACAATGGCGTATTGATTGTACAGATCCACATCGTTTAGCCCCATATTGGGAAAAGAGGTGCTGATGATGGTCGGTGCTGTGGGATCGGTAATATCCACAATGATCATTCCTTCCACAACAGAGACCAGATAAGTGGTGTCACCGCTAACGTGAAGCCCATTTACCGCCAGGGAATCGATGAATCCGATCACGCGAGGATTGGCCGGAGTGCTCAGGTCATACATCCACAGTCCGCGTTTGGGACCGGTGATGTAAGCCCGGCTGCCAACCACCTCAATGTGGTTAATAATGTCCACAAAAGTCTGCTGGGTAATGGTGACCGGGGCCGTGGGATCGGAGACGTTCAGAATTTCGAAGCCCGGTCCTCGACTGATGATGGCCAGAGTATCGGTTGCAAAGACCGATTGTGATGGCCCATTGGCCCAGTGCCCCACCAGCTGCAACGGCGAATTCTGAGCCATGATACCGGTCAAGCTTATTAATAAGAACAGCAGGATTCGTCTAAATAATTGCATGATACCTCCCATGATTTTTCAATAATTGGACGTTATGGTATTGGTTGTGCCTGCTATTTCTGATGCATCATGCGACATTTTCGAACCGGGCAATATCCCGCAGGCCGGATTTTTTATGGTAGAGGTCGGATGTACCCCATTCAACATAGTACAGTTCTGCCATCCGCCGGGTGGAGGCCGATGGCAGAACCGTGGTACCGGGTTACTTTTAAAAGGGTTTATTAAACTTTCTGCGGAAAAACTCTTTGTGCTGCTGGATGCGTTTCCCCATTTTGTTCAGTATGTTGCGGCTGATCAGCACATTGTCGACGGAAGCGTAAATCAAAGCGCCGCTGACCACGTACATGGAGCCGTACAAATACCAGGCTTTGCCATCCCGCTGAAGCTTGTTTCCGTACCAGCCAGAGGCCGCTCCGGCCAGGAACCAGAAGGCCGCATTCCGATACCCCCGAAATCGGATGCTCTTGTAAGTCTCCTCCTCACTTTCGATGAAGCTCCGGAAATCATCCTCCTGGATTTCGACGTCCTGAATGATGACGTCGATTAATTTGTAAATGAAGTTGGTAATGGCCAGGGTGAACGGATGATTGGATTCATCTGCCGCGTCATCGAATTTACCGCTTTCGGAGATGCTCTTCATTTTTGAGGTGCGGATGTCTGTCCATTTCCCTTCGATGGTAAACGTATAGTCCCGCACTTTGAACATTTCGTCCAGGAATTCCACCGAGACGTTGATGTGCAGGGTGTAATCGGCGTTCAGAATTTTGCCGATTTCGAATTCCCGCTGGGTCAGCCCCGTCTGGCTCAAGGTGATTTCCGACATCACATCCTTTAGATCGCGCTCCACAAAATTAATGTTTTCGAAATGGGACAGCTGTTCGTGGAGTTGCGGTTTGATGCGTTTTCCGTATGTCGCGTATTCCTTGGGCCCTTCGTATTCGATGAACGCAATGAGATGAATCTGCTGCTTGGGCTGTTCGGCGAATAGCGCCGTGTGGAGCAAGCCAGCGATTAGTAACCCCATCCAGATCCAGTTTTTACGTTTCATTTTAAACCTCCTTTTTTGATTTGTTTTCTGTGATGATGGTTGAATGGTCTATCGGATTAACATCATCTTTCGGGTTAGCGTTACGCCGGGGGACTGTCCGCCACCGGGAACGCTGGTGAATCGGTAAAAATACACCCCACTGGCTACGGGGTGCCCCTGGCTGTCCCGACCGTCCCAGATCAGCGTGTGGCGCCCCGCCGGGAAGCTCCGATTGGCCAGGGTGCGGATTTGCCTTCCGGTGATGTCGAATATGGCCAGCTGAACCCGTGCCGCTGTGGGCAGCTCGAATGCAATCGTTGTGGCCGGATTAAAGGGATTGGGATAATTTTGTTCCAGGCGGATGGTGCGAGCCTGGGTCGGTGCCGGTGCGTCGATGGCTACCAGTCCACCTGCATTGGTGGTTTTGAATAGCCGCGGGTTGCCATAACCACTATCCCCAATCGCATAGGCAAAACTGGGATCCAGAAACCGCATGCGATTAAGGTGATACGGGAAGGGCAGTTCAACGATTTCCCAGGTGCGTCCGGTATCGGGACTATGGTAAAAGAGTCCCACGTTTTGTGTCCCGTTGAAATGGTTGGTGGTGACGTAAATGTGGGGATAAATCACCTGGATGTCCTCAGGCGTACCCGGTATCTCGGTAGCCTTTTCCCACGTCCAGAGGCTGTCGGTTCGTGTTCCGATAACCACGTTGTAATCCACCCAGCTGGTGGAATCGCGGGCGATGGCGAAGATCTGATTCTCCGCATAGATGGGTTTCACAATATCGAATGCGCCGGTGCGAATTTCCTGCCAGCTGTCCCCGGCATCGGTGGTATGAAGCATGACCGCATGCTGGAAAGAATCCGAAGCGGCTACAAACAGTTCGGAATCACTGGCCGCGGTAATGAACCGGGCGTAGGAAATGCCCGGAGGGCTGGGCACCTCCGTCCAGCTGTCTCCGCCGTCCGTGGTTTTAAAGATGCTAATCTGGGGTGAGTACCCGTAACGGACGGTAAACCAGCCCAGGTTTTCATCCCGGAAGTACACATCGTGAATTTCGTAGCCTCTGGGATTATCACCGAAATTAATGACCGACCAGTAGGCACCCCCATTTTCCGTTTTGAACAGTTTGTATCCTTCGTTTAACACGGCAGCAATGGCGTATCCCACATCGTTGGTGGGCGACTCCGGAAAGAAGATGCGTTTGACGTCAGAAACGGTTCCACCATCCAGAAACTTCATCTTCTTCCAGCTGCTGCCGCCATCCACGCTGCGCAGAATAAAACCACTGGAAACATCAGCACCACCGCCGCCAATGAAGATGACGTTGCTGTCCAGGAGCTCCAGAGCATTGTATTGCTTCTGAGAGACGTCCATCACCGGGATGACCTCCCACTGGGCGTGCAACAGCGAAATCCCCATGAGCATCACCCAGGTACAGAGCCAGCATATGGAGTGTTGGATTCGCTGCATGTTTTCTCTCCTCTGCTTAGATTGTTTTTTATTGGTTTTTTTGAGAAGGCCTTTAAATCCTCTGGCAGGCAACGCTTTCGA
This sequence comes from Calditrichota bacterium, assembly GCA_013150955.1. Classification (GTDB taxonomy): domain Bacteria; phylum Calditrichota; class Calditrichia; order RBG-13-44-9; family J042; genus JAADJD01. The sequence continues at coordinate 15,766 of JAADJD010000029.1, forward strand.
TGGAATTCTGCGGGCATTTCAGGAAACGGTTGGGAATTACCATTCCACCTGCCATTGTTTCAGTGTATTGTTCAGAGGATAAAAGCCTTCTTCATGCCATTTCACCCATCGTTTGTGTGAGTCTTTGACCCATATCTACCCCTGGCCAGGTCGCAGAATGCCCTGCCAGGGGGTAGGAGGCCTAAAGGGCAAAATTCAGCCCGGCAGTAATGGAGTTGTATTTACCAATATTGTAATCCACGTTTATGTTGAAGAGCAGCAGACGCAGACTGAGTCCCAGGATGAAGCGATTGGTATTTTCCCCTTCCAGCGTCAGGGAAATGTCCTGAGTTAGGTCGCCGGTGGGAGTCTGCACCACGTACTGATAGTTTACCTCCATGGTGGCCTTTTCCAGCATGAATCCAGCGTATGGGATCAGGTTGAAAAAGCGTCCGCCAAACTGTTTGCTGACGTTCAACCCGAAAGCACTGGTGGTGGTACGGAACAGGGTGCCAATGTCCAGCGACTGGGAGTAATAGCCGGCAGCCACGTTGAAGGGCAGGGGATCCTTGGGAAACCAGACAAAGGGATTATGCTGAATGCCAAATCCGAAATATTTCAGGCTTCCCAGATCTGGCGTGAGTTGCACGCTGGGTAAAAAGCGAAACGTGAGCTGGCTGCCCATGACGGTGCCGATGCTCACCTGGGGTGCGACCAGAGGCAGCATGTTCACTTCGGCCAGATCGCCAAAGCCGGCAATGGGAAGCTGAATTTCATTGGATGGCAGCGTTACAGAGCCCAGACTGGTGGGGTAGGTGTTTCCAGGAAACTGAATGGTAATGTAATCGTTCGGGCTGCCGGTGATGGTGGCGCCGGAGATGATGACCTGTGACGGCTTTGTGGTTAGCTGCGTCAGCAATTCCGCACGAATGACAGGATTCGTAATATGGCTGATCAGCTGCTGGGCTTCGGACACGCTGAAGATGAACTGCCCCTCGGTGGAGAAGCGGGAACTGCCTTCGGGGAAGAACGATCCCATGGCCACCAGGCCAATTTCCAGATTGAACCCCATTTTTTTGGCTTCAGGTGCTTTGTGAAACCAGGCCCCATTCAGGTTGGCTCCAAATGCTGAAGTAATGGGCGCCACATATTGACGCACGGCATCGGCAGACAGCTGCTGCAAGGTTTCTTCCAGCGTTTGTCCGGTGCCTGGTGTCGGTAGCAAAAATCCACCGATGAGCAGGCCCAGCCATGCGACCCTGCATAAAGAACGCATCCGGTAAATAAGACCCTTCATTATGACCTCCTCGTTTTTGTTACCGTTTTCTTGATTTAAAAGGCGTCGCTGCGAACTGGCGTGCAGCGAACATATCATTTCTGGGCTGGGTAGTTACAACGGGTATGCCAACTGGGGGGAGTGTTTGCAGGCTGGCGTTTCGGATCGTGCCCTCGAACCCCTTCCAACTGTTGTGTTTACAACAGGATAGGGGGTGTGCCCATTTTTAACGTTTTCCCATTTTTCAATCTGTAAACCGGGAAATGTTCGAGTTTTGCTGGAAGGAAGCATCATGGGTGTTGTTTACAGCCAACAGATTTGCAGCCGCAAGGTGTTCCCTGTAAACAACAGACCGATCGCCAAATTTTATTTTGATTTTTTTCTGAGGTTCAGTAATTTGGATCAATTGGAAACGCGTGTGCGGCCCCTATATTGGGTCGATGGAGATGGGGTAAATCAGATGATCGTTTGTGTGCAGACAGTCCCGCCGCGATTTCTGGTAGTAGCGGCACCAACATATGCTGTAGTGGATTGGGATGTCGGTTGGGGGGAAGGCGTGGGGAGATCGTTGTTGTTTACTGCACGATGAGCATCAGCGAAAGCCCGCCTGATAGCCGATGTTCGCATCTGATTCCCCGCAATGGATGTTTGGATGATCTTTGCCAGCAATTCCCGAAGAAACCTTATTAATCATTAAGACAAACGACCTGTATCCAGATGCGTCAATGAAGAGACAAGGTATTATCAGGAGTTTATCATGAGTGTGAATCCCCATTCACCCGGTGCCCTGGAAGAGCAAATCCTTCAGGGCATGCAAAAATTTTCTGCCGAATTTAATCAGATCACGCTGCTGCTGGCCACGGAAGGCAAAGTTGCCGAGGCGCGTCAGGCATTGCAACGCCTGTTTCGGGAATTTCTGCATTTTCATCAACTGCTGGCTGGAGACATACAAAAATTAAGCGCCACTGTTGCGCGGGAACAGGAAAAGAACACGGAACTGATAGAGGAAAATCAGCGACTGAACACGCTCATTACGGCATTGATTGGTTTTTCAGGTCACATGCGGGGCAAGAAGGCGATGATGGAGAATATACTGGATACCCTGGCCCGCACGCTGGCCACCGATTCCAGCTACGTCTTGTTGACTGATGATGAGGGCAATGTGTCCTATTCGCTGGGGCGCAATATGGATGCGGTAAAGGAGCGGGAGGTGCAGGACTGGAGCCGAACCATCATCCGGGAAACCCTGAAGGGCTCCCGGCCACAGACGGTGCACGTGAATGGCGATCGGCCTTCGGGAGAGCTCCCGCACAGCATGTTGAAACTGCAGATCAAGGCCGCCATGTGTGTGCCCATTTGCATAGAAGGACGTTGCCTGGGCGTGGTGTACGTGGATCGCCGGCATAGCGATCGGCCGTTTACCAACAGCGAGCTGGGATTTTTAATGAAATTTTCCAGCTTGATGGCCCGCGCCCTGCAGGTGTCTATCTATATGGAAAACCTGCAATCCCGAATCCTGAGCAAGCTGGTGTTGTCCCGAAAAGAACTGGATGATGTATTTCACTGTCCCGATCTGGTGGGGCACAGCCGCGCCTTACTGGATGTCTTGCGGGTGGCCGCACAGGTCGCCCCTACCGATGTGCCCGTGTTAATTACCGGGGAAAGCGGTACCGGCAAGGAGTTGATGGCCCGTGCCATTCACCAGAATAGCCTGCGACGGGATCAACCATTTGTTACCATCAATTGTGGGGCGATTCCGGAGAATTTACTGGAATCGGAATTGTTTGGCTATGAGGCCGGAGCGTTTACCGGTGCCCGCCGTGCCAAGCCGGGCAAGATCAGCCTGGCGCACCGGGGAACGTTGTTTCTGGATGAAATTGGGGAGTTGCACCCCTCTCTGCAATCCAAACTTTTGCGTGTTTTACAATTCGGGGAGCTGGAACCCCTGGGGGGCACCACCCCTCAACACGTGGATGTACGCATCATCGCCGCAACCAATCGGGATTTGCGGGAAATGATTCATGCAGGACAGTTTCGGGAGGATCTTTACTATCGTCTGCGGGTCATCGAGCTACACCTGCCTGCATTGAGCGAGCGGCGGGAGGACATTCCGGAATTGGTAGATTATTTCATTCAGAAGCATGCACCGGAGGGACGGCATTTCCGGATTAGCGAATCGGCCATTGGCGTGCTGGAAAACTACAACTGGCCGGGAAACGTGCGGGAGCTGGAGAATGTCATCCAGCGGGCACTGATTCTCTGTCAGGAAGACACCATAACTCCCAACGATTTGCCAACGGAAATTCGCACGCCGGAGCTGGACGCCCTGTCCGAGCTGGGAGATAAGACCCTGGCGGAAGCCGAACGGGAATTCCGCCGCCTGTACATCACCCGAATCTTGCGCAGCAGCAAAACCAAGGCGGAGGCAGCCAGACGGCTGGGGGTCAACCGATCCTATTTGTACAAGTTGCTGGAAGAATTTGGGCTGCATTCCTGAAAGGTCAGAAAAAACGCTATCAACGCAAAATTGGCGTAAAGGTGGTAGAGTTGCCAGACAAATTCCCCCGTTCACCAGAAACCCATTGGTGAACGGGGAAATTTATGAACCCCGCTGCGGTACGCGGAGCTGATCAAACACCAGGCCATGTCCAGTTTTCAAAAGGGTCGGGATACCTTTCCCAAAAGGGGCCATCAAATTGTTGGCGATCGTGGCAATAACCGCTAAATCACCACCTGCCTGCCATGCTTTCCCGAGGTAACCACTCGCGATGGTGCTGGCCTCTGAACCATACGCGTTGCGGCCAAAAACAACGCGCACGTTGACTGCAGACAGGCATCGGTTGTATCTCACTTGAAAAATGATTCATGCTCGCATCAGGGCAACTTTTTATTTTTTGTCCCGAATAATGTATTAAGCCACGAATCCCGTGAATGAATCCAGGAAATATCAATAAAACAACGAATAAACCCCGGAACACATTTTCATCCAGACACAATCCAATGGATTTTATTATTGTTATTTGTGTTCATTCGTGTCATTCGTGGTTTTTTGCATAATCTGATTTTATGACTGTAGTTCGAGTCATATTAAATCCATGGTTTGGTTTTCAACACAAACGATAAACTGATCCGGTATTCCAGGGTGGTAATGCGATATAGTGTGCCATTATCAAAATAAGCGGTGCGGGGAAAATAATTTACATCGAACGTGACGAGTATCCGTTTGGTGAGAAAAACAAAAAGCTTATTTTCGATTTTAATTCCCCGACCTTTTGTGGGATATTTATTATCGCCGGTGGTCACAGCCCCATAGCGCATAATGGGCGACCAGTAGATTCGGTTTTTCAGGAACCAGCGCTGATAACCCAGGGAAATCGAAAATAGACTATGAGAAAAAGAAAAACCAGGATTGACATCGACGCCAAAAATTTCCATGCCAAAACCGAGTAATGCACCTTTATAAACACCAAAATCGAATGTGACGCGAGCAAAACCACTGTAGGTATAGCCCGTGCGCTGGGGATCGTTTTTTAATGTGCCCCGCTTTTGTCGATAAGTCAATAGAGCGCCACCAAACGCCGAAAAATCCATTACCCCTTTGGGGCTGAGTCCAATGGCTCTTTCCCCAAGGGGATACGCAACGTAATAATTATCATATTGTAGATCATTAATCGTTGTAAATATTTTGGTGTAGCCGGCAGAGCTCCAGATTACCTGGCCCTGGGTGGTGGAGGGGAGCCAGAATGCCCCAAGACAAATTCCCAGAATGATGACCATTAATTTTTTCATGACAATCTCCTGATGTTTTTGTGTGAAAACCATTTGATGAGTTTGCATCAGACCCTTTTATTTTTTGTCAACTATTTCAGACTTTGCCAATGTCAGCCCGGGAACCACTGAGATTTGTGGGCGCGGGACTGGCAATTATCGATAAAGCAATGAACAAAAACGTCCGCTTGAAAAGATGTCCGGATAACGGTTTCACCATGCAAACCTCTCATCGTTTTTTCCCGGTGTAGGTCAAGTGATATGCCAGGTTGCAATTTTTGGCACCCGGTGACGTGGAGTGGAAAGGTGCGAAGTAATAGAAAAATAATGGGTTGTGGACGAAAAAAATTTTACTGTTAGGCTGATCTGGATGAAGAGAAAGGTCTGCGTTTTTCTGAATGGTGTTTGTTAGAACCAACAGAACAGGGGATCCGGGTGTTTTTCGCAAACAACACCAGAAGCGATTTTAAATTCCGAATGCGTCCAACCACGAATGTATCCGGGAAAACATTTTCATCCAGATAGAATCCAGTGCATTTTATCCCATATTATGCATTAGACCATGAATTACACGAATTAACACAAATAAAATTAATAAAATAGGTTGAATCGTACCTGGATGAAAACTTGTTTTCGTGATTTATTCGCAATTTGTGGATGTGTTATGGTTTCATTCGTGTGATTCGCGGTTTAATACATTATTGGGATTAAATGAGCTGCAGCCTTCTGCAAGGGCCCTCTGGGAAAGACGCCAGCGCAGATCGGATGCACACCGGCATGTTTGCCGTATTTTTCGTCGGAAGCGGGTTGGAATCGCTGCTCATTCGCCCCGCGTGCAAATCAGGCAGGAAGATAGAAATGCCACATTGAAATATTCTTGTTGGGTTTGCCCAACACCTGCCGGAAACAATCTGTTGGATAAAGTCGACAAAAATCCACACCGCGCCGAAGCCCCTGTGATCCAGAAGGAGCGATTCATGGAGGGATATTTTATTTTAACTCAATTGTTAATAATAATTTATCCCTGATTCCCTTGCTATGCGAAGTAACCCAGCATGTGCACCAACCGGCGGCTGGCACAATGATTGTCTGCAATTAGAACCGGAGGCAGCGAGAGAGCAGGGGACAGCGGGATTAAATAATGGTTCGCATTTAATGATCATTCATATCGGGCCGGAATGGATATGGAGATATCGATTTTAATTGTTCATCCAGAGTCAGATGTTTTGAAAAAACTGCGCGTCGTTCTGGTGCAGGCAGGATACAGCGTCATCACAGCCGACGATCTGGTTACCGCAGAGCGCATTCTGGAAAAAATGAAGGTGGATTTTGTCATGTATCCAACAGAACGGGAATTACCCGATCAATTCCACCGTTGAGGGATCGGGATGAGTTTACCGGATGTCGCCATGGTTTCGCATGAACTGTATCCTGGAAGAAGGGTCGGGTTTTCGGAATCCCGAAATGGGAAGTGTAGAAGGCCATTGGGTTTGTCGGACGATCCCAGATGGGTTAAACCATAGATCACAGGGAGGTAAAGGGGTTTTCCTTATACAGATACCCCTGTGGTTCTGCCCCCACAGCCAATCCGGGCTGGTATAGTATCCCACCTCTGCCAGCCCGGCTTTTTTTATGGTGGAGGAACTACGAATAACCCGAATAACTCCCAATAAACCCAAATTATCCCAAATTATGCAATAAACCGCGAATCACGCGAATGAAACCAAAAAATATCGGCAAAATAGCAAATAATCCCCGGAATACATTTTAATACAGACACAATCCAATGTATTTTATTGGTTTTATTGGTGTTAATTCGTGTCATTCGTAGGCTGTTGCTTAATCTGGGATTATGCATGATACCGCGAATTACGCGAATACATCCGAAAAATATATACAAAATCGTTAATTTCTCCCGGAGCACATTTTCATCCAGACAGAGTCAAACCTATTTTATTATTTCTTTTGTGTTTATTCGTGTCATTCGTAGGCTAAGGCACAATCTGGGGTAAATACACGATCGAATTCCTGACAATGGGTTTTCTTGAACATGTTGCCAGCTGGTTGAGGTCGACCAGGGGGCTTCGGAAAAAATTTCGTTATAAAAAAATGTGAGGCGGGTCGGGATTTTACTGGAAAAATAAAGCAAAATTATGTAATATTTACATTATAAAATGATGTCGAGTGCGTTTGAGTGAGTACTGTTTTGAACCGATATGGACATCAGGGCCGATGGCTGCTGGTTTTACTGGGATGGGTGCTTCTCCCGATGGCCGCCGCTGCCGGTGCGGGCAATATCCAGTATCCCCGTACCGGCTTCAAACTCAATAAGGAAGTCACCATTCCTCTGGTACTGTCCATTGTTCAGGATAATAAAGGGTTTTTGTGGTTCGGTAACGATAATGGCCTGTTTCGCTACGATGGCTACCGGTTAAAACGTTATGCGTATTCCCCCAATGATCCCAATTCGTTAACCACCTCCGTGGTGAGTCGCATTTTCTTCGAACATCCGGATTATTTGTGGATCCGTTCCGGTTTAAGTGGCCTCAACCGCATTCACCTCAAAACGCACCGGATTGCGTATTTTTATCATAACCCGAATAATGATTCCACCATTTCGTCCAATCGGTTATTTCACATTTTTCAGGGCATTTCGGGAACGTTATGGTTTTTCACCATAAGAGGCATCGATCGCTTTTACCGGAAGATCGATCCCCGGACAGGGCAGCTTGTGGAATATTTCCTCAATGCAGGAAGACCTCGCTTGCTAACATTTGAACATTTCATTCAACAAAACTGGCAATTATTACGAAACAAAGACGTTGCCTTGATTTTTGGGGCACCGAACAACAAATCCTTTTTTGTATTCCATCCGCGACGGGAAGTGTGTTACGAAGTTCAGGTGCCGGAAACATTGTTCCCCAGGCCGTTTTCGATATTATGCACTTTTGTGGATGAACGACATCGTCAGTTATGGATCGGTGGAACGAATGGCCTGCTACTCTGCATCGATCTGGTCAGCAAATCGTGGGAAATCGTTCCCCTGCTGCAGTGGTTCCCTGAACTGCAATCCGTGAACATCGAGATTATCTGGATCGATTCCAGGGATCGCATCTGGTTATTTACCGAACGAATGGGGATTCTGGTACTGGATCGTGATGAGCGTACCCTGTTGCGCTATTTTGATGATGGATCGTCCCAGCCACTTTTACACGGAAAGCGCATCACGGCATTTTTATACGACCGATCCGGAATTTTGTGGGTGGCCACGGATGTGGGGATAAACAAACTGATTCTGGATCAGCCGCCATTTCTGCATGTTCGTCCCTTCCCTCAGGTTGCGGAGAACGCGGCCGTGAATAATTGTCAGGCCCTGGCAGTGGATCCCCAGCAATATCTGTGGATTGCTGCAGACCGTCGGATACACCGCATGCACATTCCCACACTGACATTTGAATATGATTTGCAAAACCGCTGGATTACCCGTGGCTTTCCGCGGAATAAAATTATTAAAACCCTCTTTGTCGATTCGCGCGGAGATGTCTGGATTGGCTTGAATTCGTCCAGATTATTCCGTTACCGCCCTCAAACGGGTGCAATGGATGTATATCAAATACCTGGCGGGGAGTACAAGCTGGTGCGTAGCATTATGGAAGATCCTCAGGGTTTTTTGTGGATTGGAGTGGATTTCCCGCATGGGGGGATTTTTAAACTGGATCCGGAAACAGGTAACATGCAATCGTTTCTGCCTGAACCAGGGAATCCACGCGCCCCCACATCCAGTCAGGTCTGGCGGGTGATGAAAGATCGCCGGGGTTATTACTGGTTTACCTATTGGGGCGACGGGGTGGATGTGTACGATCCCCGAACGGGAAGATTTTACAACTTTCGTTACCAGAAGAACGATCCCCATTCCATCAGCTCCAATTATGTGACCAGCATTGCGGAGACCTCGGATGGTACCGTCTGGCTGGGAACCTGGGATGGGGGATTGAATAAGGTGGAGTCTTTTACTCCCGCGGAAGCGGATGGGGCGTCGGGGATTTCGATCCGGTTTAAACGTTATACGGAAAGCGAGGGGCTGGATGCCAGCAACCAGGTGGGGGTGATTGTGGTGGATCTGCGGGATCATTTGTGGCTGGTCACCGGAAATGGCCTGACGCGGTTCGATCCCCAGAGTGAACGGTTTAAGGATTATTCCCTGGACGATGGATTACAATCCCGCATGTTCAATGTCAATGCCTTTGCCCAATCGCCAAACGGTACCCTGTTTTTTGGTGGAACCAACGGATTTAACGTTTTTCATCCCGATAGTTTTCAGCTTAACCGCCATGTTCCACCGGTGGTGATTACAGGATTGACCGTTATGGGAGAACCCGCCCCACTGGATACGGTGATTTATTATAAGAAGCGTGTGAAGATTCCCTACAAGTCCAAGGTCTTTTCCATCGAGTTTTCCGCGCTGGATTTCCGGGCACCTGAAAATAATCAATTTCAGTACATGCTGGAAGGCTTCGATACTCAATGGACGAACAGCGGAAAACGGCGGTATGTCACCTACACCAATCTGGATCCAGGGGAATACGTTTTTCGGGTGCGGGCGGCCAATAATGATGGGGTATGGAATACCACCGGTGCCCGGTTGACCATTGTCATTACACCGCCCTGGTATCGTACCTGGTGGGCGTTCTTGATTTACAGTGTGCTGGGCGGGTTGTTGCTGCTGGCTGTTCGCTGGGGCATTGTTAATCGCCGGCAGTTGATGCACCTGCGTGCGCGCAAGATCTCGCATTACAAGCTGATGAGTGTGCTGGGTGAAGGGGGCATGGGGGTGGTTTACAAATCCCTGGATCTGAATACCCGGCGGGTGGTGGCGCTCAAACTGTTAAATAAGGATTTGTTAAGTGACCCCGAAAATCGGAACCGTTTTGCTAACGAAGGCCGTCTGCTGCAATCCTTTTCCCATCCCCACATTGTGAAGGTCTATGAAGTCGGCGAAACCGAAACTCAGGGTTTTATTGCCATGGAATACCTGACCGGGGGCACGCTAAAGGATTATCTGACCCGGCACCATCCGCTTCCCTTGCAGGAGGTGCGGCGATTTTTGCTGCAGATTGCCGATGGATTGCTGGCCATTCACCAGCAGGGGATCGTGCATCGCGATCTGAAACTGGCCAATATCATGCTGGACGAAGAAAACAACATTCGCATCATGGACTTTGGGCTTTCCAAATCGCACCTGATTGCCACCATGACCAATCTGGGAACGGTCATTGGCACGCTGGGGTATGTGGCGCCGGAACAGATTACTGGGGTTCAGGTGGATCATCGGGTGGATATTTTTTCATTCGGGGTGATCATGTACGAGCTGCTGACCGGCGAGATGCCATTTAAAGGCGAGAATGAGATGGCCATGATTCACGCCATTTTCAATACCCAGCCGCCACCGCCGTCTGCCCTCAACCGGCGCCATGGTATCCGGGAGTGGGATGAAATCGTCATGAGTTGCCTGGCGAAAAATCCCACCCAGCGCTTTCGCTCGGTGGAGGAAATCATCGCCCGGCTGCAGCAGGTGGAAGTGGTCGTCTGAATCTCCGCCCATTCCCTCCGCCAACAAAACGGTGGATTTACCGCATTAACACATTGTAATACATCTTTTCGGACACCGTTGCCCATTCCCCCACACGCTGCTGGAATTGATGGAAGGATTGATATACCTTCTTGCTGAAGGGATCTTTTTCCACCACTTCCTGGATCACTTCCTGTGACAACTGGCGAAATTTCTCCAGTACATCGTCGGGGAATTTTTTGATCTGGACTTTTCCTTCTGCCAGGATTTTTTGCAGATATTCGGTGTTTTTGGATTCAAATTCCGAAAGCACCCAGGTGTTCAAGCGCCAGGCCGCCACGCGAATGATGTGTTGCAAATCCGTTGGTAATTGCTCGAAAGCCGCTTTGTTGCAGATCAGTTCTGTGACCGTGCCCGGTTCGTGCCAGCCGGGATAGTAGTAATATTTCGCGATCCGGTGGAATCCCATCAGGTAATCGTGGTAGGGGCCGATCCATTCCGTCGCATCAATGACCCCGCGTTCCAGGTTGGTATAAATTTCTCCCCCTGCAGAAAGAATGGCCGAGCCTCCGGCTTTTGCGATGACTTTTCCGCCCAATCCGGGAATCCGCATTTTCAATCCTTTCAAATCTTCCAGGGAATGGATTTCTTTATTGAACCATCCACCCATTTGCACGCCGGTGTTACCGCCGGGGAAGGGCACCAGGTTAAACTGGGCATAAAGTTCGCGCCATAATTCCATGCCGCCACCAGCATCAATCCAGGCGTGCATTTGCTGGGCATTCATCCCGAACGGAACCGCGGCAAAGAATTGAGCCGCCGGGGCCTTGCCAGCCCAGTAGTAAGACGCCCCGTGCCCCATCTCCGCCACTCCCTGGCTGACGGCATCGAACACCTGAAGGGGAGGAACCAGTTCGCCTCCCCCATAGACTTTTATTTTTAATCGTCCCGCAGACATATCCTCCACCCATCTGGCGAAGTGCTCCGCACCCTCGCCCAGGGCAGGGAAATGAGGTGGCCAGGTGGTCACCATCTTCCATTCGAACGTTTTGTTGGTAATCACGGCCGGAGCTTTCCCGGAGGGAGCCTCGTTCTGGCGGGCACAACCCATGGCCAGCAGGGGACTGCTCCAGATCACTGCCTTTCCCAGAGTACCCAGAAATTGACGCCGCTTGATTCCCGACATAAGCCACACTCCTTATTTTTGCCTGCTGGAATTATACAATGGAACCACCAAACCTGCAACAAGCGGCAAAAGTTCGTGTGGATTGATTGGAGATTTCGGCAATTTTTGACAAAGACCCTCTTCACGGCTTAATCGTATTCACCTTAAACCCGGATGATGCAATGGCCTACGAATGACACGCATTAAAACGAACAAAAATAATAAAATCCATTTGATGATATCCGGCTGAACATAGATTCCGGGGGGTATTCGCGATTTTGTAGATATGTTTTGGGGTCATTCACGTGTAATATATTATTTGTGCTAATGAAAAATCATTGATATTAACTCCTGGCTTTAGCCAGGTGAATGGATAACGTAGAGAATTAATCCCAGATGATGCAATAGCCTACGAATGACACGAATTAACGCGAACAAAAACAAAAAAATCCGTTTGATTATATCCAGATGAAAAATGTGTTTCGGGATTTAATCGCTATTTTGTTGATATTTTTCGGATTCATTCGCGTGATTCGCGGTTTCATTAATTGACCGGCGTTTTCAGGATGCGGGATTCATCACCACGCCCATGAAGATGATGGTATTGGCCTGGTTTTCCCGGATCAGGAACAGAAAGGGGCGGTTTACGGCAATCACTGGCGGAACGCTCACAACGTCAAACAGGATGGCCGTCACCGCAGCGGCTTCTGTGCCCTTTTCATCTACCTGAACGGCAGCACTATGGCTCACCCGAGAAATGAACAGCCTCTTGTCCGATATACCGGAAAAATCCGCCTGGTCGGGATGAAAAGCAACGGCCATTCCCATGGCCTTCAGGATGTCGTTTAATGTTGTGTTAAACGTGTACTTGAATTTTGGGAGATACAGATCGGCTTTTATGGAGTCCAGTTGCTGAAAATATGTCGTCAGGGTTTCCGGGGTAAGCTGCTGAATGACGTCCAGCAACGAAGTAGACTCCTCGGGCAGGAAGATGGTCATGCGGAAACGCCTGTTGCCGTAAGGTAGATCGACGATGGTGCCCCATTCCGTTTGAGTACGAAACACGGTTCCCTCCCGATACATGGTCGGGACGGTAATTTCTTCCCCGGTGGCCAGATAAAAGGGACGTTCTTCCGTATCGCTGGCCGAAAAGGGGTATGACCACATCCCTTTAAAATAAATGGCGTTGATTAAGAAGAGCATTGTATCGTCGGAGATTTTATCCACAATTTTACGAATCATCCCATTGGTCTGGGTACTTGCCCAGTTGTTAATGGTTTGCATGGCCAGCGGAGATTGGAAATCCAGGGCGGCAATTTCTGCAAAGTAGTATTTTGCCAGAACCTGCATAAAGGGGGACTTAATGGGAAAGCCCTTCCGGTAAAACAGGCTGTTTGCAATTTTAAATTCCACCGCCGGGTCCAGCTCCATAAGCAATTGGATCAGAGAGTGAGAATAGGTATTGATGGCCTCCAGGTTCATGTCCTGGAATTGGAGGGTGTTGTAAATCGCCTCGTAAGTTTCCCCGTAGGCACCGTTTAAAGCCATCGATAGGGCCAGCGAAATGCTGAGCGGGGAAACAAAGATGTTCTTTTGCCGGGGAATTTCCTGGTCACTTAATCGTTGAAACAACTGAATAGCAAAATGGTTGGAGGATTGAATCAGCTGCAGCTCCTCTGGAGTGAAAGGGCGATTTTTTAGATCCGGAGATTCGATGGAGGAGATTGGGGTATTGTCGCACTGGATCAGAAAAAGCCCCAGAATAAAAATCACCCATAACCTGCTTCGCGAAATCATGGGATAACCTCCTGGTTAAATTTAATAAGAATATAAATTCTTATGTCTTTCCGGACAAAATGTTTCTGAAGACAGACCATCGAACCCGGATAATGCATTCGTCCAGGAATCATGCAAAGAGTACGAACAAAAATAATCCCAAATTACGCTTTAGACCACGAATTGCACGAATTAACACAAATGAAAACAATAAAATCCATTGTTTTAGATCTGTATGAAAATTCGCTTCGAGGTTTATTCATGATTTCATTGA
>JAADJD010000014.1 GCA_013150955.1 Calditrichota bacterium
CAAATGTTTTCAATAAATCGTTTGCTGTTGGACTGAATTGTTTTCCAGTTTTTTCTTTCCAAAGCATTAGCAATTTGATTCTGCAAATGTTCCACACTCTCTACCCGATAAATCCCCTGGCTATGCCACAATTGGCTTCTTGCTAACAGAACAATTGGTTTCTCATAAAATATTGCTTCAAATTGGGAGGTGCTTGTCATGAAAACCAGTACATCACCTCTGGAAAACAATTGATGAAGATGTAGATCACGAATAACATAAACGTTAGATGAAATTAATGATTCATAATCGTATCGATCATTTGGATGGGGTTTAAAAATTAGCGCCAATGATGGGTCGTCCTGCACTAACTTAGCTAATTCAGAAAAGGCCTGTAAAGACGAACGAAAAACGGGACTATTTGCATGCGATTGCTGGCTAAATTCCGGGTAAGTCCCTGAAGCAAAATCGTCATCACCAAAAAACACTATTGTTTTCTTATTGATTAGGCGCGGGAATTCAACATTTTGATTGGAATTGTTATATTTTGTTAATTTACGTCCAACGATCTTTTTCTTAATCTTTTTAAAAAGTTCAAAGTCATTATTTTTGTTTGAGCCGATATTCGTATTAAAAAACCGGGAAACAATAGGATTGTTAACCAAAACGCTCCAACCCCCGTGCCCTCTCGGTTCCAGCATATATGTACCGGGCAACAAACCCCTTTCAATTATCCAGCAGGAAATTCCCCTATTCTGTGCCAGATTTTGTAATAGTATGCTTTGTGGGAGTGAAGATCCCCAGGGTAGAATCAAAACAGGATTTAGTTCATCAATAATATTTTCCAATATTTTCCTGGCAATATGCCATCCTAAAGCGGACTCCACAATATCCCGCTTTTCATGAGTATTCCAAGACCGGTCTCTCTCCAATAATGCGAATTCCCACGGAGAAAAATTCTTAAGATCTTCAACGGGAATCCCGTCATAAACTCTATAATAATCAGAAAGAAAGAAAGGAATCTCAATTGTGGGCAAATTCTTGTGATTGATCTTGCTGGTTGTTAGTAATACTATTTTTAATTTATGCTTTTTTAAATGATCCTGTAATTGTTCCCAAAATGTTAAAACTTCTCCCTCCAAAGGCATGAAGCATGATGCTAAAACGACTCTTTCCATTTCCTCTCCTTGAATTTAAAACAACCCATATTTTTCCACTAATTCATTGGTCTTTGCCCCTCGGGCAATATCAATGAGAATTAGCTTTTCCGTTGTTAACCGTTTTAAAGCCTCGTTAATTATTTCATTTTCATATCGTTTTGGGATAACAACAATGCCATCTTTATCTCCAAATATTAAATCATCCTTGTGAATACTGATGCCGTCAATCACCACCGTTTTATTCTTGGAAGTTACAATCCCCCGTTTACGCGTATCTTTGCAATAATTACCTTTCGAGAACACAGGAAAACCCATATCCGTCGTTTCTTTAGTATCCCGCGTAACACCATCGATAATTGCCCCGACGGCACCAGAACGAATGGCCAGATTGGCATTTAATTCACCAAAAAAAGCGAAATCAGGGGCATGGTTGGCCACCACAATCACATCATTGGAAACCACATGGTCATATAAGTGTAAACTATCATAAATTTTTTTGTAATCGTCATCATCCGGGCAGATATCTATCTGGAGGGTTTTAGCACGGCCTAAGATCTTTGCATTAGGGATATTTAATTGAAATGAACTTGATAATACCCCATTGAGCCCCATATCATCCAAAATATCCGACAATAACGCACTCGTTAATAATAGTTTTAGGTTCTGGAAATGCCGTCTTTCCTGTTCGCGTAATCCAATAGCAATTAAATTTGCTAACTCAAAATCTTTTGGCCAATTCACATCAACTGCTTCAAGAGGGTCAATTTCTAATAAATAAGGACGCTCACCAATGCGACGCTTTAAGCGAAGTACCGCTTCCCGACGCATCACATATAAACCCATCGATTCAATAATCGTGTCCGGTAAGTCTACACTATTGGGAATTTTATTTATATCATAACATGGCTGACCGTCCTCCCATGTATATAATTTTTCTCTTCGAATGGCCACAACGGAATCATACTCAGGATAAGTTTTAAGTGTGTTTATAGCTTTTTCAATTGTTTCCGGGCGAATAAAGGGACTGGTACCAAGTAATTGTACACAAATATCCGCATCGGTGTGTTTCACTTCATTTAAGAACAACTGATTCCCGTCGGTACTATTGGAAGCCAAAAGTGGATCCCTTTTTAAAATTTTACATTTAACCTCAGAAGCTAACTCAATAATTTCGGGGGACTCCGTATCCAGATACACTTCATCAATACATGGAATACTGATGAGCTTCTTTAAATTTCTTAAAAACATCGGCTCGCCATCCAAAAGCATCGTATTCTTATTTGGAAGGCGCGCACTACTCCCTTTAGCAGGTAAGAAAGCAGCTACTTTCATAAGTATATCTCCCTTGCTCCTGAGCAACGTTTTCCAGAAACACTGAAATTAAAGCAATGCATCCAAGATCATTCATTTCACAGGAAAATGGCACAGATAAACTGGACAGGAATGCTGTAACGTTCGGTAGGCAAATCCGTTTTTTATTATCCCCATACATGACAGCATCCTTGCCGTTTTGGGTTAATGTTAGAGTTCCTCTCTAACTTGTATCAATGTTCGGCGAATTGATTTTGTAACTTTAAACTATTTTGTAAAAATAAATGCGAAAACGCATAATCGATAAGTTTAACAAGGGAAAGATATTCCAATTTGGACATAGGGATTGAATAAGTATTGAACCCAACCTATGCATGAAACTGCGAATCGCGCGAATGCATCCAAAAAATATCCACAAAAATTGCGAATAACCCCCATCCAGATATCATCCAATGGATTTTATTTTTCTTATTTGTGTTTATTCGTGTCATTCGTAGGCTACGGCAAAATCCGGGTTTGAAAAATCATGCAGCGTTGGAAGGGAATCGGATGCCATCGACACTCTTTCGAATCGCAAGATGGACCAAAGGCGGTTCATCTTTCCTGAGAAATCGGAAAGAAAGTTCGGAACCCATTTCCAGAATGGCCACCCCTGAATGAAAACGAGATTTCTTACCGGGAATGCCAGAGGGATCGGGAATGACCTGCCCAGGGGATCTGGATTATTCCAGCGCCTGAATGATGGCCTCGGTATATTCCATGGTTGTTGCCGTTCCCCCAATATCTCTGGGGATGGTTTTGCCAGCGGCGATGACCCGGTGCACCGCCTGCTCAATCTGCCCGGCCGCATCTTCTTCTCCCAGATGACGCAACATCAGCGCGCCACTCAAGATGAGGGCTGTGGGATTGGCAATGCCCCTGCCGGCAATATCCGGCGCCGAGCCATGAACTGCCTCGAAAACGGCATAGTCTGTCCCAATATTTGCACTGGGCGCCATCCCCAATCCGCCAATCAATCCGCTGGTTAAATCCGAGATAATATCCCCAAACAGGTTCTCCATCACCAGCACATCAAAATTGGCGGGATTCATCACCAGTTTCATGGCCGTGGCATCCACAATGGCTTCTTCGTATTCAATGTCTGGATACTGACGGGCCACCTGACGAGCAATCTCCAGAAACAGCCCATCGCTCATCTTTAATATGTTGGCTTTGTGTACTGCGGTGACCTTCTTGCGGCCATACCTGCGGGCAGTCTCGAAAGCAAATTTCAAAATGCGTTCCGACCCCTTCGCCGTGATAATCCGCAGACTTTCCACCACTCCCGGTACCACAATGTGTTCCAACCCGCTGTACAGCCCTTCGGTGTTTTCCCGAATCACGATCAGATCCACGTTTTCGTAACGGGAATTGACCCCTGGAATGCTTTTAGCCGGCCGGAAATTGGCGTACAAATCCAGATGTTTCCGCAACTCCACATTTACCGATCGAAATCCCTTACCGATAGGCGTGCTGATGGGCCCCTTCAGTGCAACGCGATCCCGCATGATGGCATCCAGCGTTTCCTGAGGCAGCGTGGTGCCATAGCGATTGAGCACTTCCTCCCCGGCCTGAAACACGTGCCATTCTATTTCCACCCCGGTAGCGTCGATGACCTTGCGAGCCGCTTCGGTGACCTCTGGCCCTATGCCATCGCCGGGAATTAAGGTTACCGGATGAGCCATTCTAACCTCTCCTTTCGTCTTTTAAAGCCGCTGAATTTAATAAAAAAATCCCATCGGAAAAACCTTTTGGATTTTTAACCCAAAATATGCATGACACCGCGAGTCCCGCGAATGAAATCAAAACATATCCCCAAAATCGCGAATAACCCCTGAAACACATTTTCATCCAGACACAATCCAATGTATTTTATTGGTTTTATTTGTGTTAATTCGTGTCATTCATAGGCTATTGCTTAATCTGGGATTAATTCGTGTCATTCGCGGTTCTAATGCATAATCTGGGATTATTGGAATTAACCGCATCCTTTGGCAACCCATACTCCCATCGTCAATGAATAAAAGATTTTTCGGGTACAAAGGCCGTCAGCGGAAAGAATGAGTGGAAACGCTTCACACCTTGAATGATCCGGATCTCTGGAATTTTACAATGGGCCTGCACAAAGCCTATTGCCGGGAGTACAAATCCTTCAGGGCATCCAGTAGCGTGGGAAATTGAAAGGTGTATCCCTGTTGAATCAGTCGCTGAGGCAGGACGCGTTGACTGGTAAAGATCATTTCCTCGGCCATTTCCCGAAGCAGTAGTTTCAGTGGCGTTGCAGGAATGGGCATCCAGCAGGGTCGTTTGAGAATGGTACCCAGAGTTTGGCAAAATTCGCGCAACGGAAGGGGCTCCGGTGCCACCAGATTGTAGACGCCGCTGGCATCCGGCTGACGAATAAAAAACTGAAGGATGCGGTAAATTTCATCCACGTGAATCCAGGAGAACCACTGTTTCCCGCTGCCGGGATATCCCCCCAGGAAAAGCCGCATGGGCCATTCCATACGTGGCAGGAATCCGCCATCCCTGCCCAGCACCACCCCGGATCGTAACACCACCCGTCGGATGGACCGATCTGGTGGACATTCGCCAGCGGCCTCCCATTCACGAACCACTTCTGCCAGGAATCCTTTTCCCGGGGCCGTTTGTTCAGTAATCACCTCGTCCCCGCGATTCCCGTAAATACCGGTGGCGGACATCTGGCAGAAAACCAGCGGCCCCGTTACCCGCCTGGTCATCGCATCGACCAACAAGCTGGTGGATTGCACCCGGCTCTGGCGGATCTGCTCCCGGTAACCGGCCGTCCAATAGCGAGCAATACTGGCCCCGGCCAGGTGGATGACCACATCCGCATCGATCAGCGCTGCCTCCCAGTCCCCGGAATGAACTGCATCCCAGGGATACACAGACACGCTGGATCCGAACAGTTTCTGAGCTTTGCCGGGGCTGCGGGTCAGGATTCGAATCGCCTCCCCCGCCTCCAGAAAATGGGACACCAGGTGCCGCCCGATAAACCCGGTGGCACCGGTCATCACGATGGTTAACATGCGTTCTGCTTTCCCGTTATATGATGATTTTCTTCCCTGGACGGCTAATTCTTTTCAACCCAGATTGTGCAATCGCCTACGAATTACATGAATTAACCCAGATTATGCATTAGACCACGAATTACACGAATTAACACTAATAAAATTAATTACATTGATTATATCTGGATGAAAATTCGTTTTGAGGTTCATTCGCGATTTTGTTTGTGTTTTCTGGTTTCAATCGTGTGATTCGCGGTTTAATGCATTACTTGGGTTCAAAAACCCACCGGAAAAATCGCTTAAATTCACTTTCGAAGGTGTATTCTGGCTTCAATTCCCGATTATCAGATTTAGATTCCTTTCCCCAGCGGCAACAACCATCACTTAAACAACAATTTTAAATAGGTGAAGGGATTGGTGAGTTCGGACTTGGGTACATTTCCCGCCATCATGTTCGCAATCCACTGTTTCACCTCTTCGTTCCGCTGGGCCTTGGAAACTACCAGATTAATCAGTGGCCAGATGCGTCCCACCCGTTGCAGTTGATAAGCCAGATGCAACTCGGGACCCAACCGCTCCCACAAGCGTCGGGGATATTCCTGCAATGCATTGGCCGAATAGTCCTTCCCTGCACACACCTCTGTTAAAACCTGGGCGGCTATTTTCCCCGAGCACATAGCGTTACCAATTCCCTCGCCAGTGAAGGGGTCGATCAGGCCAGCCGCATCGCCCACCAATAAAAATCCGTTACCATGCACCCGACGACGCTTGCTTCCCACAGGCAAATTCCAGCCCTGGATGTCATCCATCAATTCTGCATTTTCAAACCGTTCCCGAAAGAAGGGATGCCGGGTGGCCGCTTCGTGCGCCTGACGCAGCCGAATCCCTTTCTTCTTCAACTTGCTGTGAACCATCCCCAATCCCACATTGGCCAGGCCATTATCCGCAGGAAAAATCCAGAAATAGCCGGGCAAAATATCCTTAATATAATGCAATTCGATGGAATCGTCCATCCCGGTGACCCCGCGATAATAAGCCCGGGTTGCCACCAGATGATGATCCGGATCCAGCTCATAAATCCCCAGTTTTCGGGCTACGACGGAGCTGAATCCATCGGCGCCCACCACCACCCGTGCCGTAATGTCCAGTGTTTCGCCGGTATCGCGCTTTATCCGCACCCCAATGACCTGATCGTTTTCCAGGATGAGATCTTCAACCGGGGATTCTTCCAGGGTATCCATTTCCTTTTTAGCGGTCTGAAACAGCAAATTGTCAAACTCGATGCGCCGACAGATGAATCCGTGCAGGTCACCATTATCTTTATTGGGTTGAAAATAAATCTTTATGGAACTGGTATTGGGCGAGGAAAAGATCACTCCATACACCACTTTGTGGGGAATTTGCTGAAGCTTGTCCAGTAGCCCCAGTTCCCGAAGGTAGGTAATGCTTTTACCGGAGATGGCATCGCCGCAAATTTTATCGCGCGGAAATTTTTTCTTATCGATGAGCACCACTTTTAATCCCGCTCGGGCCGCATACAAAGCGGTGGTGGTACCGGCCGGACCTGCCCCCACTATCGCTACATCGTAATCGTAATCGATCATTCTGAGCCTCCTTCCAACGGTGAATGCTGACTAAGAAGTATGGAATATAACCCATTTTTCCCCAATTTTGCAACCCTCCATTCATCGCACCTTTTTCGGCTTAAAACGCCAATCCGGCAGTCCAACCGAAATCACCAAAAATACAACAAACAAAGGCCGATCATTGGGGAACCGTCACTGTTTAGAGCAGAACTTCACAGGATCGCCAACACGCGCCGTTGCATTCAGGATCTGTCGAGCCAGATCTTCACAAGATTGGAGATTACGTTCCCCGATGTATCATCCGGATTAAACATAAAACATTTTTTATCCAGAATAAAGCGATGCTAAATTGAATTGAAAGAAGACCACGGGCAACCAGATGCATGGGCATTATTTTACATTAAAACGACAGGTCCAGGGTTTACAGTCCGATCTGGTGGGAAGCCGCATTCGCCAGAGCTTCACACAGATGAAAAATGAATGGATCCTGGAAATCGAAACGACCACGGGAAATACCCACTTCCTGGAAATGAGTTGCGATCCGCAATATCCCTACCTGATCCTTACCGACACGGTACACCGGAGAGTAAATTCTACCGATGTGATGAAGGAGGTGCTGGGGCGAACGATCGCGCACATCGAGATGATTCCCCGAGAACGGGTCATCGTCGCAGACTTTGATGACGGTGCCAGCCGGTTGATTCTGCAATTTTTCACCCTGAACACGCATTTCTTTTTAATTAACAATGACAATCGTATTCTGAACAGCTTTAAAAAACAGAAAACCTTCATCGGACAGACCTTTACCCTGCCCTCTAACTCTCGAATGGATCCAACGGAAATGGACCCACAGGCCTTTCGCGATTATCTGTTGGAATTTAAAGACATGCCGCTGGGAAAAGGCCTAAAACAGAAATTTCTGTACCTCACCTCTCCGGTGGTCAATGAATTGCTATTTCGTTGTGGGCTGGACACTTCCGTGACTCCTGGAAATCTAACTCCCGATGAGTTGGATACCCTTTACCACACCATCCAGGAGCTCCTTCAGCAATTTCAGCATGCTCCGCCTCATATTTATTATGAAGGGGACATTCCCATTCGATTTACGCTGGGGCCATTCCACAGTCTGGCAAAAAACCGCTCAGAAATCATCCCAGACCTGAACGCGGCCATTCGGCGATTCTGTTTTCAAAGCCTGCGCTTCCGCGACTTCATTCAGAAAAAACAACACTATCTCCAGCTACTGCAGAAGCGGAAGGAGCACCTTCAACAAACCATTCAAAAACTACAGCGATCGGAAAATTCGTCCCGCAAAGAACATCTTCAGAAAATTGGGCAATTGCTTCTGTCCCAACCCCAGGCCTTTCAGCCGGGGTGTCAAACGGTCGAACTCATCGATTATTTTGATCCCCAATTGCCCCGCATTACGGTCAAGGTGAAACCCGAGCTTTCCCTTCAGGAGAATGCCGAAAAACATTTCCAGAAGGCCAGGGAATGGGAACAGCGGCAGAAACAGCGACGCCAGCGATTGCAATCGCTTCAGGATCAGCTGAACCGCGTTGATCAATGGCTGGTGGAACTGGAGGGGATCAATACGCATCGAAAATTACAGAAAATGCAGGAAAAAATGAAACAGGCCGGTCTGCTGCAACCCACGCAAGAAGAGGCACCGGCCTATCACCTACCATATAAAACATTTCACTTCAAGAATTCTACCATCTGGGTGGGCAAAAGCGCCGCAGACAACGATGCGATGACGTTCCGCCATGCACATAAAGAAGACTGGTGGTTGCATGTGCAGGGATATAGCGGATCTCACGTTATTCTGAAAAATCCAGAAAAGGCGGAGCATCCCCCACAGGATGCCCTGCATTACGCGGCGCGTCTGGCGGTAACGTTTAGCAAAGCCCGCCACGCCCGCTACGTACCGGTTCTTTTCACCAGGGTCAAATACGTACGCAAACCCCGAAAATCCCCACCGGGTACCGTCATCCCCACCCGCACCAAAACCTTATTTGTGGATCCCCTGCCAGAGGGTGAGGTGTGAATGTTCACTCAATCCGTTGCCTGCTGAATAAATATTTCCTCAATCATGCGGCGAAATTCGGTGGGACGAATGGGTTTGGCCAGTATGTGTTGTACATTAAGCTCCCGTAATTCGGCAATCAACTCTTCATTTAATTGTCCGGAAATGACCATGATCGGTATCGTCGGGTTTATGGCCCGGATTTTTTGAATCAATTCCACACCGTTCATGTTGGGCATCACGATATCGGTGATCAATAAATCATATTTCTGGAATAACAACTTGTTGAGGGCCTCCTCACCATTGTACACCGCAATGACCTGAAATCCTTCCAGGGTGAGAAGAATATCGATGCTTCGACTCAAATTCTTATCGTCTTCGGCTAACAGAATCTTTTTCATGAATAACTCATTCTCATACATACAATCGTAAAAATTGCAACATCCTTGCCAGCCAGGTTCTCCTCTGCACCTCCCTCCGATGCATAAAATGAATAAATTTACCGCCACCCCTCAGTCAACGTATTTTCAACAACTTACCTATCGCGATGGATGGATCTGATCCCATCTATTCCTCCCTGCCACTTTTCATTCCATAAAACGGGATGGTTCCGGTCGTTTTTTGATGTGAAACTTTTTTACAATTCCACATCTTCAATCCCGTACTCTTCCAGCTTGTTGTAAAGGGAACGGCGGCTTATACCCAGGATTTTTGCTGCCTTTAGTTTGTTGCCCTTTACGGCTTTCAGGGTTTCCAGAATCATGGTTTTTTCCACTTCCGAAAGGGGGGTGCCCGGACGAAATGTAATCTGGGTGCGAGCAATGCCGGGTTTAACAATTTCCCTGGGTAGATGCTGAATCTTCAGTACATCGCTGTCCCCCGCCGTCAAAACGGCGCGCAGCATGACGTTTCGAAATTCCCGAATGTTTCCCGGCCAGGGATAGCTCTGCAGGGCATCCAGAACCTCGGCAGCAATGTCCTGGATGTGCCGGCCCAGCTCCAGGTTAAACATTTCCCGGAAAAAATGGGCCAGATAGGGAATGTCCATTTCCCGCTCGCGCAATGGGGGCAATTCGATGGTGTACACGTTTAATCGATAGTACAAATCTTCCCGAAATTTGCTCTCTTCGATCAGACTCTGCAAATCCTCATTGGTTGCGGTAATGATGCGCACATCAACGTGGATGGGGCGATTGCTGCCCACGCGTTCAATAATATGATTTTCCAGCACCCGCAACAGGCTGATCTGCACCGGCAAACTCATGGTGCTAATTTCATCCAGGAACAGGGTGCCTCCGTGGGCCTCCTCAAACTTTCCTTTCTTATCGGATATGGCCCCGGTAAAGGCACCTTTCAGGTGCCCAAACAGCTCCGACGCGATGAGCTCCCTGGGGATGGCTCCGGTATTTACGGCCACAAATGGGCCATTTTTTCGTTTCGAATAATCGTGAATGGCACGGGCAACCAGCTCTTTGCCAGTACCGCTTTCACCGATGATCATGACCGATACATCCGTGGGGGCTACATCCCGTATTTTCCGATACACCTGCTGCATCTTCTTACACCGCCCCACTAATCGGTGAAAGTGAAAGTACTGGCTCAATCGTTGCAATTTTTCTTCTTCGGGAATTTCTTCTCCCGGCTCTTTTAATACCTGATCCACCACGGCCAGCAATTTCTGCGGCTTAACCGGTTTGGTGATGTAATTCATCGCACCGTGCTGCATGGCCTCCACGGCATGCTCAATGCTTCCGTATCCGGTCACCATTATCACTTTCAAAGCCGGGAAATTTTCCTGCAAATGCTTCAAAAAGCGCATGCCATCCATTTCGTTCATGCGATAATCCGTAATCACCAGATCATACACCCCCGAATCCAATCGCTCGATGCCCTCGCGGCCGTTTGCTGCACCATCGACTTCGTAGCCTTCTTCCTCCAGCAAGGTCATCATCCCAATGCGATGATTCTCATCATCATCCACCACCAGAATTCGGTAATTCATATGCCGCCCTCTTGATTAAGTTGTTGGCAATTCCACATAAAATATGGTACCCACCCCTTCTTTGGATTCAAAATATAATTGCCCCTCATGGGCCTCCACAATCCGTTTAGAAATGGCCAGTCCAATGCCACCACCACTTTCCTTGGTCGAGAAATACAGATCAAAAATGCGATCCTTAATGGAGTCCGGGATTCCCACGCCAGTGTCTTTAATGGAAATCCGTACCCGCCCGTCCTTCAATCCCGTGCGGATGTACAGATCGCCCCCTTCGGGCATGGCATCGAATGCATTGAGAATGAGATTGATGACCACCTGTTTGATTTGATCTTTGCTAATGTTCACCAGTGGCAGGTGATTTCCAAAGTACTTGTGAATGGTCACATTGCGTTCAAACGCCTGCTGCTGAACCAGATCCAGCACCTCGCTAACCAGCTCGTTGATGTTTTCGTAACTGAGTTGAATGTCCCGGGATTTTGCCAGATTGAAAAACTGATCGATCATCTTCTGCAAACGCTCAATTTCAGCATTTAAAATGCTAATGGATTTGTGAATTTTCCGCGCTCGCTCCCTGTCCTTTACCGATTTGTTCACCAGACTGGCCACAATTTCGGTATGGATGGCCAGAGAACTCAGCGGGTTCCGAATCTCATGCCCAATACTGGAGGCCAGCTGAGAGATTAATCCGTACTTCATGCTCCGGTGGAGATTTTGCTCCAGCTCCTGCAGCAAACCCAGGTTCTTAAAATAGAAGATGATCGAACTGACCTTGCCGTTTTCGGAGATGGGCATGGCATGCACCTGCACATTCACGGTACGTCCGTCCAGCAAACGCAGCGCCAGGATTTTGCGAACCGCATGGGTCATGGGATCCCGGGAACGGCGGTAAATTTCCACCAGCCGGGGATTCAGCTGGAAGATCTGGTAAATCTGCTTGTGGGGATCGCTGTACTTGCGGATCCGCAAAATGTCCAGCAAATAATCGTTGTAGGTGGCAATGTTCATGTTCATATCGATGATCAGCAATCCCTCGTGAATCACCCGCATCATCGCCTGAATGCGCTTCTCCGATTCCCGAAAACTTTCGTTTAGATCGGCCGTCTTCTCAAACAACTTCTGCAATCCGGAATAAACCGGCTCAAACTCATCCCCCTTTTTCAGGGTGGGACGGTAATCATAATTGGCTTCACTCAAATGCTCGATGGCCACGTTAATATCCTTAATGCTACTCTGGTAAATCCGGGAAGTCAACAGCACGGTCAACAGGATGATGCCAAACGTAAAAAAACTGGCAAAATAGAGAATCTTTTTCCGGTTCTTGTAAAAATTCTGCAAATGCTGAACGGAGACCACCGTGCGTAAATATCCCTGAAGCTCCCCATCCTGATAAATCGGCCAGATGACATCCAGAATCTCAATATCGCCCTGCCAGGTGCGGTTCACCACCTGAGGATGTTCCGTTTGCAACAACTGCAGTTCCCTGGGATTTTGATATTCCCAGCCCTCCACTTTGGGATCGGAACTGACCACGATGCGATTATTTCGATCGATGAGCAAAATGGACAGAATCTTGGAATCTTCCCGGCTGAACCGTTTCAGGAACCGCCGCAGGGGATAGCGGTTGTACTTATCAATTTTCCGAAAATCAAATTGATCCGAAATGAGCACATTTTTGATTTGTTCCGTTAGCATGTAGGCGATTTTGCTGGACAGATCGGCATAGAAGGCATTGATGCTGGTGTACAGAAAATAAACAATGACCGCCTCCAGCAACAGGGTGGATACGCCAATGATCAATAATTTTTTGTGAAGGGTTTTAAATTGCATGCCCGTCCAGCCGTTGATTTCGACATTTCCTGCAAAAAGAAGTTAGAAAATGCCACCCCGGAAAGCAATGTATGATTGGTTCCCTGTTCGGAAAAGACCGTTGCTACCCGGAACGGGCTTAAAAAGGAGAAAACGGGAAAGATCCGACGATCAATTGCCAAAGTCCAGCAGGATACCAATGCGGTGGCTGTTGCCCAACTCCCTGGCGTAATTCAGGAACGAGTAATCCACCCGAATGTGGGGAATTTTGACCCCAATACCAAAGGCAAAACGCTGCAATTCATCGATGCCGGCACGGAAGGATAAAACGCCCCGATATTGAAACTCTCCGCCAACGGCACCGGTGAATATGCCTCCTTCAAAGTTGTACACGCGGGCATCTCCAGCTCCGGGCAGGGAAACACTCCGCAAAATGACATCCAGATTGGGGATGAAATACGCATCCATACCAGGTACCCGAAAGCGATAGGCCGTTCCCAGGATTCCCATGGGATAAACCAGTTCCTTTTCCCCGGTATCCCAGGCGATCAGCGTGGTGGTCATGTTTTTTAAGCTGAGCCCCAATCGCCAGTTGGGTCGCAGTTGAAATTGAAGGCCCCCATCCACCCCAATACCATTGGCATAATTTTCTCCCAGATTCCGACGAATCAGCTTCACACTAACTCCCCAGCTCAGGCGTTCGTTCCAGCGCTGCCCCAGCGCCACCGTGACCACGTAATCCGCGGAATTAAATCGGGTGACCCGGCTCCAGTCCAGCCGCCAATCATCCCCCTGCTGAATCAGCGCCGCCCGGGTATCTGGAATGTCATCCACGGCCAGACGCGATACGCTAATCCCCAACACCCGATGATACCCAATGGGGTGTGCCACAGCCAGGTAATCAAAGTTCACAAAATTGACGAATTGCCAGGCATGCATGAAGGAAAACTGGGTGGCCTGCAAATTGACCAGTCCAGCGGGGTTGTAATAGCTGGCGGTAACGTCGTTGGCCAGGGCAACAAAACTACCACCCAGCGCCTGAGCCCGGGGCGAGACGTCGATGGCCATAAACTCACCGGCATATTTGCGAAATCCCGTTCCGGCCAACAGGGCGACCACCAGCAGGCTATTCAAAAAGAGACCCTTGATAACCGCCCGATCTATGCGCATCATGCGTTGCTTCCTTTTTTTAATGAACCAATATACAAACAGATTCGAAAACTCACCAAATAAAATTTAGCCTGGATTTTGCACTGGCCTACGAATGACATGAATTAAACCCCAATAATACACCAACCCACGAATCACGCGAATGAGTTCGAAAAAAATCAAACAAAATAACGAATATATCCAGGAAAGTATGGTCATCCACGCAGAATCGAGTGCATTTTATTATTTTTATTTGTGTTAATTTGTGTAATTCGTGGTTCTAATGCATAATCTGGGATGAATAATTAGAGTGAATTACGTCACCGGGATTGACCTGTCCACACGGGATTTGAAGGGAAGATCCGTAACCGGGATCTGGAGAGATCGGCTTGCGTCCTCAATCTTCTTGGGTATCCAGAATGAATCGCTGATCTTTTCTACCCGGATCCTGTTGCACCTCTTTCTTTCGGGAGAATCCCCCTGCGCCTCGACTCAACGTTCCCGCATCTCGGCCATAGAAAACGATTCCAATCGAATCATCTCTCGCCTGTTTAAATACGTGAGGAAGATGTCTGTAATGGGTCGCAACCAGGAAAGGTTCATGAACAACACCCGTTGATGATATCGCGAGAGCGATGCGAGAAATCGTCCGGCGGGACTCAGTAACCGGGTAAATGGCTCCCAGGCCAGATGATTTCTAATCTCCTGCAAATTGCTTTTTACCATCTGAATTTTTGTTTGATAGACCAACCAGGGATCCTCTCCCGGTAGATGGCCGGGAAAATTCCGATTGCCGTAATAGCGGTACAGCTCAGGATGGTGCCGCTGCAGACACCGTTCCTGGAATGAATACCGAAGCTTCTCCAGCGGATGAAAATTCAACAGGTATTTCACATGATCGAGATCCAGATAGGGATAAACCACCGTGTGGCCGGACGGCAATAACCACTGGGACATCAATGCGGTGGCTCTTCGGATTCGGGTTAACAGAAAGAATATTTCGGCCCGGTTCACATTATCGGGTAATCTCTCCAGAAACCGGGCGATGTCCTCGCGGGTTTCGTGGATGGTGGGCCACTGGAAAGGATCCAGGACTTTACCGAATTTGTTCTTAATTAAATTTTGCAAAATGGCCTCCACGCGGGCACGGGGATGACAGGAATAAAATTCAGGCTTTTTATAAGCCACCTTCCCTGCAAGGGCATCACCCGCCAGCCCATCAAAAATCAATACCGGTTCACCGGGAAGAGCCCGCATCAGGGGAATGATCCAGGTGTGCTCAAACGCCTCGCCACTGAATCGGTTGCGCCGGAAACGGTAATAATCCACAAATTCCTGGACTTTGGGGAATTCGATTACCCGATGATCAATCCCGAAATCTGCGCACATCTGGCTGGCGAAGCGCGCGTCCAGATCCCGCATGCCCTTCTGTAAAATCCTGACGGTCATGGCTTTAAACGGCACCCGATGCTTCACCAGAAAGGCAAATATCCGTCGGCTATCGTATCCGCTGCTCAGGGGAAGAATGGTTTGACTGCCCTGTGCACCCAGTCGCAAACAGCGCCGCATGGCCCCCTGGAACAATTCTTCCGCTGTATCCACGGCGTTTTCGGTAATGGATTTTTCGCCTCCCGGCAGCTCATGATAACGGAACCACTGAATCCGTTCCATGCGCAAACCGTTAAACCGCAAGATGGTGCCCGCGGGAACGCGGCGAATTTCCCGGTAGATTGTCCGATCCGTGCAAAAATATTTGCTGTGCAAAAGGTTCCGCCAGCCCAGCCAGTCGGGATTTTCGTTACCTGTGATCAGGAATCGTGGATTGGTCGAAAATACCACGCCACTATCCATTTTACGGTAATACAATGGCGAAACGCCAAACGCATCGGTGATTAAATCCAGCCGGGCACCCCGATTCAGAATCCGCACCACGGAAAAAATCCCGTTGTGTTCTTTTTCCCGGGAATCCATCCAGTAATTTAAAATTTCTGGGGATGGCGACCAGGTATGTATCGGTGGTTCCAGCAAATACCCCCGAAAGGCCACTGCATCAACAACTTCACGTTTGTGGTAACGAAGATGTATGGGCATCTGATGAGTCACTCCAAACGGGTTCCGGTTACCCAGCAGCACCCAATTACTGCCTCTATGTAATGCAGTCGGTTCCGCAATTTTCAATGGTTCTGAAAACGTAATCGCTTTCGGATGCCACAGGCCAAAAAAATAATCCTCCTGTATGAACGCGTGCTGAAATCGATCGAGATAAATGCCCAGCTTCATCCTTTATCCTCATTTTTACTTTAGCTCCAGGAAACGAGTCCTCTAACCTATATTCTGAAATTTTACTAAAAAATTTACCTTTAAACCAAATTAATGCAATGAAACTCCAAAAATGCCTTTAACCGCGAATCACACGGATTAAACTAAAAAATATCAACAAAATCGCGAATAAACCCCGGAACAAATTTTCATTCAGATCTAATCCAATGTATCTGATTATTTTTATTTGTGTTAATTCGTGCAATTCGTGGTTTAATGCATAATCTGGGTTTATTGGTGTCAATTCGTGTAATTCGTAGGCTAATGCATTATTTGGGTTTAATGAAAAGTCCGGGTTAAAAAGAACGGTTTTTTATCCCCCCGAAACCAGCCACAAAAAGACCCCCGGGGTTAGCCCCACCCACACGTTTTCGGCCGTTTCTGGCGCTATTAATTCCACAATGGTGACGGTCAGTGCACCCAGGACATTCACCAGCGGTGTTGTCGGTTGCACGTTCCACAATACGATTGCACTCACGCTAAACATCACCAGCGCGCCCATCAGGGATTTGTTGCGGTGGATAAAGATCAGCGGTTGCCAGCGTCCCAGCAGGGCTGCCAGGGTATCGCCGAAGGTGAGGATCAGCATGGAGGGTAAAAAATATGAAGGGAAAAAGGTGATTAACATTGCGGCCGCCAGCACCAGCCAGGTGGCTCCGGTCATGCGTCCCTGCATTTCGGGCGATTTTAACATCCACCCAAACCAGCGATAAAATCGATGTTGCCAGAAAGGAAGGCGATTCCGGCCCCAATCCAGCAGCACCATGGCCAGCGCCCACGCCCAGATGCCTGCCGTGGCCAAGGGATGTAAAACGAGGTAAATAAGCAGAAGTAATCCACCCCAGCTGATGTGAATGATCCTGCGGATGATGAAGGGAGTGTCTAACGGCCGGGCCATCTCCACACGCATCAGGTCAAAATGGTTCGTTTACGGGATTGTTGATCTTCGATGGCCTGCCGGATGCGCTGGATGGCCGCCCCGCGATCGGGCTGACCAAAAATTGCGTTACCTGCAACCAGAAACTCCGCGCCCGCCTCATACACCAGCGGTGCCGTCTGCTCATTGATGCCACCATCCACTTCAATAATAAATGACCACCGATGCTCCTCCCGCCAGCGGGCCAATTGCCGAATCTTCTCCAGCGAACTGTGAATAAACGCCTGCCCGCCAAAACCGGGATTCACGCTCATGATGAGCACCAGATCCACTTCTTCCAGCACCCACCGGATGTTCTCCAGCGGGGTGGCCGGATTGATGGTGACCCCCACTTTGGCCCCCTGTTCCCGAATCAGGTTCAGGCTACGATGCAAATGTCGGGTGGCTTCCTGATGAATGGTGATAATATCTGCCCCCGCCTGTGCAAATTGCGGGATATATTCATCCACCCGATCGATCATTAAATGCACATCCAGATGAAACGGGGTGTGGCGCTTCAGGGAAGCC
Organism: Calditrichota bacterium; assembly: GCA_013150955.1. Classification (GTDB taxonomy): domain Bacteria; phylum Calditrichota; class Calditrichia; order RBG-13-44-9; family J042; genus JAADJD01. Next base: position 17,851 of record JAADJD010000014.1, read on the forward strand.
ACTACCTGAGGGCCAAAGGTGATATTGGGAACAAAATGGCCATCCATGATGTCCACGTGCAGGTAATCGATTCCCGGCAGGTGAACTTCCAGCGCTTCCTCAACCAGTTTGCCGTGGTCGGCCGATAAAATGGATGGCAGAATCTTATAATCGCTCATATCAGGGTTCCTGGTTTGATTGCGGCGTTTCCTCTTCCGGCAGGCGATCGGTGCTGACCACCAGATTGATGGAATCGGCCTCCACCACGGGAGTACCGGCGGGGATGGATTGTGCCACCACCGTTTCCGGCACCAAATCCGGTCGGTATTGATAATCAATGCGCCCCAGAGGAATGCCCAGTACTTCCAGCTCCTTTTTGGCAGCGATCAAACTTTTCCCTTTCAAACTGGGGACTTTCTGGGCCTCTGGCGGTGGGCCCAGACTGACGGTGATGTTTACCGATTGACCCTTTCGCAGGGTATCGCCCGGGGGTACCGATTGTGCAATCACCACTCCTTTGGGATAATATTCGGAAAAATCGTAAAATGTGCGGTTGAGCTGCAAGGCCTCTTCGGTTAATCGAAATTTGGCGTCCTGTGGTGTCAATCCCACCAGATTGGGCATGATCACCGGTTTCTCCCCGATGCTGACCACCAGATACACCCGGCGCCCTTTCTTTACCGTGGAAAACGGTAGCGGATTCTGCCGAAGCACGGTTCCCGGTGGCAAATCGGAATCGTAAACCGAATCCTGAATCACCGGGGTAAAGCCATTTTGCTTTAAAATATCGATGGCCTGCTCGACTGGCAATTCGGTAATGTCGGGTAATTCGTACTCCTTACCGTGCTTGGTGTACCAGGGCATCACCAGGTTATCCATAATCAATACAAGGGCAAAAAAGCCAACCAGGTAATACAGAAGCTTCAGCATCCGTTGTTTCCAGCGGGACGGCTGGGCCTGTTGTTCCATTGTCATGGTTACTCCGTCTCCTTCGCTCGCCTGGGTTTCAGCCGATCTTTGCTGTCTATTAAGATGGTAACCGGGCCATCGTTAAAGATCTTCACCAGCATCATGGCACCAAAAATTCCCTTTTCCACCGGCACCCCTTTTTCCTGAACCTTTTGAATGAAATATTCATACATGGGTTCCGCCTTCTCCGGTGGCGCTGCATCCACAAAACTGGGACGCCGACCTTTCCGGGTGCTGGCGTAAAGGGTAAATTGAGAAATGGCCAGCATGCCCCCCTTCACATCCATCAGGCTCCGATTCATCTTGCCCGCTTCGTCGTTAAAAATGCGCAGCTGGACGATCTTCTCAGCCAGGTAATCGGCGTCAGCAGGCTCATCATCCACACCCACACCCAGCAGCACAACCAGACCGTGTCCGATGGCGCCCACAACCTGTCCATCCACCTCCACGCTGGCTTCCCGTACCCGTTGCACCACCGCTTTCATAATTCCGCCTGCGCTCCCACACCTCCGTTAGTTCAATATTTCAATATTATTTTTCCCCAGCAATTCTCTCAATTGATTCAAAAGATCATCGGTCAACACCACCTGAAATTTGCGCGATCGAAGCAAGAAGCCGCTGCCGTTTCCGTTGGTGTAGACTTCAAACAGCAAGGGAATGCTTCCCGGATATTGTTTGACCAGTTTGTGAAGTTGATCGATCTGTTTGGGGGATAATTGATGGGTATCCACTTTCAACTTCAGCCCCCGGGCCAGCCGATTGCGGGTTTCTTCCAGTGGAATGATCTCGTCGCACAGCATCTTGAAGGTATTCTCGCTGCGATCACTCACCCGCCCGCGCACAAACACCAGGGCACCTTTGGATAAAAAGGGGCCATACTTTTCGTAAACGCTGGAAAAAACCACACCTTCGAAGGAATTGTATTTATCCTCGAAAGTAACAAAGGCCATGAATTTTCCTTTTCGATCCATGTGTGTCTTGATGGCTGCAATCATGGCCGCCGTTCGCACCTCGCGGTTTTCTTCGTAGGTGTCGGGATCATCCCAGTCCAGATTGGAGAACATCTCAATCTCCTTCTGAAACCGATCCAGGGGATGGCCACTAATGTAAAATCCCAGCAATTCCTTTTCTCGCGCCAGCCGCTCCTGAACCGACCATTCGGGCACCTCCGGTAAAGGCGGATATTGCAGCCCGGTGTCATTGGCCCCCTTTTGCTGACCATTTTCTTCCGCGATTAAATCAAACAAACTGATTTGTGATTTGTCCTTTTCCCGTTCCTGAAATTTTTGCGCAAAATTGATGGCCGCCTCGATAGCAGCAAATTTCTGGGCACGGGTACCTTCCAGCGAATCCAGCGCCCCGGCCTGAATGAGCGCTTCCAGAATCTTTCGATTGACCGACCGCAGATCCAGATGCTGCATGAATTGAAAAATATTGGTGAAAGGCCCGTGCTCCTGCCGCGCGCGAATGATGCTGCGAATGGCCGCTCGTCCCACATTCTTGATCGCCTCCAGCCCAAAGCTGATCTTTCCGTCCTCGGTCACCGTAAACTGCGCATCGGAATAATTCACATCCGGCGGAAGCACTTCGATGCCCATGTGCTTGCACTCATCGATCAGCACCACGATGCGAGAGGGATTGTTAATTTCCGAAGTCAGGGTGGCTGCCATGAATTCCGCGGGATAATGGCGCTTTAAATACGCCGTTTGATAGGCCAGCAGCGCATACGCCGCCGAATGGGATTTGTTGAAACCGTAGCTGGCAAACTTGAAGATCAAATCGTAAATCTGCTGCGCGGTTTGCTCATCGATGCCGTTTTTCAAACATCCATCGACGAATTCCTTCTGCATCTCCATCATCACTTCTTTCTTCTTCTTCCCCATGGCCCGGCGCAGCAAGTCCGCTTTCCCCAGTGTAAATCCCGCCAGCTCCGAGGCAATGCGCATCACCTGTTCCTGATACACAATAATGCCATACGTTTCTTTCAGGATGGGCTCCAGTTTGGGATGCAGGTACTCGATCTTCTCCCGACCGTATTTTCGGGCAATGTAGGTATCGATGTTTTCCATGGGGCCCGGTCGGTACAGCGCATTCATGGCAATCAAATCTTCAATGCGGTTGGGCTGCAGCTTGCGTAGATATTCCCGCATGCCGGGACTTTCAAACTGGAAAATCCCCACCGTATTGCCTTCGCAGAAGATTTCGTAAGTTTCGGGATCGTCCAGAGGCAGGTTGTCCACATCAATTTCTACCCCGTGGCGCTGTTTCACCAGTTGCACACAATTGTGAATGACCGTCAACGTGCGCAGTCCCAGAAAGTCCATCTTTAACAGACCGATATCTTCGCAACCGGTCATGGTAAACTGGGTGGTGATCACCTTCTCCTTGTTCTGATCCTCCGTCATGTACAAGGGGACAAATTTGGTGATCTCATCCGGGGCAATGATGATTCCGGCGGCATGCACGGAAGCATGGCGCACCAGGCCCTCCAGTACCAGGGAATGTTTGATCAGTTTCTGATAACGGGGATCCCCGCTTTCCAGGATTTCCTTCAATTCAGGGATTTCCTCGAAGGCTTTCTTCAGTGGCATGGGCTTGCCCTGGTGCACCGGGATGAGCTTGGCAATCCGATCTGCCTCGGCGTACTCAAATCCCAGCACCCGGGCCACATCCCGGATCACTCCCCGGGACGCCATGGTACCGAAAGTGATGATCTGGGCCACGTTGTTTTCCCCGTATTTGCGGCGCACGTAATCGATCACCTCATCGCGCCGCTCAAAACAGAAGTCGATATCGATATCCGGCATGGACACCCGCTCTGGATTTAAAAAACGTTCGAACAGCAGGCCATAACGCAGGGGATCCACCCGGGTAATCCCCAGCACGTACGCCACCATGCTACCTGCAGCCGATCCCCGACCCAATCCCACCGGAATGTTCTGCTGACGGGCATAATCGATAAAATCTTTTACAATCAAGAAATACCCGGCATATCCGGTTTTTCGGATCACGCTCAATTCGTATTCCAGCCGTTCCTTGATTTCCGGGGTTACTTCTCCATAAAGCCTTTCGGCACCCTCAAAAGCGACCTTCTCCAGATAATCATCCAGGGACATGGATTTGAATTCCGGCGGCAATTCGTACCGGGGCAATAAGGGACGCCCCATTTCGATTTCCAGATCGATCTTTTCGGCCACCCCCAGCGTCTGTTCCAGCACCTCGGATCGGTCGCGGAACAGATCGTACATTTCGTCCACGCTCTTCAGGTACAGCTCCTGAGTGTTATATCGCAAACGGTTGGGATCATCCAGCGATTTTCCCGATTGCAAACAGAGCAAAATATCGTGCGATTCATGATGTTCTTTCAGCAGGTAATGGACATCGTTGGTGGCCAGAACGGGGACACCCATCTCTTTAGCCAGCTTGTAGACCTTTTCGTAACCGGCTTCTTCCGGGATATGGTGGTTCTGGATTTCCAGATAGTAATCGTCGCCGAACATTTCCAGGTAATCTTCCACCACCTTCTGAGCCCCTTTCCAATCGTCCTGCGCCAGGTGGGTAAAGACCTCTCCCTTCATGCAGGCGGAGAGCACAATCAGACCTTCCTTATATTTTTGCAGGACTTCTCGATCAATGCGGGGTTTGTAATAAAAGCCTTCCAGATAGGCAATGCTGGATAACTTCATCAAGTTTTGATAACCGGTCTTGTTTTTGGCCAGCAACACCAGATGATAGGCTGCCTGACTGCCGCCGCGTCCACCGGATTTGCGATCGGTTCGGGATCCGGGAGCGATATACGCCTCCATGCCAATGATGGGTTTGATACCCGCACTTTTGCAGGCTTTATAAAACTCCAGCACCCCGAACATGTTGCCGTGATCGGTTATTGCCAGCGCGGGCATATTCAATTCCGCCGCCCGTTCCACCAGACGCTTCACCTCGTTGGCGCCATCCAGCAAGCTGTAATGGGTATGACAGTGTAGATGAACAAAAGACACGCGACCACCTCGTTTATTTCGTTGGAGCTAAAAACAATGAGCAAATTTATGCGCACCGAATGACAATTGCAAAGAGAAAAAATGCGGCTGGATGCAGGCAACCCTCACGCCTGCGCGGGGCTATCATCTGTTTGCCCTTCAGGCAAACACGCCCCAACGGGGCTAAATAACAACACCCGGGGCAACACCCCGGGATTCAAGGAAAAACAGAAAAAACCGCCTGTTTCATCCCGCCCCAACGGGGCAAAATAGGATAGCCAGGGGCAACGCCCCTGGTAACGGGAACACCCCTAACCACACATCCCCCTCCGCCCTGAAAGGGCAAAATAACAATCGCCCGGTGATTTTGGAACCCCCCAACCAAACACCTTCCATCGCCCCCGTAAACGGGCCAATTCAATTCTATTGCTGCCCTTCAGGCAGCAAATGAATTGAGAGGCCTCCCCTGCCCCCCCGCGCCCTGCACGGGGCTGTCATCTGTTTGCCCTTCAGGCAAACGCACCCCAACGGGGCAAAAATCGGGTAATCCGTGGAAACATCCATGATAATAGGGAGACCCTCCAGACCATAAATCCATCCCGCCCCGAAGGGGCAAAATAAGATAGCCAGGGGCAACGCCCCTGGTAACGGGAACGCCCCCAAACACAAATCCCCCTCCGCCCTGAAAGGGCAAAATAACAACACCCGGGGCAACACCCCGGATTTCAGGAAACCACACGATTCATCCATGAAAACAAAAAATCCATCCGTTTCCTCCCGCCCCGAAGGGGCAAAATAGGGTAGCCAGGGGCAACGCCCCTGGTAACGGAAACGCCCCCAACCACAAATCCCCTCCGCCCTGAAAGGGCAAAATAACAACACCCGGGGCAACACTCTGGGATTCAGGAGAAAACAGAAAAAACCGCCCGTTTCCTCCCGCCCCAACGGGGCAAAATAGGATAGCCAGGGGCAACGCCCCTGGTAATGAAGACGCCCCCAACCACAAATCCCCTTCCGCCCTGAAAGGGCAAAATAACAATCGCCCGGTGATTTTGGAACCCCAAACCACAACGCCCACGCCCCGGAAACGGGCAAATTCTATTGCTGCCCTTCAGGCAGCAGATGAATTGAGAGGCCTCCCCTGCCCCCCGCGCCCTGCACGGGGCTATCGTCTATTTGCCCTTCAGGCAAACGCGCCCCGAATGGGCAAAATAACAACACCCGTGGCAACACCCCGGGATTCAGGAGAAAACAGAAAAAACCGTCTGTTTCATCCCGCCCCGAAGGGGCAAAATAGGATAGCCAGGGGCAACGCCCCTGGTAATGAAGACGCCCCTAACCACAAATCCCCTTCCGCCCTGAAAGGGCAAAATAACAATCGCCCGGTGATTTTGGAACCCCCCAACCAAACACCTTCCATCGCCCCCGTAAACGGGCCAATTCGCCAATTCTATTGCTGCCCTTCAGGCAAACACGCCCTGAAGGGGCAACACCCCATTTCCCATCACCGAATTCGTTGAATCTCTGACCGCACCAGAGCGGTCACCACCTCGGACTGCACATCCGGTAAGTAAACGTAATGCCCTCCCAGCCAGTTGGCCAGCTGACGGGCATGCCCGTCGGGTACAAAAATTTTCCGTGTGTCTATCACCAGGGAGGCCACCAGATGCTCCCGTAACTGCATTGCCAGCTGGCGCGCTTCCCGTTCCGCCTGCGCCCGTCTCTCCTGTTTATCCTCTCGAGGAGTCAGCGGTTCATTTCCCCGCCCATCGGTGATGAGCACCAGCATGCTCCCGGCAACCTTCCACCGGGAGGCGGCATTGCGGGTCATCTCCCAGACCTTCAAAAAGGCAGAGGGCAACGGGGTGCGTCCACCGGCGGGCATTTGCTTTAATATACGGGTGGCCCGTGCCAGTCCCCCGCCTGGAGGTAACAACAGCTGGGCCTCCTGCCGACAAAAATTCACCAGCGCGATCTTGTCCCGATACACATAGGCTTCTTTTAACAATTGAATCGCCGCCTGCCTGGCCGCCATCAGGCGATTCAATACCATGGAACCCGAACAGTCCACAGCAAAAATGATCAACAAACCCGATCGGCGACGAAACTGTTTGATCCGGATATCCTCGGGGCGTATTTCGATGGCCCGATCGCTGAGTGCCTTTCCCTGCAATCCTCCGCGCAGGGCTACCTGTTTTAACGTGGCCAGCACATCCAGCCGTCCCTGAGACAGGCGACCGGGCAGGGAACGCACATGCCGACCCCGCTGCCAGTTCAATCCAGCCGCATGGCGACCGGACGGCCCAAATCGCCCGCCGTTGCGCACACCGGGCAACGGAACCGCACCGGCCATCTGGGAAGCTGCCTCCCGCCAGCCGGGATCGGCAATGGCGCGGCTGCCCATCCTTTCACCAGAGGCCGCCTGAGTATTTCTGGAGGTTTTCTCCACGGTCGCTTCGTTCGGATGAGTCGCCGCGGCCGTAGTCTCCCCCTGCCGCGCCGATTGCGGTGACGACCGGGACGCCTGTGCTGAACCTTCCGCCCGATCGAAAGCTGCGTCCATCTCCTCGGACACCGGGAGGGATTCGCCGCCACCGCGGGGCACAAACACCAGCCGGATGGCCAGATCCACATCGCCCTGAGTCACCATTGTCCGCCGATGCAACGCGGCATTGGCGCGGGCACAACGGACGGCAAAAATTTCTGCGCGATTGCCCTGCACCCCCGTGCGACTGGCCACAGCACAGATCTCCTGCAAGTGTCTCTTTGAAATCGTTACCGTGGGCAGAATCTTCCGGGCAAAATGCACGGCAGCCACCATGTCTTCCGGCAAAATCAATCGCTGCCCGGCCTGACGCGCAATAAAGAAGCGCGTTTCCACATCCTGCAACGTCCGGGTGCGCACCAGAAACGCCACCCGTTCCTGAAGCGCAGGCGGCAGTTCCCCTTCCGCTGGATTGCAGGTGCCAATCAAACAAAATTGCGCCGGAAACCGTCGGGATATCCCTTCTCGCTCCAGCACAACCTGGCCCCGATCCAGAGTTTGCAGCAGGATGGCCAGCAGAGTGGGATCCAGCAAGTTGATCTCATCCACGTAAACCACGCCCCCGTGCGCCTGCGCCAGCAAACCCGGTTCCACGGACAGTACCCCGGAAGAAACGGACAACCCCATGTTCCATCCCCCCAACAGTCGATCCACCGTCACATGAAGGGGAATCTCCACAAAGGGTGTCCGGGCTGGCCAGAAGACCCGGGCGGCACGCGCCACCAGGGATTTGCCCGTTCCCGGCGGCCCGGCAATCACCACCCCACCCAATCCAGGATCGATTGCCAGTAAAGACAGGGCAAAAAGTGGATCGCGCAACCCCAGTAACGGTTTCATGCGGAGCTCCCCACAAACAGACCTTTCATGGCCTGGCGAATTTTCTCGCCACTTTCCATTTCATCCAGCGGATCCTTTCGCAGCCGATGCTGCAGACTCATCACCGCCACCCGACGGATATCCCGGGAGGTCACCCGCTTCCGACCTTCAAAGGCGGCCATGGCCCGCGCCGCCCGCGAAAGGGTGATCTCCCCTCGATGCCCATCCACCTTCAGGCGCAAACACAATTCCACCATGCGCTGCAGAAGCGAATCGGGGATCTCCACCTCCGGCAGTAACTGACGGGCGTTCTGGATGCGCTGGCGCAGTTGCGCTTCCTCCTTCGCCCATTTCCGGGTAAATCCTTCCGGATCCCGCCGGAACGCCTCGCTACGATTCACCACCTCCATGCGCTGTTTCACATCCGTGATGGTCTCGATGTGCACGTAAAACCCAAACCGATCCAGCAACTGCGGCCGGAGATCGCCCTCTTCGGGATTTCCGGAACCCACCAGCACAAAGCGCGCAGGGTGGCGAACGCTTAAGCCTTCTCGTTCCACCACATTCACACCGCTGGCGGCCACATCCAGCAGCAGATCCACCAGGTGATCCTCCAGCAGGTTGACTTCATCAATATAAAGGAATCCCCCATGTGCGCGCGCCAGCAATCCGGGTTCAAACGCTTTCTGTCCCCGTGCCAGCGCAGCTTCAATGTCCAGGGCCCCCACCACCCGATCCTCGGTGGCACTCAATGGCAAATCCACGAATGGCACGGGACGCCAGCCAGCAGGCGCCCCATCCCCGGAAAATCGAACGCTCTTCTCCACAACACCGTCGGGTAGCGTCAGGGTAATGGTCAGCGGCTCATCGGGAATGGGCGGTAACAGCGCCGCCAGCGCCCGAACCGCGGTACTCTTTGCCGTACCCCGATGCCCCATAATTAGCACCCCACCAATGGAAGGATCCACAGCCGTCAACAGCAGGGCGCGTTTCATTTCATCCTGCCCCACAATTGCGGTAAACGGATAAGACCGGGAACGGCTTTGTAAAAAGAAATCTTCTGACATCGCCTCAACCTACTTAACTTTATTCCTATTCAGGAATATAATGAGAAGCAACGGGTTTTGCAAAACGTATCCGGCAACCCTGTCATTTCATCACTCATCGCATCTTAATTTATCCCAGATTATGCATTAGAACCACGAATTACACGAATTGACACCAATAAAAATAATAAAATGCATTTGATTCTATCTGGATGAAAAAATTTTCCCAGATATGTTCGCTATATTGTTGATTTTTATTGAATTCATTCGCGGGATTCGTGGTTTAACGCATTATTTGGGTTAATTCGTGTAATTCGTAGGCGAATGAAAAGTTTGGGGTTAAACGAACCGTGGACTGCCCACTACCCCATCCACCGCTTGCAAATATCAGCGCTAAAACGAATCAACCGAAAAGAGAGGTCTCCCCAGTGTCCATTCCGGGAATCGGTTGATGGGGAAAACGGCCGGGATTGTGCCAGATCGGTCTGCACCACCCGCTCTTCAAATTCCTGAATAAAGGTCGGCAGCGAAATAATGGCCACGATTTCCGGATGGATCCGATAGCTCCAGTAATCGAAATTGGAAGATCCCACAATCAGGTGGTGGGAATCGATCAGGATGGCTTTCAGATGGGACATGCGGGGCTGGTAAAAATGCAGCTCCAGACCAGCCTCTGCTGCCCGGCGCTGAATGTAATGTTTCAAAAACCGGCGATTGTTATACTCCGGGGTGATGATGACCACGCGAAGGCCCCGGCGGGAAAGGCGGGTTAAAACATGCAATACCGGATCCATAAGGTATGGACTGTGAACGATAACCCGCTCCCTGGCCCGTGACAGATACTGCATCAATTGCTGGAAAACCCGTTCGTTAGCACGCCCATCCAGGCAGAACAGCTGCACCTTTTCAAAATGGGCATCGCGATACCGCGGACGACCCTGCCAGGTGGCCAGAAAGTCGGTTTTCAGGAAGTGCGCCATCCCGGAATGCTGAAAACGGATCATCATATCGTGCCACTCGAAATTATGATCGGAAAAATTGATACCCCCGATGTAGGCGATATGATCATCGATGACGATCAGCTTTTTGTGATCCCTGGCCGGTAGCCGGTGAAAAAATTTCCCCAGCGGCCCACCAAATCGCACCCGCACACCCCCACGGCGTAGACGACGGATCAATCGATACGTGTTGCGATGTTCCCGCTGGAGTGGACGATTCAGGAGATTGTGTGGGGCAAAAAGCAGCCGATCGCTTAAAATCAGGCGCGTGTAATTGTCCACCAGAAGCCGTCGATCGGGTACCGGATGGCTGAGCAGTACCTCCCCCAATCGCTCGCCGGTGCGATCGCCTTCAAACGAGAGGGTTTGAATGTAGATGTACTGACGGGCGGTTCGAATATCCTGCTCCAGAGCCGACCAGAATTCCCCGGAATCGATGAGCAACTGCACATGCATGGCAATCCACCGCAATAACAATCATTCCCCTGGCCCAACAGGGCGAAACCGCCACCGGCTGCAACGGAACGTTCACAGCCAAAAAACGGGTTGGGGATAAGAAGCTTCCGGTACAGGCCGGGTCGAATCCATCACAACGGCCAGACCGATTCTGTGTAGAAACAATGGGAGTTACGCCCCTGACCAATCGAAGAAAATTCAAAAAACATCCCTTAAAAACTTCAGCATTCCCGCCTGTTGCGGGAAAAACACGCCTCAAAATATCGCCTGGCCCCAGCAAAAAAGCAAGCCTTTCCATCAACCCTCTGTCTGATCGGACTCCCGGAGATTCAGATCTTCCAGCTGATATTTCTTGATTTTGCGCCACAGGGTGGCCCGATCGACACCAATCAGCGCCGCTGCCTTCTGTTTGTTCCCCTTGCACACCAGCAACGCGCGACGAATGAACTGTTTTTCCATGATTTCCAGATAAGTGGACAACTTCCCCACTTCCGGAGTCGGGCTCTCCCCCGGCTGGGAAGAATCCAGCGCAAACATGATTTCTTCTGCAGAAAGGGTCGTGTTCCGCGAAAAAATAACCGCCTTCTCCAGAACATTTTTCAACATCCGAACGTTCCCCGGCCAATCGTGCTGCATCAACACCTGCAGGGCCGCTGGCGCAATGCCCAGAATGGTCTTGTTGTAGGTCTCGGCAAACTGTTTAAGAAAATATTCCGCCAGTAACGGAATGTCCTCCACCCGTTCGCGAAGGGGGGGAATATGAATATGGATCATGTTGATACGATGAAACAGATCCTCCCGAAAGGCCCCTTCCTGGATCATCTCTTTCAAGCACTTGTTGGTGGCGGCAATCACCCGCGTGTCCACCTTCAATGGTTTCTGCTCCCCAATTTTCTCGATCTCACCATCCTGCAACACGGTCAACAACTTGGCCTGAGCAATGAGCGGTAGTTCCCCGATTTCGTCCAGGAAAATGGTTCCTCCATCCGCCTCCTCGAACTTACCCATTTGATCCCGGACGGCACCGGTAAAGCTGCCTTTTCGGTGACCAAAAAAGGTGCTTTCGATGAGTGTTTCGGGGATGGCGGCACAGTTCACTTTCACGAATGGTTTGGTTGCCCGCTTGCTCCTCAGATGAATGGCGCGCGCCACCAACTCCTTTCCGGTTCCCGTCTCCCCGGTAATCAGGACTTTTGCATCGGTGGGCGCGACCAGATCGATCTGGTGAAAGATTTTACGGATGGCCTCACTCTGTCCCACCATCTGATATTGACCACTCAGCTCATTCAGCAACAGATCCCGTTCCTGCAACCAGTTGAAATGATCAATAGCATTCTTCAATGTAATTAACAGCCGGTCGGTATCTGAACCCTTCTCCAGAAAATCAAAAGCGCCAAACTTGATGGCATCCACTGCCATGGACAGGGTGCTCTGTCCGGAGATCATAATGATGGGGATTTGCGGATATTCCTGCTTAATTTGTTGCAACAATGAAATACCATCCATGCCGGGCATTTTCACATCCAGCAGCAAACAGTGGTATGCATGTTCGGTTAGCAGTTGCAGGGCTTCGTAGGGATTGGTTGTGAGATCCACCTTGTAATGCTTTAATTGCAAGAGCTTTTTGACATGCTCCAGAAATTGCAGATCATCATCAATAGCCAGGATGCGGTACATCATTCCCTTCTCCATTTAAACCGTTTTTGCCTGAACCGGTAATTTTAAAACAAAAATAGTGCCAGTTAATCGAATGGAATTAAACTCGATGCTGCCTCCATGCTGAAGCACAATTTGCTTGGCAAATGCCAGTCCCAGACCGCTTCCCTCCTTCTTGGTGCTGAAGTGCGGCTCAAAAATGCGGTCTTTATAGGCCTCCGGAATCCCCTCCCCGTTATCCACAATCTTAATTTCAATCTGCCCTTTCTTCTTCGGGGATGGGTACACCTGAATCTGGATTTCTCCCTTGCCGTGAAGCGCATCCAGACTGTTTTCCACAATGCTGTGCAATGCCAGCTCAATCTGCCGCGCGTCCCAGCAAACAAATGTTGGTAGATCCTCTGCCAGCTCCAGATGCAGGGTTAGCTGATCACTGGTATACAGCAGAAAAGGCTCAATGCAGCGTTGAATGAACGGTTCCAGTTCAACCTTTTCGAGATTTAATTCTGCCAGTGCGCTGAACTTTAAAAAATCGCGGGAAATATTGCGGATGCGCAACAGTTCGGAATGAGCCGCCTCCAGTTCATTCTGGACTTCCCCAACCACTTCGGGATGAGCCTCGCGTAATCGCAGATAAATAGATTGCAATTTGATTTGCACTCCGGCCAGCGGCGTTTTTAGATCGTGCACAATCCGGCGAATGTTCTTTTGCCAGTTCAGCTGCCGCTCATGCAACACCTGCTGGGTGCTATCTTTGATTTCCACCAAATAGGCATTGATGAAATGGAAAAAGCTGTGAAAAGGCGTTACCGTAACTTCCCCGATGAAGGTATCGTGAGCATCCTCAATCACAAAACTGGTGCTGATTTGTTGCCGATCGCGCATACACTGCTGGATGGCAGCAACGACTTCAGGCCGGGATCGCAACCCCTCCTGAAAACTTTGACGGGTTTTTAAGGGAGGCGATAAATTGAGAAACTGGTTGATGTGCTGATTGAAGGTAATGACCTTTCCCCGATGATCCAGCAAAATGATGGCGTTGCGCGAACGATGCAGCGAGTAAATAAAATACGAGGTGTACTGCCGAATCCGGTTTAAAATCCAGTGAATCATCAACAGAAGCGATTGAAAGACCCCAAACATCAGCAAAACAGTTGGCCAGAACAACCATGCTCGGGGATTCTGTAAAACATTCAAATAAAAGATCTGGGACGTAAACGTGGCGGCCAGCGTGGGCCCCGGATAACCCGCGGTTTGAATGACCTCTATCGACAGCAGGGTTTCCTTTGAGGGAAAAGGATGAATGGCCTGCACTTTAAACTTGGGATTCAGCAGGTAAACGAATCGGTCATCGCGGGCAATAATTAACTTCCGGGATTGGAATTGAAACACACCTTCTATAACCAGCGATTGAGAGCCAGAAATTCTGCCTCGGCGAACAATCTGCAACCAGCCATCCAGAAAATAAATGGAGTCCTGGGCAACGGTTAGGTAAATCCCACTGGTATCTGACTTCACGGATAATATATTGGAGGTAAATTTTCGTTGTGCCACCACCCGTCCCCGGATATCCCGCAATTGAACACTGTTGTTATCCGATTGAATCCAGAACAAAAAACAGGAAGGCTGAATTTTCGGGAGGGTGAGTACTTCCACATTCGTAAAGGCCGTCCCCAATTTTTGAGGGGGAAACAACGGTTGCAACCGGTTGTCCAGCATCACCAGCCAGGAATACTGATCGGAAAGCGGCACCGGCTTTTTAAAATTATTGGTGGAAGAATTCCGCAGCGCAATTTCGGGATATCCATCGCCGTTCAAATCCTGTACGCGGGTATCCACATATCCCATATGATGGACAAATTGATGGGTAATACGTCGATCCTGCAGATCATAAATAAAAACCACACGGGGAGTCAACCTGAAACCGGTATTTAAAGCAATCAAAAGCTCAGGCCTGTTGTCTCGATTTATGTCCAGATAGTGCGCGTAAACCCGCGTAATGTCCCACGAACGGTTCAACGAATCCCTTCCACAGGCAAATATGGGGCGCTCCTTTATCCGGAAGGTGAGACGCCGGACATCGATGATGGATAAAAAGAGCGAATCGTTATTGTGTGAAAAAGCAAAAATCTCTGCCCAGTTGTCATCATTCACGTCCGAGAAGCTCAGATAATCAAGCGCCAGGGGATGCTTAAAATTAAATTGATCGATGATCCCGCTGAGAAAATCTTTGTAAATCTTGATATAATAATTCCGTTTGGGATGATTGTTAATGAGCATCACCCGCTCATGATAACCATCCCCGTCCAGGTCAAAGAAGTACACCTTCTCCTGATCGGGTTTATATTTCGTGCCCCGGTTTTCAATGAATCGAATGGGAGTAAAATATCTTTTTATTGCGAAGGCAATGCCGATGGTAAAGAATACACTGATCAGAAAGGTCACCAGATAAATTTTATAGAGTGGCTTAATATGCATGGAAACCCCGTTCTCTGCAGTACAAATTAACCGAAATGGGAATAAGGTGCAAGAGGAGTGCCAAAAATGGTGAATTGAAATGGGCAAGCAAAAATCATAGGGGATGCCTTTCATCCGGCATGAATCGAGAGGTTACACCGGGGAACATCAGACTGCGTAAAACCTGGATTCATATGCTGTTCAATCACCGGCCGGTGCGTCACGGATAAAAATTTGTCCCTTTATAAAGCAGGGAATGCCTTGCAAGGCAGGAATCCCCCGGCGTTGCAATTTTGCAATTTTTTTATATCATTTGTTGCAGCATTGCAACAGATAAACGCTTCACAGAACAGCGGATATGGAATCTCTGGTTGGGGATCGTGCCTTTTCTTTTTAAATGAGAATGCTTATTATTAAATTCGAACAGGTAACAATTAAACATTGTCTTCTTGAATTAACTGTGGTAGTAATCTAATCCATCCTTAACGCAAAACTACAAAAAAGCCAATAAATACAAGCATTACGAAATTTTTATTCCCACTACGGATTTCGTGGGTCTAAAGGATTGTTTTCTTTCTGGCCAGGGGTTTGGGAGTAATCCCCAATGCATCGGCCACAAACCGATGAAAGGCCTCCGGCTCTGAGGTGTGACGAATATGAATACGCTTGCCTGCCTCGGTGGTAAAACTGCTCATTAAGCGCTGTTGGGTGCCCAGCGCCTGACGAATGCTCGACCAACGCAGGTAGCAATCCTTCTGGTGCAAATACCATTGGATGCACTGAACCACGTGATGGGCCAGCACAGTGATGAAGATGTGGGCTCGAATCCGGTCATCTTTCTGATGATAGTTGGGCCGTAGACCCAACTCCCCTTTAAGAGAGCGAAAACTGTCCTCCACGTCGGTCAGCATCACGTACAGATGCCAAATCTGCTGGGCCGTTAAATCCGTGCGACTGCTACGCAACAGATAACGCCCCGAAAAGCGATCATCCATGGCCTTCGGCTCCCTTAACCACCACCGAAGCTCCACCGCCACACCATTATGCTCCTGCAGCTCAATCTCATAATAGTGCGACACCCGACGGTGCTTTTCCCGAAGCCGACCAATCCGCTCCACTACCTTCTGGTAACGCTTGGTGGTGCCTTTGCGATGAAGCCCGGCAGCCAGTGACTGAAGCGCTTCCTCAAACCGCTGTTGCAACAACGTGCGCATCGAGGCCTCCTTCTGGGCACGCCGCAGGCTCTGGCAAAATAACCAGCTCTCCTTGCCGTCCCGGTACAAACGGGCCTCTACCCGATGCTCCTGGCCAGTGCGAACAACCTCCAGCGGCCCCAACGACGCAGGCAACTCCTCCGGCCCCTTGCAGCGCGAAACCACCACGTAATCGTAGCCCAGCTCAACCATTCGCTTCAAATTCGACTCCGTCGCCACCCCCGCATCCAACACCACCAGTGGCTTCTGGGGCCCGATCGATACCTCTTCACTCAATACCCCCAATACCTCCTCCAACGTCTGCTGCTCACTGATGTTACCTTCAAACACCCCGCTATACAGCGGAAAACCATAACTGTTAAGGACTAAACCCACCGTCACCAACGGCGCATCATGACGCTTCTGCTTGCAACGCCCATAGCGCTTTAACTGACTGCGGCCAATCTCTCCTTCAAAGTAACTATTGGTCAAATCATACAAAATTATATGCGAGGCTATGGGAAATAACGCCTGCTCCTGACGGGTCAGATACGCCTCTATTTCCCGCTTATGTTGATAGAGCCGATCCCCTACCCGATACAGCCAGTTGTGGGAACGTTCCGAAAGCCGAAGCCCCAACAACTCCCCAATGGCACTGCGATGGCAGGCCCACTGCCAGCAACTCCATTCGCTGCCCGGAGCAACCATGCGCCCCACAATCAACAACTGGGCTATCTGAACCTCGGTCGGACTAAATCCCAGACGGGATAAGTACTCTCCAAACCCCAGGCGCTGGAGCATCGAAAGAGCCACCCACTCGGCCCCAATGCTGCGGCACTCCCGGCTCTGAAGCGAATCCACGTCCACCGACTCAAACTGCGGTGGGGGCGGGCTCGGTTCATCCTCCGGATGCAGACGTTTGGCAATCAAGAGCTGGGCATAATGCTGGGCCAGGCGTTCTACTTCCTCGCTTACCGGCTCGCCAAAGCGCAACTGCCCCCGGATGATCTCCTCGATGCGGTTGGCCAGTGCCTTCCACTGTTGTCGGGGCAGGGAGAGTTGGCCTAAAGACAAAAGCGTGCGTTGCCGGGGACCGTTGGGGGT
>JAADJD010000033.1 GCA_013150955.1 Calditrichota bacterium
AAACCGTTGAGCATAAATATCACCTTCATCATTTCTTTTATCCTCCCATGCTACGATAAATTCTCCTGAATTTCCAACCCCAATGGTAGGATAATTCTGGTCAAAGTTGCCATCATCAATGTTAGCTTGAAAATTACTTCCTAAAGGTACACCGTCAGCGGTAAACCTTTGAAGATAAATATCAGGATTATTGTTTCTCCAGTCTTCCCATGCGACAATGAACTGACCTGAATCATTTATATCGACCGATGGATAAGACTCGCTGTGAAAATCACTATCATTATCTACTAGAAAATTGCTACCTAATGGGCCCCCATCAGTTGAATAAATTTGGGCGTAAATTTTGCTACCATTTCTGCGTTTATCTGCCCACACCACAACAAAGCGTCCTGAACCGTTAATACACAAAAAGGGACTTGTTTGATTGGCATCACTGGTGTCGTCATTCACTTTGAAATTATTACCAATAGGTAAACCATCAATTGTATATAATTGACTGTATATATCGGAATTTTTATTACGCCAATCCACCCACACTATAACGCAATGTCCATAATTATCTATGCCCACTGATGGATTTTTTTGTGCGGCATTAAGACTATCGTCATTTACTCTAAAATTGCTACCCACTGGGTTTCCGTCAGCATCATATTGTTGGGCGTAAATATCCCAATTTCCATTACGTTTATCTACCCATGCAATAATAATTTCACCTGAATCGTTTATCCCTACAGAGGGATATATCTGGGTTGCACTCCCGCTATCATCATTGACCTTAAAATTGTTCCCAATTGGAGTTCCATCTGAAGCATAGCGCTGAGCATAAATATCTCGATTTCCTTCGCGGTTATCAGTCCAAACAACTACAAAATTCCCTCTACTATTCGTTGCAACGGAAGGATATTTCTGAGCAGTAAAATTTTCATCGTCATTAACACGAAAATTATCCCCCAATGGAGTAGCTTGCGCAGTATATCGCTGTGCATAAATATCCCAATCACCGTTGCGCCAATCGGCCCACACGATAATTGTACCTCCCGATTCTTGCATTGCAATTGAAGGATTCCATTGCACCGTACCTTTTGGCCCTGCATTTTCATTTACTTGGAAATCTTCAATTATCGTTTTTGGAGTTTGTATTTCTGTTGAAACGGTATGCCGACCACTTACCTCTCTAAGCATTGTATTGAAGCGAAGAAAAAATAATTTATCATATTCTTCATGAATCTCCCTGGACTTCTTATCGAAAATTATTTCATCATAATCATCATAGTCATCATAATAATGTTGCCACTCAATTGGTCTCTTTTGGACAAGCTCAATGGCTTTTCCTTGATGATTATCTTGTGCTATTGCAAAATAAAGCATTCCAAGTATTGAAGCACATATTGACAGCTGTTTTCTCATTTTGAAATCTCCTGTAATTTTTTGTGTTGCGATGGTATCAACACTGAATGAGCAAATCTAAATTACGCATTAATTTTTTCAAAAAAAATGCCAGTCCTGCTAATCGGTTAATTTTCTTTGAGTTGCTTCTATAGAAATAATTTTATACACAAGGGAGATGTCAAATATATTTGACACCTTCTCATGGAGGATGCATCGAGACGGTTGTGTGCTTAATGTTGGATCCCAAGATAGAGAGACATTTTCATCCCAGATTTTGCATTCGCCTCCAAGTTCCATGAATTCACACGAAAAAAATAGTTAAACCTGGATTATGCTTTGGACCATGAATTACACGAATTAACACAAATAAAATTAATAAAATACCTTGGATTAGATTTGGAGGAAAATATGTTCAGGGGTTTATTCGCGATTTTATGGATCATTTTGGATTCATGCGCATGATTCGCGGTTTAATGCATCATTTGCCATTAATCATTTGTTAGCCTGGAATATCAGCACCACCAACCATTGCTATTTTGCCAGATAAATGAAACAATTCTGTTAATATTTGAAACCTGCGTGTTAGCGGAAAGAAGGT
Source organism: Calditrichota bacterium (assembly GCA_013150955.1). Lineage (GTDB taxonomy): Bacteria > Calditrichota > Calditrichia > RBG-13-44-9 > J042 > JAADJD01. The sequence goes on from JAADJD010000033.1 coordinate 1,988, forward strand.
GCGTTTTGGTATATTGGATGTAGAAACCATCAGGGAGTACCGGATCGGTTTTGCCCCACGCCGATCCGGTGGGGAACGAGAGGGTGAGAGTCCGGTTTCACCTGCCTACCACCACACAGCCCCTGCCATTGGAGTGGGAGGGGGCTTTATTTTCAATCCAGATTGTGTATTTATCCCAAATAATGCAATAAACCGCGAATCACACGAATGAAACCAAAAAATATCTACAAAATCGCGAATAAACCCTGGAACACATTTTCATCCAGACACAATCCAATGTACTTTATTTGTTTTATTTGAGTTAATTCGTGTAACTCGTAGGCTAATGCATAATCTGGGTTTATAACCGGCTTATTTGTGGAAATCAATTATTTAAATCAAAATGAATTGTTTAACTACCGGTAAGTTTTGCTTATGATAATATCGTTATGATCACAAAGTTGTTTTTGATGTGATCTTAAATTAGAAGAGGCTGTATTTTATAATTTTTTTAAGCTTTTGAATCACGCGCTTTCCAATTTCACCCAGGTTCCGATTACCTGTCTACCGGTGGGTTGCCATGTCAGGTTTTTTCCACAGAAATATGAAAATAGGTAGGTACTCCTTATCCGGGGATACTGTTTTTTACAAATCACAAACAAAAAGTCAATTTAGATTTTGCTGGGGCTGATTACCGCTCCGGCGGCAGGACTCGAACCTGCATCCCGAGACTTCGGGATAACAGCCACCCGCTTTTTCTTTCCTACTAAACTTCATAAACCACAAAAGCCTCAGGCATCGTCCCTGAGGCGTATCCGCTCCGGCGGCAGGACTCGAACCTGCATCCCGAAGCCTCGGGATAACAGCCACCCGCTTTTTCCTTCCTACTAAACTTCATAAACCACAAAAGCCTCAGGCTCTTCCCTGAGGCTTACCCGCTCCGGCGGCAGGACTCGAACCTGCATCCCGAAGCCTCGGGATAACAGCCACCCGCCTTTTTCCTTCCCACTAAACTTCATAAAACAAAAAAGCCTCAGGCTCTTCCCTGAGGCGTATCCGCTCCGGCGGCAGGACTCGAACCTGCAACCTAGTGGTTAACAGCCACCCGCTCTACCATTGAGCTACGCCGGAGTATGCATCGTTTTAAACGGCAACAAATATATAGTTCCTTCACCCGGCAGTCAATAAAATTTTCATTTTTTGATCGCTGCTTCCCACGGTATGGGTAAACCCAGCTGCCTGAGTTTTTGTTCCAGTTCCTCCCGTTCGCGATTGCGCTTTAATTCGGCCCCCGGCTGGAAATCCTCAGGAAGCAAGCCAGACTGAATGGCGCTGGCAATGGCTTCGTTTACCTGTCCCACCGTCAGTTTTTGAATGATGTCCAGTTCCAGTCGGGAAAAGGAGATGGCATGCAACCGGTAATCCAGAAATGCCTCCCAGGTGAGGGGACACCAGCGACGCACGATTTCATTCCCGATGATGCTGGCGTACTGGCGGATCTCCCACTGGGCGTTTTCCGCCATGCGCAGTTCCAGAAAATGCAGCAGGTTGTGCAGATCGATTTTCCAGTAGGCCTCTGTGTAGGTCGAAAGAGGAAGATCTTTCCGCGCCTGCTCACGGGCGATGCCGGCCTCCAGGCGTTCGTTGTAAACGTCACGGGCCAGCTGGTGAAGCACTGCCTCCCGCTCGGACAGGCGTCGACCCAAGGCCTCGTCGGCGAAACCGGCACTGCCCTGACGGTTACCACTGGCCTGCAGACGCCACTGATCCGGGGCCGTCTGATAGGCCGCCTCGATGGCAATAGAATAACGGGTGGAATATTCATTCACATTGGCGGTGCGATGACGAATCCACTGCCGCCAGGTGTCCATGGGAACCCGCACGTGCAGCTTGATTTCGCACATTTCGAATGGGGTAGTGTGCCGATGGCGCATCAGATATCGGATCAAACCCCGATCCTGATGAATTTTCTTGGTTCCCTTCCCATACGATACCCGTGCCGCCTGCACGATGGATGCATCGTTTCCCATATAATCAATGACCCGTACAAACCCGTCGTCCAGCACTTTGAAGGGAACCCCCAGTATCGCATCCAGTTCCGGCACGGTAGGCCGTTCTAATTTCTCGAATTGCGCTTCCACGGTCATTCTCTCACTTCGTTTTGTTCATTGAATTGGTCGGAAAATAGAAAGATTTGGGGACATACGCAACGGATTCTTCAGTCGATTAAAATCAGTGGGTGCCGGGTAAAAAAATCTCTTTTTCTTTGGTGCTTTATTCCAGTTTATGTAAATTAGCGACGAGGCAAAACATGTGAACCACCAAAGAGAAGGAGAGAGTATATGGCGCACCGTGTGATCAACTTTAATCCTGGCCCGGCAACCCTTCCTTTACCCGTCCTGGAAACGGTGCAGAAAGAATTGCTGGATTACCACGGCGAAGGCATGTCCATCATGGAAATCAGCCATCGTTCCAAAACGTTTGACGATCTGGTGCAGGAAGCGGAGGTCCGTGTGAAGCAGATCATGGGGTTTTCCGATGATTATCGGGTTCTGTTTCTCCAGGGTGGTGCCACAGCCCAGTTTGCTGCCGTCCCATTGAATCTCATCACCGATGGAAAGACCGGGGAATACATCAATACCGGTTCCTGGGCAACCAAAGCCATCAAAGAGGCCGAGAAGTTAGGCAAACCTTTTCGGGTCATCGCTTCTTCTGAAGACGACAACTTCACCTACATTCCCACAGATTTTTCCGTGGGAACAGATGCGGCGTTTGTGCATATCACGTCGAATAATACCATTTTCGGGACGCAGTGGCAGGAATATCCAGACACAGGCGATGTGCCACTGGTTGCGGACATGTCCTCTGACCTGTATTGCCGCCGGTTCGATCCCAATCGATTTGCCCTGATTTATGCCGGTGCGCAGAAAAATGCCGGACCTTCCGGGGTGACCATCGTCATCATCCGAAAAGATTTGCTGGAACGGTCGCCCAAAAATATTCCATCCATTTTGAATTACAAATTGTTCGCCGAAAAAAATTCCCTGTACAATACCCCCAATACCTTCGGGATTTACGTGGTCAATCTGGTAATGAAGTGGATTCAGGATGAAGGGGGGATTGATGTTATTGAAGAGCGGAATCGGAAAAAGGCGCAGATGATTTACGAGGTGCTGGATGCGTCCGATTTTTATCGCCCCCATGCCCGCAAGGATAGCCGTTCCATTATGAATGTGACCTGGCGATTGCCCAGTGAGGAGCTGGAAAAGCAATTTGTGGCCGAAGCCAAAGAGCGCGAACTGGTAGGGCTTAAGGGACATCGTTCTGTGGGCGGTATTCGGGCATCGATTTACAATGCGATGACCATTGAAGGCGTTCAGCGGCTGGTTGAATTCATGAAGGAATTTGAGAAAAAACATGGATGAAAATCCCCGTGGCCGATAGCCTCCCATTGGGGTATCGGCCGCTTCATAACGGAAGGAATGGACCCGCTTCGATAAGCATTTCCACTTAAACATTCCTGAAAATCATTGATCCAGGAGGCCTGCATGACAACAAAGCATATTTCACGAAACGCACTGGTGATGCTGTTGGCGCTATTTTTGATCTGGGGATGTGGGGAATCCACAGAGGAAACGTCCCAGCACCCCCTGAAATGGGCCGAAGGGCGCATCTGGTACCAGATTTTCCCGGAGCGATTCCGCAATGGGGATCCCTCCAATGATCCCACGGCAGAAGAGGTGCCCGAGGCCGATCTGGAGCCCGGCTGGCAGATTCATCCCTGGACCAGCGACTGGTACCTGATGCAACCCTGGGAATTGAAACGCTCCAGCTATTTTTACGATGTGGTATTTACCCGGCGTTATGGCGGTGACCTGATCGGGGTTATCGAGAAGCTGGATTATTTAAAATCGCTGGGTGTGGAGGGGATCTATTTTAATCCCATTTTCGAGGCGCCCAGTCTGCACAAATACGATGCCGCCAGCTACCATCACATTGATGATAATTTTGGCCCGGATCCTGCTGGAGATAAGGCCCGCATTGCAGCGGCCAACGAAACCGAAGACCCTTCGACCTGGATCTGGACCAAAGCGGACTCCACTTTCTTAAAGCTGATTAAAGAGGCCCATAAGCGGGGCATCAAGGTGGTGATTGATGGCGTATTCAATCACAGCGGCACCCAGTTTTTTGCTTTTCAGGATATTGTGAAAAACGGGAAGAATTCTCGCTACCTGGATTGGTACGATATTTTGTCCTGGGACGATCCCAACACGCCGGAAAACGAGTTTGATTACAAGGCCTGGTGGGGGGTGAAGTCCCTGCCGGAATTTGCAGAGGATGAGAACGGGTTGAAAGAAGGGCCCCGAAAATACATTTTTGCCATTACCCGTCGCTGGATGGATCCCAATGGGGATGGTAATCCCGAAGACGGCGTGGATGGCTGGCGTCTGGACGTCACCGAAGAGGTTTCGCCGGTGTTCTGGCGCGAATGGTACGCCTACGTCAAATCGATCAATCCCTCGGCCATTACCATTTCGGAAATCTGGGGGGATGCTTCCGAGTGGGTTAAGGATCGTCGGGTGGATGGCACCATGAACTATCTGTTTGCCAAAGCGGTGGTGCGCTTTTTTATTGACAAAAAGCTGGCAATCTCCCCCGATGAGTTTGCTGCCCGACTACAGGAGATTCTGGATAAATATGGTCGCAATGCCTATTTGTTGTGGAATTTAATGGATTCGCACGATACCGATCGACTGGCCTCGATGATCATTAATCCCGATCGGGAATACGATCGCATGTGCGATCCGCGCCACAATCCCGATTACGATGTGCGCAAACCCACGGAAGCCGAACGACGGGTGCAGAAACAGATTGCCGCCTTTCAGATGACCTTTGTGGGGGCTCCCATGATTTACTACGGCGATGAAGCGGGCATGTGGGGCGCCGATGATCCCGACGACCGAAAACCGATGGTCTGGCCCGAAATGACCTTTGACGTGGAAAAAAGCCATCCGCTGGGCAAACCGCGTCCCGCCGATGAAAATGGTTTTGATGAGAAACTGTTCCGCTTTTATCAGAAGGTAATTCAGATCCGCAAGGACAATCCCGTGCTGCGTTATGGGGATTATGCCGTCATCCCCGAAGCCACCGCCGGGGACGGATTTGGTTTCAAACGGTGGGATGAGAAATCGGAAGTCCTGGCGCTGTTCAATCGGGCGGAATCGGAATTGTCTGTGACCATCCCTCAAAGCAGGCTTCAATTTCAGAAGTACCGGGATGCCATGAATGGGGAGGCGTTCTCCGCTGAGGAACAGTTGCAGGTAACCATCCCGGCAAAGGGATTCCGTATTCTGGTAGCAAACGGTAAGTCCTAACCCGGTTAAACCCGGATTATGCAATAGACCACGAATTGCACGAATTAACACAAATTATGCAATAGCCTACGAATGACACGAATTAGCACAAATAAAACCAATAAAATACTTTGGATTGTGTCTGGATGAAAATGTGTTCCGGGGTTTATTCGCGATTTTGTAGATATTATTTGGTTTAATTCGTGTGATTCGCGGTTAAATGCATTTTTTGGGATTAACACAAATAAAAATAATCAAATACATTAGAACGGATCTGAATGAAAATTTATTTCGGGGTATATTCGCGATTTTGTGGATATATCTTGGTTTCATTCGCGGGATTCGTGGTTTAACGCATTATTTGGTCTAAATCGGGGACTCGTGCGGCAAACATTCGTGCAAGCGGATTAGCCGTCCAGTTCGGGAAGGGAGGTGGGGAGCTGGCGGAGCCGGGCTTCCAGATCGGCCTTGCGCAGTTCCACCACTTCCAGCTGTTCCACCAGCAGATTGGCCTCGCCGGGGAGGCGGGACTGGACGGTACCCACAATCCGGTAGGGGCCATACCCTTTGATCAGGTGGCCAAAACGGGCATACGTCTGAGGGAATAGCACCGCCTCGCACAGCCCGTACCGATCTTCCAGCGTGAGAAATTTCATGTATTCCTGGTTCCGTGTTTTAACCCGCCGACTGGTCACCAGCCAGCCCACAAAAACTACCCGTTTCCCACGGGCTTGCTCCAGATCCACCGAAGGGGTGACTTCCTCCCAATCGATTTCTTCTTCGAAAAGAGCCAGGGGATGATCGGTAACCGCAAAATCCAGAATCTCCAGCTCATTTAGAATGCGCTGGTACTTGTTGTAAGGCGTCAGGTGAACATTCTCCAGCAGAGTTTCGGTCAGATTCCGATTGCGCTTGTGTTTAAAAAATAGTTTGTTTTTCAGCAGGCAGAGCGGTTCGTTGGGTTCCAGAGATCGCAGCGCGCCACATTTAATTAAATGGTACACCTCTTTTTCCCGTGGTTGTACCCGGCGGACAAAATCGTAGTAATCCCGATAGGGCCCGCTCTGGCGTTCGTTCAGAATGCGCTGCAGGGTTTTTTCGGTCAATTCATACACCCGGGATAGTCCCACCTGGATGGCATTCCCGCGTGCCGTAAAATCTCTTTCGGAGCTGTTCACATCCGGAGGCAGCAGGCGAATTCCCATGCGGCGGCATTCTTCCACGTAGGCCGCAGTGGAATAAAAACCGCCCTGATTGTTGAGCACCGCGGTCATATACTGCACGGGAAAATAGTATTTTAAATAGGCCGTCTGGTAGGCAATGGTGCCATAGGTAGCAGAATGGGCCTTGTTAAAGCCGTAGCCCACAAAATTGGCCAGGAATTGCCAGATGTTCTCGGCCTGCTGGCGGGTGAGCCCGTTGCCCATGGCCCCCTCGATGAAGGCGCGATGCATGCTCAGCAGCGTTTTGCGGTCGCGGGATTTGGTCATGGCTTTGCGGAGAATATCCGCCTGCGCCAGGGTGAAGCCGGCCACCTCGGCGGCAACCTGCATCACCTGCTCCTGGTAAATGATGTTTCCGTAGGTGTCCTCCAGTACTTTCTTCAGGGCCGGATGCGGGTATTCCACGGGAGCCCGACCGGCGCGCCGCAGAATGTAGAGGTCTTTCATGCCGCTGTTGGCGGCTCCGGGGCGGATTAAGGCAACGGCGGTGATCACGTCGTCTACCCCGTCAATCTGCATCTTGCGCAGCAGCCCGCGCATGCCTGGACTTTCCGTCTGGAAACAACCCATACTCAGCCCTGCGCGCAGCAGGGCAATCACATTGGGGTCGTTTTCGGGAATGACCCGCAAATCCAGCGGCGACAGGTGACGCTTGCGGCTATCCAGAAATGGAAATCGGTGCGGAGTGAGGTAGGTTGCCGCTTCTTCCTTCACAATGCACTTTTGGGCCACGTCGAAGCGATAAACTTCCGCAGGTGGCGTGGGACGAGGCGGTAGAGGATGTGGCGTGGGAGCGGACGATCGAAATAACGGGAGATCCCCGGAAACAGTTGGGCCGTTATCTTCAGAGACCGGTGCCGAAGGGGCGGAGGAAATGCCCTGCAGCTGCTGGTAAAGTTGCCGTACCATGGTCAGGCAATCCGTGATAATGCTGAGGGATCGCACTCCCAGAAGATCCATCTTAACCAGGCCCAGGGGTTCAATGGAATACATGTCGTACTGGGACACCACAATGCCCTTTCCGGCCACCTGCAGCGGGGTGTAGCGGGTGATTCGATCCGGCGCAATGATTACCCCTCCCGGATGGATGGACTGGTGCCGTGGAAAGTCTGCAATGCGCCGGGCCATTTCCAGCACCTGGCGGAACAGATCGGAGTGGTGGCGCAGATGTTTGCATTCCGGCAGTTGCTCGATGGCTTCCTGCAGTCGGGAAATGCCATAATGGGGCAAATACCGGGTGATGGCGCCGATCTCGTCTTCCGGTAACCCGTACACCCGTGCCACATCCCGAATGGAAGAGCGCAACTGAAAGGTGGTGAAGGTACAAATCATCGCGGTGCGCTCGGTGCCGTATTTCTGATAAACGTACTCCAGCACCCGGTCCCGGTTTTTCCAGCAGATGTCCAGATCGATGTCCGGTGGATCGGCACGGTCGGGGTTCAGGAACCGTTCAAAATACAGATGGTAGCGCATGGGATCAACCTGGGTGATGCCCAGAACGTAGGAGACCAGGCTATCCCCTGCGGAACCGCGTCCTACACAGGGAATGCCCTCCCGATGGCAAAAATCCACAATATCCTTCACAATCAGAAAATAGTCTGAAAATCCCAGTCGATTGATGATGTGCAATTCGTAATTCAGGCGGTCGATCAGTGCCTGGGTCATGGACGGATACCGTTCTCGCGCGCCTTCAAAGGCCAGCTTCTTCAGGTAGGAAAAGGAAGTTTCCCCGGCGGGAAGATCAATCCGCGGGAAAATGGGCTTTCCCAGCGAAAATTCAAACTGACATTGTCGGGCAACTTTGACCGTATTCTGCAGGGCGTCCGGGAATGCGGCAAACAGCCGGTGCATTTCTTCGGCCGTTTTTAAATATTGCTCTGGACTCCCAGCGGTGGTAACCTGAGGCAGCAGCGTGTTTTGATCGATGGCATGGAGTACCCTGCGCGTGGGGTGATCGTCGGGCGTTAGCAGGTGCACGTCGTTTGTGGCCACCAGAGGAATGCGGTGCTGAATGGCCAGATCGCGAAGGCGGAGGTTGGTGAGCCAGTCATCTTTGGAAAACATCTGAAGTTCAATCAGAAAGTAGGGGCCAAATACCCGCTTCATCTGGCGACAGTATTGCTGGGCTGCGGAAATGTTACGGGAATGGGCCATTTGCCACAGTGTGCCTTTCTGTCCACCGGACAGGACAAACAGCCCCTCCTTATGACGGAAGACATCGCGGAGTTGCAATTCAAAATGTAAGTGCCCGCCGCGTAAATGGCCCAGGGAGATCAATTCACAGAGGTTTTGATATCCTTCAGAATTCCGGACCAGCAACAGCAGCTGGCTACCATCCACCAGGCGGATTTCTGCCCCGATGATCGGGTGCAGGCCGGCTTCCTTTGCCAGACGGTAAAATTCCACCGCACCGTAAAGGCCATTATGATCGGTCAGTGCCAGGTGACGAAATCCCAGTTGCTTTGCCCGCTGAACCAGTTGTTCCGGGCTGGGGATGCCGTCCAGCAAGCTGTAGTAGCTATGTACGTGCAGATGAACAAATGCCGTCATGCGGATCGTTCCCTATTGCCCATTTACAAAACGTTTTGGGCAGTCGTATGGTTCGCTTTCGTCCTTTGTGCAGCGAGTAAAATAAGGGATCAGAAGAGCGAAAGAAAATTGTTGTTAAAGATTCCGGGAATCAGTCCCGCTCGTAGGTCAGGGCCTCGTGGCAACCCGGCTGGCAGGTCCCCCCGTTCTTTTTAAACTGAAATTTGATGGGCATCTCCCATTTACCGAAAGGCACGTGAGCCGGGATGAGCCTGGGACGTTCCGCTCCATGCACGTTGTGGCAATTGCGGCAGGTACGCCCTTTTTTCTGATTGATGTGCAGGTAGTGCAGGTTTCGCCGTCCGTCCCGAAAATCGGTGATGTCGGAATCCACGATGGGGGCCAGCATCATTTCAGAATCGTGGCACCCGAAACACAATTCGTAATTTTCCACCCGCGGTTCGGCGTAATTTTTTCGGGGGAAGGTGCTTTCCAGCAGGGCCGCATAGGGGGCGCCATGGGGCTGGTGGCACACCACGCAGCCATCGGATTCCAGGGGTTCGTGCAAGTAATTGCTTTGCTCCACCACCTTTTGAATATTGGCAATTGTTCGTCCATCCACTTTGATCTTCTGATTGTGACACTCGAAACACAGGTTTTTCTGGCTATTGGTCAGCAGGGTTTCCACGTTGCTGCTGTGGGGCGAATGGCAGTTTAAGCAGGATTTCTTATCAAACACCGGCGAATGCTTCACCGGGGACGTTTTGGCGGTTTCCTGCACATCGTCGTGGCAATCATAACACAGGGTGGGAACTTTTTCCACCAGCAGGGATGGGAAGGTGCTACCATGGGGTTCGTGGCAGTCCTGGCAATCCTCTTCGAAGGGCGGGTGCAGGGTGGCCATTCCCGCCTGTTCTTCGACTTCGGAATGGCAACTGAAACACAAACCGGGTTTGGGTTCCTGCAACAGGGCCTGGGTGTCGGATTCGTGTGGATTGTGGCAGGAAGTACATTCTCCCGCTTTTACCGGTCCGTGCAATACCGGCAGTTCCTGAAAATCCAGGTCGTGACAGTCCTGACACAGACTATCGATAGAGGCGTAGGCCAGGAAGAACTTGTTGGGCGAGCCGTGGGGATCGTGACAGGTCAGGCAATCGCCATCTTCTACCGGAGAGTGCACTACCGATCTGGTATTGTTCTCGTCGTGGCAGGAATAGCACAGGTCCGGCGGGTCTTCCGAAAGGGAATATTCCGGGCCTTCGGCGGTTGGGTGCGGATTGCCATTGCTTTCGTGGCAGGTGGTGCAATCGTCTTCCAGTGCATCGTGCACGTAACGACGTTCCAGAATGCTGGCATGGCACTGGGCATTGCCGCAGTCTTCGGGATCGATGGTCACTTCCTGCGCGGGTTCCTGGGAAAACAGAGGGGAGCCCAGCAGCATCACTCCCAGCCCGATGGCAAACAAAACGGTTTGTGCAAATGCCGGTTTATTTTTCAAAAGTCCCTCCGAATGCGTAAGTAAATGCCATTGTAATCCGCCCGTTCACCAATGAAACGGCGTTTGTAAAATTCCACACCAAGGATGTAAGTCAGCTGGCGGTAGCGGGTGCGGAATTCCGCCCGCGCACTGTACAGGTCCAGATCCAGGCCTTTGCCCCGATGGATCCGCAGGCCACCATCAAAATTCAGTGCCGTACGGACTCCCAGCCAGTAGGTCATCTTCCCGGAAATGTCCTTCATGGTCTGGCGTTCCTGCTCACGGGTCAGCAAATAATCCCGAAAATTCCCGGTAACGGCCAGATCAATTTTACTGAAAAAAGTGCCCATCAGGTTGACAAAAAACCGTTTTTCGATGTACGGCAGAATGTTACTCTGATAATCCTCGTATTCGTAACCTGCGGAGATAAACGCGAAATTGATCTGCCCGCCGTAACTCATTTGATCAATGTATTCCAGGATGCGCGGCGTTTCGATGCGGATATTGGAATGATCCTGCTTCAGGGTGGAATAGTGCAGTTCCAGCAAGTTGTAAAACAGGCTGATTTTGGCTCCAAAAAAGCGCGATTGGGTGTCGTAGCGATAAGAAACGGGCAATCGGGAAATATAGTCCACCAGCACGGTTGCCCCGTTGGGAATTTGTCCCCCCGGAATGCGCTGAATTTCCAGAAATTCCCCGCGGGGGATCAGGATGTAGTCCAATCCCTCCTGGTACAAAATGGTACCGCTGGCATCGGTGACCACCACGGAGGCCGGATCCACCAGGGGATTTTTCAGCAGGGTGGTTCGATCATCCCGCAGCACAATTTCCTCATCCACAATCCGCAGCAGGCCGGGTTCACCGCTGCGTTCATCCCGCCGCATTCGATATTCGTATTCCAGTTGCAGTTTGCCGGTGGGGATTTTCTTCTGGTAATTGAAAGATACGCCGGCCGTGGGCACCCGATCGCGATAATCGATATGATCGGCAGCAAAATAGCGAATGTACGCCTTGCTGATCAGGCTCAGGTAAAGCCGGTGTTGCAGCGAGGCATTGATCATATTCAAATCGGAATGGTAATTGGGCTGCTTGATGTGGGAATACTGATAGTTGGTGTTAAACGTGAAATTGTATTTTAATTCCAGATTCAGATCCTGGAATGCCAGTAGCCGATCCAGCTCGGTAAAGCCGCGCTGTCGGTAGTACCAGATTGACGAGGTGTACAACGAGGGACGGGCCAGTTTGAATGGGATGCGGCTGTTCAGCTTCAAATTATCGATACGGGAAGAAATGGTCAGGAAGCCGGTATAGTCCCGATCGTAAATTTCGTGGGTGTAGCGAATGACGTGGGCATCCTCTCCCTTAAACGATCGGCTGGCCTCGGCAAAATAGGTGGTTTTGTAATTGAGAAATGTGCGGCCGGTGTCGATTTCCTTCTGATCCCATTTGTCCTCGTAATATTTCAGTTGCAGGGGAAGCAGGGGATTCTGGATGAAAACCCCGGCAATTTTGGACCGCCGAATGGTTTCCACATTGGTTAACAATTCGCGATTGATAAAATCGTGTTGAAACCGGTAGGAGCCGGTCAGACGAATGGGGGCACGGCGCAACAGCGTCATGTTAATGGAATACCGTTTGGCGGTGCGGGTTTCCGTGCGGTCGGGAAAGACCAGGAATTTATCCTCCTGGCTAATCGGTTGATAGCCCCCTTCCAGGTCCAGCAACAGGAAATTGGGATGAATGATGTAATTTTTGGCGCGAATGGAAAATTCCCCCAGCAATTTTTTACTCTGTTGTTCCTCAAAGCGGTTGGTTCGGAAGTACGATTCGCGCGTGCGGTAGAACCCCTCCATCTGAAGGAATCCCCGCAGGGAGATAATCTTCCACCAGCTCAGGGAGTAGCGATAGGCCTGGGCAAACAACCCTTCGCAGAAAATCAGGACAATTAACAGGCCAATCGATGTCCGCAGTCGAGCGCTCATCGTTCAATCCGGGTTAAGTAAAATTTGTTGTTTTCGCCATGGGGATTGTGGCACACCTGACAATCCATTTCCATTTTATCCCGGTGCGCCTCGGTGGTGGCCAGACGATTTTGATCATGGCAGAACAGACAGAGCTCCTGTTTGACTCGCTTTAACAGTTGGGGATTTTTCGTCATGTGCGGATTGTGGCACGCGGTGCAATTGCCAGAGGCCACCGGGCCGTGTAAATAGTTAAATCCTTCGGAAAAGTCGTCGTGGCAGCCGTAGCATAGGTCAGGTTGCGGTTCCAGCAGCCGGTTGCCCCGATCCAGGTCGTGGCAGCTATCGCATTCCTTGTCCCGATATGGGGGGTGAAAGGAGTACTCAATTTTAGGCCGGCGCATCTGGGCCAGCATTTCGCGCCGCTTGGCCAGGGTTAACGTGTCTGGAAGTTGAACCTGTTCTTGTTGGCCGGGTGGGGGAACCCCATCGAAAAGGGTGGAAAGGATCTTGTAGCGCGTGTCAGGCGAACAGGCCACTAAGGAAGACAACAGCACTACCGTTAAAACACCGCAGAGCTGCCGGAAATATCTTCCATTCATTGATTTTCCGCTTATTCATTCTTCGGTTCAACAAATCCATAAATATTAATCTTATCCGGCCCATATTGGTTGGTAACAAGAACAAGGTATTTCAAATTGAAATCCGGGTCCACGTACTTCTGAAAGTATTCCAGATTGTCGTAATCAATGACCACTTTGGCTGGCAGCCACATAAATCCCGGCCCCTTGTAGGGTCCGCCAAAAAACATCAACAGTTTGCCGTCCTTGTTAAAAATCTGAATGGTCTCAAAACCGGCGTCCACCACGTATAGGTTCAGATCCCGATCCACTGCCACGCCTTTCGGTCGGACAAACTGTCCCAGGGCTTTTCCATAACTGCCCACGGAACCAATGTACTCTCCTTCCAGGGTGTAGATTTTTACTTTAAAATCCCCGAAATCCGATACATAAACCCGCCCGTCCTGAATGTCCAGGTTCGTGGGAGAAAATAAAAACTGCTTGGTACCCGGTTTGGCATCGGGAAAGGAGAAAATGAGCTTCCGCGTTTTTTTGCTGTAAACTTTTACTTTGTGTTGTTTAATGTCCACCACCCAGATGCGGTCATTAAAAATTTTTACATCCGAGGGCTTGGAGTTTCTTTCGCCCCCGATGGCCCCTGCGTATTTTAGATTGGGATCGTAAATAACCACCTGCCGGCGTTCCGAATCGGCCACGTAGAGGTAGCCATCTTCGTCCAGAGTACAATTGATCGGTTTGCGAAGTTGTCCCCGTCCATGCGGTTTAAAATAGCGAAAAGTTGCTTTTTTTAAATCGATGATTTCCAGCCCCCGCAACATGGTGTCGCAGATGTAAATGACCCCATCCCGAATCGCAATGCCGTATGGTTTGATGATAGGCAATCCGGGATCTTCACCCAGGATGTACTTAATAATCCCTTTGCGCTGTCCAACAATGTCGATGGAGTTGCTGATTTTGGTCAGGAATTGGATGCGAGCGGTATCGGGTGGGGGTGGGAATACAATACTTTCCTGATATTCCGGGAGTTTATGATAACGGGAAATACAACTACTGAAAAAGAATGCTGCCAGAATTCCAAGCAGAAGAAACCATGCCGTTTGCCGTTTCCGCGGTAACAAGGTTCTGTATCTCTCCTCTGTTTTGCGATTGAAAAATAGGGGACAATTGAACATTGCCCCCTATTTTTGTCTGCTCATCCAGGCGCTGTGAGTATACTACGTTATTTCGCATGGCAAGTCAAGCACAAATCACTATTGGCGTTGGACTTGACTAACAGTTTTGCCACACCGCTGCCGTTGTGCACGTCATGGCAGGACGAGCATTCCAGCTTGTGGTTCACCAGCATGTCTTCGTCGATGGTGCCGCCCAGACCGGACTGCGCCGTGGTCGGATCATACAGTTCGCCGTCCGCGCTGGCCAGAGCTGCGTCATATACGAAGGAGACCGGATGGTCATCCCGCATATCGGTGCCTAAGTTCTCATCGCCTGTGATGTAAGTGGTACCGCTGGTCTTGCCACCGAAGTTGTCCAGAGCGACCGTGCCGTCATGGCAGCTCAAGCACAGCTTGGATACGCCATCAGGCTGACCCACCGTCGCGTCCAGAGTCGAGCTGGTATAGGGGGTGAAGGTTGCCGACGTCACTTCATGGTTCCACAGGGGTGCATCCGTCACCGTAATGTCTGCATGGTGCGGGGTGTGGCAAACCACGCAGATCTCACCGGTGGGGTTCCAGGTTTCACCGGAAAAGTCATGCGGAGAACCCACGATCGTTTGAGCATTCGCCATGAAAACGGAGAGGAAAAGTACCAGAAGACTGATTAAGAAGACCTTGGACAATTTCATCTTGCTCCTCCTTGTTATTTAATTAAATGTTTCACAAATTTAAAATACAATAATGATGCCAATAATTGAATTCGGGAAACAATTTCCAAAATTGCACTTAATTGAGTGAAAATAATGAAGTTAAATAGGAGTGATGAGTCGCGGCCACCATGGAAATCCCCTCGGGTCAACCCCGGGTGGGTGATATTTCCCACCCGGGTGGGGAATATCACCCACTAACCGGCTTGAAGCTTGTATTTCTTAATCTTATACCGCAGCGTGTCTCTTGAAATTTTCAACAACTTTGCCGCGCGGGATTTGTTGAACTGGGTTTTCCGTAATGCTTCCTGAATGATGATCTTTTCCATTTCGGGCAGGGAAATGTCCGATTCCAGAATGGTGCGGATGCATTGGCTAACCCGCGAATCGTCCGTGGTCACGTGCTGTTTTAACTCCGCTGGAAGACTGTCCACCCCGATGTACTCATCTTTTTCCAGGATCACCATGCGCTCGATGATGTTGCGCAGTTCCCGCACGTTTCCCGGCCAGTGATAATTTTGCAATACCTTGATGGCCTCGTCTGTCAAACCTTTAATCTGTTTGCGGAACTGGTGGTTGAAGTAACGGATAAAATGATCGGCCAGCAGGGGGATGTCCTCCCGGCGTTCCCGAAGCGGCGGCAGGTTGATCTGAAACACTTTCAGGCGGTAGTAGAGATCTTCCCGGAACGTGCGATTGCGCACCGCCTCTTCCAGATTTTTGTTGGTGGCGGCAATGATGCGCACATCCACCTGCAAATCTTCGGTGCCGCCCACACGGCGGAAGGTTTTGTTTTCGATGAATTGCAACAGTTTGACCTGGGTGGATGGGTTAATCTCGCCAATCTCGTCCAGGAAGACGGTACCTCCGTCTGCAATCTCGAACAATCCCTTTTTTTGCTGTTTGGCGTCCGTGAAGGCACCTTTTTCGTGGCCGAACAGTTCGCTTTCCAGCAACGTTTCCGGCAGCAGGGAACAGTTGATCACCACGAACGGTTTGTCCCGGCGAGGGCTTTCACCATGAATGATCTTGGCCAGCAAGTCTTTTCCGGTGCCGCTTTCTCCCAGGAGAAGTACCGTGGTGGCCTGCGAGTGGGCAATCTCCCGCGCAAATCCCAAAATTTCCTGAATGACCTGTGATTTGCCAATGAAGTGATCAAAGGTGAAATCCTGGGGATGCTGGCGCTTGAGAACCTGGATTTCCCGATCGAGTTGAATTTTTTTTTCGATGTTGTCCAGAATGACGTCGATTTCGTCGAAGGTAAATGGTTTGTTGATGTATTCGTAGGCGCCCGATTTCATGGCCTGAATGGCGGTCTCGATCGTGCCGTAAGCCGTCATGAAAATGATGAACGAATTGTCTGAAATATGCCGCAATTTCTTCAACACTTCCAGTCCCTGCATGCCCGGCAATTTGTTGTCCAGGAAAATGATCTCTGGCAGATGCTTTTCGAAGAGTTTGATCCCTGCCTCGCCGGTTTCGGCCAGGTACACCTGGTAACCTTTCTGGTCCAGATGTTTTTTAAAGGACCAGCGAATCAGATTTTCATCGTCAATTACCAGGACTTTGAGTTTTGGCATTGCTTGGTCTCTCCCCGCTAAATTTTGATTGGTATTTCGATCGTAAATCGGGTCCCCTTGTTTTTCTTGCTTTCTACCGAAATCGTTCCCCCATGCCGTTCAATGATATCCCGCGCAATGGCCAATCCCAGTCCCGTACCCTGATGCTTGGTGGTAAAGAATGGTTTAAAAATCTTGTCCAGATGTTCTTCCGAAATGCCCACCCCATTATCCTCGATGATAATGGCAACCCGATCTTTGGAGTCCGCCAGCCGGGTTTCCAGCACCACCCGTCCCGTGGACGGAATGGCCTGAATGGCGTTGATCACAAAGTTGGAGATGGCGTTTTCCATCTGGTTGTAATCGAATTTGAATGCCGGGATCCGGTGGTCCAGCTTTAACACGAATTCTATCTGCTTGTCCTCGGCTTGCGTTTGAACGGTTCGCTTGATGGAAATGAGCAGCTGGTTAATATTATTGGTTTCCAGGCACAGTTTGATCGGTTTGGAAAACTGGAGCAAATCGTTAATCGCCTTGTTGACCCGAATGGTCTGGTACTGAATTTCCTTCAGAATCGTTTCCTTTTCAGGATCATCAATGTCCGATGCCAGGATGTTCAGCGCATTGACAATGCCCGTCAGGGGATTCTTGATTTCGTGGGCAAAGCTGGCGGCCATTTCTCCCACCGTGGCCAGCTTCTGGGTGTTCATCAATTCCCGACGATGGTAGTCTTCAATCTTGCTTTGATATTCCTGTAGCTTATCCAGCGTCTGATTGAACTGTCGGGCCAACAAACCCAGTTCGTTTTTCTCCGGAATGTCAATCCGGTGGGTCAAATCTCCCCGTTCAATATACTGAAAGGTTTCAATAAATCGATTCAATGCCAGTTTGATGTAGCGGTAGTGCAGAAATCCAATGGTGGTGAAAATGATGACCACCAGGGAAAAGGTAAACACCCGACCGAAGTTTTTTGTGTCCGCAATGTATTTTTCGATTTCCTCCGCAGAGAAATCGATGATTAAGTATCCCAGAACCGCGTTGTTGGGGGAATGGCAATCGTAACACACTTTGTCATTCTTGATTCGAATGGTGGTGCGGAAAAAATGGGAATCACTATTCCCCAGTTCCCGAATATCGATGGAATCCACATCCAGGACGTACTCCGGGATTTCGTTGATGGCCAATCGCTGAAAGTCCGTTCGATGGGGATAAACCGGATGTCCATTGCGGTCAATTAAATAAACGTTCAATACGTTGGGATTTTCACTGAGCTTATCCAGCAGGGAAAAGATGATTTTTGATTTTTCTTCATCCATCAAATAAAGGTATTGGTCTTTAAGAATCGAGACCAGAGACTTCAGATTGTTGGAATTGCACTGATGCAGCTGGCGGTCCAGGTGGGCGGTGAACAGTTGAAAGGCCACAAAGCCAATGATGGCCACAATAACTGTTACCGTCACCACAATTTTAAACCGAAAACTGTGGTACAGGGACAAAAACGGAAATCGTTTAATAAGATTTTGGACTATGTCTTTCGCCATGGCACTCCAGATAACATTCTCCCCGAAAATCCCCTTTGTCGACAAATTCCAGTCGCCCGGTGCGTGGATCCGGGGAAACGACTGAAATGTCGAAATTAATTAAATGGGAATGATTGGTGCTGTTGCCCTGTGAGAAGCTAATCCCATGGGGATCGTGGCAAACATTACAGGGAACATCTTCTCCGACAATGTGTTTACGGTGAACCTTTTTGTAAAACTTGCCACTATTTCCACCCATGCCACCCATATTTCCGATTACCGTGCTGCGATCATGGCACTGGTAGCACAGCTCATACGCCTGATATGATTCCTGGGTATAATCGGCGGTTTCGTAGCGATATTTCAAGATTCGGGGGTAAACGGAGCCGTGGGGACCGGCCGGTGCTCCCGCACCATCGCTGGCATGGCAGTCGGTGCAATAGATGATGCTGGATTCGGTCAATGGTGAAATCAGGCTGGGGACGTTGTTGTTTTTCCCCGGCGCTTCGATGGGATGATAGGACGGGTTCGAAGGGTCGAATTCCAGTCGAACATTATCCTGTTCAATCTGCCGCTGGGTGGGACTGGCCGGTTTATCGGGACTGTCTGCATGACAGCGGTAACACAACTCATATTGAAACTGGATGTCAGAAACCGGATTTCCGTTGCTGTCCACGCCTTTTACGCCCATGATGAATCCATTGGCATTGGGTGCCGAAGCGCTGGCCTGTTGAACGGCATGAGGATTATGGCAGTCTTCGCACTCCACATGCCGAACCTGCACCACGGCTTCTTCCAGCTCATCATGCACCTGATTGTACGCCGAAACGTCGTGCCGATAGGGTTTATTCAACTGGGATTGAATATCCGTACTGGCCACATTGCCGTTGTGGCAGTTCAGGCAGTTTTGTTCTTCGGTCAGGTAGTTCAGCAGACGTTCACGGCCCTCCGCATTGTGGGGATTGTGGCAGTTTTCGCAGGCATTTTCCGAAACCGTGCTGTAGGGCGTGTGGAACCAGGGATCGTTTCCACTGCCATTCCAGGTGGCGCTGGAATTTTTATGGCTGCTATTTTCCCAGTAATTCTTTTGATGGCAATACATGCACAGTTCGGAATATTTTGAGGGGGCCACCAGAAAATCTCCGTAAATATCATGATGCGGATCGTGACAGGAATTGCACTGCAGGCGATCGTTTTCCAGCTGCACCGGACCGGTAAGCGTGGCCGGATCCACCAGTTCGCCATCGGATGTGGCCAGAGAAAGGTCGTAAACAAACGAGATGGGATGATCATCCGACAGATCCGTGGTGAGGTTGGTATTCCCGGGAGGCATGGTCGTCACCCCGCCCTGGAATGCGATGGGCTCGTCCCGGCTGAGCACGGCCCCCAGGGCAATGGTACCATCGTGGCAGGACAGGCACAGGAGCGATGCCCCATCCGGTTGACCGGGAACCGCCTGCAGGGTCGAGCTGGTGTACAGGGTGTAGTAACTGCCGGGATCCGGGCGATTCCACAAGGGCTGCCGGGGACTCTTCGAATGGGGAGTGTGGCAAAAAATGCAAATTTCGCTCTCGCTCTCCGCTTTGATGGTGCCCGGTCCGCTGACAGATAGATTGTGCACCGTGTTCACGATAGATTGAGACAAACCGGTCTGAAATAAGAACAACAGAAAGGTGCTCATGATTATGTCAATGTATTGTCTATTCATGGCTACCTCCCTGTAAAAATTCGAAGATTTGGATCCGTCCATTGTAAGAATCGGCAATATAAATCAGATCTTCGGAATCGATGTAAATGCCCAGGGGTAACCAGAACTGTCCCGCATCCCTGCCAGGTTCGCCAAAGTAAAAAAGAAAGTCTCCCTCTTTATTGAATAATTGTATCGCGTTAAACAAGGCGTCAACAACATAAATGTGGCCATAGGAATCGGTCGCAATTCCTTTGGGCCTGGCGAAGTAACCGGTCGCGTCTCCTATGGAACCGAACATCGTAATCCATTCTCCACTGCTCTTAAATAATTGTACCCTAAAGTTCATAGAATCCACTACATAAACTGTGCCATTTTGGTCGATATGGATGAATGTGGGGAAGTTGAATTCGCCCGGCCCGTTACCGCGCTGTCCCAGATAGCGAATCAGCCGGCCATGGGTGTTAAAGATGGCGATGCGGTGTTTACCGGTCTCTACTACCCATATCTGTTTGTTTTTATTTGAATAAGCAATCCCGGTAGGGCGGACCAGCTGGAGTGTATCATTGAATAGCTGGAAAGAAAGTGCCCCGGAATCCAGAATCAGGATCTGGCCGGTGGCAGAATCGGTGATGTAAATCTGATTGTCCGGTCCCTGAGCAATGCCAATCGGCGAGGGGAGCCGAAGGGGGGCAGAGGGACGCAGGTGGGTGATTTCACCCACCTGCTGGTTGATTTTCACAATGCAGTGATCGCCAGGATCGGTTATCCAGAGGTTATTCATGGAATCTTTGATTAAAGAAGACGGGCGGATAAATATCTGCTGAGGAGATCCGGTTAACAGATTCTTCAAGCGGGAAAATAACGATGGTTTTTTGATTACATCACTGCGCAGGGCAATCTGCGATTTCCAGCGAATAATCGGAGCGTTGTCGCCCGGAAACGTCTGGTCGCCTGCAAAAATTGTTGGCGATCCAAGGAAGAACAGAAAAAAGATCAAGTAATGTAGAATTTTGGCATACATGATTGGCGCCATGGGTTATTGTCACAGAAATTTAAATTAGACAATTGTTTCCGAAAAATCCAGCAGGGATAAATTCTACAAACAGAACCCTGCAATTTTTAACCCAGATTAAGCAATCGCCTACGAATGACACGAATTCACACAAATAAAACCAATATAATACATTGGATTGTATCTGGATGAAAATATGTTCCAGGGTTTATTCGCGATTTTGTGGATATGTTTTAGTTTCATTCGCGTGATTCGCGGTTTATCCCAGATTATGCAATAGCCTACGAATTACACGAATTAAAACGAATAAAAATAATGAAATTCATTGGATGATATATGGATGAAAATGTGTTTTGTGGTTTA